>JAFSJX010000021.1 GCA_017449285.1 Treponema sp.
ATCAATGCGATGATGCCGGGGAGAATAGTGGCCAGTGCGTAAGTACCCCAGGTGATATCCAGCCCGGTTACGTCTTTGGCCAGCTTTGCTACCAGCAGGTTCGGCGCCACGGAGGTCAGGAACAGGGACGAGGTGATGCAGTCGCATTCGAAAGTGGAGAGCATCAGGTAGTTACCGATTCTCTTGCGGGTGCCGTCATCCGGTTCCGACTGGAACGCAGTGCAGAGGGACCGTACGATAGGATACAGGATGCCGCCGCCGCGGGCCGTGTTGGACGGGGTCGCCGGCGAAACGATAAAGTCGGTGATAGCCAGAGAATAACCAAGTTTCAAAGAGCTTGTGGCAATCTGTGACATGATGACATACGCAATACGACGGCCCAGGCCGGTTTTGATGAAGCCTTTGGCAAACATGTACGCGCCAACGATCAGCCAGATGGTTGCATTACCGAAGCCGGACAGGGCTTCCGCCGGTTTCAGTACTTTCAGGAACCCGGTGAGACCTACTGCAATCAACGCTACGCCGCCGATTGGAATGGGATGCAGGATAAAGCCGATAATGGTCGCAACAAAGATTGCGAACATATGCCATGCTTCCGGCTTCAGGCCTGCAGGTACCGGCAGGAACCAGAGTACGATACCCACCAGTATGGTGAACATACCCTTTTGAAAGTTTGTCTTCAACATGATAACTATCCCCCTTTTAATTCTTTTTACCGGAAAGGAAATGCACGGAGCGCCAATGTAAAATTTGCGCCTCTTAATCCTTTGTATCTATTATAACTGTAATCACAATATTAGCAAAGACTATTTTTCATTTATTGTACGTTTTTTGTGTTTTGCATTCATTTTTTGTATAGTTTTTACGATTTTTTGCCTGCTTTTAGAAAACGGATTTATGCAATGCCGGATAAACACCACGCTTTGCCTGCTGAAATGCTAAAAAGCTGCCGAACGATTATCGACAGCTTTATGATCCCATGAATTCTTCTTTCCGTTATATACGATTATTCCCCATCCGGCGCTTCCGTTTTCAGTTCCGCAAACTTGGCGGCCATGGTAGGATTGCCACGCACCAGTTTCTTGATGGTGATGTCCTGCAGTTTATTGTCGGCAAGCTTCAGATGGCTGACGGTCAGCTGCAGTTCTTTTTTGATCTTTTCCAGATTTTTAATGGTTTTATCAATGTCATTGATGGCATCCTCAAAATTTTTATCCGCCAGCCTGCAGTCGCGGTCAAATTTTTCTTTAAACCCGTTAAGCTTTTCTTCAAAATTCGTAATATCGATATTCTGGTTCTGAACGACTGCCAGTTCTTTGCGATACTTCAGCGAATTCCGCGCCGCATTCCGCAGCAGCGTGATGATGGGGATGAAGAACTGGGGCCGCACCACATACATCTTTTCATATTTGTAAGATACGTCCACGATGCCGTTGTTATACAAATCGTTTTCCGGTTCCAGCAACGTCACCAAAACGGCATACTCGCATTTCTTCTCTTTCCTGTCTTTGTCCAGCTCTTTGAAGAAATCTTCATTTTTGTGTTTGGTGGCCGTGGTATCCATCTCGTTCTTCATTTCAAACATAATGGAAATAAATTCCACGCCCTCTTCGGTTTCCCGGAAAATGAAGTCTCCTTTGCTCCCCGATTCGCTAATTTTGTTATCCTTCTCAAAAGTTGCGTTCTGGAATCCTACCGGACGCATTTTGTCAAATTCATTTTTGCAGAACACTTCCAGGCTCTCGCCAATCATTTTTGTGGACTGCTTTGCCTTGAAATCTTTGTAGCGCTCAATCTCCTCATCTTTGAATTTGAGTTGCTGCTCATAGCTTGCTTTCAGATTGTTCTGCGCCAGTTCTGCTTCTTTTGCTTTGCTGTCAATCTGGCCTTTTAACTGCTCGATTTCAATCACTTTTTGATTGAGCTCATCGGCTTTTTCGGCAACTGCTTTCTGTACGGCAAGATCCTGCTCGGTTTTATTGGCTTGAATCTGTGCTTTCAGTGTTGCAATTTCTGTTTCTTTCTGCGCAACTGCATTTTTAATTGATAGTTCCTGTTCCGCAGATTTCGTTTCAAGCTGGGCTTTCAGTGAAGTAATTACATTCTCTTTTTCCGAGACTTCTTCCTGCAATTTTAATTTATATTCACTTTCCTTGTTGCCAATCTGACCCTGAAGTCTGGAAATTTCTGTGTCTTTCTGCGCAACGACTTCATTCACGGCAGCGCTTTTTGCTTCCCTTGCTGCCTCAATTTTGGCAGCCAGTTCCGCAATTTGCTTTTCTTTATCAGCCACCGCATTTTTAACCGCCAGTTCATTTTCTGTTGTTTTTGTAACAAGCTGCGCCTTCAATGAAGAAATTTCTGCAGTTTTCTCCGAAATTACCTGCTGTAACTCTTTCGTCACCGCCGCTTCCGCAATTTTCACCGCGTCCAGTTTGCTTTGCTCAAAAGCCTGCTCCCGTTCATGCAATGCAGTCACAAATTCCTGGTCACGCAGCTGCATACGGATTGATTTATATTCTTCTTCG
>JAFSJX010000022.1 GCA_017449285.1 Treponema sp.
ACGGGAAAAACAGGTGCTACTGGTGCAACCGGGGCTACTGGAAAGACAGGGGCGACTGGTAGCACTGGCGCGACGGGAGCAACTGGCGCGACAGGAAAGACGGGAGCAACTGGAGCGACCGGCGCAACGGGAAAAACAGGTGCTACTGGTGCAACCGGGGCTACTGGAAAGACAGGGGCGACTGGTAGCACTGGCGCGACGGGAGCAACTGGCGCGACAGGAAAGACGGGAGCAACTGGAGCGACCGGCGCAACGGGAAAAACAGGAGCGACGGGAAGCACGGGGGCAACTGGAGCAACCGGACCAACGGGCGCGAGCGGCAACGACGGCAAGGGCATCGGGCTGAAGATTAACTATGAGTCTTTCTCCACCGCAAACGCAGGGGAAATCTACATACACGGATACAGTGGCGGTTCTCCCGCCGACGTGAACGGGTTCGTGTATTATTCCGGGGTAAAGAAAACCGTCACGAAAGCGATGATTAACCCGAACGTGGCGATGGAGGGCTGGATAGCGATTCCCGCTGCCGGGGGAACGCCGATTCCCGTCTACTACGACATCCTCAACAGGCAGTGGAGGAACATGCAGTCTGGCGCGAACTCGAACATAAACGGCGACGACTATCTTGCCATAGCGCAGTTCGTGAACTCCGCAGCCGAACAGACCGAGACCGCCGCGCTCATCGAGCCGGTACTCCTCTCGTCGCTTGCGAAGGATATCCCCGTGAACCACATCGGCATCGCGGGAACGGTCACCGAAGGAAGCCGCGCCGTTACGCTGTACGGCACGACGAGCGCGTACCAGTTTACCTCGCTCGGCACGAGGAACGCCCGCACCGGCGACTGCGTGTTCTGCCGCGGAGCCCTTACCCCGCTCAACGGCGAGAGCGACAACGTGAAGGCTTTGAAGGTATACAACGGCTACTCATGGCAAGCCCCGCACTCGCAGGACTACGCGAAGTACCGCGACCTCGCGCTGCTCGACCTTGCGGCGGCCGCCCGCGTGTACGGCTCTACGGGCGTGCCCGTCAGCAACGACATAGACGCTGTGTTCGACATACTCGTTACGAACGCCCTCCTCACCTCAAAGCTCTTCGCGCAGTACATCAAGATACAGACCGGCGGTGCGATTAAAGGCGGCGACCGATACAACGATGACGGCACAATCAATGATAGGAGCAAGGACGGCTTCTGGTTCGGAGCGGGCGGCACCCTGAAGGCAAACTTGCAGGGTGACGACAAGAACATCTTCATAGGTAATAAAGCAGGTCTCGCCGTGACGAGCGGAGGTACTGGCAGGAACATCGCAATCGGTGACAACGCTATGCAGAAAGCGATAAATTCAGAGAAGAACATTGCAATCGGATATTATGCCGGTCAGAACATAATGCCGTCAACTGGTAATGTGTATTCATCGGCAAACGTGTTCATCGGGGAGTATGCCGGAACCAATGCTAGGTATGCCGGGAACTGTGTTGCCATAGGAAACTCTGCCGGTGATGGAATAGGGGATCCCATACAAAACGATGATACCATTGGTTCTTTAGGACAAGGTGATGTCGCTGTCGGTGCTGGCGCGATGAAATTGGGGCGTGGTGATGGTAACGTCGCTGTCGGTGCTGGCGCACTTCTAAAAATCAATGCTGACAGCAATGTAGCTGTCGGGAACAACGCAATGTCTGGTCCTAACAGTGGCTTTACGACCGGAGGAAAAAACGTAGCCATCGGCCAAGAAACTTTAAAGTATATGACGAATGGAGAGGGGAATGTTGCGGTCGGTTATCTAGCCGCTACTCGCATCTCAACGGGCGAGAACAATATTTTTATTGGACGAGAGGCGGGATATTCTGGCAATAACAATATAACCGGTGACAGGAATATATTAGTTGGGGCATATTCCGGGCGGAACATCACGACTGGAGAGGGGAATATCATTATCGGAAATGGAAGCGGGTCTGACACTTATGGACGTAGCGGCTATGCTGTAATAGATGGAGAAGGAAACATTTTTATTGGAGACAACGTAACTTTTCCAAGGTTAGGACAGTATTCTGCTAGTCTTGAAACGGTTCAGCAGAACGAATCTATAAATATCGGCAATATGTTCATGTACCAGAGGCTTAACTTCAAAGACCCGAACGGCTCAGGCGGTGACACCGATAGTAACCATGCCGTTATTATCGGATGCGAGAGGCTTTTCCTGAAAAAAGATGTCGTTAACCAAAATCCAGTGTACACCAAGCTGAACGTGAGCGCGGACCTCTCCGGCACGACGCTCACGCTCACAATAGTCTAGGGAAGGACGGCATGGCATACTACGACTACTCCGCCCTGAGCGTAAAAAAGAACGGAAGCACGGTCACTCCTACCGCCGTAAAAGTGATAAAAAACGGAAGCACCGTGCAGATTTACCGCCTCAAGGCGAACGGCACGGACATAATCCACAAATACCTCCGCACGACAATCAGCCTCACGCTCACCGCGACGATGAGGGTGTCCTCATACGAATACACGTCCTGCTCGTCAGACTTCGACGAAGGCTTTGTCGAGAGCGTCAGTCTTAGGTTCTCATGGTCTGCGAGCGGCGACAAAACCGTGAGCAGCATCAAGTTCAGCTCGTACTATGTGGACGTATACAACTCGTCGAGCGGCGGCACGCGCCTCTTCGACTGCTCCGTGAAAACCGAGACGATAGCGAACGGCACGACGAAGACGCTGGACGGGACATATACGAAAATCCAAAAGCTGCTCTCCGAGGTGCGCGCCTACATATATGTCGGCAGCATGACCGTCACGTTCACCGACGGCACTACGGCGACCGTCAGCATCGGCGGGGCGAGCAGGACTGAGACCATCCCGGACCCGAAAGACCATGACAGGACGGACACGTTCACCGCGTCCTACACGAAATATGCGGACGTGAAGGAGTATTGATTATGAAACATCTAATATCGCTTAAATCATCGTATGATGAGGATTTGTTCGTCATAAAGTGGCGCATCACGAGGCTGTGCAACCTGCGCTGCTCATACTGCGTACAGAGCCACAGCAGGCAGGAGTACGGCAGGGAGAAGATGGAGGCGGAGACCGAGACGCTCCTGTGCGCGGCGGCGGACATATCCGCGCTCATGGACAGGCTTGACTGCAAGAAAGCCAAACTTGAATTTGTCGGCGGCGAGGTGAGCCTCTTTGACCTCGAGGAGATACTTTCCCGCGTCACGTCGGAAAAACTGGCGAGGGTGCAGTTGACCACGAATTTCATGCGGGGGGCGGACTATTACAACTCGCTCGCCTCATATCTTTCCGGCAGGGGTGTCGAACTGACCATGACGTGCAGCTTCCATTACGAGTTCATTGACATGGACGCATACTTTGCGAAAGCCCTCGCCGTGCGCGGCGGATGCACGATATTCGCCTGCGAGATGGTGTCCAACGAGGACAACCAGATGCTGTGCGCGACGTTCCGCGACAGGTGCGAGGAGCTGGGCTTGGATTATTCGATAGACGAGGACATCCGCATGGAGAAGGCGCATCTCCGCGGGGAGGGGCGGCTCCTCGGGTGCGGCCGGCGTGTGCGGAAGAGCCCGCGCTACGTCGCCGTCTTGGAGGACGAGGACGGCACGAGGCACGAGCAGGTGTACATGACGAGGAACGACTTCGTGACCGACGGGAGCATACGCGAGAACTTCCGCAACAAGGTCATCAAGACAGGCGGCTACGTCTGCACGCAGTCATGGGACTACCTTTATGTCGAGGTTGACAAGGCGGTTGGTAGGACGGCGACATCAAAGGACTGCACGAACAGGATGCCAATATCCGAATTCGTACAGATTGCGCCCTGCGAGTGCGTCCGCAACGGCTGCACCCTCTGCGGTCAGATGAGCCTCCTGCCGAAAAATGGCTCATAAGATACTGCTGTGAGACGTCTTCTCTGCCAGCGTTCGAGTAAAAATTGATGGGAGAGGATAAAATTAGGCATAACAAATGCGGACAGAAACCCGCAACAACAAGCAATAACGGCTACTTGAAAATTTGGGGGGTGCACAATTCCGTGCATCCGCCATTCTTTTGGAGGAAAAACTATGTTCACAAGAAATCAAATCGTAAACGGCGTGGTCAAGTTTATTGAAACTGACATGAGTACAGCTGCGGGTAACGGAACCTCAAAGTTCATCGTCTCGCTGGCAAAAAACGCACTCAAAAAGAATCCCGCAATCGTCGAGCATTGAAAAATCCGCTGATTCATGCGGTTCTTCCGTCTTCTGACGGAAAGTATGACATCGCGCCGATGACGACAATGCTCAAAGAAACGATGGCAGAGACGGGAACGCTTCCGCTCAAACTTCCGAAGATTCCGCTTCTTCTTCCCGAAGGTGACGAAATCTGGTTGAACTCAACGGACATCGATAAAATTGTCAGCTACATCAACGCGAGTGCTGACACAACGGAGGCTTAACATGAATTTCCACATGCTTTTGAAAGAATCAATCGAAGACGAGAGCGAGGGCATCACCCGATATGAAAAACTTGCTGCAATGGCACCATCGGAATATGCGCCGATACTGCGTGACATCGCAAAAGAAGAAAGCCAGTACCTTGAATTCCTTTCCGAAATTGCAGGCAAAACTGCTCACATGTACGATGATGGGGAAACGGGAACGCCGTCACAAAATGAAAATTCCGAGACACCCTCACCCATGCAGGATGACCAGTTGAAGCATCTTCAAAACGACATGGTCGAAATCAAATCCCTACTGGTTGAGGTTCTTACTGTACTAAAAAGAAACGGTCATACAGGAGATAAAACTATAGATTCTCCTGATGCGACCGAAACAGGACAAATGCCCGATGCCGAAGACGAAACCCCCGCTAAAGACGACGTTTCAACAATGTCTGCACCAATGGGAATCATTCATTAAAAGAAGAGACGGCGTATACATTTTTTGTATATTCCGTCGCTTTCTTCTAGTTAAAAATATCAATTTTTCTTAAAATTTTTGTGTTAATAGCTTCTCAAAACTACAAAAAATCTCCATGTCTTTTCCGCTCATTTCTGATTTGCGCGTCTTTGGCAATGATTGTCTGTGCCTTTGACAGCAAATCTTTGTAGTTTTCACTCATAAAAACCACCTTGTCTATTTTATTTTCCCCGCACCGAACAGCAACGCTGTATTTTGTGGTGCGTGGGAGTTACCAATTTTGGATGCACAGGGGGTGCGGTTATTGTTACTCTTTCTTATAAAAATCATACTCTGTGTATGTTGTCTTGAGGCAAGTAGCAATATAAGTGGATAAGTAGCACCCACGTATTTTCACCGTTTCAACATCGTCGCTATAATCGAGCTTACAATCCCATACAGAATCCTCACCCTCAAAAAGTGCCCAAGTAAGACCAGAGTTTTTAAAAGCTCTGCTACCAATCCAATTTACAGACTCAGGTATTGTAATGGTTGTCAACGAACTACAGCCATAGAAAGCATAATGTCCGATGCTTGTCACATTCGCTGGAATAGTAATTTTTGACAGCGCACTACAACCACAGAAAGCATAATCTCCAATGCTCGTCACATTTTCAGGAATAGTAATTTCTGTCAATGAATTACAGTAAGCGAAAGCCCATCCATCGATGCTTGTCACATTTTCAGGAATAGTAATTTTTGACAGCGAACTACAGCCACGGAAAGCACCATTTCCGATGCTCGTCACTGTATTTGGAATGGCGATTTCTGCCAAAGAAGTACAGCCATAGAAAGCATCACTTTCAATGCTCGTCACAGTTTCAGGAAGAGCAATTTCTGTTAGCGCACTACAGCCATGAAAAGCTCTGTTTCCGATGCTCGTCACTGTATTTGGAATGGCGATTTCTGCCAAAGAACTACAGCCAAAGAAAGCCTCACTTCCAATGCTCGTCACAGTATTTGGAATAGAAATTTTTGCCAAAGAAGTACAATCATAGAAAGCACGACTTTCAATGCTCGTCACAGTTTCAGGAATATCCATTTCTCTCAGCGAACTACAGCCAAAGAAAGCACTGCTTCCGATGCACGTCACATTTTCAGGAATAGCAATTTCTGTCAGCGAACTACAGCCATAGAAAGCACTGCTTCCGATGCTCGTCACACTTTCAGGAATTGTAATTTTTTTCAATGAAGTACAGTTTCTGAAAGCAGAATCCCCGATGCTCGTTATACCTTCCGGGAGCAACACTGCAACCAGAGAAGTACATCTAGGAGAACTATAACTAAGAGAAGAATCAAAAAAAGCTTCGTACGGGATAGCCGTTACCCCTGTGATTTCGGACATATCAAGCGTAACGGCACGCGTAGATGAAATACTCGCACTTCTAAATCTTGAACAAAAACCAGAAAGGGCTTCATCCGTCCACTCGCCCAATAAGAGTATTGTGTATGTATCTCCGTATTCAGAACTTGCAAAAGAAGCATTCATATAATTTTGTGCGGTTACGGCACAGCCTTCATACCATTTCGCATACAGCACGACATTTTCCGCCTGTGTTCCAGAAATCTCCGTCACAGGGTCGCCCGTTCCGTCTGCGCTCGTGTACCAGCCCATAAATGTGTAGCCCGGTTTATTTTTCATTTGGTCGGTACTTGGAAGTTCAACGCCTTCATATCGCGTGTAAACGGTTTTTGGCGTGTACGAGTCTTTATACTCTCCCGCGTCAGTCAAGGTGATTGTGTACACTTCGTTCAGTTTTATATCCCGCTCGGCTTCGCTTGTGCTTCCGCCCACGATTTTGACCAGTTCGCTGAATGTGCTTACAAGCATGGTACACTCTTCATCTGCGTAGAACCACGCGTTAAGGCGGTATGTGCATGTGCCGACTTTGATATTGTCATGAAACATCGCTGTTGCAGTGTCAGATTCTTCTAACGGAGTAATCGATAAGGAGTTTGTGCCGTCATATAGTTCATCCGTATCTAGCGTATACAAGCCCGCTTTTGCCGCTTTTACGGCGGTCGCGCTCGGAATCTTGAAGGTCACATTCACATTTCCGCTAGAACTTGAATTTTCCTCATCAAGTGAAAGCGTAAAATGAAGCGTGTTTTTGCCCTGCAGAATCTCCCTGTTTGAAATCGTGCCCACGAAGTAAGTACTGTAGTTTTTGCATGCGGTAAGTTTCAGTTCATACCAAGTGCCTGCCGAAATCGCAATTTTCGCTTCAAGCAGTTGTTCATAGGTCATGCCACCCGTCAAGGTATCTTCTTTATCAGTTTCGGTTTTCTTTCCATAAAAATTAAAGTGACTCATTCCTTCCAAAGTAAAAGTACTCGGGCATATCGTGCGTTCGGCTCCTGCCTCAATGCAGATGTATGCGCCGCCTGTTCCGCCATCTTCTTCTGTGTCGATGTTATTGCAGGCGTTCAGTGCGAGAATTGAAAAAATCCCTGCGAAAAATAATACAAATCGCTTCATTCGTTGCCCCCTACCGTGATATATGCTCGTGCTGAATAGAATTCGCCGCCTTTTTCGGCTTCCACGCTCACTTCATAAACGCCTCTTGCCCATGAAGCGGTGTCGAGCGTCAAAATGTTGCCAGTTTCAGTTTGCACTGTGCCGTCAACTCGCCAGACGTACTTTTCAAAGCCAGTTTCTGCCGTGAGCGTCCATGAGTTTCCGTTTTGCGTTGTCGTTATGAAAATTTCCGTGTCGTCTTCATGAAGTTCAACGGTAATCGAAGAATTTTTCACCCATTTTGAGCTAAGCCTTTCATCACTTGTCACTGTGTAAGAGCCTGGAAGTAATTCAATCTCAGTTCCGTCCTTATAAATATACCAATAAGCGAAAATGTAGCCTTCATCCGCAGGTGGCAATTCAGGCAAGTGCTCGCTTGTAAGGACGGTGCCTTCTGGCACTTTGGCGTTTTCCGGCTTAGTTCCGTATGGAGTCGAATAATATATGGTATAGTATGGAAGCCACTTTGCCACAAGCGTCACATCTTTCGTCACGGTGTATGTTCCAGCTACCGCCAATGTGTCTCCGTCATACCAGCCGGCAAATTTCGCAGAATCAGACGAAAGATTCGGCAATTCCGTTTCTGTGAGCACCGTGCCTTCTGGTACTTTGGCATTTCCTGGCGTACTCACGTATGAAGTCGAATAAGATATGGTTCGGTACGGAATCCACTTTGCCACAAGCGTCACATTTTTTGTCACGGTGTATGTTCCCGCCACCGCCAATGTTTCTCCGTCATACCATCCGACAAATTTCGCAGAATCAGACGGAAGATTCGGCAATTCCGCTTCTGTGAGCACCGTGTTTTCCTTAACGGTGATTCTTGAAACACTTCCGTATGCGCTTTGATACGAAACAGTATATTTTGTTTCTGAATTCTGCGGATTGTTATCATCGTCTGCGCCCGAACCACAGGCAATAAATCCCCCGACAACAAAAAGCGTACAAAGAAGCAAGACAATTTTTTTGACATGAATCATATCCACACGCCCCCTTTTAAGGATAATTTTTTATTCGATATGCATTATAATTATATAACACTTTATCCTTTTCAACAACAGTCGGATAATATTTTACTATCATACGGATAATGAAATTTCATGAGAATTTGCGTTTTTTGATGGACGCGAAAGGCATACAAATAAAAGAGCTTGCTTCAAAAGCGGGAATCAGCGAAAACACCGTAAAGACATATTTGCGCTCAGCCTCGGCAGAACCAAAACTGAGCAAAGCGATTGCAATAGCGAAGGCATTGGACACAACGGTTGAGGATTTATGCGATGAAAATTCAAAATATTCTTATGACAATCTTCATTTCACATCGGTTTTTTCCGCGCTTTCTGAGAATGACAAGAAATCTGTTTTAGTTCTTATGAAGGAAATGACGCGGCATTATGCGCAAAAACAGGGCTAAGAATCACACATCACGCGAAGAATCGCTTCTCCGTAGCGTTCCGCCTTGCGCTCGCCAATGCCCGTCACCATGAGCAAGTCTTCGTGCGTGCGCGGCTTTAATGCGACCAGTTCGTACAATGTCTTGTCGCCAAAGATGATGTAGGGCGGCACATTTTCCTCCGCCGCTTCCTTTCTCCGCCATTTTTTGAGCGCGTCAATCAATGCGGCATTTTCCGCGCTTTGCCCCGAGCCGTCCTGCGTGAGCGCGTTAGCCATCTGCACGGTGTAGGCGGCGGAAAGTTGTTTTTTGCCCCGCGATTTTTTGCTTACGGGCTTGGGGAACATCATGCCGCCGTTTGCCCCCGAAGCCGCGCGGTTTTTCGGCATGAACGCAGCACTTGCGGCAAGGCCATCGCGCGAAGCATTTCCCGCAGCAGGGGCATCACCCGCCGTCCGCGCAAACGACAGGGAAAGCCTGACTGTCTCACGGTTTCGGAGCGCGGCACTTCCCTTGTTCGTAATCTGGAGGACATTGTAATCTTCTGTTTTCGTAAGGTATTCCTCGTCAAGGAGCGCGTTCACCAGCTCAAACCATTGGTCGCGGTCAAGTTCGCACCCGATGCCGTAGGTGGAAAGTTCATTGTGATGATTTTCCAGAATCCGTTTTTGCCGCGAGCCGAGGAGGACATCAATCACGTAACTTGCCCCATAGCGGGAATTGGTGCGGATAATGCAACTGAGCAGTTTTTGCACGGGAACTGTCATGTCCACCTGCGGAATCTCGCCCAAATCGCACACATCGCAGCAGGAGCCAGCCTCACGGGATGCTTCCCCAGGATTATACTTCTCGCCAAAGTAGCCCAAAAGCGTTTTTCTGCGGCAAGTGCGGCTGGTGGCATATCCAATCATGCCCTGCAAAAGCTGCTCTGACTTCTCACGGTCGACCGCCTCGTCAAAAAAATAGCGGATTTTGTGGATGTCGCCCGCGCTGTACAAGAGCAAGGCTTCGCTGGCCAATCCATCCCGCCCCGCACGTCCGATTTCCTGATAATATTGCTCCAGCGATTTAGGAATCTCATGGTGAATCACAAAGCGCACGTTGGGCTTGTCAATTCCCATGCCGAATGCAAGGGTTGCCACCATAATCTGCACTTCATCGCGGATAAATTTGGTCTGATGGTCAGCGCGTTCCTCGTCGCTCAAGCCTGCGTGATAGTTCAGCACGGAATAGCCCAGTTTTTCCAGCTGTTCGGTCAGCGTGTCCACCTGCTTTCGGGAAAAACAATAGATGATGCCGCTTTCGCCCCAGTGCCGACGGATACAGTCCACAATCTGCGCCAGTCCGTTCTGTTTGGGAACGACGTTCAGATAAATGTTCGCGCGGTCAAAACTGGAAACAAGCACTTCGGGATTTTCAAGACCAAGATTCCTTACAATATCCTCGCGCACCTGTTTGGTTGCCGTCGCCGTGAGCGCAAGACAGACCGCACTGGGAAACTGCTTCATAATAGAAGAAATCTCCAGATAATCAGGACGAAAGTCGTGCCCCCACTCGCTTACACAATGCGCCTCGTCAATCGTAATGCACTTCACCGTCACCCGCTCATCATGCAGAAGGTCACGGATTCGCGCGGTGGCAAGTCCTTCGGGCGACACATAGACAATTTTGGTCTCACCTCGGCGGATGGCATTCATGGAGTCCACGTAATCTTCCCAGTCCACCGTGCTGTTCAAAAAGACCGCGCTCACACCCGCCGCATTCAGAGTCGCCACCTGATCCTGCATCAGCGAAATGAGCGGCGAGACCACCACCGTAAGCCCGTCAAAAATGAGCGCGGGTATCTGATAGCAGAGGGATTTTCCGCCGCCCGTCGGCATGACCGCAAGAGTATCGCGCCCGGAAAGCACATGAGAAATAATGTCCTTTTGCAAAAGCCTGAATGAATCGTAGCCGAAGACGCTTTTGAGCACTTTTTCGGGCGACGCACCGACAAAATCCGACTGGTTCATTTCAGGCTATACGAACTCGATTTGCACTCGTTTTCCAAACACAGAGGCAAATTTTCGTAGCGTAGAAAGGCGAATGTTTCCCGGATGGTTTTCCATTCTCGAAATCGCACTCTTTGTGGTATGCATCTCTTTCGCCAATTCTTTTTGTGTCATACCGCTCGCCTCACGCAAATCAAACATTTTTTCACCCACAAGCAATTCTGGCAATCCTTCATTAAAACTTTTCGCAAATTCGGGATTAGACATGTGCTCTTTGATATAATCATCTACATCGCTCATAAAAACCTCCGTTTTCCAAAAAATCTTTCATTCGTTGTTTACCTGTTTTTATCTCTGTCCTTGGTGTTTTCCAGACTTTTTTCACAAAGCCATTCGTCAGAATGATCAAATTGCCATTATGAAAAAATCCTAAAAAACGATAGGCAATGCTCTCATAAGCAATTCGGCATTCGTACATTTTTGTTCCGCTCAAATGCTTAAAGAATTTCTCAGGAACTTTATCTGCCGTTTCAATAAGATTGAACGCCCAAAAAATCTTACCTTTGACAGATTCCGGCAGCCCGTCCAAAAACTCCCTCACCGGGCATCTCCCGTCCGCCGTCCTATAAAAATTGACTTCCCTCACACTTTCTCCTTAAAGTTAGCATATTTGCGAACTTTCTGCAACCTTTTCCCCTCCCCCCGCGGAATCATATCGAAAAAAAAATCACAAAAAACTCCCCCGCACCTCTTGCCAAGCCCCCATTTTTTCTGCTATAGTAAGAAATACGCCGGCTTGGTGGAATGGTAGACACGATGGACTCAAAATCCATTGCCCCTAAAAGCGTCTGAGTTCAAGTCTCAGAGCCGGTAATACTGACGCGCATCCGTGCGCGTTTTTTATTTTGGGGCTTCATTTTTTATCAACGCGTTTCGCATGGCGAATGCTCAAAACTCACGGTAATCGTTCCCCACAGTGCCGCGTTTACGCTTCGCTGTCCATGAACTCCAGCGGGCCTTCGTTCTTGCGGAAAGAAACCGCTTCCTGCAAATGCGCCACCGTAATCTTTTCAGATGCATCCATGTCGGCAAGAGTTCGGGCAAGTTTCAGACAACTGCTTACGGCTCGCTGGGAAAAATCATTGGATTCAACGACCGAATCAAAGATTTGTCGCTCACTCTTGCCCAAAGCACACCAGCGCAAAATTTCTTGCGGGGTCAGATGAGCGTTCCGCTTTCCCTGTCTGCGCCGCTGGACTGAAACCGCCCGTGCAATACCAATACGCAAATCTGCCGATGAACGATGACTTCCCGAATCCATATTTTGGTCGTGAGGCACTGCGACTGGTACACGAATGTCTATGCGGTCAAGGAGCGGTCCAGAAAATTTACGCCAATACTGTTCGACCGATTTTGCGCTGCACAGACACAGTTTTCCTGGCACACCAAAGTTTCCGCACGGGCAAGGATTTGTCGCCATTAAAAGCTGAAACCGCGCAGGATATGTTGTTGTTCTTCCTGCACGGCTAATTGAAATCATGCCGCTTTCCACAGGAACACGAAGCATCTGCAAAACCGCACCCCGAAACTCCGCCGCTTCATCCAAAAAAAGTACGCCGTTATGCGCAAGCGAAATTTCTCCTGGTCTGCAATGTATACCGCCACCGCACATTCCCTCAACACTGGAAGTCTGATGCGGTTGTCTGAACGCAGGAATACGAAGCAACGGATGATGAGGATTCAAAAGTCCTGCAAGGCTATGTATTCTTGTAACAGATTGCGCTTCTTCCACTGACAGAAGCGGAAGCAAAGATGGAAAGCGTTGCATTGCAAGCGTTTTTCCGCAACCTGGAGGTCCGTATGCAAGCACATTATGACCGCCTGCTGCCGCCACCTGCAAGGCACGAACCAACCGCCTCTGTCCTGTCACATCACCCATCTCGTGCCCAGATTCAACCGCTGGAAAAAGAACGCCATCTACATTCACCACATTATCTGGCAAAAAAGAGTCCTCACCCTGCCGCCCCGTCGTAAATAATTCTGGTTTACCCAAGGCGGCGTATGCTTCAGAAAGCGTTTCCGCGGCAAACACCTTCATTCCCCTCACCTCACGAGCCTCCGCCCCATTCGCCGCCGCCACAATGCACCGCCTGATTCCTGCCTGAGAAGCCGTAGTCGCCGCCGCATTCACGCCCTTTACGGGACGGATTGCACCGGAAAGTTCCAGTTCCCCCATAACCAAAACCGAGTCTTCCATCGCCGACGAATGCGCCTTGCTCACAAAATCCGCCAAGTCAGCATCATCGCCCACTTCGGTCAAAAACTGTTTTCTATCCGAATCAGCATTGCCACCGATGTCCGAGAAGTCAGAACCTGCACAATTCACCTTTGATTCCTCTTTGTGAGCATTAGCATACAGCACTGCCAAGGCAAGTGGCAAATCGAACCCCGCGCCCTCTTTTTTCAAATCCGCAGGCGAAAGACTAATCAGCACCCGCTCCATCGGAAACTGAAACCCGCTGTTCCGAATCGCAGACCTCATTCTTTCACGGCTTTCCTTCACCGCGCCATCGGCCAGCCCCACCACATCAACTGCCGGAATCCCGCGCCGCAAGTCAACTTCCACCGCGACCAATGCGCCCTCATATCCAAATGGAGAAAAAGAAAAAATTTGCATTTCATCACCTCTTTTTTTTCGTGTCATATATATATAGGCAATGAAAAGTAAAAAACTACATAAATTTTTTTAAAAACCGCAAAAAAAGTTTAAAAAATGGCTTTTTCAAGGCTATGGATTTTTTCAAAAAACTATGGTATATATAGTGTACAGGAGAACTGCATGAGTACCAAAGTATTGTCCGTAGGCGGCTCTATTGTCGCACCCGAATTTCCCGACGTAGAATTTGTAAAGCGTTTTGTAGAGATGGTAAAAGCCTATCTTTCCTCACACAAAGGCGACCGCCTGATTTTGGTCGTGGGTGGCGGAGGACCTGCGCGTATTTATCAGAAAGCATTCAGAGACGTAACGGCGACCGCTCCCGACGGAGATGTAAACGCCGCAGACTGGATTGGCATTATGGCAACGCGGCTCAACGCTCAGTTTGTAAAGGCGTGTTTTGGTGATTTGTGCAAGGAAGCCGTTGTCACAGACCCCACCGCCGCAAACGAATTTACTGGAAGCATACTCGTCGCCGCCGGCTGGAAACCTGGTTTTTCCACGGACAATGACGCGGTACTTCTTGCGGAAAAATTCGGCGCAGATACGGTGGTCAATTTGAGCAACATCGAAAAAGTCTACACCGATGACCCGCGCAAAAATCCCGATGCAAAGCCACTGGACGAAATCACTTGGGCAGATTTCCGCAAAATGGTCGGTGATGAATGGATTCCCGGAAAGAACTGTCCTTTTGACCCGATTGCGAGCAAAAAAGCCCAGCAAATGAATCTTGTTGTCATCTGTGCGGGCGGAAAAAATATCGAAAATATCAAGGCAATTCTGGAAGGAAAAGCCTATATCGGCACGACGATAAAATAGTCTAAAAGTCGTCCAGCTCCGTAAGCAGACGGTTCAGTTTTTCGCCATAGTCTTTGTCTGTCGCCCATGTTCCGGCAAGGTCATAGACAGAGGCGGCGAACAGTGCCTTGTGCGGCCAACTGTAGCGGGGGTCAACAAGTTCATGCTTTAGGGAAACGTCTGCGGTCGTAGCATAGGCATGAAGATGCTGAATATGAGCGCGGACTCCCAGTTGCTCTGTGGCAAAAGATTCGCCCGGATGTTCCGCATCCATCGCGCCAAGACCGCAATAATTATGCATATCCGCCGTAACCAAATTGCCAAAAGAAAGGAATCCCGTTTCCAGACACATCTGCACGAACGCTATGTCAGAATTGATATGCTCGTCCGCTCCCTCCTGCACATACAAGCGGGAAAGACGAAGAATATCCGATTTTGAAGCGGCAGTCTTGTGCGCAAGAAAAAATGCGGTCAGTTGTTCGGGAGATTTTATGCCGCAATCATATATCGCGCGTGAGCAGGGCTTTTTTTCTGCCCGACCTGTCATACAGGAAAACAAAAATGCCAGAAACGTCAGTGTGCAAAGGCAAAAAACTATCTTCTTCATGTTTTCTTTTTTCTTCATATTTGAATATCGGGAAAAACGGCTGTTTTATAGACAAAACCATCATTTTTTTTCTCTTTTTTTTCTGATTTTTTTGTACTTTTTCACTTTTTAAAGCCTATATATAGGTGATGGAAAAAGAAAATCTCAAACAGAAAGAAAAACTGAATGTCCGAGAACTTACGCTGAGCAATGGCATGAGTTTTCCCAGCGATGCGGAACTGATTATGATGATTCTTGGAAGCGGAACAAAACAAACGCCGATTGAGTATCTGGCGGGAAAAGTTCTTTCGGCCATAGAGCGAACAAACCCACCCGAACTGATTTCTGAATTGCTGAAAATTGAGGGTATCGGCAGTTCAAAAGCACTGATGATAGCAGCCTCGCTTGAGTTAGGACGCAGATTGAACCGCCAGCCGCAGGGGTCTGTAAACAAACCGACAGACATCATTCCTTTTGTGCAACATTATGCCATGCGAAGCGCAGAACATTTTCTGGTGGTCAGTCTGAACGGAGCAAGGGAAATTCTTTCAGTTCACGTTATCTGCGTGGGAGCGGCAAATATGGCTGTTGTCCGACCGCGCGATGTATTCTGCGAGCCGATAAAAGAACACGCATCGGCAATCGTTTTGTGTCACAATCATCCCAGCGGTATGTGTCACCCTTCGCCCACAGACATTTCAACCACGGAAGACTTAGTACAGGTCGCAGGACTTTTAGGCATCGCTGTACTTGACCACATTATTCTGACGCGGCACGGATATTACAGTCTTTTGGAGCATAACGAGTTGCCAGTTTTTTAGTAAGTCAGTAAAATTATGCTGATGAAAAGACGCGGATTTTTTCTGACATACGTTTTTCTGTCACTCTGTACGGCTCTTTTTTCACAGGCGATGGAACCGCTGGAATCTCAGCGGGAAGCCACCGCACAGTTACAGGCAGAAAGCGTCTCCGAAATCGCAAATACCAGCACGAGCATAACCATTCGTTCCAGCGCAGGCGATGCGGAAGTTTTTTTGAACGGAAATTATGAAGGAATGACTACGCTCACGCTCAAAAATCTTCCCGCAGGACGCTATCATCTGCGCGTGCAAAAAATCGGTTATGAGACAAGGCATTTTGTCATCATCGTTCGCGCGGGGCAGTCACAGGAATTTTACGTTGAGCTGAAAAGACGGACAGGTGCGGTTTATTTTAGGACAGACCCCACGGGCGCGACTATTCTGGTAGACGGCACTATTTGCAATGAAAATCCTGCCCAAATTGATGAGGGAACGCACATTGTTCAGGCGGAATGTTTTGGTTTTACAAAACAGAGCCAGCAGATTTTTGTACCGGCATATTCCGTCCAGACAGTCAATTTTTCTCTGGAGAGCGCGCCTTTTTCACTTTCCAGATTTTCCGCAAGCAAAAAAGAATTCAATCCCGCGCTTCCTGGCAACATCGGCAGAATCACGTTTTCTTTTTATGTGACCAACCACGGAACGGGAAATCTTTCCATTTACAATGATGATGATGAGGAAATCCTGCGCGCTGACTACGGAGATTTTTCCACGTGGCGGCAGCAATTCGTGTGGAACGGAACAGATTTTTCAGGAGAAATTGTTCCCGACGGAATCTACACGGCAATCATTACCGCAGGTGAAGATGCGCAGAGTTTGTCGCTCACCTTTGCCATAGACAGCAGCATTCACATTCCTCATGCGATGATTACTTCTGGCGGAACGGGCATCGGTTCTCTTCCTGCGGCATTTCTTTTCCCGAAAAAAAGCGGCGCGTTTACGCTCTCCGGGGGAATTGATTTTCAGAGTGAAGGAAGGGCATTTTACGCAGTGCCTGTGGAAGCCGCGCTTTTATACACGCCGCTCTCATGGCTTGAATGTGCTGCCAGAATCGGTCTTCTCGCGGGCGCATCTGGCGCAGAAAAAACGCCGCTTCAGTTTGGCGCAAGCATCAAATTCGGCTGGAACAAACCGTTGCGGAATTCCCAAATTGATTTTGCCCTGTTCGGGAAAATCGGCGGCTCAACACAGGCTGTATTCACTCCATACGGCGCAGACACAGGAACAGGGCTTGGCGGAGGAATTGCATTCGGACTGCAAACCGCTTCTTTTTATGCGGGAATCACATCCGAAGTCACGGCGGGAACACTTTACGGAATTTCCGCTCACAACGATGTCGTCTGGAAAAACGGTCTTTCTTTGCAAAAAACATTCTCTGCATTTTCTGCGGGAATCTACGGCGCGGTTCATTCTTCTTTTGGTCACACAGAAAAAGACGAAGATTTGCGTGATGAAAACTATTGGCTTCGTGCGGCGGAATGGGGATTGGACGGTCAGATTCAGATTGCGGGTACGCCTGTTTCCATCAATCTGAAAGTCTATTGTGTCGATTATATCAAAGAGATCTGCTATATCTGCACAAAAGCGGGTTTTCAGATTCTGTTTTAATGATGATTTTACGGAAGGCGGTGCAGAAAAAACATGACGGTTATTCATCTTCTCCAGATTGTCGTACTTGTGCTTGAAGCAGGATTCATCGGGTTCGTGCTTTTTTTTGAGCGGCAGGAATCGACCAAACGTGCGCTGTGGATGTTCATTCTGCTGATTCTGCCAGTTATTGGCTGTGTACTCTACCTTTTGTTCAGCGGACATTTTTTTACGGGTACGAAACGTATGAAAGAGACAAATAAATTGAGCCGAGGACTGCTTGCGCCGCTCATCAACAGTCAAATTTCTTTCATCGAAAAGAACAGGAATAAACTGCAAGATTCGACCATAGATACGTTCTATCCGCTGATTCACATGAACTTGACAAAGTGTTCCAGTATGCTCGAATGTACGGAAAGCGCAGAAATTCTTACGAACGGAGAAGATTTTTTTGAGAGCCTGTACCGCGACATTGAAAACGCAAGGCGGAGCATAAATCTGGAATATTTTATCTTCAAAAAAGACAAGACTGGGATGCGTTTTATGGACTTGCTCTGCAAAAAGGCACGGGAAGGCGTTGAGGTGAATCTTCTCTATGATGATTTCGGCTGTTTTTTTACGTCTGCCCGATTCTTGCGCAAACTGGGAAAAGCCGGCGGAGAAGTTCATCCGTTCTTCCAAATCAGGCTGGGGCTTCCGCTCACGCTCAATTACCGCAACCACAGGAAAATCGCCGTCATTGATTCGGAAATCGGTTACACGGGCAGCCACAATATTGGCGATGAATATGCGGGCGGCTCACAGCGATACCATTTTAAGTGGCGCGACACAACCGTTCGTCTGACGGGAAACAGCGTTCTTTCATTGCAGTCCGTATTTTTGATTGACTGGTTCAGCATCATCGCATGGAGAAACAGGGCAAAAGTCATTCGCCGCGTCGGAAATTATTATCCGAAACCGATTTTTGACGCGCTCAGCAAAAAATTGACCAAGCACCAGATGGAACAAGTTTTTACGGATATGCTTTTACCCGGGAGAATTCCCACGCAGATTGTCGCGTCCGGACCAAACAGACAGCATCTTGCGAACATTGAGGACACGCTCATCAAAATCATTTCCACGGCAAAAAAATATGTTTACATCCAGACCCCGTATTTTACGCCGAACGAAGAATTTATTTCTGCCTTAAAAATCGCCTCTTTCAGCGGAGTTGACGTGCGCATTCAGATTCCGACAAAATGGGATAAATTCTATATGAAAGCGGCATCGTGTCAGTTTGTACGGGAATTGCAGCCATACGGTATCAGGTTCTATCAATATCCCGGTTTCATTCACGCGAAGACAATCACCGCAGACGATACGATTTGCTCAATCGGCTCGACAAATATTGACTGCCGGAGTTTTACCCTGCTTTTTGAGGACAACGCTATTTTTTACAGCGAAGAATTCGCAAAGCGTCACCGAGATGTGTTTGAAGCGGACGAAAAAAAATCTCACTTCATCGAAAACGGCAAATTTGACAGAAAAAATGTCCTTGTCCGCGCATGGTGGAGTTTCGCAAAATTGTTCACCCCGCTTATGTAGGCTACAGTTTCAGCGCGTCAATCCATTCTAAAAGATGCGCGGCAAAATTTCCGTTCTCCACAAGGCATTGCGAAAACGCGGAAAAACCGTCCTGCATGAGCGGAATATCATTCAACAAGTCCAGCAAAGTGTCAGCATCTTCGGCATTGGTATTATAATCGCGCGTAAACCGATTGTAGGTGGCAAACGTATCTTCGGGCAAAAAAGCGCGAAGCCTGTCGTTCAATGCCTGTAATTTGACCAGATGATAGTCGCCCTCCTGCGGGTATGCCTGCCACACGAACGGAACGCCCGAAAGACACGCGCGGGAAAGACTGTCTTCACCACGGACAAAATTCAGGTCGCAACGGCACAAAAGCGCGTCCCATTTTTCCTGCGGCAAAAAAGGCAGTTCCTCTACGGAAAACGACATTCCTTCCGCTTTCCACGCACGCATAAACGGACCATGGCTTTTTCCTGCGGCGACAAGCGCGCAAATTTTTTTTCCGCTCACATTCTGAAAATCCGAAAGCGCGCGTACCAACGGCGTAAAATCACGCTCATAACTGAACACCAAGACCGTAAAATTTTCGGGTTGTAAAGAATGATTTTTCCGCTTCTCCAGACCACGAATTCTGCTCTGCACAAACGCGCCGTCCAAGACAAGTCCGCCTGTATTTTTGGTAAATCCCGGCATAAAGTTGCTTTTTTTTACGCGCGGACTTCTTGTTGCGGACTTCAGACAATGAAAATCATCGGCATAATCCTCCGCAGTCAAGTAGTCAATATTCAGAATCTGTACGATATGAGGAACGCCAACGTCAAAGAGCAGATGCTCCAGCCAACCAGGTCTTCCGCATTGAAAACATTCCAGAATAACCGATGGGGGATTTTCCGCAAATGCCTTGGCACAAATCTCATCCGCATTCCAATCAAAAATCTGCCAGCCAAAGCATGACTGCACGGACTTTGACGAATCAATTTCGGGTGCAAGCGCAGAAAACGATGGCAAATCGCTCACTACAAGCCGAAGTTTCAGTTCGGGGCGTAATTCCACTAGAGCGCGTGCAAGGCGGTACACAAAGCCGATGTCTCCAAAATTATCCACCACTTTGCACAAAAGCGTAAGGTCATTTTTGTCCATATTAAAAACGAACTCCGAACTGAATACAGGGAATGGCTTCCACGCTGTCGCCAAATGAAATCGCCCCTATTTTTTGCGGAATAATATCGGATTCAAAAGCGCGGTCATTCATACCATCAATATGAAAATCAAACACTGCGCCCGCAAAAATCTGGAAACGATGGCGGGGCTTATACGCAAGCGACAGCCTGAGCGACGGCACGTAATTGACAAGCGTATCAACTCCCTCATCAAAAATCCAAATGAATTTGAAATATCCTTCCACGTCAAGCATAAGCGGACCAAACAAATTCTGCTGAGTTCCCGCCCCGCTGATAAGCATAAGAGAGCGCGTAAATTTATAGGGGTTCGTATTGACCAAACCCGTGGCATACACCATTTGCGTACCCACATGGATTCCCGCGCCAAAACTGCCATACGTATTGATATTCACTTCGGGAACAATGCTAAAATCCCATGCATGATTCAAATTGCCCGCCTTGACCAAGGAAGCGCGTTCCTCACCCTTCACTTTTTCGATGTCTGCGGCAGTCGCATCAAGCAGAACCGTTCCCCCTTTCACTTTGTAGGCAATTCCCCGATGAGAACCTATGTACTGTTTTTTCGATTTTCCAAGATACACGCCCGCCGCATCATACTGCTCAATCTGCACGGAAACAGAACTGGGAATAATGCTGTCCCGGCAGATGACCACCGTAAAATCCACATTCGCAGGAAATCCAATCGTCACTTCCGTGCCTCTGAGTTGAACTGACGCAATCGGCGCATTTATCGTGCGGTACAAAATGCGGCTGTCCTTAAAACGTGCGACAACTTTTCCTTCGGAATCAAACACCGCCGCCTCAAAATTTCCCCTGACCAAAAGTTGCGCGCTTCCCAAATCAGAAAAAACTTCGTCCTCATCAAAAGCAAGCATCCACGCAAGATAATTTTCGTTCGCGTGCATATCGACAAAGGCTTCCGAAGCAAAATCAATCAGTCCGCCCGTGTAATTGTTCATCCAGTCGATGATATTTTCTCCGAATGTCTTTTTCTTTTTTTTCTCTTCTTTTTCTTCCTGCGGAGGCTCGGGTTCTTTTTCTTCCGGCTCTTCTTCTACAGAAACTTCCTGCACTTCGGAGTTTTCCTCACCTTCATCATCGTCTATCGGGAACATCTTTAGAAAAAGCGCGGAAACTTTGTTGTGAAGTCCAAGGACTTTTCCGTAATATTTTCCTACTGTTGAATAAAACCGCACCAAAAATCGCGTTACCTGAATCGGAATGAACGGACCTATTCTAAACGGCGTATAATCCCGTTTTAAAAATGACCTATAATATTCATTCATTTTGGGATAGTAATATGTGTCGTATTTTTCTTGCCCTACGTTCCAATAATTGACCAGCGTTCGTGTCCGTCCGTATTTGTGATACTCCCATTTTTCACGGTTGAGCGGAATCGTCGGAATAATGTCTTCGGCATTGACGATGTTCCAGATAAAATCATATTCGGAAGAGTGCGCGTTCTTATCCGTGGTGACATTCGGCGTGGCAAACGTGTACACATACATATCGTTTGTGTCAAACTGCTGATTATGCGAAAGATTTGCCGCAAGCAGATTGGCAACCGCCGCGCCCCTGCTGTGCCCCGTTATCATAAAATATGCCTGCGATGGCTGAATCTGATGCTTGATGAGGTAGATGTACAATGCCGATTCAATTTGCATGGAGACTTTTAGGAATCCTTGGTGCAAAACATCGCCCTCTTTCCTGTCGTTTCCTATGTCAAAGTTTGAAATCCATTCGCTTGCTTCTGCGGGAGTGCCACGAATCGTCAGGAACACGATGGTTCGCTTGCCGTTTGGAAAAGCGATGTCTTTTTTTGCCAGCGAAAAAGCGCACTGGTCAAATCCCCACTGCGGGTCACGGTAATCCAAATCGTAGTGATACTCAATGTCTTCTTCTTTTACGCCCATCAGCGTATAGGTTTTAGTTCGCGCCCACGCATAACTGCCATGAATATTCAGATAGGACACTTCCGAAAGCAGACAGGCAATCCGCGCAAGGGAATGATTGTACACGGTGGAAGGATGTCTGCCAAATTCAGTTTCGTCCCAGTCAATGAATGTGGGAATTGGTTCTGGCTCACAGGTAAAAAGTCCCGACACAGGAAATTCAATCGGCTTTGCAAAAAGCGGAAGAGAACAAAATGCAATCAGAATACCGCAGAATGACTTACCGAATTTCATGCCGAATACGATTTCCTATAACGTGGTTGTTTCCGCGCCATCAAGGACGACTTTAAGTTTCTGTGATTTTCCGTCGCGCCAGACTGTAACCGTTACTGTGTCGCCGGGGCGTTTGCTTTCCAGCGCGCTCGTATAGTCAGCGTACGTGCGAATCGTGATGTTGTCGATGCCAGTGATGATGTCGCCGCCAAGGTAGATTGTGCTTGGATTCCAGCGGCTGCCGTACTGAACAGCCTTTGTTCCGCCTCGGATGCCGCCTTTTTCTGCGCCGCTTCCTTTTTTGACCGAACTAACCAAAATTCCCGTGCTGATTTCAAGACCCGCATACTGGGCGATGGAACTGGTCATCTGGACGGGCGTAATCTCAATGATGCCGCGATTCACTTTGCCAAACTGAAGCAAATCATTCACCACGCGGCGGGCAGTCGTTACGGGAACGGCAAATCCCACGCCAGCAGAACTTCCAGAACTGGACATAATCATCGTGTTGATGCCGACCATTTTGCCGTTCGTGTCAAGCAGAGGTCCGCCGGAATTTCCGGGATTGATTGCCGCATCCGTCTGAATCATGTTGCGGATAATCACGTTCTTGCTTTCCTGAATCGGTCTGCCCAAGCCGCTGATGATTCCTGTAGTCATCGTGCGTTCCAAAGCAAACGGGTTTCCAATTGCAATTACTTTTTGCCCCACCTTGAGTTTTTCGCTGTCTCCAAAGTCAATTGTTTTGAGCGCGACATTTGCGGGCGGGTCAAATTTCAGCACGGCGATGTCACTTTCCACGTCCTGCCCAATGATTCTTCCTTCGTAAGTCGTGCCGTCGGCAAGGGAGATGCTGATTCTGCTTGCATTTGAGATGACATGGACATTGGTGACCACATAGCCGCGTTTGTCGATGATTGAGCCGCTTCCCGATCCGCCGTCCTGCACGATTGGCTCCAAAAACCAGTTTACGCCCATCACCTGCGTGGTAATGTTGACGACGGCTTCATTGCATTTTTCGTAGACAAAAATATTCTGCTGCTCGTCCTGCGTGTATGCCACATCGGAACTTGTTTTTGCTGAGGCGGGAATAGTTACCGAAGAATCAAGTGAATCAGCTGCGTCCGTTTCAGCAACGGAATCCGCATTTTCACCGTTGGCAACCGTCTGCGCTGAGTGTGAGACAGAAGTATTGCGGTGAGTAAAAAAAATAACCGCTGTAGCCGCACCTGCTCCCAGAAGAATTCCAAAAAGCATGGTGCGGAAAAGCTGATGTTTCGTGTATAACTTCATATCAGCCTACAGCGTAACGATTTTACGCCTGTTTTTCAAGACGCAAGGTTTCGGTGATGCGGTTGCAGCACTCGTCGGGCCCAAAATACTGAATCGGACCGGGGCAGACGTAAGAAGTCTTTATTGCCCATTCATCGCGGTTTTTCGCCAGTTCTGCAAACGGTTTTCCGTTCAAATCGACCAGCGATTTTGCGATGACCGGCTTCCATACGCCCTTGCGCAATTCCACGTTCATCATAACGGTGAGCGGAACGCCTCCTGCAGTCCATTCTGCGACGGGCTTTGAAAGATTTCTCACATTTGCGATGTAGCCTGTCTGTCCGTTTGCAATCAGCATGAATGCCGTCTTTCCCAGCGCGTAGCAGTAGTTTGCGTCGAAATTTGACGGGAATACCGAGCGTCCCTCGTAGCCGTAGAACTGTGCCAGCGGAGAGAACGTACCCTTGTATTTTCCTGCTTCCGCAAGTTTTGCCAGACGCTCCTTAATCATCGAAATAAAGAGTTTGTCCGTCTCAATCTGTGAGACCATGATATTTCCGTGTGGGTCGCGCAACCCAAGGAACTGGTCGGCGATTGCGGCGGGAAGCAAATCGAGCGTAGCGTAGGCTTCTTTGGATATTTTGCCGTTCAGCCACTTTTTCTTTGCGTCCAGCGTGGTAAGCGTGGTGTAGACTTTCTCATACTCCACCCAGTTTTTATTCAGCTCGGAAATTAGGTTGACCGTCTCCGGGATGAACTCAACGATGCCTTCTGGAATCAAGATGACACCGAAATCTTCGCCGTTTGCGGAGCGTTTTACGATAACGTCACAGATATTGTCCAAAATCTGTGTGAGCGACATCTTCTTTTCTGCGATTTCCTCGCCAATCAGCGTTACGTTCGGGTGACACTGCAACGCGACTTCCAGCGTAACGTGACTTGCGGAACGACCCATCAGTTTGACGATGTTCCAGTATTTTTTTGCGGAATCCGTGTCGCGCTCCAGACTTCCAACCAAACCTGAATACACTTTTGTCGCCGTGTCAAAACCAAAACTCGTCTCAATGTATTCATTCTTCAAGTCGCCGTCAATTGTCTTGGGAACACCAATCACCTGCACGGGAACGTTCCTCTGCTTAAAACATTCTGCCAAGAACGCCGCGTTGGTATTGCTGTCGTCACCGCCAACGATAACAAGCGCGTCCAGTTTTAAGTCCTGCACGTTTTTGATTGCGGCGTTCACCTGTTCGTCCGTCTCAATCTTAGTGCGTCCGCTTCCGATGATGTCAAATCCGCCCGTGTTGCGGTAGGCATTGATTTTTTCGTCCGTCAGAATCTCGTAGTCACATTTGACCAAGCCGCCCGGTCCCAGATGGAACCCCAACAGTTCCGAATCCTTGTTCGCCGCTTTAAGCCCGTCGTACAAACCTGAAATAACGTTGTGTCCGCCTGGAGCCTGTCCGCCACTCAGCAGCACACCAACCCGACGTTTTTTGTTCGCATCGGTATTCGTGCCAGCCTTAAAGGTGACAATCGGCATTCCGTAGGTCTTCGGATATGCGTTCTTGATTTTGTCAGCGTCTTTTTCGGGAACGACGGTCTGACCCAACTCTAGCTGAATTTTTGTCGCATCCTGCTTGAGAACGACCGGCAAATCCGGCTGAAATTTGTATCTTGCGCTTTGCAATACTGAAATAGTACTCATGCTTCTATTGTAAACGCATTCCGCTAATTTTTAAAGTGTTTTATACGGAAAATCCGCAGATTTATAAAGATAAATTTTTATCATTTTCCAAAGTTTTCTCTTGCACAAAGAGCGTATTTCTGTCATACTTAATTCCACTTACGGAACTACCGAAGACGAGGAGGTGAATTACAAATGGCAAGCATTATCGTTGATGAGAACGAGAACCTCGAAAAAGCAATCAAACGCTTTAAGCGCATGGTTGAAAAAGAAGGTATTATCCGTGAATACAAAAAGCGCGAGTATTATGAGAAGCCCTCAACAATCTTGAACCGCAAGAACAAGACGTTGCAGCGCAAACTGATGAAGAAAAACCGCAAGTCACATGATGGCCGTTCTGCATACTAAGCGCACAAAAACCTCTGGCACTGGTCAGGGGTTTTATTTTGCCCGCACAGTTTTATTGTCAGTCATTTTAGTCCTCTTCTTTTCGTGCGCATCAACCCGCCGCGCGCCCTACACTTATTTTGCCGAAGAAGAATCCGTCTACATTCCCGCGCAATTTGACTGGAAACCCGTATTCGATGGCGCGGATTATTTTTGCTATGAGAACAAATCTTTTCCCATGCGCTACCACTGCGTCAGAATCGACCTGACCACACCAAACTTACAGATTCTTTCGTTTCCCGCCGAAGATTCCGACTACAAAAAAGAAGACGGCAAGCGGTCAAAATTTTTTATCGGAAAAAGAACCGGCTCGTTCGCACGAAAATCGGGCGCGGACATTGCCATCAATTCATCACCCTTCGCGGGGAAAAATGGCAAGTGGGATTTGTACGCGCACGTCACACGGACACGGCAAATCGTAGGCGTTCATATCCTTGACAAAAAAGAATTCTCCCCGCCACTCAAACAATTCTGTGCGTTGCTCTTCAAAAAAGACGGCGACGGCTGGAAAGCAACCATCATCGACAGCCAGACTCCCGAAACCGTGGCAGATTCCGACTATGCGTTCGGCGGATTCTGGACGATTCTGCGCGATGAACAAAAAATTCCGTTCAAAGTGGAGACACATGATTCCCGCACGGGGGCAGGACTTTCCAAGGACGGAACGATGCTGTATCTGCTGATTGTGGAAGGCGAAAAAGTCAGCATGAGCGAAGGACTTTCCTACCCCGAATGTGCCGATGTTTTTCTTGCGATGGGAGCAGATGACGCGATGCAATTTGACGGAGGCGGCTCGTCCAGCCTGTTCATCAGCGGAAAAAATATGCTCTCCTACCCCAGCATCCGTGTCAACGCCGCAAGCATCGGGTTTTCGTTCACCAAAACCGCCGCACAGGAATAAACCGATTTTCCGCTCATCTTGACACCCAGCCAGTAGAATTATATTCTATATAGACTATCATAATTCAGGACAAAAAAATGGCAGTTGACGAACAGTTACAGAAAATGCGCCACTCTTGCGCTCACGTTATGGCAGAAGCGATTCTGCATCTTTTCCCGGGAACGAAATTTGCGATAGGCCCTGCGATTGACAATGGATTTTACTACGATTTTGATTTTCCCGCTGACCACAAGGCGACAGAGGCGGACTTCCCCGCGATTGAAAAGGAAATGCGCAAGATTCTCGCAGGCGGAGCAGAATTCGTGCGCAAGGAAGTAAGCAAGGACGATGCGTTGAAGCAGTTTGCCGACCAGCCGTACAAAGTTGAGTTGATAAACGACCTTCCCGCAGGCGAAGTGATTTCCACCTATACGCAGGAAGATTTTACCGATTTGTGCCGTGGCCCGCATGTTGCGACGACCAAAGAAATCAATGCGCAGTCGTTCAAACTGATGAGCATTGCGGGCGCATACTGGCGCGGGGATTCAAACCGACCGATGCTTACGCGCATCTACGCAGTTGCGTTTGCAAAGCCGAATGATTTGAAGGACTACCTGCACATGCTCGAAGAAGCCGAAAAGCGTGACCACAGAAAACTTGGCGTGCAGATGGATTTGTTCCATTTGGACAGCGAAGACCCCGGTCAGATTTTCTGGCATCCGAACGGCTGGCAGCTCTACGTGACTTTGCAGGACTACATGCGCCAGAAAGTAATCGCAGACGGCTACAAGGAAGTGAACACTCCCGCAATCATGCCGCGAAGCCTTTGGGAACGCTCTGGACACTGGGGACACTACCAGCAGAATATGTTCATCACCGAAAGCGAAAAGCGCATTTTTGCCGTAAAGCCGATGAACTGTCCCGGCGCACTGGAAATCTTCAAGAGCCGTCTGCGCTCGTACAAGGATTTACCCCTGCGCCTCGCGGAATTCGGTCATTGTGTGCGTAACGAGCCGAGCGGAACCTTGCATGGCATTATGCGCGTGCGTGGCTTTGTCCAGGACGACGCTCACATCATCTGTACCGAAGAGCAGATTGAAGCGGAAGTGGCAAAATTCTGCCGCCTCCTGCTTGACGTATACAAGGATTTTGGCTTTGACAAAAATGTTACCGTAAAACTTTCCACAATGCCCGAAGACCATGTTGGCGACGAAAAAACATGGCAGCACGCGGAGGCGGCTCTGGGCGCAGCGTGTAAGTCTGCCGGTCTTGACTATGAGATTCAGCCGGGAGAAGGCGCGTTCTACGGACCAAAACTGGAATTCAAACTGTACGACACGCTTGGTCGCGAATGGCAGTGCGGCACGATTCAGCTGGACTACCAGCTTCCGAGTGCGGAACGCCTTGACGCAACCTACATCGGAGCGGACAACCAAAAGCATCACCCAGTCATGCTACACCGCGCGGTACTTGGCTCACTCGAACGCTTCATGGGCATCTTGATTGAAAACTTTGCCGGAGCGATGCCCGCATGGTTTGCCTTTGAGCAGGTCGCGGTTGTTCCCGTTGGAAATGACTTCAACGGCTATGCGGAAAAAGTCGCGGACGAACTGAAAGCCGCAGGAATCCGTGCCAACGCCTATCTTGACGACAGCAACATGAAGAGCAAAATCAAGGTGATTACGAGCGAGCACAAGACACCGTATATTCTTGTGGTTGGTGCAAAGGAGCAGGAAGAAAACGCAGTATGCGTCCGCTTCCGTGCCGACAGCGGAAAACAACAGCAGACTATGCCTCTTTCTGCATTCAAGGCATATATCAGCGAAAAAACGGCGAACCGCGCTTTGGATTTATAATTGTCACCTTACACGGCGGCCATTATCGGCACTGGAAGAATTGGATTTTCGCTGGGATTCGACAAAAAACGCGAGCAGCCCGCCTCTCACACGATGGCACTGCTTGCGAACAAGAAAATCCGTCTTGTGGCGGGCGCAGACACCGACTCTGAACGGCTGTTGCGCTGGCAAAAATACGTGCGCGGCTCACTTGCGTTTTCCACAAGCGATGCGCTGTACGCCGCCATTGCAGATGGTTCGCTCCAAAAGCCCGACATCATCACCGTGGCGGTAAACGAGGACGCGCACCTTGCAGAATGCATCAAGGCGATTGAAACAAAGCCGCGTCTGGTTATCCTTGAAAAGCCCGTCGCGCTGAACACCGAAGAAGCGCAGAAAATCAAATTGCACGCAGAAAAAAATTGCGTTCCCGTTATGGTGAACCACGAACGGCGTTTTGCTTGTGATTACCGTGCCGCAAAAGAATTCATGCACAAAATCGGCGACTTGCAGTTTGTTCGGGCGGATTTGTTCTCAGGGCTTCGCGTCTACAGCAAAGAAAAAGAATCTTCGGGAGAATACAGTCTGCTCCACGACGGAACGCATTTGGTGGACATCGTGCAGTTTTTGCTCCGCGATTTTTGCCCGCCGAACGCAGACAGAACCCAGCCGCTTCTTCTCGCGCCAAACGTAAGCGGTATTTTTAAGGACGAAAAAGGCGACGTGCGAAATTTTTCTGCCCGCTACGAAACTTCTTCCTGCCCCGAAGTGACGATTACGATGAGCGGACGGAGCAAATTCTTTTCGTTTGCGGTGGATATTCTTGGAACGACTGGAAGAATCTGCATCGGAAACGGATTTGCCAAATTCTACACGCGGCAAGAAAGCAAACTGTACACAGGATTTTATTCGCTGATGAAAGAAAAATCGGTTAAGTTGCCCAAAAAAACGGGCTACTTTGCGAATATGGTTCAAAATGCGGTCGATTTTTTGGACGGAAAAGCAGATTTGGAAAGCCCGTTGGACGATGCGATTGCGGATTTGCGCGTTCTGGAAGCGATAAAGAACTATTTTTGACTGCAACAAATGCGCAAGGATATGGAGCCCCGCAGTTGCCGCGATGGTTGAGCGCAGCGAAATCTGAGCGGCAATGAGCGTGAGCGAAGGGCGGAACATCCGACCGCCGCAAGGCGGATGCGCCCAAAAATACTTTTCGATGATTAAAAATTTGACTTCCCGCGATTTATTCAGTATCTTTAAAGAAACGAGGTAGATATGGCAACGGACGAAAATTGTACGCATGATTGCTCAACGTGCGGCTCAAATTGTAAATCAAAAGACTTGCGCGCCCAACTTCGGAAAGACAGTTGCGTCAAAAAAGTTATCGGCATTGTGAGCGGAAAAGGCGGCGTGGGAAAATCGCTGGTCACTTCTCTTTTGGCGGCAAAATTGAACAAACTTGGTCATCGGACGGCAATTATGGACGCTGATATTACCGGGCCTTCGATTCCGACAGCATTCGGCGTGGAAACGGAAAAGGCGATGGGCGACAAGTCCGGCGCGATTTACCCGGTCATGTCTGAGGGTGGCATCCAGTTGATGAGCATGAATTTCCTGCTTGAACGCGAGACCGACCCGGTGATTTGGCGCGGACCGGTGATTGCAGGTGCGGTCAAGCAGTTCTGGACGGACGTAGCGTGGAAAGACGTTGATTTTATGTTCGTGGACATGCCTCCGGGAACGGGAGATGTTCCGCTCACGGTGTTCCAGTCGCTTCCCGTGGACGGCATTATCGTGGTATCTTCCCCCCAGCAACTGGTGCGCGTAATTGTGGAAAAAGCGGTGCGCATGGCGGAGGAGATGAAGATTCCGATTATCGGGCTGATTGAGAATATGAGTTACATCAAATGCCCTGACTGCGGAAAGGACATTCATCTGTTCGGCGAAAGCAATATCAACGGCATCGCAAAAGATTACGGGCTTCCTGTTCTTGCGCGGATTCCGATGAGCGAAGGCTTTTCACGTGCCGTGGACGAAGGCGAAATTGAAAAACTGGACGCGGAATATCTGGACGCAGCCGCCGCGCTGATTGAAAAGATATAACATTCCTCACGAAGAAAAAGAGGACACAGCGATTTTACAGGAGGGGAAAGCCTTCCCCTCGCTCCAGCCTGCGCGCAGTCTTACGCTACCCCTTCTCCTAGGGCTTGCAGCCCTAAGACCTGCCACAGGCTATGTACAAAATGCAAACGCTCCGTGAACTCCGTGTACTCTGTGAGGGACTATAACGAGGAAAAACATGATTACACCCGAAGAAGCAAGGCAGCAGGCGCGGCAAAATTTTCTTGACGGATATGCGTGTGCGCCCGCCGTTGCCGCAGTGTTTGCAGAAGAACTTGGCTATGACCGCGACATGATTCTGCGGATAAGCCAGCCGTTTGGCGCAGGTATATGCAGGATGCGCGAAGTCTGCGGCACCGTAAGCGGAATGATGACCGCACTCGGCATGGCGATGGGAAGCGCGGACGGCACAAAAGAGAGCAAGGATAGAATTTACGCCGAGGGGCAAAAACTTGCCGCCCGATTCAGAGAGCGCAACGGCTCAATCATCTGCCGCGAACTTTTGGGGCTTGTGCCGATGGGTCAGAGCGAACAGGCGTTGCGGGCGGGAAAATCGGTTCTGCACACGGCGGATTCCCCTGTCTCTGAAGCGCGCACGCCCGAATACTACAAAAAACGCCCCTGCCCCGACCTATGTGGAGAAGCCGCCGCGATATTTGCGGAATGGCTGAACGAGCGCAAAAACACCGATTAAAACACCGCAAAAACACCGAACGATTATTGTCTGCTCGCCTTAAGTAAAAAGTTTCGCAACTCCACTGATGCTTTCTGGCGTTATATATTCCGCAACATCATACCGAGTGTCTTCAATAGATGTTAATTTGAAAAATCTTATTTTTATATCATCGTTTTTCTCGTTTTTATTAAACATAGGGCCCTTTCCTAATGTCATTACATTATATTCAGTGGGGCTGATAACTCTATAGTCGATGATTAATTGCTCTCCACCCAAGCGTTCTTCTAAATTGATAGCTTGAAATTTTTCAATTGTGCATGGTTTTTCATTTTCCATAGAGTTTTCTCCATAAAATCTAACTATTTGCCGCTTCCCTAGCATATTCGATTGCTTCACGTACCTTTGGAATAAGAAGAATCAGTATCGTCACAACCGCTTCAATTCCAATGTATCCTAAGCAATATTTGATGCTGTACCAAACAGTTTCGTTATAAAAATATGAGCAATTAAATACACTTTCTATGAATCTGAGTATGACCGCTACAGAATATCCAAGCCAGAATCCGCTGAAACCGTATGCTGTTCTTTTCCTCATATTTGAGAAGAAACCACCGATTCCGATAACCCCATAACCTAAAATATAATCGTATAGTTCGGCTGTAATATGGTCTTTTGCAAGAAGTCCAACTTGATAATCAAGTCCAAACTTACATAAACTGTAAATGACTGCTGTAATGATTCCGACCCTTCCGCCAAAGAAATATGCGACAAGGAAAAGAACTGCCGTACTTAGGAAGGTAACATCGCCTCCCTCGCTCATATGCAGTGGACGAAGATATGAAAATCCCAAAGCCATAATGAAAAGAATAAGAATGGTTGCAAGTTTCTTGAAAGTAAAGCCTTTTCTTTTAGGACGTTCTTTTATCGTATTATTTCCTGGCTGTCTGAACATAAGACCAGACAGTTTCCTTTTCTTAAATAACAGCGATAAAATGATAATAAAAAGGGTGACACCGCCAATAATAGTAACATCAAAGGTATTCGTTGCTTCTTCTATGGCGATAGTGTTATCATTGATGATATATTCATATACCCTGCGCAAAATTCTGATTGCAAATTCTTGAGTTCCAATAACAGAAATAATCGTACCTAAGATATTGATTTTCATACCGTTTCGTTCCTGGGTACGGGCATTCTTTACTTCTACCATGTGCTCAAGGAATTCCTGCTGTTCGTTATATTGTTCGCGCAGGTCTTCGTTATCAAATGCATCTTTTATCTGTTCTGCTTCAAGTTGTGTTCCGTAATACTTGAAGTTATTGCTGTTCCAGAATTTTATCGTTTTAGCATAATCACGGTAAAGGTCATCTATATATTCATAAGAGACATTTCCTTCATAAGCAAGTGCCGTAGATACATTCTTATTAAGCTTGTTAAGTGCTGTGTTTTGAAAGAGGACAAGTTCTACTATAAAAATATAAGTCGCTGCAAGCTCCATTCTGTCTGCCAGGTTTTCGCTAAAATCATTCAGTATGAACGCAACCATTCTTTCACTCATATATGTTTCATAATAGTCATATACACAGCGGTTTTTTGCAGCCATATCAATAAGAGTTTTATTTCTTACAAAGAAATCCTGAATCATACTCTGATATGTTTCGCATGTTAGGATATTCAAAAATTCCTGGCTGATTTTCTTCCCGTTAATTGTCGGGAGCTGGTCCGGATTATTTACGGCTATAGTATCTTCCGGTATGCCAGAAGAACATAAGAGGGCTTTTCCGTCTCCGCATTGATATAAACCGTAATGTTCGCTAAGGTACTCGTTCAAATCAATATAGTTAGGAACTCCATTAAAATCCATATCGCTCCACTGTTCATCTGGTTGCGGACGAATCTTTATAAATCCCTGGAAAAGCTGGTCTTCTACCTGTGATGGCGAATAGCGGCAGTTCGGAATACAGAGCATTACAACATACATATTTGTGGCGTGATGTGCCAAAAGTGAAACGTGAACAATCTCTTCGCCTTTTATAAAAGGCAGTTCTTCATCTTCCTCATCTTCGGAGTAGTCATCGCTTGAATGAAGGAAACGGAAACTGCCTATGCTGACACGTTTTAGTTCATCTGCAATTTTGCTCTTGTATTCATAGTTGATACAGTAGTCAAGATTATCAAGTAAAGGCTTTATTTCTTCGGGGGCTTCAATTTGTTTAGTTAAAAGTGCATCCATTTTGTGATTATCAGGCGAATCTTCATAAGGGAGGAAAAGATAGACATCATCATTTGTTGTCTTTCTATATAATTTATCAGGATGCTTTAAAAGATATTCCAGATAAACCCCTTCTGTCAGATATACGATTTCAATGCTGTCGTTTTTTTCTTCTTCTATCCTATTAGGAGTGTTTCTAAACGGATGCGGAACGATAAAACGTTTAATACCGAACATCCTGTCGCGCATGAACTTTTCGCCGTCCGAGGTTATTGCTATACCAGAAATAGCATTTATTCCATAGCCTTCTTTTTCAAGCCCATTGAGATAATCTACAAAGGCATTGGTCAATTGGGTTACAGTATCTCTGCCCCTGTATTTTTCATCTATAACAACTGAAATAATAAACAGATTATTGTGTTTTACAGTTTCGCCATTCTCTTCGGTATTCTTTATATATTCTTCAAGAACTTCGTTATGGCTTAAATTATCATCCCAGATAATCTCTTTGTCTTCACTGCTTTTTTTCGAGCCGTTTACAATATCATTCCATACGTTATCTGTAAGTGGCAAAAAATTTATATAACCGACAAGGTTATCCTGTTCATCTAAAAGACAGACAAAGGTTCGCTTATTATGTGTAAAGCGGTCAACCATATTATCTATGGTTCCGACAAAATCTTCTCCTGCTTTTTCTCCGATTGGACCATAGACTTTTTTATCCAAGTCAAATATCTTATCAAGGTCATTGCGATTCATGTCATCGCCGATTAATACTTTAAAATTCATAGTGAACTATTCCTTTCAAGAACATTTATATTTTGAATATATAAAATTCAGAAATATAAGATAATGTCTATTATAAAACTTTTTAGTAATATTTCCATAAAAATCTGTGCCTCAGTATTGAAGATTAAAGTAGACGAATCGAGCTATGTAATACATAATTATTAAATATATATGATATTATGAGATTTTAAACTGGAATAAGGCTTATGAAAAAATTATTTATTTCACTAATACTGTTATTATTACATTTTGCCCTCTGTTTTTCGATGGCCCCAAATTGGCTCGTAAATCCAGAAAAAGAATTTCCTACTGAAAAGTATATCCGTGCAGCAGGTGAAGGAAATTCTGAAACATCTGCAAAACAGGCGGCTCTCGCTGAATTGAGTTCTCATTTTTCTGCAACAATTAAATCTAAAACCTACGCACATAGTTCTAAAAGTCAGCGGGTATTTTAACAACAAAGAAATTTTTATAAATGCCGCAAGCGAAGACCCCGTACAGGCGTTACAATAAGTGCACTTGATGCACCATATTGGAAAAAGCATTATTCTTCAAGCGGTCGTTTTATTCTGTCTTCTAAAGAAATTGCTGAAGCGGTTGTTGTAAATGAAAAGCAGAATCCATAAAAGGGAGAAATAAGTTCAGCTTAGGAGTACTCATGGTGATGGTTCTATGCGGGCGAGATTGTGTTCGCGGCATTAAGGTAAAGAGAAGAATAGATAATCCCCCCCCCACTTGACAAAACTACTTCTATAGAAGTATCTTATAGACATGCCGAGAATCACTCTGTATCATGGTTCACAGAAAATTATCTCCAAGCCTGTTTTTGGAACGGGAAAAGCCTACAATGATTATGGACTTGGCTTCTACTGCACCCAAAACAGTGAACTTGCAAAGGAATGGGCTTGTCCTTCACTGGATGACGGCTTTTCAAACTGCTACGAACTTGAAACTGAAAGTCTGTGCATTTTAGATTTGCACCCCCCGGAATTCTGTACGCTTCACTGGCTTGCAATTCTTGTAAACAACAGGCGGTTTGACCTTGATACGCCGATTATGCGGCAGGGAATGTTTTATCTCAAAAACAATTTTCTCCCGGACATTTCTGATTTTGACGCGATAAAAGGCTACAGGGCTGACGATTCGTATTTTTCGTTTGCGAAGGCGTTTTTGTCCAATCAGATTTCATATTCCCAACTTGAAAACGCAATGAACCTTGGAAAACTCGGTGAACAGTTCGTCTTAAAAAGCAAAAAGGCGTTCGATTTGCTTGAATTCAAGGGCTACGAAATTGCAGAGGGAAATAAATATTATGCCCTTCGCTCAAAACGAATGGAAAAAGCAAAGGAAGATTACAGAAAAAACTTGAAAAATGCTGACATCTCAGGAATTTTCATCCGTGACTTGATTTTGCAGGAGGTAAAAAACGATGACCCGCGCTTACGATAAATTCTTTTTGCCGAATGTCAGAGAAAACATGGGATTCGCCGTGGATTTTGCCGTCAACGGATGTTCTGTTTCGGCAGATTCTTTCTATGATTTTTTCATCGCCTCAAAGGTCGCATCTCAGCTGGAAAACGGATCGCCTCATTTTGTTTGTGGCTGCTCTGGAACAGAACTTGCGCTTACGGTTTTTGAACGGGTTGGGTATGAGGCAAAAAGCGAGGGAGAGCCTTTTTCATTTTTGGAAAATTTCGTTAGATTTGACCGCTCTCCCGAATACTGGGCGGGTTGGATTCTTGCGTTCTATCAGTGGAATACGCAGATTTCATTTTCAAAAATCCGTGAATACATTGCATTTTCTGAAATCGTCCGCATGTATCACCCGCTGCACGAAGCCCCCGAAGAAAAATTTCTTGATGTAATGAACGGCATTATCAAAGAAAAATCCCTGCAAAAACAGACGAATCTTCACCGTCTGCGAAAAAACGCAGGACTCACGCAAAAAGAACTCTCTGAACTTTCTGGCGTGAACTTGCGTACCCTTCAGCAATATGAAATCGGCGCAAAAGACATAAACCGTGCGAGCGGAGAATCAATCAATGCGCTTGCAAGGGCACTCAAATGCAATTTTTATGATGTGATGGAACTGGATTTGAAAGAGTGAAAGCCAATTTTCTCTCCGTCATCCTCTTGCGCTCTACCCCATTTTACCATAGAATGACATAGAGAAATTCACTTTGGGGTAGAGAATGCACAATTTTGAATACAATGAAAACGCAAGGAATCTGCTTACGCCAGAGGTCGTTCGTCTCCTAAGCACGATTTATGAGCATAAAGGCCGTCAGCAACTGTTTGTGGAAGCAAAAAAGGACGACTTGAACACACTGCTTGAAATCGCAAAAATCCAGAGTACAAAATCGTCAAACAGAATTGAAGGCATTTTTACCACCGACAAGCGTCTTGAAGAATTGATGAGGGCAAAATCAGAGCCAAAGAACCGCAACGAAGAAGAAATTTCCGGCTACAGGGATGTCCTGAATATGATTCACGAAAGTTATGATTACATCGCTCCGACCACAAATATCATTTTGCAGTTTCATCGGGATTTGTATTCCTACAACAAATCGGGTTTTGGCGGAAAATATAAAACTTCTGATAATGTCATCGCAGAAACTGACCGCAACGGAATCCAGAAAGTGCGGTTTGCCCCGGTTCCTGCTTTTGAAACGGAAGAAGCCATGCACCGTATGTGCGAGAATTTTCTTTCTGCATGGAACGAAAACAAAACTGATAAACTCCTCCTGATTCCCATGTTCATCCTTGATTTTCTCTGCATCCATCCTTTTGAAGACGGGAACGGCAGAATGAGCAGACTTTTGACATTGCTCCTTTTTTACCGGGCAGGCTTTATCGTGGGAAAATACATCAGTATTGAAATGCTTATCGAACAGACAAAAGAAACATATTATGAGGCTTTGCAGGATTGCTCGGCAAACTGGCACGAAAGCACCAACACATATATGCCCTTCATCAAATATTATCTCGGACTTCTGGTAAAAGCCTCGAACGAGTTTGAAAACCGTGTCGAATATCTTTCTTCCGAAAAGATTTCTAAGCCAGAGCGGGTAAAACGATTGATTCAAAACACGGTCGGCAAAATCAATAAAAAGCAGATTCTCGAAAAATGCCCCGACATCAGCACAAAGACCGTTGAGCGAACGCTGGCAGATTTAGTAAAGCAGGGGCTTATCGAAAAAGTCGGGGCAAGTTCTGCGACAAGTTATGTCTGGGTGCAGAAATAGCATTTGATTTTGGGGGAGCAAGAAAAGAACTACGCCGTCAAAGCCCCTCCCCTGACATGGCACAAAATGCGGAAATAGTGTAAAACAATAGTATGAAACTGATTCTTGCGCCCATGGCAACATTGAGCCACGAGGCTTTCAGACGATGCGTAGCCCGTTTTGGCGGCTGTGACGAATATTTTACGGAGATGATTAACGCGCCGTCACTTTTGGCAGGCGGCGCATGGGAGAAATTCTATCTGATGAGCGGGCCAGAGCCGGACAAAATCGTGTGGCAGCTGACTGGCAACAAGGCAGAGTCTATGGCAGAAGCCGCCGCATTGCTTTCCGGGCGCGAAGGAATTGGCATAGACTTGAACATGGGCTGCTCTGCGCCGCAAATTGCAAACACTGGCGCGGGAATTTCATGGATGACCAAACCGATTGCAGAGACGGCACAGATGGTGCGTGGCGTAAAAAGTGCCATAGCAAATGCGACAAAAGGCGGCGCGGTGGAAAAACGGCTTTCCGTCAAGTTACGGCTGGGCGCGGACGATTTTACCGATGAGGGATTTTTTTCATTCTGCGATATGCTTGTCAGTGAGGGAGTGCAACTTTTGACGCTCCACGCGCGCACCAAAAAAGAAAAATACCGCCGCCCGCCGCGCTACGCCTATGTGGAGCAAGTGGCTTTACGCTACGCCGATAAAATTCCTGTCTACCTGAACGGCGCGGTGTGCGACAGGACAAGTTTTGACGCTGCCCTGCAAATCGCGCCCCACGCAAGCGGTGTAATGATTGCCCGAGCCGCCGCACAAAAGCCCTGGATATTCGCCGCGCTTCGTGCCTGTCATTCTGAACTTGTTTCAGAATCTCATTCCCCCATCGACTGCGAGCAGGTTGCGCTCCAATTCATCGACGATGTGGAGGAATGTCAGCCGCCAGAGTTCTACAAGACGCGACTGCAGCGTTTTTTTGCCTACTACTGCGACAATTTTTCCTTCGGGCACTGGTTCAAGACACAGATGCTGAATGCCGCCACGCCAGAACAAAGCCGTGAGCGCGTGCGGGAATATTTTGCAAAATGCCCGGAAGATTGCATTCGCAACTTCTAAAGAAAGGCTTCGGGTTTTAGGGGCTGAAAAGCAAAATGCCCGCTCCTAGGCGAAAGGGGTGTCGGCGCAACGAAGTGCGACGCAGGGGAAAGGCTTTCCCCCTACCCTACTTCAGTATGACCCACGTTGCGCCCGTTCCGCCTTGTGTGTGGTCGGGATGACCTGATGTGCCAAGATTTTTGTTCTGCTCAATAAACGTTCGCACCATCGGACCTAAAACGGGGTCACTTCCGTGGCTGTGATTGCCTTTTCCGTGAACTATCAGGATTTTTTTGAGTCCGCGCTGTTTGCAGTCAAGCACAAAGCCTTCAAGCCGAATCCATGCCTCATCGCGGGTAAGTCCGTGCAGGTCAATGCGGGCTTCGGGTTTCATCGTGCGCAAATATTCGCGGTTTTGTAGTTTTGTTTCCTCAGCATATTGGTCGGCAATTTTGTCTTTGTCAACCGTGCCGTATCTTCTGAGCCACAATTCCATCGGATTGATTTTTTGCTGCGATTCCCGCTCCATGATTTGCTCCGGGGTATATCCCTGCGCCAGCGCCGCTTTTTCTTCTGCGGTCGGTGCGTTTGCCTTTTTGTGCGAAACCTGACTCTGCTTTTTCTGCTGACCCGATGATTTTTGCTGTTCAGACCACTGATTCAAAATATCCCCGAAATCCATTTTTCCACTCCGTTAGATGACTATCATTCTATAATCCACAGCGTATCGTTTTTTACCCAGCCGGCTACATCTGTTCCCACAATATACACCCATTCGCCCGCTTTTTCCATCACTCTGACGCGAATTCCGCCCGTCACCGCAACTGATGACGAAAATTTTTCTTCGGGAACTTGGCTCATTTCTCCGCCAGAAAAAATCGCATAAGAAGCAACGCACGTTGCATACACCCATATACTTGCAATCAAAAAAAGAATCGCCGCCAAAATCGGGGGAATCATCATTCGTGTGTGGCGAGAAAGGAACAATGCGGTTGCAATCAGCGCACAGGCAACGGAAATAGCAAGCAGAACATGGGGAAGCGGCTTACTCGGCTCGGAAGGAACATCGGAAAATCCCAGTTGCGATTCATACGCCTTGCGCTCGGTTCTGGTACGACTAAACGGAAACGAATTACGTTCGGCTGAGCGCAGTTCGGCAAGATGTCTGCATTGCTCCGAAGTGATGGCGACAGCAGATTCCGCCGGAACAAGATTTTCGTCAGACCAGAATGCGTCCGCAAAGAACGGATTTTTCTGCTCGGAAACGGATTGTGTCTGTGCCGCCTCCTGCACGACAAGTTTTTTTGCGGCGGGAACAATAGTCCTTCGAGAGCCGTTATAGGCAACCGCTTCCACCGAAATAGGCGGCAAACTGTATTCCCCTGCCACAAGCGGAGTCCAGACAAATCGTGCCACGGGAATCCAGTCAGGAGAGAACGCTTTTCCCTGTGGCTCACCACGGGCAATATTGTAGCGTTCGGTTTCCGTAAAGATAGCATTTTTAGGCAAATCCCACGAAAAACGCAGTAACTGTGTGCAATAGCGAACATAAAGCGAAAGATGAACCGACTCGCCAGCCTTGACCACAACAGAATCTGCCCCTACAAAAACAGCGTCTCCATTTTTCGCTCCGTCAAATAGTACCCGCAGTTCAGGGAACAGGCGTTCTGGAACATCATAGACGGTAACTGGAGCAACGGGAACAATATACTGCCTGTTTTTGACTTTCACCTTAAACGGCGGAAGAACCGTTTGCCTTCCCTGCTCTGTCGGCGAAGAAAACATAAACCATGCCTGTATTTTCGTGCCATGAGAGCCTTCCTCGTCAATATACTCATCTTTTTTAAAGGTCAGAAAACGCACGTCGGAAGGAGTGTCGGGAATTTCCATTTGCACGACAGAAGGAGCAGCATTTGGAATCTCCAGCACAAAGCCACAGTCCTGTCCCACAAAAAAACGGGATTCCTGCGGACGAGCCTCGTAGCCACCGCTTCGGTCAAAGGGAGCGGCAACAAGTGGCGGCAAGGCAACGATGAACAGCAAAAAAAACGCAAAAATCAATAATCGAGCGCGGAAGATTCTTTTTGGTTTGCCTGTAATTTTTTCCATTGGTTCTGTTCATTCTCCTTAATCAGCGTAAAAACGCCTTTTTCCAGCGCAGAATCGTCTTTTGTCTCACTCACCTGCTGCATCTCTTTTTCCGCGCCTTTTGTCTGCCGCATACTTTCTTCTGTCTGGCAAAACTCAAGATTGATTTTGGCATTGACGTTCGTGCCGTCAGAAAGAATCGCCTCTTTAAAACAGGCGATTGCCTTTGCGTTGTCTCCATTATGATATGCGATGATACCTTCATTATAGAGCGCGGCACTTTTGAGCGAAGATGGCGCATCGGGAGCAAGTTGCTGCAAGCGGGAAAGCGCGGCATCATATTCTTCCTGAGCAAGATACGTTGCCGAAAGAGCAAAAAGCGCGTACTGGGACAAGTCCGTATCCTGCCGAGCAAGCGAATTCTGGTGAGTCCGCAAAAAAATCGCCGTTGCCTGCTCATATTTTTTTTGATACCATGCCCACGTTCCATGCAGAATAGACTGACTTCCCGAAATATTGCATGACGCAAGAAGAATCGGAGTCAGCATACACACCACAAGAGAAACCGATGACAAGGCTGAGGTATGACGCAGAGAAAGAATATCTGCCTCGCCCGCAATAAATGAAAGCACAAAGCAGATAAGCGCGACCAGCAGAAAAATACCATGTCTGTCCACTTGCTGAACTTCGTATGCATACGTGATGTCGCTCCCCATATCAGAAGAATTTAAAGAAAGCGGGCGCAAAAGCCGTGACGCAGAGCCTTTTTCCGTTGCCTGCACATACTGAATCAATTCCTCATGATTTTTATGCATAGGAATCACGTTTTTTTCATTGGCACGATTGGCGGCGGCAATCAATTTTTCTGCATTAAGGGCGGTGTGTACTTTTGTCTTTCCATCGCCTGCAACAACTTCCGTCCCCTGCCCGCTTCCAAATCCAATCAGCGAAACCGGAATACAAAAACGCACCGCATCATCAAGGGCAGACTGCAACGCGCCGTCAGTTTCATCGCCGTCAGTAAACACCCACACATGAGCATTCTGAGCCGAATTATGGGGGAATGCATTGAGAGCCGTCTCGATTCCCCGCCCGATGCTTGAGCCTGTTGCCGTCATCAACTGAGGAGAAAGCGAATCCAAAAGCGACTGTATGGCGGCACGGTCTTCTGTCAGCGGCAGGGCAAGCACCCCGTCTCCCTTTGCGAGTACCACAGAAACAGAGGACGTTCCCATCGCATCAAGCAGCATATTCGCATACTGACGGGCAGCATCCAGACGAGTCAATCCGTTCCCCGCATCGGGCGCATTCATACTATAAGAAATATCAAACACAAAGCAGAACGCGTTGCCATTTTTCTGCACGGGAACAGTCTTTTTTCCCCACGAAATGCCCGCAAATGCAAACACAAGGAATATCCAGCACAAGCCGCGCAAAATCACTTTGCCCATAAACGCCCGTTTAAGTCTCCTGAACGCCGTAGCATTATGCGCATCCCCATTGCCATACAGCCCTCCAAGCGACCTTACCAGCCGATGAAATCTCAAAGACATATACAAAAATGCAGGAGCAAGCAGAAAGAGAAGAAAAAATACGGACGGACGGGAAATTGAAATCATCAGGAACAGTGTAGCACGGAAACAAAAATTTGTCAGCGGAAAATACGACATTCGCCACAGGCAAGGACAGTTTTCAGTTTGCGGGCTTTAAAAAACTTGTAAAAAAGATAGCGAAGACGTGTATTTTTTATGATTTTTTTCTTGACTTTTGCCCCAACAGAAATTACACTAGAACTATGGATTTGAAAACAGTTTTAACACCAGAGACAGTAGAATTGCATCTCAAAGGAAAGACAAAAGAAGAAATCATCGATGAGATGCTGGAAATTCTCATCAAGGCTGGCAAAGTAACCGATAAGGCTGCCGCCCGCGAATGTGTACTTGACCGTGAACGCAAAATGTCTACGGGTATGAAGCATGGTATCGCTATTCCGCATGGAAAGACAGATACCGTTTCCGATTTGGTTGCTTGCATCGGCATTTCAGATAATCCTGTGGATTTTGATTCGCTCGATCAAGAGCCGTGCCGCATCTTCATTATGACGCTTTCGCCGGTCAACAAAACAGGTCCTCATTTGCAGTTCCTTGCTGAAGTAAGTCTGCTCTTTAAGAGCGCAGAAAAACGCGCCCAAATTCTGGCAACGCAGGACAAGGCAGAGGTCATCAAGATTCTGACTGACTAGTTCTGTCGGGCGTGATGAAGTAATCTCGTTGGGAAGACCCTTGTACACAGGGGTCTTTTTTTGTTGGAGCAAATATGAAACTGGAAAAAAAATTTGAAGTAAAAGACGGCCGCCTGTATAAAATCGGTGGAGACGAAGTGAATATGGACGGCATGGCAAAAACGGTTAAATGGAGTCAGGTTGAACCGCAGGACGAAATGTATGACGAATCGTTTCTGGCGGCATTGCGTGATGAGCTGAAAAATCTGGAGGCACAGAAAAAATGTGTCTACATCGACGCGATTTTTGACAGAAATGGAAACGCAGGGCAATTTACCGCCGCAATGAAGCATTGCGCCCGCAGAATAAAAGATTGCGCTTCGGTGGCGGGATTTTCGATTCCCCCTGAACTGGCAAAAGATGGCGGTACGGAAGGAAATGCTGCGGCAATGTATCAGGAAGAACTCTTGCAAAAACATCAACAATATGTTTTCTTCTGCAAAGAGACCTTGGCAGATTGCGTAAAATTACAATAAAACGCAATGTATGCAAAATATACACGAAAAATAGTAAAAAAAGTGAGCAAATTCCGTTGACTTAAACTGTTTTCTGTGCAATGATTTGGTCATGGATTCTTATACAAAGCGAATTCTTGAAGGAACAATTGCATTTAGCACTCTTTTTCTTGCTGTCTGCCTGTTCGTGTATTTCTTTATTCCGGCAGCAGAACAGCCTTCAGAATCCGTTGCTTTTAATTCTTATACCTCAGTAGTTGCGAGCATTCCCGATGATTTGCCCGCTGATATTAGTCTGAAAAATGATGATTTTGAGGCATTTTCTGCTCGTGATGATAAGGGATTGGCTCTGTACCGCTCCCCAAAAACTCGTCCTGCAGTGGAATGGTTCTACACGAATGTCGCCGGAAGCCGTGAAGTCGCGCTTGCAATTCTTGAAAATGCCGACAAAAATGACATTCCCGTTTCGCTGGCATTTTCCCTCGCCTATGTTGAGAGCAAATACAAGCCGACCGCAGTGAACAAAAATTCAAACTACACGATTGACCGCGGCTTGTTCCAGTTGAACAGCGCATCATTTCCCAAACTGACTGAATCCGATTTCTTTGACCCCAACACCAGCGCGCGTTACGGAATGCAGCATCTGCGCTTTTGTATGGACGTTGCCGGAAACGAAGTTACCGCACTCGCCATGTACAATGCAGGAACAACGCGCGTCAAAAACAATAACACGCCGCAGCACACGCTCAACTATGTGGGCAAAATCGAAAATTATCGCGGTCGTCTGGAAGGAATGTTCACCACCGAAGTCTACGATTTCTTCCAGAACAAGAGTGGCGCGGAAGTGGCAATGGTTACCGCACGGTAAGGTCAAGGAGGGGAAAGCCTTCCCCTCGCTCGCACTTTGTAGCTCGCTACCCCTTCGCCTGGGGAGTTCCCCAAACCCCCGTTTGCTTTTCCAAATAGCCCTTGTATTTTTCCGTCTCTAAGATGTCGTTCGCGTTTTTGATTCGTTCCGCCGTGGGCATCTCGGTGTCTTTCAGCGCGTAGTCAATTCCAAGGTTCTGATACTTTGCGATTGCAAGACTGTGGTACGGAAGCACTTCCACGCGCTTAACATTGTGCAAGGTGCGGATAAAATCTCTTGTGCGCGTAAGGAATTCATCGTTGTCGCTTATGCCCGGCACCAGCACATGCCGAATCCAGATGGGCTTTCCGATTTCGTCAAGGTAGCGGAATAGGTCGATGATATGGTCGTTGGGAAGCCCAGTGAGTTTTTTGTGTTCGTCCGCGTCAATGTGCTTTATGTCCATCAAAAGCAAATCCGTGCAGCGCATCAGCTCCTCAAATTTGGCGAACCATGCGGGATTCCTGCTGAACGGTGCGCCCGATGTGTCGATGCATGTGTGTACGCCCTCTTCCTTTGCCAACTTGAACAGCGCAATCAAGAAATCAATCTGCGCCAAAGGCTCGCCCCCGCTTACGGTAATGCCGCCCTCTTCCCCCCAGTATTCGCGGTAGCGCAGGGCTTTCTTCAATACGTCTTCCGCCGACCATTCTTCTCCGCCCTTCATTTCCCATGTCTCCGGATTGTGGCAGAACAGGCAGCGCATCGGGCAGCCCTGCAAAAAGACCAGAAAACGCACCCCTGGTCCGTCCACCGAGCCAAAGGATTCAAATTTGGAGATTCTTCCTGTGATTGCGCTGGGATTATCCATCGTGTACCTCGCTGTGACTATACCATGTTTTCCGTAGCCTTGCAATCTGCGCGACATTTTCAAGAACAGCCTATCGTTCGTATTTTATCTTAAAATAGTCCAGTACGCCCGCAAAATCGTCTTGGGCGGAAAGGATTGCGTCGCGCAAAAATCCGCATTCGTTGTTCCATTCCTTTAGGCCGCGGTAATAGAACAACTTGAGTTCTTCGGTGATGATGAACGGCACGATGTTGTGCTTGAGGCACTCCCTGAACATGATGAGCCGACCCACGCGGCCGTTTCCGTCTTGGAACGGGTGAATCGCCTCAAATTGCACGTGGAAATCCAGAATGTCTTGCAGGGCGACTTTTTCTTTTGCGTTGTATGCCGAAAGCAGCGACTTCATTTTTGTGGCGACTTCCGCAGGTTTTGCGGTTTCTGCTCCGCCAACTGTATTTTCGAGCAGTTTGTAATCGCCTACCTTGAACCAATTTTTTTGGCTGCCGCTCGTGCCGCTTTTAAGGATAAAATGCAGCCGTTTGATAAAACTTTCTGAAAGTTTTGACTTTGCGCTGTCAATCACAGTGTCGATGCAGCGGAAATGGTTGACCGTCTCAAGAATGTCGTCGATTTTGACCGATGTGTCTGTTACGCCGATGGTTTTGGTCTCAAAAATGTAGCGGGTCTGGTCGTGCGTAAGGCGCGAGCCTTCGATGTGATTTGAGTTGTAGGTAAGGTCAATCTGGATTTTGTGGTAGATTCCGCCCTTCAGTCCGTCTGCTTTTTCGTCGCGCAGGATTTGGAGCAGTTTTTTGTTTTTCTGAGATTTTGCCGAATGGCGGATTTGCCGTGCAGGTTTTACGGCACTTTCGGGAATAAGCCACGTCTTTCCCTGCAACACTGCTCCCGGAATACGCCCCAGCGAGCAGTAATTGCGCACGCTCCGCTCAGAGACTCCCCAATTTTTCGCCACTTCTTCCGAAGAAATGAATATCTCGCTCACGGAAACAGTATAGCATATTATCGGCAAAATATAAAGTGATTTTTACGAGAAAGAAGCGTATTTTATTTTGCCGATAGAATGGATTGTTTGCCGATAAAAAATCCCTCCGACAGAGGCTTGGAAAAAACAAAGAGCGCGAGAGAAGAAGAAACATTTGCAAGGTTTCGTCTTCTCTCGCAGAAATTGTTTACAGCTGGGCGTGACACGTTCTTGCTATAACGTCGTCCTGCTGCTCTTTGGTCAAGTTGATGAATCGCACCGCATAGCCGGAAACGCGCACGGTGAAGTTTGCATATTCGGGCTTTTCAGGATGAGCCTGGCAGTCCTTGAGCTTTTCTACACCAAAGACATTTACGTTCAGATGGTGCGCACCCTTGGCAAAATAGCCGTCCATAACGTTCACGAGGTTCTTTACGCGCTCTGCCTCATCGTGTCCGAGAGCTGAGGGGTTGATTGTCTGTGTATTGGAGATGCCGTCCAATGCGTACTCATACGGCACTTTTGCCACAGAGTTGAGCGAAGCGACCAGACCGTTTGTTTCTGCGCCGTAAGATGGGTTTGCTCCCGGGCTGAACGGTTCGTGCGCCTTGCGTCCGTTGGGCAGTGCGCCTGTTGCCTTTCCGTAGACCACGTTTGACGTAATCGTAAGGATTGAGGTTGTGGGTTCTGCATTGCGGTAGGTATGATGACGCTTGATTTTGCCGATAAAGGTCTTCAAGAGCCACTTTGCGATTTCGTCAGCGCGGTCGTCATCCTGTCCGTAGCGAGGGAAACTTCCTTCGGTAACAAAGTCGTACGCCATGTTTGGTGCAAAAATCTTGTTGCCTTTCTTGTCGGTGATGTTGATGTCGCGGCGGAGAACCTTGACCTTTGCGTACTTGATTGCAGAGAGTGAGTCAACGACATGCGAGAAGCCTGCGATACCTGTCGCGAACGTGCGGCGAACGTCGGTGTCAATCAAAGCCATCTCTGCGGCCTCATAGTAGTATTTGTCGTGCATGTAGTGGATTGCGTTCAACGCGTTCACGTAGATACCAGCAAGCCAGTCAAGCATCACATCGTACTTACGCATAACCTCATCGTAGTCCAGATATTCGCTGGTAATCGGAGCGAGTTCCGGGCCAACCTGTACGCCGGGGGTCAAACCTGCTTCCTCATCGCGACCGCCGTTGATAGCGTAAAGCAATGCCTTTGCAAGGTTTGCGCGCGCTCCGAAGAACTGCATTTCCTTGCCAGTCTGGGTTGCGGAAACACAGCAGCAGATTGAATAGTCGTCACCCCAAACCGGGCGCATAACGTCATCATTTTCGTACTGAATTGAAGAGGTGTCGATGGAAATCTTTGCCGCGTACTTGCGGAAGTTCTCAGGCAGACGTTTTGAGTACAGTACGGTGATGTTCGGCTCGGGTGAAGGTCCCATGTTTTCCAGCGTGTGCAGGAAGCGGAAGTCGTTCTTAGTGACCATGCTGCGTCCATCCTGTCCAAGACCTGCAACTTCAAGCGTCGCCCAAATCGGGTCACCAGAGAAGAGGTTGTTGTAGGATTCAATGCGGGCGAAGCGCACCATGCGGAACTTCATAACGATATGGTCTACCAGTTCCTGCGCTTCTTTTTCGGTGATGACGCCGTTCTTGAGGTCGCGCTCGATGTAGATGTCAAGGAAGGTTGCAATGCGACCGACAGACATTGCGGCTCCGTTCTGCGTCTTGATTGCGGCGAGGTAGCCGAAGTACAGCCACTGGAAGGCTTCTTTTGCGTTCTTTGCAGGCTTTGAGATGTCGTAGCCATAGAGGGCTGCCATTTCTTTCATCTGCTTGAGGGCTTTAATCTGCTCTGCAACTTCTTCGCGCAGGCGGATAACGCCGTCAGTCATCGTGCCGTCACCGATGTTGTCAAAGTCTTTCTGCTTTGATTTGATAAGGAAGTCGATTCCGTACAGTGCAACGCGGCGGTAGTCGCCAACAATGCGTCCACGTCCGTAGGTGTCGGGCAAACCGGTCAGAATGTGTGATGAGCGAGCCTTGCGGATTTCTGCGTTGTACACCTGAAATACTGCGTCAGAGTGTGTCTTGTGGTATTCGGTGAAAATCTTGTGCAGTTCGGGGTTGGGCTTGTAGCCGTACATCTCGCAGCTCTGCTCTGCCATGCGGATTCCACCGAACGGCATGAATGCGCGCTTTAACGGCTTATCGGTCTGCAAACCAACGACCTGCTCCAGTTTCTTTCCGTCCTCGCAGATGTAGCCGGGTTTGTGCGCGGTAAGACCCGTAACGATATCGGTGTCCAAATCAAGAACGCCGCTACGCTCCTTGCCGTCAAGACCAACGGATTTTTTCTCATGCTCGGCTTTCTGCAATTTCTGCAACTCGTTGAACAAGGTGTTCGTTGCGTCCGTAGGACCTGCCAAGAACGATGAGTCACCCTCATAGGGCGTGTAATTTAATTGAATAAATTCGCGGACATTCACTTCGTCCTGCCAAAGCCGACCAGTCTTAAAGCCTTTCCATGCTTCCTGTTCTGCCATAAAAATCTCCTCGGGCTTGTGTTTAACAAGCAATATTTTTAGCCGACGCAATGCGCCAGCCTCTTTCTAACATAGTTAATATACCCTTTTCCCCCGCAAAAGGCAATGGATAAATAGCGTTTTCTTATAATTATTTCACTAGAAGTACGCTAGATATGGGGAATTCACAAAGGAAACCTCTTGTGAGTCAGCAAAAAAGAAACAAATTCAACGAACCATATTTTTTTCAATTTTTTTTCAAATTTCGCTTGCATTATTCAGAAAGTGTGTTACTATTATAAGTGAGGACAGGCGGGAGATGAGGACCTGAACCGGCCTTACGTAAGAAGGAGGCGTTATGCAGATTCCGACAAAAATAACACGTCCGACAGGCGTAAAACTGTAAGCGAATACAACTACCTGCAGTTAAGCAGGGCTACATTAGAACTCCCGCAGCGGACTATTCCGTAGATTGCGCTAGGAGACATATAAGCCACCAAAAGTTGGTGGCTTTTTTCATGTCCACGTTGTCCTGCGGTTCTGTCAGGAGAAGTTGTTGCTGCCGATGATTTTAGGAACAAGTATGAGTGAAATTTCTTCCGCGCTCAGCGCATTCAGCAAAAAACTTTCCCGCTTCACCAAAGCCTCGCCCAATGGAACGCCAAAGCAGCAGCCACGTGCCGATGAACTTACCCAGCGTAGGATTATGGAGCAGGACGAGGCATTTTCCGCCGCCGTAATCAAAACGTACACAAAATACCGCTTTCCGTACAAGACGCTCGGCGAAAATTCGATTGAGGCGGCGGCAATCAAAGCGGACGAAGATTCTCTTCTTGCGGCGTACAATCTGTACAAGGCAATCATTGCGGCAAACGAGCAGTTCGGAACGGAACAGACGCGCATCAAAGACGATGTGATTGCCACGCCGCTTGCAAACAAAACCGCCTACACACAGGGCGATGATTTTGTGTACCTGCAATGCTGGCTGCAATACGAGCAGAACGTAGCCGATGTCGTGCCGCAATTTGCACAGCACAAAAACGGCTCATACACGCTGCAATTCGTTCCTGCCGCCGAACACCATGCGGACTACAAAAAGAAAGAAATCGCCGCCGTCATTCAGGCAGAATTCTACCCTATTTATCCAAAATCGTAATTTCTACGCGCCGATTCTTCGCCTTGCCTGCCTCGGTCTTGTTTGAGGCAACGGGAACGCGCGCACCAAATCCCTGCGTAAAGACATGATTTTTTTCGCGCACACCAAGCGAAATCAAAAAGTCTGCGACCGATTCGGCGCGCTCCTCGCTCAACTGCTGCCGTGCTTTTTCCGTGCCGGCCAATGCCGTATGCCCGCTTATCAGCAAATCGTTGTCGGGGTACGCCTGTAAAATCGTGGCAATTTTTTTGATTTTAGTCTTTTCACTATTCACCAGTTCCGCGCTGTCGGGCTTAAACTGAATATTCTCCACGCTGATGGTCAGACCTTTCTCTTCTTTTTTGACCGTCACGTTCTGCAAGCCCATCGACTCAATTTTTTCCTGCACTTCCTGCAAATTCTCCTCGGTCGCAGTGCGGGTAAATTCCGTCAGTTCCTCATGGGTCGTTCCCGAAAAATCAAACTGATTTCCCCGCGCAGTCTCAATCACAATGCGGAAATCCTCATCGGTGTGGTCATACTGCCCCTTTTCATTATCCCAGTAAATCGTCTTGCGAGAATAACCCATTGTCACCACAGGAACATCGCCCAACTGCCATGAATCTTCTGGAAGCGGCGTCTCATAATAAATATTGTATTTTACGCTGATAACCTGAAATGTCCTTTTTTCCCGCTTTGAATCCGAAGTCCGCCCTTCCTCGTCGCGCAGATACTCATATTCCGCCGTAAACGGCACTTTGAACGGCTTTTCAATACACAACGGCTCACGACGCAAATCCTCCGCCTCGTAGCCATTTGCCTGCCACGTGTCACCAATTTTTACAGGCTTTTCAGGCATAATCGGCATATCACGGATAACCGGCATAAAATAGGTGTCCGCAATGTCATATTTTCCGAACGTATCCCGCTGATACACACTCTTGAATTCCTCGCCCCACTCCAGCCGCTCATTTCCGTACACGCCCGTCGATTTTTCGCTGGTCATAAAAACGGCATCCACATTCGCCTTGCCCGTCTCATCCACATCGGCAATATGCTGGGTCACACGGCTCACAATTTCCGCCCGATGATGCAACCGACCGTTCAGTTTCACTTCCTCATGCACCGTGGAAAGAATACGGTAATTGTCGTCCTTTTTATACTTAAACCGCAGCAGTTTTTCTTCCTGGGCAAACCCCGCCGCCATCAAAATAAAAACCGCCCCGACCAAAAAAAATCTCTTCATGCTGAACTCCTTTTCAGACAATATGCTGTTTCTATTATCGGAATCATTTTTCCAAAGTTTAGAGGGGGAAAGCCCGCTTGGAACTTCATTGCGTTCGTTGCGAATACTCCCCTAGTCCTTTTGAGGGGAAAAGCCCGCTTGGAACTTCGCTGCGCTCGTTGCGAATACTCCCCTAGTCGCCACTTCGTTGGCTCCATACCCCATTCTCCTAAGGGTTGCACCCTTAAAATCCCGCTTACAATCTCTGTGCGTTGTGATACAATGGGGTATGAACGATACAGCATTACTCCTTCTTGCGATAGAAAAACTTATTTCTTCGCCGCTCGTTACAGGCTTATTGATTGCACTGGGATTTTTTGTGCTGCAGATAGTCATTGCGGTAATTTTCTATCGCGCGGGAAAAACGGCGGCACAACTCGCATACAAAAATACATTGAAGCGGGTTCGCGAAGACGCGCTCAAACGCTCCCGCGCAGTGCTGGGCGGTCTTGCAGGCGAACAAGTCGCGCCTTTTCTGCCGAATTTTCCCTGCAACCCTGCGGATGCGCGTTTTGTCGGTAAGCCAATTGATTTTATCGCCTTTCCCGGAGCCGCCAGCGGTAAAGACATCGAAGAAATTCTTTTGATAGAAGTAAAAAGCGGAGACGCTCAATTAAGTGTGCGCGAACGTCAGATTAAGTCCGCCGTTGAGCAGGGAAAAGTCAGATACATAGAATACCGAATTTAAATCGTCAGGATTGCGTCCGCATTTCCCGACAAAAATGCGCTGCATCGGTCTTCAGGCATAGGCTTGCCCTTCAAAAAGCCCTGCACGTTCTTGCAGTTAATGTCGCTCAAAATTTGCAGTTGCTCCTGATTCTCCACGCCCTCGGCAATTGTGTCCAAGCCCATCTTAGTGACCATCGAAACGATTGAATCCGTTATGTTCGCCTCTACGCCGCCTTTTTCGGTGATGTTGGAAATAAAAGATTTGTCAATTTTGAGCGTCGTAATCGGAAGAATCTGCAAATAACTCAAACTGGAATAGCCCGTGCCAAAATCGTCCAGCGAAATGCCGATTCCCATGTCGCGGATTTGCTTCAAGAGGCGCACGGTCTCATCCTTATTGTCAATCAGCACGCCCTCGGTAATCTCAATCTCCAGATTATGGGAACGGATATTAAACTCGCGCATCATCTCGGCAAGGTCAAAGATAAAACTCGCTTTTTTCAACTGAACAGGAGACACATTCACGCTCATAATGCCGTCAAAATGGTATTTGGTCGTCCATTTATGCAATGTCTTGAGCGCAGTCCGCATCACCCAGTCGCCCAATTCAAGCACCAGACGCGATTCTTCCGCAATCGGGATAAACTGCTCTGGATTTATCCAGCCCAAATCATCATCGTACCAACGGAGCAACGCCTCAAAGCCGCGCAGTTTATTCGTCTTTACCTCAAATTGCGGCTGATAGTACAACTGGAACACATTGTTTTCCAGCGCGTCGTTCATCTTGTGCTGAATCTTCAGACGACGCAAAAATTTGTCCTGCATCATCAGATGGAAGAACGCGATGTCATTTTTGCTCCGCTTCTTCACATCGTACATCGCCATATCGGCAAATTTCAGAAGCTCGTTAAAGTCTTTTGAATCATCGGGATAAACGGCGATTCCAGCGGAAAAATCAATGCCCTGCTCGTTGCAAGCCTCCAAAACCGTATCTCCCACCGTCAAAAGGCTGTCCTTTGAGGAAATATTTTTTACCAGAATGATAAATTCATCACCGCCAAAATGATAGCACAAGATATTCTGCTTTTGGAAACGTTTCAGAATCGCCGCCGCACGACAAATCACCTCGTCGCCCGCGCTATGCCCTTCCGAATCATTGATGATTTTCATATTGTCAAGGTCAAGCAGAATCAGACCGAACAGTTTGCCCGGTTTAAGCGAATCCAGCGTGTCTTTAAAATCTTTTTTGAGTTTCTGCTTGTTGCTCAGTCCCGTCAGAACATCATGGTAGGCGGTAAACTGCAATTCCTCGTTCAAGTCCTGAATATTATCCAACTGACGCTGCAAACTTTCCCTCGAACGGGAAATTTCATCGGTCAAAGAAGCAAGCCGCAAATTCTGTCTGCGCAACTGCTCCTCATTCTGCTTGTCGTGGGTAATGTCCGTCAGCGTAAAGACAACGAATTTATTCTTTATCGGCGTAAAAACACCGTGCAGCCATGAATTTGAAATGACCGAATAATAGGTCACCGTCATCGTCTTGCCGGTTTTAAGCGTTTCAATTCCTTTGGTAAGCCAGTCCACGTCCTTTGAGATTTTATTCAAAAAGGCAGAAAGCCTGATTCCTACCTTAGCCGTATTCGGAATTTTCTCCGCATACACCTTGTTTAGATACAAAATCTCAAAATCAACAACGTCTTCATCATCGTAGACAGGTTTTCCTACCAGAATCGGCATGGAAACGCTTTCTACGATTTCCTTAAAATCAGCAAGTTCTAACAGTTCTTTTTTCATAGTATCTTAATGGCAGAATGTCTGTCGTTAATTCGTAAACCTGATTTTCTGCCACAACATATTATATTTATCAAGACCATCACCCAAGTCATCTTTAAGCGTACAACTAAGTGCCTGCTCTGCATCGTACATCGGTTTAGTCGTGATAAATTCATCCGCAGCAGGATTGACTACGTTGGGATAGCGGAATTCATCAATGAAAAGCGCGTAGTTTTCCGGGCGATGGATAAAATTGATGAACTCATTCGCAAGTTCATAATGAGGCGCATCTTTTAGGATAACCATGCTATCCAATGTTGCAGGCCCACCTTCCGGCGGAATAAAGAAATCAATCGTCTCTTCCCAGCGGGTCTCGTCCACTTCGCCATACACAATCTCGGGATAGCCCTGACACAGCCAGAAATCGCCGCTCGCAAATGATTTTCCGAAGCCTTCTGCATCAAATTTGATGATATTTGGTTTCCACTGGTCAGAAACCAGTTTATACGCAAGGTCAAGATCGTCGTCATTCAGACTGTTCATGTCTTTTCCAAGGTACACAAGCGCACAGCCCAAAACTTCGCGCATATCGTCCATCATTGTGGAATGCCCTTTGAACTGCGGGTCTGCAAGAATCGAATAACTACGGGCATAGTTTGCCTTTACCTTTGTCTTGTTGACCATAATACCAGTCGCACTCAGAGCGTAAGGAACGGCATATTTCATATCAGGGTCATATTCGGCTTTTGCAAGAATTTTGGGATTGATTTTGTCGCGGTTGGTCAATTTTGACTGGTCAAGTTCACGCAACATTCCCTGACGCAGCATGATAGAAACAAAATCGTTTGACGGAATAACAATGTCGTAGCCCTTTGCGCCCGCGCGAAGTTTGGAATACATTTCCTCACACGTAGAATAACTGTCAAGTTTGACCGTGCAGTTGTATTCCTGCTCAAACTTGCGCACCACTTCTTCCGGCGTATAATACGTCCAGTTGTACAGGTACACAATCCGTTCTTCCTTTTGCTTGCAAGACACCATAGATACCAGAGTCGCAGTCAAAAGAACCACGCATACAATGCTCAAAAAGCGTTTCATGTTTCTTCTCCTAAGATTTATCAAACCTCAATTAAATTCTGGCAGCAGAACATCGTCTGCCACTTTAGTTTTTAATCTATAAGAAAAGCATACAAGATTTCCGAAGAAAAAGCAAGGTGAGAAAAAAGGGCGCACGAATGCGCCCCGTATTTAATCCGTAAAGCGGATTTTCTGCCAAAGGATATTGTATTTATCCAGACCTTCGCCAAGGTCATTTTTCAGTTCGCAGTTGTTCATCTGTTCTGCCTCGTACATCGGCTTACTGGTCATATATGGAGCGGCTTTCATATTCACAAAGCACGGGAAGCGGAATGCGTCCAAGAACTGCGCGTAGATTTCCGGACGGTGAATATAATTGATGAATTCATTTGCCAACTCGTAGTGGAGAGCGTCCTTTAAGATACACATGCTGTCCAGATAGGAGGGACCGCCTTCCTGCGGAATAAAGAAATCAATAGTTTCATCCCACTTTTCTTCGGGAACTTCGCTGTAAATGACTTCCGCATAGCCCTGACACAACCAGAAGTCGCCGCTTGCGAATGATTTTCCGAAGCCTTCCGCATCAAATTTGACCAGATTCGGCTTCCATTCCTCGGTGACCAATTTTGCGGCGGCATCAAGTTCGTCATCGTCCAGCGAGTTGACGCTCTTTCCCAGATATGCAAGCGCATCTCCCATCACTTCGCGCATATCGTCCATCATCGTGGCGTGACCTTTGAACTGCGTATCCGAAAAAATATTCCAGTCACGGCGATAAGAAGAGGTCGCCTTAGTCTTGTTCACGGCAACACCAGCCGCACCAAAATAATACGGAACAGCATATTTCATGTCGGGGTCATACGTCGCCTTTTCCAAAACTTTCGGGTTAATGTTTCCACGGTTGGTCAGTTTGCCCTGATCAAGCGCGCGCAACATTCCCTGGGCAATCATAATCGAAACATAGTCCTGACTCGGAACTACAATGTCGTAGCCTTTTGCACCTGCGCGGAGTTTTGCATACATCTCTTCGTTTGACGCATAACTGTCTACCTTGACCGTGCAGTTGAACTCTTTCTCAAACTGCGCGATTACCTCCTCGGGAGTGTAATACGTCCAGTTGTAGAGATACAATGTCCTGTCTTCCTTTTTTTTGCAGGAAACAAGACCCATCACCGCAGCCAAACCCATAGCCGCCAGTGCGATTTTAGCGATACAGTTCTTCATGTTGTACCGTCCTCAAGAATATGAAGAATATTAGACTTGTTCGGCAGACCGTACAAGCCAGACCGATTTGATGACTTCTACCATCAGAACAGCCTTTTTTCCAAATCAATTATCGTGCGCTAGCGAAACTTTTCAGTCCCCTGCGTAAGACAAACACAAGAACACAAATGCCCAGAATCAGCACGAACGAAAGCGAATTGATGACCGGGCTTACTCCAAAACGAATCATGGAGTACACATACAGCGGGAGTGTCGTACTTCCCGGTCCTGAGACCAGCGATGTAATCACGTAGTCTTCCAGCGACATCGTTACGCTCATCGCAAATCCGCTCACAATGCCCGGCATAATCGCAGGAATAATTACCTTGTAAAGCGTCTGCCACTCGTTCGCGCCCAAATCGTGACTTGCCTCAATAATCGAATAATCAAATTCATCAATGCGCGCACTTACCATCAGGTACACAAATGGCAGACAGAACGTAGTATGCGCGATAAAAATTGTAAACAATCCGAGTGACAGTTTGATTCCGCTGAAAAAAATCAGAAGCGACACGCCCATAATCACTTCGGGCAAAACCATTGGTAAAAAACTGATTGACTGAATATACTGCTTGCCAAAAAATTTATACCACGTGATGCCGATAGAAGCAAGCGTTCCCAGAACCGTTGCCACAATCGAAGATGTGACCGCAACAAAAAGGCTGTTGAACAAGGCCGACCACAAATCCTTTGAATCAAAAATCAGTTTCTCGTACCACACGAATGAAAAATTCTGGAAATTCGTGTCTTTCGCCGAGTTGAATGAATAGAAAATAATGACGAACAGCGGAATGAACAAAAACATCAGCGACAGAGCCAGCACCGAATTTGACAGGCTGAACTGTGGCGCAAGGCGTTTCCAGTTTCGCTTCGCATGGCGGGCATTTTCGCTGGGACGTTTGTTTCTGATAAACAGTTTGTACGGATTCAGTTTCATTGTGCGTCTCCTGCTGGCTGTGCCGAAGCGGCAATGATGTTTCCTTTTTTAAGGCTCGTTGCCAAAAGCGGGGTATTCGTGTTTGCCGCCACATCTTCCTTGGTGGACATTTTTTTGAGGCTCGCTTCTTTTTTATTGGTAGAAAGCATCCACAAAATCGCAATCATGGAGACGGCGGTAATCACCAAACTGAACGCAGAGGCAAGCGGCCAGTTACGCACTTTCTGCACCTGGTCAACGATGATGTTTCCCAGCATGTAACTGTCTTTGCCACCAACCAACTGCGGAACGGTATACGTACCAAAAATCGGAATGAACGTAAAAATCAGCGCGCTCACAATCCCGCTCTTTACGCCGGGAATCAGCACTTTGAACATGGACTGCGGCTTGGTCGCACCCAAATCGCGGGCGGCTTCCAAAAGGCTAAAGTCAAAGCGGTCAACCGCCGTAAAAATCGGAAGAATCGCATACGGCAGGTACATGTAAATGCTTACCAGAATGACCGCCCCTTTGGTGAACATGAATTTGTGGGGAATAAATTCCGCCCCGCCAAAACCAAGGGCATGCTTTATGCTCCAGAAGAAATGAAAAATCGAATTGAGCAGTCCATTGTCTCCCAAAATCGTCATCCATGCAAAAATACGGATAAGGCTGTTGGTTAAGAACGGAATGACGACCAGCACCAAAAGCAGTGTCTGATGCTTGCTTCTTGCCATCGCATATCCGCAGGGAAGCGCGATAACAATCGTCACCGCCGTGGAGACCACCGTAATGAACAGCGTGCGCAGAAAAATCATGCCGTAAGCGGGAACAAGCATCTGCTGGTAGGCTTTGAACGTGAATTCTGCGATAACGCCGCCGTACACATCGCGCTTCATAAACGAATACGCCACGATGATGATAAGCGGCACGACAAAAAATAGCGTGAACCACAAGCCCATCGGATAAGCATACGCCGGTCCCGGATTGAGTTTCTTGTACTTTGCGCCGTGAGCCTTTGCCGCAAGCCTGAGCAAAAAATTGCGTTTGGGCGGCAGGGCTTCACCGTCGGGTTTCGTCTTTTCGCCGCTCATTTATTGATGTCCTCTACGATATAGCCGTCGTTCGCCGCCCATGAGATGTACACGGTGTCTTTCCATGCAATCTCCGGTCCCTCGTCAAGATAATTGATGTGCTGCTTGAACACTTTGACAATCGTACCGTTTTCCAGCCGCACGTAGAATTTGGACTGGAATCCCGTATAAATCGGCTCTTCAACCACGCCCTTGAACACGTTGATGTCGCGTCTGCCCGCAAATTTCGGTTCTTCCAGCGTAATGCGGATTTTTTCAGGACGAATCGTAAAGGCGACCTTCTGCCCCTCATCGGTATGCTCATAATCAGTCACCAAAATATTTTTGTCTTCTTCGCGGGTCGCCGCCGTCTCTCCGGTCAGTTGCGCCTGCATTCCAAGCGCGGGCGTATTCAGCGTGACCATGTGTTCAATGTCGGATTTTCCCGCCACCTTGTATTCCTCGCATTTGACCACGGTACTCTCAAACAAATTCGTCTCGCCGATAAACTGGGCGACAAACTGCGTGGCGGGGCTTTCGTAAATCTCGAACGGAGTTCCCACCTGCAAGACATGTCCGCTGTTCATCACGGCAATTCGGTCGCTCACCGCCAAAGCCTCGCTCTGGTCATGCGTTACATAGATAAAGGTGATGCCGATTTTGTCATGCAATGCGTCAAGGTCAATCAAAAGATTTGCGCGCAATTTTGCATCCAATGCGGAAAGCGGCTCGTCCAAAAGCAACACTTTCGGCTCGTTAATCAATGCGCGCGCGATTGCCACACGCTGACGCTGTCCGCCGGAAAGTTGGTTCGGCTTTTTGAACATGTGCGCCTCAAGCTGGACGAGCTTTAAATAATCGCGCACTTTTTTGTCTATTTCTTCTTTTGAAAGTTTTTTGAGTTTCAGCGGGAATGCCACGTTGTCATACACACTCAGATGCGGAAAGAGCGCGTATGTCTGGAACACCGTATTTGCCTGCCGTTTGTTCGGCGGAAACGGAATGATGTTCTGGTCATCAAACAGCACCGCTCCCTCATCAGGAAATTCAAATCCGGCGATGATGCGCAACAACGTAGTCTTGCCACAACCGGAAGGACCGAGCAGGGAGAAAAATTCACCCGGCTTAATCGTAAAATTGATGTCATCAAGCGCGACAAAATCACCGAATCGCTTTGAGACATGGTCAATAGTAACCTGACTTCCTTTCACTCTTGTTCCTCTAACCTATTCCACCGTTGAAGGCGGTTTGATACCGTGCAGATAGTGCATAAACCTTACAATAGACTTATTGCGCAATCTTATCAATAGAATTTAAGGAAATTTATATGATTTTTTTGAGGGGAAAAGCCCGCTGAAAACTTCGCCTACGGCTCGTTGCGAATACTCCCCTTTTTTGAGGGGAAAAGCCTTTCCCCTAGTTCGCACTTCGTTGCTCACATACCCCTTTCTCCTGGGGCCAGCCCCAAGCCCCTACTCCACCGTACAATCGGTCAGCAAAATGCGGTTCATGCCCGCTTCTTCAAACTGATGAAACGTGCCGCTCACCGTAATGTCCGAATACTGCGCGGGATAGTCCTTGGGATAAACGGGACTGCCTTTCAAGCGGAATTCCATGCCTTGCGCACAACAGGCGGTCGCGTCTTGCACAATACAGGCAAAGGAGCGGGCGGGCTTTCCGTCCATCTCGTATTCAAACACCTCGAACGTGCCGTGCATACGGATTTTTCTGCCCTCGTAATTGTCGGGATTGATGAGCATATCAAATACTTTCGCATAGACCATCGTCGCGCTCATTTTGGTCAAATCCACGTCGGAAGATTTTTTTGCCGCCGTCTTTTTCTGCGCAAAAACAAGCGAAAGCGTCACACATAACGCGATAAAAGCGAAAAACAGCGATTTTTTCATTTTATTTTCTCCCAACCAACGCGCAGACGACAAACACAAGCATATCCACCGCCACAATCGTTGCGCCCACAGGCGTTCCCGCAAGAATCGAGATTAGCATACCAACGAGCGCGCACACCACGGAAATAATCGCAGAATACACCGTAACGTGCTTAAAACTTTTGCTCAGACGCATCGCACTCATCGCAGGAAAAATCACCAGCGCGCTTATCAAAAGCGAACCGACCAAATTCATCGCAAGCACGATAATCACCGCAATCACCACGGCAAGCAAGAGATTGTAAAAATCAGTCTTTACGCCGATTGCCCTGGCAAATGTCTCGTCAAAGGTGACCGCAAACAATTTATTGTAGCACAAGACAAAAATCACCACAACAACCACGCTCAGCACAACGCTCGCAAGAACCTCGCCTTTGGTCAGCGTCAGAATCGAAGTTGAGCCAAAAAGCGTGCTGCATACATCGCCCGAAAGATTTGACGATGGCGCAAAAATATTCATCAGCAGATAGCCTACGGCAAGAGAGCCAACGGAAATCATCGCGATAGCGGCATCTCCCTTAATCTTCCGCTTTTGACCGCCGCACAAAAGCAACACCGCGCACACAATCGTCGCAGGAAGAATCAGCGTCATCTTGTTGGTCAGAGCGAACACCGCCGCAAACGACATCGCCCCGAACGCAACATGGCTCAGTCCGTCACCAATGTACGAAAAGCGGCGCAACACCAGCGTAACGCCCAGCAATGACGAGCAGAGCGCAATCAGCGTTCCCGCAATCAGAGCGTACTGTACGAACGGAAACGAAAGATATTCAAAAAGCATCTCAAACATTTTTTTCCTCCGTATCAGTTGAACCTGTGCCGCTTGCAGAAGTCAGCCGTCTGCCGTTTTCCGTCCGCAAAAAAGTGTCCTTCGTACCAAAAAAACGGAAACTCCCCAGCGACAGAATGTGACTCGCATACCGAATCGCGCTCATATCATGGGTAATCATGATGATTGTCGTGCCTTCCTTGTTGAACCCGCGCACAAAATCATACAGTTCTTCGGTCACTTTTGGGTCAAGCCCCGCAACTGGCTCGTCAAGAATCAGCAGATTTTGTGTGGCGCACAAGGCGCGGGCAAGCAGAACCCGTTGCTGTTGTCCCCCGGAAAGTTCCCGATAACTTTTCTTCGCAAGATGAATGATTTCCATCCGCTGTAAATTCTTCCGCGCCCGCTCTTTTTCTTCCGCACGATAAAACGGACGGAATTGCATACGGTTCTGACAGCCCGAAAGCACGATTTCTTCCACCGTGGCGGGAAAATCCTTTTGCACCACCGTCTGCTGAGGAAGATAGCCCAATTCCGTTGTGTCAAAATTTCGTGTCAGCGTGCCAGAAAGCGGTTTCAATAAGCCGAGCAGCGTTTTTACCAACGTCGATTTTCCCACGCCATTTTCGCCAACAATGCACAAATAATCGCCCGCATTAACCTCAAACGAAATCTGCTGTGCCACTCCTAGCTGCTCGTAACCAATCGTCAGATTCTCACACCGTAAAATCATACTATCTACCCTCAATGCATGGGCCTGCGAAGAAGCATTGCAACATGGCCTTTCTGGCAGACCCAATGACCGTACTTTATTCTCCCAACGCCTCTTCCAAGACCGCCAGATTTTTTTCCATGATGCCCAGATAGGTCGTTCCTGCGGCAATCTGCTTTGCGGTCGTGGACTGCATAGAATCCAGCGTCAGAATTTTTGCGGACTTTGCCTTGGTGTTTTGAATGATTGTTCCCGCAATTTTCCCGTCGCCCGTCTCAATTTGAAGCACCGCCGGAAGCGAAAGTTCGTCCGCCTTTGCAGAAAGGAACGCGACCGTCTTAAAACTCGCCTCTGTTTCCGCAGAACAACCCACGAACGCCGCATAATAGTGCAAGCCGTAATCATCCGTCAGATAGCGGAACGGAAAACGGTCGCCAAACAAAAGCGTTTTGCGGACAGCAGATTTTACCGCGGCAGTGTAATCGGCATCAAGCGCGGCAAGTTTTTCGTCATAAGCGGAAAGATTTTTGCGATACATCGCGGCATTTTTCTCGTCTGCGGCACACAATTCCTCTGCGATTGCCGCACACAAAAGCCGTGCGTTCTTAATGCTCAGCCACACATGCTCATCGTATTCAATTTCTTCCTCATCGTCGTGATGATGATGACCTTCGCCTTCGTGATGATGTTCCTCGCCTTCATGTTCATGCTCGTCATCTTCTTCGACCTGCATTCCCTCAACGATTTCTTCTTCCTTTACTTTGTCGCCCAGCACTTCAAGCAGATTGACCACGCGTATATTCTTGTTCCTGACGGTTTTGAGCGCGTCTTCCACCCATTCATCACTTTCGCCGCCCACGTAAACAAAGATGTCCGCGACAGAAAGTTTTGCCATGTCCTTGACGCTCGGCTGATAACTGTGCAAATCAACGCCGTTATCCAAAAGCAGGGTCAGTTCCGCGTGGTCAGCCTGTTCGCCAAGAATATTCCGTACCCAGTCATATTCGGGAAAAATCGTAGCGACGACTTTCAGTTTTCCGTCCGTCGTCTTTTTATGGCATGCGGCAAAAGAAAAAATCACCGCAACCGCAATAAACATCGTATATATTTTTTTCATAGTAATCATGTCTCCTTAAAAAATAATGCAGTCAACGCGGAGTAAGGCAAAAAAAGCGAAGAGCGCAACGCTTAAAAATGCTTTTTTCATTTTGGCTCTCCTTTCTGACATGCCGCGCATACGCCGTAAAAGACCGTGCGGAACGGATTGAGCGTAAAACCGTGTTCTTTTTGCAGATGAGACCGAATCAGCGCAAGTTCGTCACATGCCAGATGGATAAGCGCACCGCACATTTCACATTTCAAATGAAAATGCTGTTCCTGAGCCTCGTCCTTGCAGACATTTCCAAGATACTCGTAGCAAGCGGCAGAATGTTCGTCAATCACGTATTTGGTCACCACGCCATCGCTCACCAGTTTTTCAAGATGACGGTACACGGTGGCAATGCCGATTGACGACTGCTTCCCCTCAAAATGCGCGCGCACATCCTCTGCCGTAAAATGTTTTCCTTGCATTTCGCGGAGATACGAGAGAAGAAGTTCCTGCTGACGCGTTTTGTACGGTGACTTTATCATCTTTGTGCCAATTTGATAATGATTTTCAAATTATACTCATCGCACAAAAAAATGTCAATATGAGAATGATTTTCAAATTTACGCAAGAAACAATGTTTCTGTCAGAATCCGAACAGCACACCAAGACGAACGCCCAGCGTACAAACCGCATTTTCCGAAGCCGGGGCAATTTCCAGCACCGGGGTCAGCGCACATTCAAACGCGCCGTTACGGATTGACTGCGGAATAAAACGTGCCGAACAAGCAAGCAAAAATTCTGAATCAACAAAGGTTTCTCGATTGGCGCAGTTGACTGCAAGTTCATAGCCGAAAGATGGCTGCAGCGAAAAAACAGTATGCAGCGGAATCCGCAGGTACAGTTCCGCCGCAATGCCTCCCGCAAAACCGCCCTCATACGCTGACTTTGCAATCGCGCCGCCCGTCAAAATATGCGCCGCCCCGCCGATTTCCATATTGTTCTGAAATTTCGCAAAAGGAAGCTCGACAACAAAGAACGGCTCAATTTTCTGTCGGATAAAATCGTCTCCCAACGGAAATCCCGTGTAGATGCCGCCGCCAATGCGAAACCTCGTGCCTTTTGATTCCGTCGGCTCTGGGGCGGCGGGGGCAACAATTCCGCCAGAATTATCGGCAACCTGCGGCAACGAAACCCGACCATCTTCCGCAGAGGGAAGAACCGGACTGTAATCGGGAACGGAATCTTTTCCCGCCGTAATCGCGCCGCCGCTCACCACGGTCGTTACATCAGGAAGTTCAATCGATTCTTCGGCAAAAACTGCCCCGCACACACAGGCGGCAAAAATAAATGCAATGCTCTTCAGTATTCTCTTCATACGCTGACCTACTTGTTCACGATTTGGCGGGCGGAATTCACCAGACTGCTCTTCGGATACAGGCTTGCCAGAGATTCTGCGGTTGATTTTGCGTCTCCGCCCAAGCCCGCCGCGTCAAAGGCTTCAGTCGCTCCGTACAATGCCCGCGCCGCATTCTCATCATTTCCTGCCGCCCGCGAATATTGTGCCGCAGAGAGATAGGCTTCGGCTGCCTTTTTGTTCTCACCGTTCGTGCGGTAGTGCTGAGCCAAAAGCAATGCGTTCTGAGCGGCATAGCGGCTTTCTGCGGGGGAAGTCTGCTTGGGCAGCAATTTTTCTGCAAGCGCGATGCCTTTCGCTTTTGTGTCGGAATGGGACACATACAGGGCGGCAAGTTCAGTTCCCGCAGCGCGTCCGTTCGCCGTAGAATCTTTTCCCGCGTTCTGATATTCCTTTTCTTTTTTGATTAGTGTAACGTCCGCACCCGCATTCAACTCGTTCAGGTCATCAATTTTTTTTGCGATGCCGTCATCACGCGCCTGATCACCATACCCAGAAAGCATTTTTTCCGCATACTGCAAGGCATTCGCGTAGTCACCCTGCTTCTCGTACAGTTCGACCAGATTTTTTTCCGCGTTATATTTGTACGTACTTTGGCGAAGATTATCCACCTGCATAAAATACAAAATTGCCTTGTCCGTCTGATTTGACTTTGCAAGCGAATCCGCACAAAAATACAATGCCGCATCGAAGAACTGTCCGCTGTTCCATTTCTGCGTATACTGCTCAAAAAGGGTCGCCGCCTGAGCATATTTTTCCTGTGAATACTGCAATTCCCCGCGCCGATAGGCAGCCTCTTCCGCAAAAGTTCCCGCGGGTTTTTCGGCGGCAAGAGAAGCGTAGGTTCTGTCCGCCGCGTCAAAATTCTTCTGCAATGCCTGAATCCGCGCCGTCTCATACCGACACTGATACGCAAACTGATTCCGACTGCTGATGTACGGCTTCAAAACAGAAAGCGCCTTGTCGTATCTTCCCGCGTCCGCATAAATTCCCGCCGTCAGAAGAACCGCCTCGTTCTGCTGCTCATCGGTTGAGGACGCATAAATCGCCTGCTCTGCAAATGCGAATGATTTTTCGTACTGACCCGACTGAACCGCCGAACGGCTTGCCGTCATCAGAGCATCATAGCGCAGAGGATGCGTTTTATTTTCATTTACAAAGGAAGAAAGTGTGCTGAATGCCGAACTGTAATCTCCCGTGCGATACTGTGCATAGCCACAATAAAACCAGGCATAAGCGGCATATTTTTCTTCAAGGGCGGGCGTTTCCCGAAGACTTGTCTGCATCAGTTTTACCGCGCTCTCCCAATTGCGTTGATTAAAAGCAGAAAGCCCCTGCAAATACAACGCCTCCGCGCCACTCGCCAATGAAGCCTGTTCGCCCGCCGCAGAAAGCCGCCCCGAATTCAAAAGGGTGCGGGCATAATCCAGACGAGCAGCATTATCCATCGAACCGCTCCGCGCCAAATCAGCGAACACCGCATCTGCGTCAGCCGATCTGCCCGCCTTAATCAATGCCTTCGCATACAAAAGCGAAAGTGCCGTGTCTCCCGAAAGCGCGTCTTTGTTTGATTCAATCGTCCTGCAAGCCTTACTGTATTTTTCCGTCTGGAATTGACTTAACGCCTTCCAATAAACCGCCGTCTTTTTTGCCTCGGCATCTTTCCCGCTGGTTATCGCCGCGTCCGCAAACGTCTCGCAATTCTTCCAGTCCTGCGCCAATCCCGCAAACCGCGCTTGACTCACCCTGATTTTTCCGAATAGCGTGTCTCCCGTAGCGAGCCGCGTTTTAGTCACGCAGTCAGAAAGAATTTTTGCCCCGTCAGCCGCACCGTTTTTTCCGTCAGCACGAAGGGCAATTTCCGCCTTGTACAAAGCCGCCGCCTGAAGCAAATCCTTGGTCGCCCCGTTCTCCGCCTTGGAAAAATAATCTAGCGCAAGAGAAAAATTATTCGCATTATAAGATTGAATCGCAAGCCGCGTCCAAAACTCCGCCAGCAAATCGGGATGACCCGCCAGCCGTTCCTGTTCAGACGCAATGAATTCCGCATCTTTCGCAGACCGCTCCGCAGAAGACGAAGCATTTGTTCCCGAAGAAGCAATCTCCCCAGCAAAAACCGAAACCGATACAATAAGAAGAAAAGCGGTCGCCCCGCCTAATTGAACTATCCTAGACATTATAGGGAATTATACCCATTGCCCGCGGGGAATGTCAAACGGCAGAGCAAACGTGTAAGCAAATACAGATTACCGCCGCCCTACAAATTGACTTGAAAAAAATTGTCCAGCCCCGCAGACAAAACAGCCTTACGCCACAGAAATATACGGCTCAAGTTTGCGTAGTCTGCGCGGATGCTGCATACGGACAATCGCACGTTTTTCAATCTGACGGATGCGCTCTTTTGTCAATTGACATTCATCGCCAACCTCTTTGAGCGACATCGGGCGACTGCCATCAAGACCGTAACGCAGACGGATAACTTTCGCCTCGCTTGGCCTGAGCGTATCCAAAACTTCGCCAATATCCTCGCGCATCGTTTTGGTAAGAACTTCCTCGTAGGGATTCGCATAGCGTTCGTCCTCAACAAAATCGCCCACGGAAGCACTGTCGGAATCCGAGCCACGCACCTGAGCGTCAAGGCTGACCATCTCACGATTGATATTCAGCATATCACGCACGTGAGCAGCGTCCATATTCAGCATTTCGGCAACCTCGGAAATTTCCTCTTCCTCAGTCTTACCAGAACCAATCATTTTCCTTGCATGCTCAATCTGAACCAGCTCGTTGGCGCGGTTGAGCGGCAGACGAATCGCACGGCTCTTTTCGCAGATTGCCTTCAAAATGCACTGGCGAATCCACCAGACCGCATACGAAATAAAATGATAGCCCTTCTCCGCGTCAAATTTTTCAATCGCCGTCAGAAGCCCGATATTTCCCTCGCTGATTAAATCAACCAAGTCCAACCCCTGACCCTGATACTTTTTCGCCACATTCACCACGAAACGCAGGTTTGCCTTTACGATTTTCTCTTTCGCCACCTTGTCGCCAGATTTTGCCTTCAGCGCAAGCGCGCTCTCTTCCTCACGGCTCATCAACGGAATCCTGCTGATTTCCTTCAAATACATAGAAAGCACTGCGTCGTCATTTGTCATTTTGTTCCCCTTGTTACAGTGGTTGAGCGTAGTCGAAACCACTTTCATTCTATCACTTTATTTTATAGCAAATTCCGTGCCAAGTTTTAAAAATCGTGATTTTTTAAACTAATACCTTAAATTCCGCCGAATTTCTCAAAATTCTGACGATTTTCTTTGACTTTTAGGGCATTTATTATTATTTTTAGGATAACAGGCGTATATTTTGACACAATGACTCTTTTTATACGCTAAAACTGTATCATTTTGATACAGCACATCAATAACAAAACCCTTTGGAGGCAAAAATATGAAACTCAAACCACTCGCTGACCGTGTTCTGCTCAAACAGGAAAAAGCAGAGACCAAAACCGCCAGCGGAATCATCATCCCCGAAACCGCACAGGAAAAGACGCAGACCGCAAAAGTCGAGGCAATCGGTCCTGGCACAGAAAAAGAAAAAATCACCGTAAAAGTCGGCGACCGCGTGATGTACGACAAATATGCCGGCACTCAAGTCAAAATCGAAGGCGAAGAGTATCTGATTGTAAAGAACGCGGATATTATCGCAGTGATTGAGTAGGAGACAACAGAAACACATTCCTTATCATCGGGGCGTTCCCGTCGGTGGCTACGCCACCTTACCCAGTTTTGCGCTGCAAAACTGGCGGGTCGCTATGTCCGCCGTTCCGCTATCGCTCCATTGCCTACGGCAACGCCTTGCGGCGCGGCTACCAGCGCTAACGCAATCCCCAAAGCCGAAATCATTCCCCTACTCCATCATCCGGCGCAAAAGTCGTGCGTCAGCGTGTGTCGGGTTGAGCGAAAGACAGTATTCCAGCGAAAGAGATGCGCCGTTTTTGTCACCTGTGTCGCGCTGAATGACGGCGGTTCGGTAGAGGATATCCGCTTTTGTGGCAGGGTCTCGGGTTCTTCCAGCGGCAAGTCCGTACAAGGCAAGGGCTTTTTTCTTTTCGCCAGTGCTGCTGTACATCATCGCAAGATTGCACACAGAAACTGCGGACGCAAGCGAGGAGACAGAGACAATCGGCGCGGAATCGGATTTTCGGTGCAGTCCGCCTGTCTCAAAAAGAACGTATTCGTACAGGCGGCGGGCGGCGGAAACATTGCCGTCAAGCAGAGTAAAATAGGCGGCGCACTCACCTTCCCAAATTTCCATGCCATATACGCCTTTTGCCGCCCTGTCTCCAAATGTGCCGCGCAACACTTCCGGTGGAATCACGTTCTTTGGAGCAGACCGCTCACCGCCAAACACGTCCAGTTTTTTTTCTGCGGCAGGAAGAGGCATATCATCTTTCAGGCTGTAGCGGGCATCCAAATATCTGGTGAACAGATTCCTCGCGTCCTCAATTTCGCCGTTCGCAAGCAATTCATGCACGGCAAGTTGCACCAGTTTTGGTGGATATAAACTTGTGCCTCGCTCGTTTTCTTCCAGCGTTTCCCACAGAAGGGCAAGTTTTGCTTTTTGCGTCATCTCGGAATGCGTCCGATAATACAACATCAAATGCGCCGTCAGCAAATCCTCATTTTTTTCGCCAGTCGTTTCCTGCTGTTCGGAAAGTTTTTTTTCCATCCGATAGAGCGCGTCGCTCACAAGAATCTTCGGTCGGTCATCATACGCCTGCATCGCGTGAGTACGGAACGGGGTAAGCCGCAGAGATTTTTCCAAATCGGTCATCACCGGGGGAATCGACGCTTCGTAGGCAAACCGACCATACGTGACCAATCCGGGAACATACTCGCTGTGATTCGTCACCACGTCAAAAATCAAATCGTATGCGCGCTGATACTGTTCCCGTTCCTGATTCCACAGCGCGGAATTCACTTTGACCGCAGGAGGCACGTCCTTTATCCGCTCACCTTTGTACTGCATCACAATCTCGCGGGAACGCTCCGCACTATCCCTGTCATTCAGCATGATGTAGGCATCGCTTGCCAGTTCTGCTGCGGCAGGCAAAAGCACTTCACTGCGCACGTTTTCCAAATTTTCAAGGCAGATATCGTAATTTTCCGCGTCATATTGCACGTATGCCCAAAAAAGGTGTTCCGCCATCGAATGAGGTCGCTTTTCCTGCAATTCCGCCGCCAGCTGATAATCGCCTTGCAAAAGATTGACCAACGCGCTGTTCACAAGCCAGCGGGAATTTCCCGTGCCGACATACGCATCATAATAAATGGAAGCAAGTCCTGCAGAATACAAGCCGCTTTCCGAAAGACTGACCGCCCGTTTTAGCACCGCCTCCGAATACAGCGAGCCATAGCGTGTTCCCGCAAGAATTCTGCTCGTTTCAACCGCCTCGTCCAGCCGATTCTGACGGAGCAAAAAGTGACTATACACCGCCGTAAGCTCAGGATTTTCATGCAGAGCCTTTAAGCCGCTCACCAGCACTTTCTCCGCAAGCACGGTTTCACCCAAGGTCATATACCGGCGATACACACCAAGGCGGGCATACGCGCTGAACGCATTTTTTTCGGTCTTTTTAAGCAAAGCCATCGCATCGGAAGTCTGCCCCTGCCTGATATATGCGTCGACGCCGTCAAGTTGAGAAAGAAAAGATTGTCCGTCTGATTTTGAGCATGAAAAAAGAAAAATGCCCGCCACAAGCGAACACATCACAAAAGCGAGCAGATTTTTCTTTATTTTGCACGTCATATTTTAATTTTCGGCTGACTTTCTGATATTGTCAAGCACCGCATTGATGAATTTATACGAATCGTCCTGACCGTACTCTTTTGCAATGCTTATCGCCTCGTCAATTACAATTGAAGCCGCCATGTCCTTCTGATACAAAAGCGAATACACGCTCATCCGCAAAATCGCAAGCGACACTTTATTCACGCGGTCAAACGTCCAGCCGCTCAGATGCTTTTTAATCAGTTCGTCAACCTCTGCCTGATGCTCAACTGAACCCGCAATCAGCATACGCGCAAAAGCACCGCTGTCGTCATCAACCTGATCGCCTTTTTCGTTCTCCGCCCAGTCAAGTTTCAGCACGTCTTCCAGCGGATTGCCCCCAATATCCCATGAGTACAATCCCTGAAACGCAAGAATTCTGCCTTTTCGTCGTGACATAAGCCTACCAGTTCAGCAATTTATCAAGGGCATCGCCCGTCTTTTTGCGGTCAACATTCTGCGCCGTATCAAGAGACTTTGTAATATCCTGCACGGCGGTAATCAAGAACTGGCTCTGTTTCTGCTGGGTCAGATTTGACTTGATGTAATCGTACACCGTAATTGTCGTGTCCGGCTGAACCACATCGCTCAATCCAAGCATTTTTGCCGCATATTTCTGACGAACCGCATAGAACTGAAAGTTGTCGCCCGTTTCGGTTACGTTTGAGATATAGCCGATGTCGCGTCCGAACAGTTCCATCAATTCCTGATAAGAGATTCCGAGTTGCTGAGCATGTTGTGCCGTCTTGCTGACAATCAAATCGCCGCCCTGATACGTCTTGTCGCTCTCCATATTGGCTTTGATTTTGTCGTAGTTCAGTTTCTTTGCTTTCAAATCCGCCAGCATGGAATCCGCCTTTTTCTTTGCGGCTTCATTTGCCTTGCCATTTTTTGGAACCATGACAAGGAAAATCTTTATCATATCATTCCACACAAACGAAGCCTTGTTCAACTCAAAGAACGAGCGGATTTCTTCATCGGTGGGAGCGACCGTCTTGATTTCGTTCTGTTTCTGGCTCAAAACATACTGGTGCGCCAAAAGCTGATTCTTCAAGTATGACTTGTAGTCAGCGACGTTCATGCCAACCTGCTGCTTCATAAAATCGTCCAGAGACATTCCTGTCTGCTGCTTCACGATGTCGGCAAACTGCGCTTCCGTTACCTGCTGACCAAACTGCTGGCTTACGCTCTGAAGGAAATACTGGTTCACCTGAGAATCGGTAATCTGCATTCCCGCTTTTTGCGCCGCCTGAACGACCAATTTTTCATCAATCAGCGCGTTCAAAATGTCTTTTTTCTGGTCAACCGTAAAAGATGACACGCCGTTCTGCTTCTGATACATTTCGACACGGTTTTTCAGTTGTTTGAGCGTAATCGTCTCCGATTTATTAAGTTTTACGACAGCAAGAGCCTGCAAGTCATTCTGAGCAAAAAGCACTGCCGTCGCCAAAAAAAGCGCAAGTCCAAAAGCCAATCGTTTCATATTCTATAAACCTCATATTTTCAGATAGAAAGCAGGCTATTCCCCAACTTTCTCATTGTATAAACAGTTCTGATAACAAAATGTTACGGGAAAACACAAGTATTTTTTCCGTAACATGCAAGCATTTTTATTTTTCCAGCGGCAATCCGCCAGAAATCACCGCACGGATTCGGCGCACGCCAGCGGAAGATGACTGCTCCTTGGTGATTTTAAAGTCGCCAATCTGAGCCGTGTGCTGCACGTGAGGGCCGCCACACACTTCCTTGCTGAACCAGTCCTTTTTCGCGTCCTTGCCAATCGTGTAGACTTTGACGCTCTCGCCGTATTTGTTTGCGAACAGAGCGCGCGCGCCCTCAGCCTTTGCCTGCTCAAGCGTCATCACTTCCATCGTGACGGGCAAATCTTCCTTAATCTTTGCGTTTACGATGTCCTCAACCTGCTTGATTTCATCGGCGGTCATCGGGCGGTCAAACGTAAAGTCAAAGCGCATTCTCTCGTTGTTGATGTTAGAACCTTTCTGCGCGACCATATCGCCAAGCACGTTGACCAGTGCCTGCTGGAGCAAATGGGTCGCCGTGTGGTATTTGGTCGTGGTGTCGCTCTGCTCTGCAAGACCGCCCTTGGCTTTTCCCGCATCCAGCGATTTTGACGCTTCCTTGTGCTTTTTCTCCGCTTCCTTAAAACCTTCCAAGTCCACGGTAAAGCCATGCTCCGCGCCAAGTTCCTGCGTGAGTTCCACGGGAAAACCGAACGTGTCATACAGGCGGAACGCAACTTTGCCGCTGATTTCTTTCTTCGGGTTCTTCATCAAGTTAGGAAGCAATTTCTGGAACTCTGCCTCGCCGTTCTTGAGTGCCTCGCGGAATTTATTTTCCTCTGCGGTCAACTCGCCGCAAATCTTGTCGTGATTCTGCGCCAGTTCAGGGTACGCGCCCTTGAAATTTTCGATGACCGGCTCTGCAATCTTTGCCAAAAATGCGTCGTCAATGCCCAGTTTCATGCCATGGCGCACTGCCCTGCGAATCAGACGGCGAAGCACGTAGCCCGCGCCAAGGTTTGACGGAGAAACGCCACGCTGGTCGCCCAGAATGAACACCGATGCGCGCGCGTGGTCTGCGATGATGCGGACGGACTTATCTTTTTCGGCATCGCTTCCGTAGGTATACTTCGTTGCGCCGGTTGAGCCTGTCGAAACCAGTTTTTCAATTTCGGCGATAATCGGCTGGAACACTTCTGTCTGGTAGACGCTCGTTTTTCCCTGCAAGATACAGTTGGTGCGCTCCAAGCCCATGCCCGTGTCCACATTCTGCTTGGGGAGCTTTACAAGCGAGCCATCATTCTGGCGGTCAAACTGCATGAACACGTTGTTCCAGATTTCCATCCAGTTTGCGCTGTCCGTGCCTTTGTTTGATCCGACCGGCGGCAGTCCTTCGCCAACCCAGTAGAAAATTTCGGTGTCAGGACCGCACGGCCCTGTCGGACCTGCCGCCCACCAGTTGTCGCTTGCAGGAAGATAGGCAATTTTGTCTTCGGGCATGCCGTTTTCTTTCCAGTAACTTGCCGCCTCTTCATCACGCGGAGCAGATTCATCACCCGCAAACACGGTGACGGAAAGTTTTTTCGGGTCAAGCGCAAGCCATTCCTTGCTCGTCAAAAATTCGTATGAGAACGCGATGGACTCTTTCTTGAAATAATCGCCCAGCGACCAGTTTCCCAGCATCTCAAAGCAGGTCAAATGGCTGGGGTCGCCCACCTCGTCAATGTCACCCGTACGAATGCACTTCTGGTAGTCCGTAAGGCGAGTTCCAGACGGATGCGGCTGACCAAGCAGATACGGCACCAGCGGATGCATTCCCGCCATCGTAAACAGAACGGAGGGGTCATTTTCGGGAATCAGCGATTGCCCCGAAATCTCAGCATGATTTTTACTTTTGAAAAATGCAATGTATTTAGAACGAAGTTCGTTAGCAGTCATAATAGTATATTTTATGAATTCGCGCCGTTGGTGTCAATGCGGGTCAGCACAAGGGGTCTTTCTTCGGTCATATAATATCCATCGGGACTGACAAGAACATGACGCATGATGACGACATTTTTATCATCAACCTGTTTTTTTACCAAACGTCTGCCAACCTTTTCCTCAACCTCAACTTTCTGAAAATCGAACACGTATGTCTCCTTAAAATATGGATTCACCGTGTCGGAACGGAACTGCAAGACCGATACGCCGGAAATCATCAGCCGCATAAAACGCCCCGCGTCAACCGAAGAACCGTTCATCGCCTGATACTCGCCGTCAGAAAAACTGATTGCAGCCCCATCACTCGCAGACCATTTCCCCGCGGAGACAAGTTCCGCAATCACCGCCTCGTTGTTGTCAGAAGAAGAAGCCGCCAGTTTTGAGGTCAGTTTCTTGTAATTGCCGTCCCATAACGTGCTTTCGCTGATAAGCATACGAACATCGTCCTGCAAGCGGATGCGGATTTCATCAATTCCTACCAGCGAAATATCCACCCGTCGCTGCAAATTCTCAATCGACGTGTTGACCGCCGTAAAATACATTCCGTTCTGCCGTAGATTGCTGTTCAGCCACGAATAGACTTCCTCACTGTCTCCGTTCTCAAAGATAAGTTCATGCGCCACAGAATCAAAAAAGATGTAGCGGATTGACTGAGAACTGTTGTCCGTCTTGAACCAAAGTCCGTCCAAAAAGCGTGAGAACGTTTCCACCGTGCCGTCCTGAATTCTCGACAAAACCGCCGCCGCAATGCTCGTTCCCTGCACACGGGTCTGCGAATACTGCACATACTTCCGCTCATGCTCATCCCAGCGATATTCCGTCTGAATCTGGTCAAGCCGGTTAGAACCTTCCACTTTCTCCGAACCATACACCCACACCGGGAAACTCGTTCCCTTTGCCTGCGAAAGCGCGTAGGATTCATCTCGATCAAGTTGCTGGACAAACACCGTGCCGTCCGTATCAAAATCGCCGATGCAGTCAATCTTAAATTCTCCGCGCCATGTCCGCGAGCCAAGATACATCCGAAGCACCGAATGACCTCTGTCCGAAATGCCCTGATACACCAGCACGTTATGATGATTTCCGATTACGTCAAGGCTTGTACATGCAAACGTCCGCGCCTGAGTGACCACCGTGGAAAGATTTGCCGAACGCTCATATTTTACCGTCTCAGGATTATACAACGCCACAACCAGCACGATATACTGACTAGTCGAAGTCTTAATCACATTAATCTGGTCGTCATATCCGTCGCCATCAATATCCATCGTCACCGTAGAAAGCAATGTCTCATCTTGCGCCAGAGTAATAAAAGATGTTTCTATATAATTGTCATCAAATCCGCTCTCAGCCTTTTCGCCGTCACCCTCACCGTTATCCACCACCGGAGTGACCACCCGCGCACGCTGCACTACCGTATCCTGCACAAACAGCCGCCTGACAATAAAAAAACACGCCAGCAACGCCGCCACCGCAACAAAAACCGCCGGAATAATTCGCTTCATAGAAACTATTTTATCACATTATGATAAAGGGGGGAAGTCCGTAAAAAAAGCAAAAAAAAGCCGTCCTGCTCAACGAACAGGACGACCAAAAGGAGAGGAGGATGCAGAAAACATTGATGCATAGTGTGTGCAAGCCATACATCTGTAAAACTGCAATATGATTACAAAGCAAGTTCCGAACGACGTTCAAAAAACTCTCTCTTGCAATCACAAGATAAGAACAGCGTATTCGCTGCTCCTAGAATAAACATACTATGGATTTCTGGTTTCGACAACATAAATCCCGCGAATATAACAAAAATTTAGAAAGGTTTTCGCTCAAAAACATGAGGGGAAAAGCCTTTCCCCTGCGTCGCACGTTGTTGCGCCGACACCCCTTTCGCCTAGGGCTTGCCGCCCTAAAACCCGCAAAGCCCCGGAGAAAACATAGGTTTCCGAACAGGTCTAATCTACGGGGAAATATTTTGACAATGAATCTTGATTTTTCATAAAACATAAGTATAATATACTTAACCGAAATGAATTTCGCCCAAATGGATTTCGGTTAAATTTATTTCGGTAGTGAGGGTATTTATGCAAGATTTTTTCAAAGGAAGAGCAACAGAACTCAAAATATTGGAAAACAAGTTTAAAAAGAACGGCTTTATCATGACTATTCTCTACGGACGCCGCAGAATCGGAAAAACAAGGCTGATAAACAAATTTATAAGCGACCATGACTGCAAGTGCATTTCGTTTACTGCCGTTGAACGCGGAGAAGCAGAATTACTTTCTATGCTCACAGAATCCGTACTCACTGTTGTTGCTCCTGACTTGCTTGGAACGGTCAGTTTTAATTCTTTTGAAAAGCTTTTTGATTTTATTGGGAAACAGGCAGAAAAAGAAAGAATCATTTTTTTTATAGACGAGTACCCATATCTTGCAAAACAATGTCCTTATATCCAGTCGGTTCTCCAAAAACAGATTGATACAAACTGGAAGAAGGGAAAAATGTTTTTCATAATTTGCGGCTCGCTTGTCAGTTTTATGAAAGACGAAGTTCTTGCTGAATCAGCCCCGCTGCACGGACGAAGCGACCTTGAACTGAAGCTCCGCCCCTTTAATTATCTTGAAACAGCGGATTTTCTCGCTCCATACTCAAACGAAGAAAAAGCAATCTGTTACGGTCTCACAAATGGAGTTGCCAAATATATAGAACAGTTTGATACAAATCTCTCGCTTGAAGAAAATATCATCAATCAGTTTTATTCAATCGGCGGATACTTTTCGGAAGAACAGATAAAAACCGTGATTACAAATGAAAGGCAGAGTCCGGCCTTATACAATTCGATAATTTCCGCGGTCGCAACAGGACACACAAAAAACAACGAGATTGCAAGTTGTGTAGGTTCTGATGATATTACATACCCATTAAAAGTTCTGACAAAGGCCGAAATCCTTGAAAAAAGAATGTCCAAAAAGCCATACTATGTTTTGAATGATTCAATGCTCGAATTCTATTTCCGCTATGTAAACAGGGCAACAAGTCTTATCAATGCAGAAAAAGGCAGCATGTATTATCAGTCAGAAGTGAAGGAACATATTCATGATTTTATGGGAAAAATCTTTGAAAAGATGGCAAAAGAATATCTGATGCTCCACGCGGGAACAAACGGAATTCCTTTGCTTACGGAAGTAACCGATTATCAGGCGACCGTAATTGATGAAGATAAAAGTCAAAAGCAGATAGAAATTGATTTGCTCGGCAAGAACGCAAAAAACATTCTGCTCGTGGGGGAATGTAAATTTAAGAAATCCCAGTTTGAAAAGACCGACTTTGAAAATCTGATGGATAAAATAAAATATCTGCCCGTGTCAAATCCGCTTGTTTGTATTTTTTCTCTCAACGGCTTTTCGGATTATGTAAAAGATAATGCGCAGAACTGCAAGCTGATTGGAATTGATGATATGTACGCTAATAATTAAGTCATACGGAAGGTTGCCCAAAAAAATCGACGGTCGTTATACCTGTTCTTTTCGTTCATTTTGCCACAAAAAAAGCGTATTTTACATAGAACAGGATAAGAATATGGTGAAGCGAGAATTCATCTATTCACCAGCTCGTAGCTTTTTTCCGTCAGTTCGCACAGTTTATCAAAATCAGTCACGGCGGTGAGCAAAATGGTAATCCAGTGTTTTTTGTTCATGTGCCAGGCAGGGAAGACTGATTTTCTGTCAACGAGACTTGAAATGGCATCCTGTTCGGCTTTTATGTTTACAACCCAAGTTTCTTCTTCGCCTGCAAGGTCAAGCTGACGGTATTTAATTCTCATAATAAGCGCGAACCATTTTTCATTCGGGCAGCGGAATACGCAACAGTCGGGAGTGTCTGACCACGGAAAGTCTGGTTCCGCAGAAAACTTAGATTTTAGATACGCGACATACTTTTCTTTTAAGTCTTTTGTTTCAAAACACTTTTCCTTGATGTCATCAATAATCTTCTGAACTTCTTCACGCAAGGAAGCGACAAAAGCGCCGTGTGAAGAAGGCATATCAAAGAGAGCATACTTTTCGCTGGTTGCGGAATCAAAAAGATGGACTGAGAGAGTCTGTTCCGAGACTGAAAGCGAAAATTTTGCATTGAAGGCAGCGTTTGAAACGGGAGTTTGCCTCTCATAAGAGTTGCCGTCGCTCGTAGCAAAACCCGCCGCTTCCAGAGAATCTTTTTTGATTTTTGCTGAACGAAAAATATAGTTGTAGTCCATTGATTATCCTTTCAGTTTCCTATTTGCAATATACACTCCCGCTACAATCAATACAACTCCTGCAAGCAGCATTGCAAAAGTAATTTCTTCCCCAGTAAAATCAGAGGCTTTCTCCACGAACACGCTGTAGAGCGCGTACGAAATTACTGCAATCAAAATCCTGTAAAACACCTCTTGTACAAATCTTCGTCCTTTTGGCTGAACACATTAAAAACCACTTTGATGCGGCTGTTGTGTTCACGCTTCCAGTCTTCTACCGTCTGAACGGCAATTCGGGCGGCTTTGTCGGCGGGGAAGCGGAATACGCCAGTGGAAATACAGCAGAATGCGATTGAACCCACATTGTTTTGGCTTGCAAGTTCAAGGCAGCGTGTATAGCAGGATGCGAGCAGGTCGCAGTCTTTTTGGCTGAGTTCTCCGTAGATTATCGGTCCCACGGTGTGAAGGACATAATCGCAGGGCAGGTTGAATGACGGCGTGATTTTTGCCTGTCCTGTCGCCTCTTCGTGTCCCTGCTTTTGCATGATGTCGGCACAGACCGCGCGCAGCTGGATTCCAGCGAATGTGTGTATGCAGTTGTCTATACAGGCGTGGCAGGGCTGCCAGCATCCGGTCATGGCACTGTTTGCCGCGTTTACGATTGCCCCCACTTTGAGCGTTGTGATGTCTCCCCGCCAGAGGTAGAGGTCGCCTTGTACAGGCTCCAAATCCGCAATGTCCGTAATTCCGTGCGAGCGGTTCGTTTCCTGTAAATATTCGTCCTGTATGCGCAAAAATTCGTCACTCGCAGGAAGAACTTCGCGCACATTCATCAGCGAGCGCAAAAGATACTTCTGCCCCGCTTCGTCTTCCGGGATTTCCACATCCTTGTAGCGGGGGCTTTCATTCAAGAGATATTCAATTAAAAATCTTCGTCGTTCAGTTTGTGTCATACTTATCTGGGCGTTCGCCGCCTATCGGCGGGTCGGGTGTTCGCGAGTTTGCAAATCAAACTCGTAACAAGAACGGCTTTGCCGTTCTTGCGACTTCCGCTTTCGCTTCATTCCTTCGCTCCCTGTGGTCGCTTCGGAACGCCTGCGGCGGTGCTACAATCCCTAACGCAAGTCTCCCCTTAAATCTGCAATCGTCGTCTTTGCCAATTCTGCTTCCATCGCTTTCTGTGCGTTTTCCAAAGCCGGGTCAAGCAGACGGTGAATGTTTTTTCCGACAGGGCACAGTTGGTTAGGGTTCGGGTGAAAGTTAAATACCTCTCGCTCTTCTTCTCCCTCATTGATTGCCTTGTATACATCAAGCAGCGTGATTGCGTCCGCCGGTTTTGCAAGATGAGAGCCACCCACTCCTGCCGCCGTTTCCACAAGACCCGCCTTTTGCAGTTGCAGCAAAATCTTTCTGATAATAACTGCATTCACGCCTGTGCTTCCCGAAATGAATTCGGAAGTGACACGGTTGTCTTTTTCAAAATAGAGGATGCAGACCAATGTGTGTACGGCGGCAGTAAATCTTACGCTGATTTTCATATTCTGATTATACCATATTCTTTAAGGTTTTTCACTCTTCAAAGCCGAAGACAGGCATTTCATCGGGAAGAAAAATCAGAAACTTCTGATACTTTTCAATCCAGTCGCCAGAGTCCACCCACATCGGCGAAGTCAAAAGCACCCAAAGCCACAGACCTTGTTTTCCGTCATGCTCGCAGCGGTCGCCAATTTCCAGCACGGTTATTTTCATACCGCCCTCGTGGTTCAAGGTTTTGTATTTCACGGGGGCTGAAACATCATTTTCCGTCCGCAAGTCGATTTCACCCATAAGCATGAACGATGAAAGCCGGCTGATTTTTGAGTGGTCGTCAAGCGTTCCGCTACCAAATGCGTACACAAGCGCAGAAAGCGAAAAGAAAATCAGACACAACAGTTTTTTCATTTTATCTTCCCCTAGATTTCTTTCCGCCATTATATCATAAAATTTCCTTTAAAACCTCTCCAATGTCCGCGTTTATGCAGATTGAACGGTCTTTGATTTCCAGAGGACACACCGCCTCGCCGAAGTTCAGACAGGCGTAGGTCGCATTCGGATTCTGAGCCGTCATTTGCCAGAAGGGATATTTGATGATTCCAGGTGTGTTTCCGCCTACGCCGAGTTCAAGAAAGAGGACTTTTCCGTCTGCCGCTTTTCGTGTACGCAAAAAATTTTCGTAGCGTTCTGCCGCCTCGTACCAGCCCTCGTCCTGCACAAAAGTATCGTCAGCGCGGAGATTCATGCTCATCGGTTTTCCGCAGACTGGGCAGTGGGGGATAAGGTCACTCGGAACGGTCATTTTTGTCCCATTCAGAAGAGCCGCGTCTTTTCCCAAGCCTTGTGCCTCAACCATCTTCCGCACAATTTCTTCGTTGTCGTACGTTTTCTGATGGCACGGCTGGCTGCATTGGAAAAGTCCGTAGTCTCCCTGCGTGTAGTAAAGGCGTTTTTTGTCAAAGCCCGCTTTCTGGAAGCAGTGGTCAACATTTGTGGTGATTACAAAATAATCCTTGCCGCGAATAAGCGAAAGCAAATCTTCATATACAGGCTTTGGCGCGTCCATGTAACGGTTAATCCAGATGTAGCGGCTCCAATACGCCCAATGCTCTTCAAGCATTTTATATGGGTAAAAGCCGCCCGTGTACATGTCGTTAAAGCCGTAACGGACGCGGAAATCAGAAAAATATTTTTCAAACCGCTCGCCAGAGTAGGTGAATCCTGCCGAAGTGGAAAGCCCCGCTCCCGCTCCGATGATGATTGAGTCGGCCGATTCAAGCGCGTTTTTAAGCAAAGTGATTTTCTCTTTTTCCATAAAAAACTCCTTGTGCCATATTTAGAGACAATGCAAGTCCGTCTTAAATTGTTCTAATAAACTTACAACACTAAATGTACACCAAATTTGATGTAATGTCAATAGAACAATCAAAAATGTAATTATTTTTTTTCGCCACAGGCTTTTCAGATTTTAAGGTCTCAGAGTTTTTTACGACTCATTCACCAGTTTTCCTGTCATGTATTCTATTTCAAGTTCCAGACACTGAACGCGGCTCAGGGCATTGTTTAGTTCTTTTTCGAGATATGCTTCATCGTCTGTGAATTTCTGAACGAGTTTTGTACAGATTTTGCGGGCAAGCTCTTCATCAGTTACAAGGCGAATTTTTCCGAACACAATCACGCTGTTGATGTTCAAGGCCCACTCCCCTTCTTTGCAAAAGCCTTTATCCATTACGCAGAAACTTGCCTTGTCGTAATTTTTGATTGCGTCAATTTTGTGACCTTCTTTTGCGCCGTGAAAGTAAATCTTGTTGTCTTCTTCGCTGTAAAGGTGAGAAAGCGGAATGCCGTAAGGGTAGCCGTCGTCACCGAGGAGCGAAAGGACTCCGCGTTTTTCGTTTTTCAAAATTTCTTTGCATTGTGCGTCCGCAATCTGCTGCTTGAACCTTCTCATTGGTCTGAACATGGCAAACTCCTTCTGGGATTATTCTCCATGGATACTATACCGCAAAAACAAGAATTGGCAAATGAAAGAAACAAATAAAAGCGTGCGAACGCTCCGTCATAACCGTAAAAAAGTTCCCCCTACTGTCTTGACTTTAACACGGCTAAAGTGCATACTGTATTTATGAAGTTTTCAACGCTACTACTATTGAACCTGTTTCTCGTCAAGAGCCGAAGCGCAAGGTAGTGGTGTAAACATATTCGTACACAGTAAGACCTGTCCTTTGGCGGCAGGTCTTTTTATTGTGGGTTGAGAACATCTTTCAATGAAAAAATCTGTTGTCAGGCAAGAGGTCAAAAAGGAGTTTTTATGAAAGCGACAATGAACGCAAAAAAGTACCAGCCGATTCCCGCGATTCCGATTGTGAACCGCACATGGCCGTCAAAATCGATTACCCGCGCGCCTGTCTGGTGCTCCGTTGATTTGAGAGACGGAAACCAGGCGTTGATTGACCCGATGGGCATCGACACCAAACTGGCATTTTTTGACCTGCTCGTGAAGGTTGGCTTTAAGGAAATTGAAGTGGGATTTCCGTCCGCAAGCGACACTGAATATGAATTCATCCGCAGGCTTATCGAAGAAAAACGCATTCCCGATGACGTGACGATTCAGGTTCTGTGCCAGGCGCGCGAAAAACTCGTAAAGAGGACGATGGAATCAATCAAGGGCGCACCATCGGTTATCTTCCATATATATAATTCAACTTCTCCTGCGCAGAGAAAGTATACGTTCAACAAAACAAAGGAAGAAATCATCGAGATTGCGACAGACGGCGTAAAGTGCATCAAGGACTGCATGAAGGATTTGTCCGAGGATGAGCGCAAGAAGATTCGTCTGGAGTATTCGCCCGAAAGTTTCTCCATGACCGAAATTGACTACGCCGTGGAAATCTGCGCTGCCGTGGGGAAAGAATGGGGTTACGACAAGGACAACAAAATTATTTTCAATCTGCCCACCACCGTTGAATGCGCCACGGCAAACGTGTACGCCGACCAGATTGAATATTTTGCCCAGAACATTCCGTGCCGCGAGGGCGTGATTATCTCCACGCACTGCCACAATGACCGGGGAAGCGGCGTTGCCTCCTGTGAACTTGGATTGCTTGCCGGGGCTGACCGCGTTGAAGGATGCCTTTTCGGAAACGGCGAGCGCACGGGAAACCTTGACATCGTTACCGTTGCCCTGAACATGTTCAGCCAGGGCGTTGACCCGGAACTTGACTTCCACAATTTGCCCGACATCGCCGACAGTTACATGGAATACACAAAGATGGACATTCCTCCGCGAACACCGTATGCGGGTGGTCTTGCCTACACCGCATTGAGTGGCGGACATCAGGATGCGATTGCAAAGGGATTTGCCGCCCGCGTCAAGATGGACAAGGATGCCATCTGGGATGTGCCGTACCTCTTGATTGACCCGCACGACATCGGCCGTCAGTACGAGGGTATCATCAGAATCAACAGCCAGTCGGGAAAAGGCGGCGCGTCGTTCATTCTGGAACACAACTACGGCTATGCCATTCCAAAGGCGATGCAGCCCGCAATCGGCGACCTTATCAAGGCGGCGAGCGACAAGGCTCAGCGTGAGCTTCAGCCGGAAGAAATTCTGGATTTGTTCCAGAAGCAGTGGATTGGAAAGAAGACGCCGCTTGCGATTCTGGACTTGGCGCAGACCCACATCGAAGGAAAATCGCAGACTGGCGAAGAGCGCGTAGCCGTCCGTGCAATGGTCACATGGAACGGCGAGCAAATGTCCATTGGTGGCAAAGGCAACGGTCCTCTGGACGGCTTTGTGTCCGCACTTGCGACAACTCCCGCGCCCAAGTTCAACATCACGGCATTCCACGAACATTCTGTCGGACAAGGCTCAAATACGAGCGCGGTGGCATACGTGCAGGTTACGGTGGAAGACGGACGGCAACTCTGGGGCGTAGGCGTTTCCAGCAACGTCGGTCGCGCCGGTATTGAAGCCGTGGTCAGCGCGGTAAATCAGACGATGTAGCCTAAAAGCCTTCCCGCCTAGCAAAGTTCTGCAAAAAGTTTTTTCATTTTGGCGCGGAAGGTGTCGGTCTGTGGCTTGAGTTCTTTAAGAAATTCGTTGTGGTCAATTGAACCAATGACGGCTCTCTGCTCAGCCTCGTTACGGAATGTTATAGAACGGAAATAATCACTGTAGTCTTTTTCGCGGGAAAAAAATGCGGATTTGTACATTTCGTCACCAATCGCGCTCACATCGGAAAGAATATCCTCGTAAACCTCTTTGGTAAAATCAAAAATTGGTTTTGCATACAAACGTTCCAGTATGTATATGGCATACGTCGTCTTGTATGTGGGATACAGCGCGTAAGTCTCCTCATAAAAAGCATGAACCTGCTCCCAATTATAAATCGCTTCGGTTTTGATAAGGCTCAGCAATTCGTCCACTTTTTCTTCGGGCATAACCTGTCCGCCAACGTTTACCCATGATGTGTACAGCGGCATCTGCTCTATGCGTTCCAGTTCCGCCTGCGAAAGCATTGCGATATGACGCAGACTGCAATAATCGATGAGCGAGGACACAGCAAAATATTTAAGAATCTTGACGTATTCTTGACAGCCACGCACAGGTTTATAAATAAGAGCGCCAAATTTCTTCTGACAGCGACTATCTTCCAAAATAAACTGTGCGTCAGGATTTTGCTGCAAGAACTCCTTCGCAACCAGATACAAATCTTCGGCGTTAGTTGCGGCAACGGCTTTTTCGTCTCCGTGTGCCTGAAGATAGCGTCCCGTCAGTTCGGTAATTCGTTGCAACGCAAAAATGACTTCCTGCATCGTGTCGGGAGCAAACGGGTCGGTTTCGATATGCTGAACCTTGACCTTGCGCTTATCCCGCTTCTGGAATTTTGATTTGTTCCGGGCAATGGCGTACATATTGTACATGAACCAGTATCCCGGAATAATGCTGACCGGCTGATTTGCCCCGTTACTGGCGACAAGTGCGAACGGATACGTAACATTCAATTCGTGCTGATAACTGCCCTTTGCCACCAGTACGAAACTGGCGAATCTGCTGTTATGTTTAAAATCTGAACACAAGCCCGGCCAAAATCCACGACCTGCAAACATTTCACCATCAGGAGAGCGTGAGTTGTGGTTTGAGCCAATGGTAGCACCGCTGGCAACATTGCTCTGTCCGCAAACCGTGCTTGCAATCAAGAATGATGAATTGTGATGCTGTTCGTGGAACGGGAAAATCAAATTGTTCAGAATTTCGCAGCAGGAGACCGTGGAATTGTCGCCCAAAACAGAATTCAAAAGCCGCGCACCGTATTTAAGCTGGCAATTTCTGCCGATGACAAAACGGACTGCCACCGCCTGATAGAAAATGCGGCTTCCGTAGCCGACAATGCCGTTTACCAGCTCAACGCCCTCGCCTATCTGAGTCGGCTCTTCGGGGGAAGAAAGCAAGGTCGCGTTCTTCAATTTAAATGCGCCTTTAATGTAGGCATTTTTTCCGACTTTCACATCTTTGAGCAGCGTACAATTTTTGATAACCGCATCATCCTCAACGATTCCGAACGTATTTCGTTTTTTACTGAAGCCGTATTCGGTCATCCGCACAAATTTTTTAAGCAGTTCCTCATCATCCCTATAACGTGACCACAAAAATGCGTCCGCAGGAATCATCAGTTCAAAAGGAAGAATCGCACGCGCATCATTCTCGTTACAAACGCCAATCCAAATGCGGTTAGATTCAGGCTCTCCCTCTTTCAGAACGCCGTTACCGAATTTAGAGTGATTCGTACAACTCATTTCCTGAATGTTAAAGAGCATAATGCGGCTGGCAAGATGATAGTTCGTAAGATACGCCACATTGCGCACCACCACATCATCTCCCACAACGACATCTTCCAGATATGAATGATACAGCCCCGTATTCAGCATAAGGTCATGGAACTGGAGCGTGGCGGGAACAAGGCGACCGATAACAAGAAATCCCGAAATCTCGCAGTCAACGATAAGTGACGCGTCAAAAGTATTGTCTTCCACAGGAACAAAAATATTCTGCCAGGTGGGGTCAGCATTGCGGTTTCCGTTTGCCTTGAGAAGTGAAATTTCGTCTTCCGTAAGATGCCGTTTATCATTTGTCGGCACATTCGGCGTGGAAATCTTCTTTTCGTCCTGCGCTCTAAAAGTAACTGCTGCCATAACCCCTCATCCAGTTGTCTTATTTTATCCGCCGATTGTACGTCCGTCAAGCGAAACATTTTGCGACCAAAAAAAACTTTTTGACAAGCGAAGAAAAGCATATTACAATAAATTATAGCACGATTTTAGGCAATCTATGTTTATTAAGGAGGAAATATTTCTTATGCTCAAGAAATCACTGATAGCGGTAATGGCTATTGCTTTTTCACTTCTGCTTTTTTCCTGCAACAAGAAAACAGAGGAAAAGGAAATCACGCTCGTAATGGCAGAAGTAAATCCTCCTGAAACGCTTGCAGGACGAACAGACTATGCATTTAAGGAAAAAGTCGAGGAACTTTCAGGCGGAAAAATCAAAATTGACTTACAGTGTTCGGGCATATTGGGCGACAATTCCACAGTCAGAAAACTGATAACGCAGCCCAACAGCAGCATTCAAATCTCACGTCAGTCAACGGCAGGTTTTGTCGCGCTCGGATGCGAAGCATACGCCCTTCTTTCCATTCCGTTCACTTTTTCAAACCGCGAACATTTCTGGAACTTCGCAAAATCAGAGACGGCAAAAAAAATGCTCAATGAACCAAAAGAAAAAGGTCTGAACGTTATTGGATTGTTTTACGGTGAAGAAGGATTCAGGCATCTGTTCTCAACAAAAAAAGTCTCCTCGATAAAAGATTTTGAGGGGCTTATCATGCGTACCACAAACGATAAAACACTTCAGGCAATCGCGGATAGCCTAAAAATGACTCAGCAACGGGTCGATTTTTCGGAATTGTACGGCGCATTCCAGACGGGCAAAGTCGATGTTGCAGACCAGCCGCTTTCAAATTATATGGCAAATCACTTCAATGAGGTCGCACCGAATATCATCCTTGACGGGCATCAGCTTGGAATTATGGAGACGTTCATCACGACGGAAGCATGGGATTCGCTCTCAGAAAAGCAGCAACAAATTCTTCGCGAGGCAGGGGCATACGCAAGCGAATTCTGTCATAAAATCTCACAGGAAGAAGAGGACAAAGTTCTCAAACAAATTGAAGCGGCGGGTGTTTCTGTCGTCAAAGTAGAAGATATAACTCCGTGGCAAGAAGCCTGCGCAGGATTCATCAAAGAAACTTCTGCGGGTAACATGGAACTGTATCAGGAAATTCTTAATTACGCAAAAAAATGAACTTAGGAGGAGTTTTTTTCCTATGCTAAAAAAACAAATTTTGGTGGTTAGCGCTATTGCTTCTTCACTTCTGCTTTTTTCCTGCAACAAGAAAGCAGAGGAAAAGGAAATCACGCTCGTAATGGCGGAAGTCAATCCCGCAGAAACAATCGCAGGTCAGATGGATCAGGCGTTCAAATCCAAGGTAGAGGAACTGTCTGACGGAAAAATCAAGATTGACTTGCAGTGTTCGGGTATTTTAGGTGACATCGAATCTTTGCTGGCTATGGCGACAAAAAGCGGAAGTTCAGTTCACATTCTCCGACTGTCTCCGCAAAGTTTTGCTTCGTATAACTGTGAAAAAACACTGATGCTCTCCGTGCCATTCACTTTTTCCAGCAAAGAGCATTTCTGGCGGTTCGCCACTTCAGATACGGCTAAAGAAATCTTGGACGAACCGATTGAAAAAGGTCTCGGCTTAAAAGGTCTCTTCTTTGGAGAGGAAGGATTCCGTCACTTTTTTTCCGTTAAGAAAATCGCCTCCGTGGAAGATTTCTCGGGCTTAAAAGTGCGCGGAACGAACGATGAGGCGATGCAGGGAATGATTAAGGGCTTAAAGGCGATAAGCGTTCCCGTGGCTTATGCCGATTTGTACGGCGCACTTCAGACGGGCATTGTCGATGTCGCAGAACAGCCGATTGCAAACTATCTGGCAAATCATTTTAACACGGTCGCACCGTATATGATTTTCGATGGTCACACGCTGGGCGTTATGATGGCAGCCATCACCACAGAATGTTGGGACAGTCTTTCCGAAAAACAGCGGAACATTCTTCTTGAGGCAGGCAAATATGCCTCCGAATTCTGTCGGAATCTTTCACAGACAGAAGAAGACAAAGTAAAAGCCGCATTGCTGAAAGAGGGCGCGACACTCACCGATGTGGACGACATAAAACCGTGGCAGGAAGCCTGTGCCGAAGTCATTGCGAAAGGTTCTGCGGCAGACCCGATACTGTATCAAGCAATCTTGAACTACGCAAAGAACGATTTACAGCCTCCGCGCAAACGTTTCTAAAAACAGACACTCGTTATGGGGCTACCTGACTATTCGGGTAGTTCCATGACAGTTTTTTCATCACGTTCCTCCGATACATCTTCCCCAACATAAAATTCCAAGTCTACACATTGACAGCAAAAAAAAGTCGATTTATAATAATAGAATAATCATACGCAACAGTTTTTCCGCAGGAGGTTATATGAAAAGGACTTTTTTTGTGGCTTTAGTTATCATAACCGTGTTTTTGGTCGCAGCCTGTAAAGACAAAAAAACTGTTTCCCACGATAAAAAAATCACTATGATTATGGCGGAATCAAATCCGGAGGATTCAATTTCTGCGTGGATGGACAAAGCGTTTGTCGAAAAAGCAGAGGAACTTTCTGGCGGCAGCATAACCATCCAACTGAATACAGACGGCATTCTGGGTGACAATAGTTCTGTCATGCAGTTAATGACCAAGCCGGGCAGCAACATTCACCTTGCAAGGGTATCTCCTGCCACAATCGTTCCCTACAACTGTGAAAAACATACGTTGCTTGACATTCCGTTCACTTTTACAAGCCGCGAGCATTTTTGGAAATTTGCATTTTCTCCTCTCGCGCAAACCATTTTGAACGAGCCTTACGAAAAAAAAGTAGGCGTAAAAGGACTGTTTTTTACCGAAGAAGGATTCCGTCATTTCTTCGCGACAAAGCGGCTCGAAAAAATCAGTGACTTCGCAGGCGAAAAAATACGTACCGCCGGAAATACCATTATGCACGACATCGCAAATGTTTTGGGTGGCGAGCCGGTCAAAGTCAGTTTCTCAGACTTGTATTCCGCGCTCCAAACAGGCATTGCCGATGTTGCCGAACAGCCAATATCAAATTATCTTGCGAACCATTTTAACAAGATTGCTCCGTTTATGATTCTGGACGGTCATCAACTGGGAATTGCCGAGGTAATCATCACTTCTGAGGCTTGGGATTCTCTTTCTGAAAACCAGCAGAAAATTCTGGTTGAGGCGGGAAAATATGCCGGAGAATATTGCAGCAAAATCTCACAAGAGGCGGAAAATGCTGCCCAGCTCACCTTGCGGAATGAGGGAACTGAATTTATCGAAGTAAATGATATTGCGGAATGGCAGAACGTCTGCGCCGATGTCAGGACAAAAGCCGCAGAAGCAAACTCTGAATTATATGGAGAGATTGTCAACCTTGCAAAATAAAAGACAAAAAAACACAAACGGCATAAACATACAATTCCTCACCTTGTTTTTTACCGTTGTAACGGCAATCGTATTTTGTTTTATCTTGATTATATCAAACAGCGTAAACAAACGATTCCATGCTGTTAAAAATGCCATCGACAAATTCATCACCTGTGAACAGAGTTCGGAACTCATCAAGGAGAGCGCAAATTATCTGACCGATCAGGCGCGTCTTTTTGTAGTCACCCATAAGAATGAATATGTAGACGCTTATCTCGAAGAAATCAATGTGACAAAACGCCAGCAGATGGCTATCAAGAACCTGGAAAAAGTCTGCTCCGAAAAGGATATTGCCCTGCAACGGCTTAAAATTGCGATGGAACAGGCACAAAGCCTTATCAACATGGAACTGTATGCTGTGCGTCTTGCCTACAAGGTAATGGGTGACCCCGATATGCCAACAGAAATAAGGACAATTCCAATCCGCACAATTGACTTGAATATTTCCAACGAAAAACTGCAGGAAACTGCGCTCAACAATCTGTTTGGCGAAGGCTACCTGATTTACAAGACCCGAATCAACGAAAACTGCCGTCTTACCATTGCCGCCATTGAGCAGCAGATTAAAGATGACCTGAACATGAACGCCGATGAACTGGGCGCGAACATCAACCGTCTGCGTATCCTGTTCCTTGTCTTGCTGATTGTCAACAGCCTTCTGTTCATAGCATTCTCCTATCTGATTATCCTGCCATTGGAGCGATTCCAAAAATCAATTCAGAACGATGAAAAACTCAACATCATCGGTTCTTTGGAATGCAAACAACTGGCAGAAAGTTACAATGAGATTTACGACTTGAAGGCACAGCACGAAAAGTCTCTGCTCAAAAAGGCTGAATACGATGCACTTACGGGCATTTTGAATCGCCGTGCATTTGACCAAGTATGTGAGACATCAAAAGAAAAGAAGCAGAAAATTGCCCTCGTGCTGATTGATATGGATAACTTTAAGCACATCAACGATAATTACGGACACGCAGGTGGTGACACCGCACTGCAAGAACTTGCCCGCATTCTTACCGAAACATTCCGCGAAGGCGACTACATTGCCCGCATCGGTGGTGACGAATTTGCCGCGATTTTGCCCGACTGCCACGAAAATGCGGCCCCCACAATCAAGCGTAAAATTGAACGCGTAAATGAACTGCTGACACACATTAAGGACGACATAAAACCTGTTTCCGTCAGTGTAGGCGTTGCATTTGCCGAAGAAGGATTTGACACCGATTTGTACAAGCGGGCAGACAAAGCATTGTACCGCACCAAGGAAAAAGGCAAACGTGGTTGCGAAATTTTCGACCCCGCGCTGGATGCAGAAGTGGAAACAGAAGCAGAATAGCTGTTCCATGAAAAAAATTCTTTCGCTTATCATCGCAGTCTTTTCTCTTTCTGCCCTGTCAGCATTTTCTCCCGAAGACATTCATTCTTTCACGCTGGAAAACGGTATGCGCATCTTTGTGCTTTCCGATATGACTGCCGCGCCCGTAAGATTTGAACTTGCCATTGGAGCAGGATATTCGGCACAGACGGAGCGAACAGCAGGATTTTTTCCGTTGTATGCGCGGCTTTTAGGAGCAGAAATTTCCGCAGACACCGTGCGCATAATCAGAACCGTTGCGCCGCAAGAAAGTGAATATGCCGTTATGGAACTCACTTCCTGCCTAAAGCCGCTTGCTTCCCACACGTTGAGCGATACCGCGTTACGCGCCGCCCTGAACCAAATGAAAACCGAAGTGACCGAATATGCGGGAAGCACAGCAGGATTTATCAACACGGCGATTGATGCGCGTATGTTTCCTGATGCGCCGTGGAAAGTTGAGAGCGGCGTGTATCCTGCCCTGTTCGGTTCGACAACAGTTTCTTCTGCGCGGTCAATTTTAAACGATATCGGCGCAAAATATTATACGCCGCAGAACACTATCCTCTATGTGAGCGGAAACATCACCGTTCAGGCGGCTTACGCGCTGGCGCAAAAGTATTTTGGCGATTTCAAAAAAAATGCGGTTTCCGATACAAAAGAAGCCGCCGTTTCCCCCACCTCTCAGCGCAAATTTGTCCTTACTGACGATGATTTTTCGGCGGACATAACGCAGATTGTCCTGCAATACAATCATATTTCTCTTGATGAGGCAGATTGTGCCGCCGCCGTGCTGAACAACGATTACGGCACATACAAAAAACGCCTTATCGCAGAAAAATCCCTTGCCATTTTGGGCGCAGAATATGTGAATGTGGCAAGCGCGCAACGATTCGGCTCTTCCCGCCTTATCATACAGTCGCTCATGGAAAAAACAAAAGCCTCGCCCTGCACACAGGCAGAGACCTTTTTGCACCTGACGCAAGCGGACGACATTTTGACCACAGAAGAACTGCATTTTGCCCTGAACAGAATCAACGCTGAATTCAAAAATCGCGCTGACGATTCATCTGCGCTCATGGAACTTTTAAGTGGCTGGACGGCACTTGTTCCCGCAGACAACGTAACAAGCCTGTTTTCCCGTTCACAGCGGCTTTCCGCAACGATTTCCGCTTCCCTGCTGGAATCATTTTTGCACACCCAAAAGCCATTCGTATTCGTGCTGGTAAATTCAAAACGATATGCCGCCTGTGCCAAAGAATTCCAAAAAGCAGGCTATCAAGTGATAACGCGCAAAAACGGCTCATGGTACACACAAGAACTGTACAAAAAGACGCTCGCACAAAAGCAAACTGAGCCACAAAAAAAATCCGACAATCTCCAAGAAACCGACATTTTTAGCGCAGCAAAACGATTCATCGCAGAAAACAAAGCGCATTTTTCTTCGTTCACTCTTGCAAACGACATTCCCGTTGCCATAAAACGTACTCCCGGCGCAAAAACAACCGCTTTCGCGCTCACCATTCGAGGCGGAGAACTGCTGTTCGCAAAAGAAAGCCCCGGCTTATGCAGCGTACTGACCGATTCTCTTGCCGTAAATATCCGCAGAAACCTTGATACTCGTGCCGCACACGGAAGCATAACAGGCGACACCAATGTGCGCGCAAAAACGTATGCCAGTTGCAGCGTACTGACCGTAACCTGCGCCACAGAAGAAGCCCCTGAATGTGCGCGCGCCATTGCCGAAGCCTTGATTTACGGCGACATTACTCCCGCAATGGCAGACGGAGTTACCTACGATGAGCGCACCCAATGGCGAATCAAATCTGGTGCGGCAACATTCCAATTGCTCTGCTCTGCGATGCGCACGCTCTACGCAAAAGAACCGTATGCAAATCTTTTTGACGACACCAAGGATAAGCCCGTTCAAACTGATTTTACCCGCATTGCAGCCGCCTACCCTACCCTGCTCGATTCCAGCCGATTCTCACTTATTGTGGCAGGAGGCATTTCCAATTCTGATGCGCTCAAAACCACGCTGGAACAAACCTTCGGCTCGCTCAACACGCAAAAAGAAACCGCCTCAATTGATGCAACCGTACTCCAGCCGAAAATGCCCCGCCGCATAAAACGAATCCAATTGCGGCACTTATTTTTAACCGATGTCAGCGCAGATAAGGCAGGTCCTCGCCCCGCAGTTCTTGTACCGACAAAAAATTTCAGCGACCCCGCGCTGTACTGCATTCCTTCCCCCGACCTTTCCGCCACGGACATCGCACTTTTCAACGCATTGCTCTACGAAATTGCCGCACGAATGCAGTCAAAACTGGAAGCAGAAATCACCATGAGAACCGATGTCGCCGATTATGATTTTCCGTTCGCAAGGCTCTATGCCCAAAACATCAAGCAGATTTCCAAAATTGATGCCGCCTACAAAGAAACGATTTCCGAACTTGCCGAAGATTTGCAATCACTCGTCAATGCGGAAACAAGCGGCGTTATCAACACCGAAAAAGACCGTCTGCTTGCCACAATGGAAAATCGCTGGCTGATGAACACGCTTTCCGCCACGGGAACGGCACTCGGAACGGCAGAACTGATGCAGACAGGCGCAACCTACGGAAACCCCGCACTCTACCTTGACCAATACGCCGCGATTGACACCGCAAAAGCCGAAGATTATTTTATCCTGATGCAATTTTATTTTTCAGACCTGCCCGATTTCCGCGTATATTCGATTGACTCAAAAAAATAGCGCGGAGGGGAGAAGCCTCTCCCCTGGTTTCAGCCCGCGGGTTTCGACAGGCTCAACCAGCACGGTCTTCAACACACCCCTTTCTCCTGGGGCAACAAAAGCCCCAAGCCCCTACCAAAACACCGTATGCAACCGCTCGTCAAAAATATCAGTCGGCATATCGTCCAAAATCTGACATGGAAAACAGAATCCCGCAAGCGTAATATCCACTCCCGTCGCCTTTAGTCGCGCGATGAATCTGTCGTAAAAGCCCTTGCCTCGTCCCAGACGCTTTCCATCTTTTGTAAAGGCAAGCCCCGGCACAATCATCAGAATGCGTTTCCCCAAAAGCGATGAATCTACGGAAAGCATTTCCAGCGAAGGAATCGGTTCGCCTATCCCAAACGCACCGCGCTCAATCTGGTCGCCAAACTGAAGCGTACCGTCCAAAAGATAAAAATTCATCTCGCTAGTACCAGAAATAACGCGCGGAAGCCCTACCTTTTTTCCCATCAAAAGCGCGCGATACAGCACGTCCGTACAGTCCGCCTCGTTTCCGTGGAACAGGTAGCCCAACACAATGTCTGCCCGCGCAAACGCATCGCTCTCCAGCACCATTTGCCGCGCGTCTGCCGAAGCCTGCACAAAATCCTGCGTGGCGCAGAACTCGCGCAGCACCGTCTTCATCTGAGCGCGCAACATTTTTTTCTGCTCGGGAACAGTCGGCACAGTAGATTCCTCCGTCAGTATCGGATTTACCTGATAATTTTGCAAAAAATTCCGCGGCAAGCACAGGAATGGCATTGTCCTAAAATAAAAAAGACCTCATCGCTTGGACAAGGTCTTTTCGGCTCCTGCTGGGCTTGAACCAGCGACACATGGATTAACAGTCCATTGCTCTACCAACTGAGCTAAGGAACCATAAAGTGTATATTGATAATATGAAAAAACACATTTTTTGTCAAGTGCTGGAGCATGTTTTGTGTAAAAAAAAGCACAGGAATCACATTTTCATTTTCCTTTTTTTTTCTTAAATTCTTCCATTTTCCTTAAAACTTCGTTGATTTTACCGTATTTCTGGGTTATCCTTTAAGTATACTTTTTATGATGGGAGGTTCTTCATGAAAGAACTCAACACTCACGCAAGGCTAAGAGAGGGGTATTTTTAACAGCCATCCTCAGTCTTAGCATCCTCTTTGGTGCCTGTTCAGACGCAACCGGCGATCCTGAAATCAGACTTCCTAACGGCAACAGCAATGCAAATGACTGGGACGGAGACGGACTTTCAAACACAGCCGAATTGAACGTATACCACACCAATCCTTATGATGCCGACACCGATGGCGACGGGTTCAGCGACTACGATGAAGCGATGAATTTATTCAACACAACCACGAACAATTTCAACCCGCTGCTTGCGGACACGCCCGATATTCAAGTGGACATTTGCGGCACTCCGTCAATCACGCTGATAAAAACCGAAAACTACACTGGCGGCACCATTTCTGTTCCTGTAAAAATAAAGAACAAGGGCAATGTTTCCTATGTCCTAAACAACATCATGCTTGAGGCATACAAAATCACCTATGACGGAAACAATGGGCAGAATTCCACTGCCGCAGTGAATCTGTATCCTACGACATCGAATGCCGCTGAACCGACGCTTTTGAACGCGACGATTTCCGCTGGCGGTGAAACAGGCGAAATAAAATTCTCTTCGGGACAACTTCCAGTCGCAGCCATTGAAGGTATCTTGAATGGTCTTATCGGTCTGAGAGTGGAAGTTTCTGCCATAAAGATTTCTTCCGAAGATACAAAAGACTTTACGAAAATCACTACCGCCGTCAATGCAAAAACCGCGCTTTTGACGGTCGATTACGGTCCGTGCTTTGATTCTACCAAAATGGTCATCGCGAAGTCGCTTCCAGAGACAAAAAGTTTTCAGGTTGCGACAAAACGAGTTCCCGTTTCGGAAAACAGCACCGCGCCGACATCTTTTAAGGACTTGTCGCTCACCGAAGCCCTTGCGGACTGTCTGCCGAATGTCGTTACCTATATAGAAGATGATAAGGGACACAAGATGATAAAGTCCGTGAATGGCGTTGAAGGCAAGTTCACGAACCCAGAGGGCATGGAAGGTGACTGGTTCATTGCCGTCGTGACATACGAAAACAGCATTGCCCAGGTAAAATACTACAGCCCCAGCAGCGAAGAGTACTATTACAATACTGACGAAATCATCGTTCATGCGGAAGACAACATCACCGTCATGTACAGCGTCGATAAGGATGGTGACGGACTCAAGGACAATGAAGACCCGTATCCAACCATTTCTTCAGCCCTTTCAAACGCGCGCCTTGCAGAAATGAACATCAGCTACAAGCCGTTCAACAGTGCTTCCTATGACACGGGAAAGAACATCAACCTTGACTTCGGAATTATCGATTCAAAGGTGTTAAAAGACCTGGAGTGTGAGATTCTTAAACTCACTACATTTGACACAAGCGCGACAAACAGCGATGGCTCAGGGCAGACGGTCTATGCATTCAACGCGGGAACTGTTCCCAGCTCGGCATTCACGCTCACGCCAAAACTTTCCTTCGGAAACGCGACCTTTGAGTACTACCTGATAAACGGCTGGGCAGCATACGATTCAAGCATAGAAGGCTTTACTGCATTCGGAAGCAAAGAGTATGCGGGTCTTACAAAGGAAGAATATGACAACAAGATTCTCCTTTCCGCTTCCGCAAATGAAGACGGATCATTGCAATTTGATTCCCTTCCGATAGGAAAATTCAAGATTGCGCTCAAAGTGACTTCTTCCGATGGCTCAAAGCATGTTTGGTATGTCATGCGATTTGACGCTCCTCTTGAAGTTCCAAGCAATCCGCGGGCATCCCTCACCACAACGGACGGAGATACCGCAACTGTCGCGCTTTCATGGGCAAAAACGACAGACACGAGGGCTACAAATGTCCTTGCCGTGAGATACCGCACCGAGCCACAGTCTTTTGTGCCTGACCACGACCTGATTGTAGCCGCCGAGAACAACAGCGGTGTTCAGACAAACCCAACGGAAGATCAGCTGTATCTGATTTTCCCGACAGACAGCAACACAAGCACAGACCAGATTGCATGGTCAAGCGGCTACTGGTACTGTTTCTTCACCTATCACAAAGACGCAAATACAAACGCATATTCCGTAAGCGACTTCAGCACGCCTGTCAGTGCCATCTCGGAATTGCCGGCAACATTCTCTGTTTCGGCAAAATTCGAAAAACTCACCATTACAGATGACTTCGGCGATGGCGGGCACACATTTGAGCTTGTATGGACAATCTGGAAGACATTGGATGACGGAACAGAAGAACTTGTCTGTGACCATACCGAAGAATGGGAAGGTGATTTTGACAACATTCGGGCGTCAAGTTGGTATTCTTTTGCCAACGAAGACGCAACGGCAACATTCGTAACCTTAGACAAGACGAAAAACCACACCCTTAATGTCCATATCCGTCTGCATGAATACGATGACCACGGCTCAGATGACGACATAGACAATGTGAACTTCGACTTGGTTTACGATGCTGAGACACAGACCTTGAAGTACGACCCGACAAAGCACAATACAGGAGCCGATTCGTTGAGTACTCTGACACCAGAAGAATTCACCTTCGGAACTCCAACTCAAGTCCGTTTCAATTTCGACACCAAGCCGGCAAACAAGAGCGTAAAAGGCTACTTTGACCTGACGGTTCTGTGGTCAAAATAAGGTACTGGGGACTGTAGAAATGCAGCCCCCATTTATTCCCCAGTTATTGACTAGGTTTTAAGGATAGTATATACTATTTTGTGAATACCGCTTTTTTTAGAGGATGATATGTCACAAAAACGGATACTCTGCTTTGGAGACTCAAATACATGGGGGTACGCCCCCGGAATGAATGGGATTCCCCGCTACGATGAAGAAAATCGCTGGACTTCGCTCTTGCAGAAAAAACTGGGCGATGCATACAACATAATTGAATTCGGGCTCTGCGGCTGTACCAGCGGATTTGCAAACAAAGTACACTGCGTAAATGCAAACGGCCGCGATTTGTATCCGTCCACACTGTTTGCAAGTCTTCCCGTAGACATCGTAATCATCATGCTGGGAACAAACGATCTGAAAACCGAACTAGGCTGGAAAAGCGGCGACACCGCAAAAAACCTTGACTTGCTTATAAGTGCTACCCACACGATTGCGCCCGGTACACGCATCATTCTTGCGACTCCTATAATCCTGCAGAAAGGCATAGAAACTGACGCAGAATTTGACGAAACTGCAATTGAAAAATCAATTTTGTGCGCAAAAGAAACAGCGGAACTTGCACGCAAGCGCAATATTCCGCTGTTCGATACAAACCAGTTTGTCCACGAACTTGGCGCAGACGGCTGTCATTTTACCTCCTCCTCACACAAGGTGTTTTCTGAGGCAATGGCAGATTTTTTACTTCATATTGATGATTGACTTGTCGTAGTCGCTCGGCGGCAGATAGCCCATCAAGTTCATCAAAGTTGCAGGCCAAGAGGAGATTCCAAGACCGTCGTTCAACTTGGTGTTGTCGTATTCGCCCTTGTACTCGGGGTCGTAGATAATGCCCGGAACGGGATTGAGCGAGTGGCTGGTCTTTGCCTTTGGCTCGCCAGACTTGTCGGTCTTTACGCTGCCGTCCTTTGCGTGTTCGTACATGTCGTCTGAGTTTCCGTGGTCAGCGGTAAGACAGAGAATGCCGCCCGCCTCGTCAATTGCGGCTTTGAGGCGACCCAACTGCAAGTCCATGCCCTCCATTGAGCAGACCACCGCATTGAATACGCCCGTGTGACCAACCATGTCGCCGTTGGGGTAGTTCAGGCGGATGTGGTCGTATTTGCCGCTCTTGATTGCCTCGATTACCTTGTCGGTGATTTCCGCGCACTTCATCCACGGACGCTGCTCAAAGGGAACCACGTCGCTTGGAACCTCGATATAGTCTTCCAGTTTTTCGTCAAATTTGCCCTGCTTGTTTCCGTTGAAGAAGTAGGTGACGTGTCCGTATTTCTGGGTTTCGCTGATAGCAAGCAGTTTTACGCCAGTCTTTGTGAGGTATTCGCCCATCGTGCGGTCGATGCTGGGCGGATTGACGAGGTACTGGGCGGGAACATGCGCGTCTCCGTCGTATTCCATCATGCCCGCATATTCAACGCTTGGCACGCGCACACGGTCAAATGGCAGGTCGCCGCCCTTGGGTGTCTCAAATGCGCGGGTGATTTCCAAAGCGCGGTCGCCACGGAAGTTAAAGTAGATTACACTGTCGCCGTCTTCGATTGTGCCGCAAGGCTTTCCGTCTTTTGCGATTACAAACTCGTGCATGTCCTGGTCAAGAAGCCCCGCATTTTCCGCGCGGTAGGTTTCGATTGCCTTTGTGGCGGATTCAAATTTGCGTCCCTCACCCAAAACATGAGCCTTCCAGCCGCGCTCCACCATGCTCCAGTCTGCGTTGTAGCGGTCCATGGTCATAAACATACGTCCGCCGCCAGAAGCAATCTGGTAGTCCACGCCGCCAAAGCCCGCCAGGAATTCTTCCAGCGGAGTGATGTAGTTCAGGGCAGAAGTGGGGTCAACATCGCGTCCGTCAAGCAAAGCGTGGACGCGGAGTTTTTTAACGCCATCTTTTGAAGCCTGTGTAATCATCGCCTTTAAGTGGTCGATGTGGGAGTGGACATTTCCGTCAGAAACCAGACCGATAAAGTGCAGGGTTCCATTTTTGTCCTTTACGTTTTTGACCAGTTTTTTCCATGTGTCGGCGGCGAACATTGAGCCGTTTGCGATTGACTCGCCAACCAGTTTTGCACCCTGAGCAAAGACGCGGCCGCAGCCCATCGCATTGTGTCCGACCTCGCTGTTTCCCATGTCGTCATCGCTGGGGAGACCGACTGCCGTTCCGTGCGCCTTCAATTTTGTGTGGGGGCAGTTTGCCGTGAACCAGTCCAAATACTTCATTCTGGCGGCCTTAACTGCGTCTCCGTCCTCGTATTTGCCGTATCCAACGCCGTCCATAATCACCAGAACGACCGGACCACGCCTACCTTTCCAGTTTGGATTTTTTTCCAATACATGCATTGTGTCTGCCATATATATCTCCTCTAAATTAATAGCCATTATATTCCGAACTTTTGCTTCCAGCCAGCAAATCGTTTCAGCGTCGTGTTTGGGGTTGTTACCGTATATCCATATCCGTTGCGTCGTTCCTTCGACATATCATTATACGTCTCGCAATATTTACATCCTCGGTCACACCAAATCGGCGTGTTCACTTCGGGATACGTTCCCTGAATCGGCTTTCTCGCTCCTGTTACCACGTCAAACGAACTGTCCAGCGCGTAAAATCTTGCCCACAAATCCGAGGCAGAAGCATCATCGACCATTTTCCGCTCATAATCATAGTAGCGTCCGTTCAAAGTTTCGCCCGAACAGGGAATCGAAACAATCTTCTTTCCGTGAATCCGAACGTCATCGCAGTCAAACCATTTGCAAGCGGCGACAATTGCTTTTTTCATCTTATCGGACGGGTCATCATCTTCCATCAACAAATTAACGACCTTGGCAGACTCACTCGTACAGACTGACGGCGGCTCAAATTCTCTTGCCCAGACCGGCTGTAATGTGTCATGGCTGTGCTGCTGACACCATGCGGTAAGGATTTTCGTTCCGTCTTTTAAAGTGAGCGTAATCTGAGTCTTTAAAATACATTCGACGCCTTTGGTATATGCGTCAGCCGCTTTGGTACGCATTTCGGCTGGAAACACGCCGTACAAATCATCGTCGCGGGAAATATTCCGCAGAGTTCGGAGCGTTTCGGACATCACATCATCATTGTAGGTAATCGCATATACGTCTGCGCCCGTAAAACCGCCAGAGACAGGATGCTGCGCGTTTAAAATCCACTGCAATGCGCGAACCGCACAATCAAGATACCTCTTTTTAGGAACTTGTTTATACACTTGCGCAAGATATTTTATCTGTGAAAAAATATTTCCGTTGTCAATCGTGCTTCCGTTGGAATCCGTTTTTTTCTGATATGTGACCGGGGCAACAGATTTGTTCGCTTTTTGCAAATCAACCAGTTCCTGCAATGAGAATTTCCGCTGAAAATCAAGATTTTTCGCCCAGCCACCATCAGGATTTTGCAAATAAATCATATTCTCGGCAAATCCCAGAATCTGTTCCTCGTCATACAATTCCCACGGCGGAATGGAATTCGGATACTGATAGCGCGCGTGATTAAAGCCGTCTCCAAAATCGGCGATACTGATTTTTATATAATGCACGGAGACCTTTGCGTTAAATTCGGCAACCGCTTCTTTTGTCACCGTAACGTCAGAAACACCTGAATCGGCAGCATCTTTCGCACAGGAACTCATCAGAAGCAGACACAGCGCACAAAGAACAATCAGTCCTCCGCTGCTTTCTTTTATCTGCCCTCTTTTTTTTGCATGCATTATGTCTGGCATACCAATTCCCTTAGTTCAAAATCATCCTGTCACTCAACGAATCGCCGTCTTTTGCGGTCTGGAACTTCTGCATCAAGTCCTGCACTTGCAATTTCTGCTTCTCTTCGCCACGCACGTCAAAGACCACGTTACCCTCCAGCATCATAATCAGGCGGTTTCCGTACTGAATGGCGTGGCGCATATTGTGCGTGACCATAAATGTGGTCAAATGGTCTTTCTCAACAAAATGCTGCGTCAAATCCAAAACTTTTTGCGCGGTCTTGGGGTCAAGCGCGGCAGTATGCTCGTCAAGAAGAAGCAATTCTGGTTTCTGCAAGGTCGCCATCAAAAGCGTGAGTGCCTGCCGCTGTCCGCCGCTCAGCAAACCGACTTTGCTCGTCAGACGATTTTCCAGCCCCAAATCAAGCAAGGCAAGTTTTTCGCGGTACAGTTCGCGTTCCTTGCTTTGAATGCCCCAGCCAAGCGTACGTCTTTTTCCACGGCGCATCGCCATAGCAAGATTTTCCTCAATCTCCATGTTCGCCGCCGTTCCCATCATCGGATCCTGAAACACACGACCAAGATATTTTGCGCGCCTGTATTCGGGCATATCGGTAATGTCCGTTCCGTTCAGCACGATTGAGCCTGTGTCACAGGTGTGTACGCCCGCAATCAGATTGAGCAGCGTTGATTTTCCCGCGCCGTTTCCGCCGATGACCGTAATAAAATCACCGTCCTCAATATTTAAATTGATGTCGAGAAGGGCGCGCTTTTCGGTAATTGTTCCCGCGTTGAAGGTTTTTGAAACATGAGTGATACTAAGCATTCGCTCCCTCCTTGCGCGCGTCCACCGTTTCTTGACGAGTATGCACCGCCTCTTTTGGCAACTTCACTTCGCTCTCACGCTTACGCAGGAATGTATGTGAAAATCCTTTTTTTATCACTGGAATTGAAAGCGCAAGTGCGACAATTACCGCCGTCAGCAATTTCAAATCAGTTGATTTCAATCCTAGTTGCAGGACAATCGCAATGATAATGCGGTACACCACCGAGCCAAGAATGACCGAAATCAGCGTGAACCAAAACGGCAGGAATTTTCCGAAATAGCCGAAAATCACCTCGCCCAGAATAATCGAAGCCAAGCCGACCACAATCGTACCCGTTCCCATGCCAACATCAGCATATCCCTGACTCTGCGCGACCAATGCGCCACTCGTGGCAATCAGACCGTTACTCAGCATAAGACCCAAAATCTTCATCGTGTCGGTGTTCACGCCCAATGCCCTGACCATACGCGGATTGTTTCCCGTCGCACGAAGGCTCGCTCCGATTTCCGTTCCCAAAAACCAGTAGAGTGCCGCCACAAAAATGATGCAGAAAATTACGCCCACCACCAGCGAAGCCTGATTTGAACTGAGACCGCTCGCTTTTTGCAGTTTGCTCATCAGCGTAGTCACTCCCAGAAGCGGCGTATTCGCTTTTCCCATCACGCGGATGTTAATGGAATAGAGCGCAATCATCGAAAGGATACCGGCAAGAATTTCGTGGATTTTCAACTTGGTGTGCAAAAATCCCGTCGCCAGCCCTGCAATCATGCCCGCAAAAAAAGAAATCAGCAACGCAAACAGCGGACTATGCCCTTTTACAATCAGAATGGCACAAGTAGAGCCGCCGAGTGCAAACGAACCGTCACACGTCATATCGGCGATATTCAGAATACGGAAGGTCATAAAAACGCCCACCGTCATAATTCCCCACAGAACGCCCTGAGCCACCGCGCCCTGCATCGCAAGCAAAACATTCATAGCGATAGTATAGAAGATATTGCGGATTTGTACAATGAGGGGGGGGGAGGTCTGCCAGGGCAACCGCATTATAAATTTTTCGAACCAAACAAAAAGGGCTACCAGCGGAAACCCGCCACTGAAAATGCGCGGTTGAGCGTATAAGGTATCGGTCTCGCTTACGCTCGCCGCGCTCAAAGCGATTTTCGTGGCGGAACTCCGCTTCCCGCCCTTTTTGTACAGGCACAAACGCATAGAAATGCGATTGCCCTGCAAAATCGGCTGAGAACGGAATCAAATTCACTAAAAAGACGGGAGTGGAAGCGGGGCAACAGAGCCACTTTGAGCGCGGCAAGCGAGTAAAACGAGCGCAGTCCGACACCTATTACGCTCAACCGTGGCTCTGCTTGACACGCTGCAACGGTAGTCTTTTTAGTGCAGATGTGTATTCATTTTGTTTAGCCGATTTTCAAACACATTTGATTATAATGCGTTTGCCCTGGGAGGTCTGCTGAAAGAGTTCGCGCTTGGCAAGTATAAAAACAAAGGACGCACTTACAATTTGCAAGTACGCCCCTTGTTTGTAGATGAACTACGATGGGTTATTATTCACTTTGTACAAAAACCGTAATCGCTTCCGTACACACCAGTCCGTCTGTAGCGATAACCCCAAGACCCCGGACTTTATTGTATTTTCAAACCATGCAGATAGGTGTTTCCACCAGTCGTAACAGTCAGCGTAAGCGTATCTGCCTCACCCGTATAGGTGTATGTTGAAGCATCTTTTTCAGCAGTAGCCTTCTTGAAGTCGAATGTCCCCAACTTTGTGCCAGCAGAACTTGTCACCGTAATCGTTGAGTCTGCACCGAAAACACATCCCAGCAATGAAATTGTTACCGCACTACCAACCTTTACTGTGATTGTATCGCCAAGTGCAAGGTGTATGCCGTGTCTAGACATCTGATTGCTGCCAGTAGCCGCAATCACAACAATGCCATCGTTAGACTTGAATGCACTGTTATCTGCACCGTCATCAAACGCATAATAGCCATCTTCAGAGTCTTTTACAAGGTAAACGCAATCAATGTAATGTTCGCATTTTCCTTCAGTGCCCTTTCCGACAAAGCCTAACTGTTTAAGTTCAGCCGCTTCCTCATAAGTAAGTTCAAACAACTGCCACTCGGCTTTTCCTGCTACGGCGAACTCCTCATCTGGTGCGACCGGCTTGAAGTTGATTCCTTTTTCGGTGTAGACAGAAACAACAAGTTTCTGCCCCGCGCTTATTTCCTGCGTCAGTTCCCCGAATGCTCCGCAAGAGCCTGCTTCGGTAACAACTTTAATCAGATTCGCGCTATCATCAAACTTGACGCTGTCAATTGAGAATGTCAAAGCACCATCGTTATTCCACCACGTCTGTTTTTGACCATTTTGTAAGACAGAATTTGCCGCATCGGTCGCTTTGTAGAGAACCGTCGCACCTTCTGGAATCGTTACGCCCGAAAGAGCGGTGAACGGAAGCGTAGAACTACCGCCACTTGATTCTTTTGCGGCAATCGTAATCACTATCGAGTCTTCTGTTTTTGCGTTTGCGGTAAACGCAATCACTTTTACGGTGACCGTTTTTGCCTCGGAAGTGGTGTTCTTGCCGATAATAGTGGCATAGGTCTCTGAAGCGTCGGGAATAAGGTCTGCCGCATCGGTATCGCCTTCTATTGACCACAGATAGGTAGTAGTACTGGTGTCCGCAGATGACAGATAAACCCATGTCGTGCCGCCAGCCTCAATTTCCGTTGAAGGTGCCGAAAGTTCCGCAATCGTGGTCTGATAAGTATCCTCATTCAAAGCAGCAAAGGAGATTGTCGTTGGCGACGGCATGGTAAATCCAAGACCCCAAAAACGGTAGGAATAATCAGAAGTTTGATCGTAACATTTAATGTTGTTCTTGGCAAAATCTGCAGTTCCCGTCCTTGTTACCGTCACATCTTTTTCTGCCAGCGTTCCGTCACCCGCAAGGTAGTATTGCTTTTCCTGTGATGCAATCGTTACGGTCGCATTCTGCGCCGTTACATCGCTAAAGGTAAGCGTTTCTCCATGCTCGGCGGGAGTAAGCGCGTAGGTTCTGCCTGTGTAGATGTCTTTGGGTGTTATGGTCGCAGGAAATCCAGCGATAGGCGCAAAGCGGTCATCAGAAGGATAATAATCTACGCGATAAGTACTGTCTCTATATGTAAAGTTTGAATTGTTGCTATACGGATACAGTGTCTTTCCCAACGCGCTGTTAAGACGGTAGAATGCATTTCCCACATACGTTACTATACCATTCACCTTGTTATTGCTGAACGACAGATTGCTATTGAACGTATACGCAGTATCTTTTAATCTGACAGCAGGAGTAATACCAGTTCTTGAAAGAGCATAATCTGTTCCATCAACAGTGAGCGTAATTGCTTCGGGAAGCGTAAAGCCCGGCTCAAACCATGTGCTTGGGTCTGACGTGATGTAGGCTGTCTGCGAGTATTCATCATAGGTGGCTTTTAAGTTTTCAGACCAAACAGGCGCGCCCGTTCCCGTTTTTGACGTATACAATACACCAAACTGTTTGACAGTCGTATATGAACTTGTCGTTTCGCTATATTCCTGGAATTCAATACAAACCCTGTTGAGCGTATTCGGCGTTACTGCAGAATCAGTGAGCGTATAGACCGCATCGGGAAGAATGTTTCCGCTTGCAGGACGGATATACAGCCAGTCTTTGTCATGCGTTTTGGTAACAGAAAAACGGAGACGACCTTTGTTCGCAACTTTTGAAGTATCTGCCATAATGGAAATACCAGTCTCTGCGTCCGACACTTTAAATGGCAGTTCGTCCTGTGTAAAGGTAATCGTTCCGTTCGTAAATCCCGTGCCGCCAATTGCTTTTGCAGGAAGCGTATCCCAAGTCCATTGCGCATCACCTTTTCTTACATGATAGGTCGCTTTTGCACTTACAAGTTCCAGCGGAATGCCAATATGGTCTACCGATTTGAACTGAAGGTTCGGAACTGATGTAAGGGAGGTAATGGAAGAAAGTTTTGCCGAGTCAAGAGCCGTAGCCGTTTCATTTTGACCAGCAGGTCGTAAATACACGCTCACACCAAAAGTCACTTCTTCAGCTGTTGTATCGTTAAAGCCGTGGAAATTGGTTGCATCGGCATAGCCTTCCTGAGAGAAATCAAATGTACTCTTCACGCAGTTAACCGTGATGGCATTTGGCAGTTGTAAAAGCCCGCGCCCGCCAGTTGCCGTAATCGTATCGGTTTCGGATGAGCCTGTCACCATATAATTACCGCCGCTCTTATAGTCTGCATAGTAACTGTAGGTTTTTCCTGCCTCAACATAGTAGTCGGTATACGATATTGAAGATTCTGGTATCGCACACTGGGATTTTGTACAGTAATTTCCGATATAATACCATGTCATCTTGGTCGGGTCAGCCTTGTACTGTGTCTCGTCATATTCCGCGCGGTAAAAGTTTATGCCCGACGTTTTTTCAGGAACAGCAACATTTATCTGAATGCCGTCAGAAGAAGCAGCGAGCGTCATTGAACCGGCGTTGTCGATGGTTATGGCGGGAGATTTTTCGACAATATTTAAATCATCAAAAGAAATGGTCGTTGGCGATGGCATGGTAAATCCACGACCAGTGAACGAGTAATCGCCAGAACTGTTGTCAGAGCAGGTAATGGTGTTCGTGGCAAAATCCGCACGGCCCGTCCTTGACACCGACGCTCCTTTTCCCTGCGATGTAATCGTTACCGTCGCATACCGCTTATTTTCCGTTATGTCGCTGAAAGTAAGTGTTTCTCCATGCTCGGCGGAACTAAGCGCGTAGGTTTTATCCGTGTAGATGTCTTTGAGCGTTATGGTTTCGGAGATGCCGGTACTTGGAGAGAGCCTGTCATCAACTGGAGAATAAGAAACACGATATACATCATTACGGTAATCTGCATTTGGTGAAATACGATACGCAGAAAGAGGAAGCCCCAGCGCGGCGTTCAAGCGGTAGAACAGATTTGCTACATACGTTGTTTTTCCGTCCGTTGTTTTGTATGATGAAAAACTTGCATTTGCGCTATATGAATAATCCTTGGTCATAAAGCCGACCGAAGGATTGAGCGACTTCCTCGCAAGGTCAATCGGCTGTCCGTTCACCGTCAGCGTATACGCCTCTGGTAAGACATATCCATTTTCATACCATGTATCGGGAGTTGACGTAATAAATCCTGTCTGAGAATTCGCGTCATAGGTCACCTTGTACCTGTCGGTCAGTTTTACCGCGCCCGTACCCGTTTTTGGTGTATAGAACATTGTGAAGCCAAAGAAATTTTCCTGCGTGTCTGTTTCCGCGTTATATTTTCTAAACTGAACAGTAAATTTGTCGGTTGAGCCAGCGGTAACATGCGGCTCGGTAACCGAATACACCGCCGTGGAGTTGAATTCTCCGGCAGTAAGCGGACGGATATTGATGGTCTCCCGGTCATAATCTCTGTAGTCCGTTATATCAATACGGTCTACTTTTTCCGCAAGTTTTGCGGGATATGAGGTTATTTTTACGCCTGTTGGAGCATCTTCTATCTTGACGGGCAGTTCGTCCTGTGTAAAGGTAATTGTGCCGTTCGTAAAGCCCGTGCCGCCAATCGCTTTTGTGGGAACAAAATGCCAAGTCCACTGCTCATTGCCTTTTACATATTTATAGGAACATTTTACTCCTGCGATTTCAAGCGGAACGCCGATGTGGTCTACTGACAGAAACTGAATTGTTGGCGTATCTGTAAGATTAACATAAGAACATGTTGTTCCTTCAATAATCGTTGTTGTGGCAGGTGTATCAGCAGGGCGCAAGTACACGCTTATCGCGGAAGTTACGTCCTTCAAGTCGCAGTGCAAATTGGTCACATCAGCAAAACCTTCCTGCGAAAACTCAAATGTGTCTTTCTTAATATTAAGCGTAACATCATTGGCAAGTTTTAAAAGCCCGCGCCCCGCCGTTGCCGTAATCGTGTCCGTTTCGGAAATTCCCGCAGGATTATCATTCAGACCAGTCTTGTATTTTGCATAATAACTGTATGCCTTTCCCGCCTCAACATAGTAGTCGGTATACGACACTGTTCCCGTCAGCATACTCTGAGACTTTTTCTGATAGCTGCCAACAAGATACCAGTTCATCTTGGCAGGGTCTTTCTTGTACTGCGCCTCGTCATATTCCGCACGATAAAAATTCACTCCATAGGTCTTTTCGGGAACAGCCACACTTATCTGAATGCCATAAGAAGATGCGCGAAGCGTCATTGAGCCAGAGTTATCAATGTTTACGTCGGGGTCTTTGATAACGTCGTCAACAGATATTTTTCCCGATTCCGCGTCTTCGGCGGCTTTTTCCGTCTGCTTAACATCTTCTTCGGTCAGCGTTTCATAGGTCACTGCGACAATTTCGGCGGAGGTCGTTTCCTGCACGATTTCTTCCACCTTTACGGTTTCCGTTCCGCCCTCCGTGCTTACCGATTTGTTCGCCGCCTTGGTAATTTCCACATCGTTTGAGGCGATGACGATTTTTGTCTTTTCTTCCGCGGTCGCAGTCGCGTCTGAATTGGTGACCAGCGTGGTAATCGAAGGCTTTCCAGAAAGTGTAACCTCGTCTACGGATTTATCGACAATCACGTTATCCACAAAAGACTGCACGGCAGGAACATCAATATGACAGGTTTCCTTGATATTCATTGAGAAGATGCGGCTCACTTTTTCAAGGACAAGGCGCACGTTTTTCTTTGCCGCATTCATCACCGCAACTTTCGTGTTGACAAAATGCACGGAATCTGCTCCGCCGCCCTTTATTGTCGCCGTCTGAATTTCGCAGGTGTCAATCCAAACATCGCCGTCGCCAACAGACTCCTCTACGATAAGTTCCTTGATGTTTTTGATATTTTTGACCGTAACACCAGCCTTCGTTATGGTAATCGTCGCGCCTTTCGCATCAAACTGAGTTTCGCCACCAGAAAGGGTTATCCTCTTGTCAATAAGAATACTCTCATTATCAGAAAGCGTACCTTTTGTCATCAAAACAGTGTCGCCATCTTTTGCAGAAGCAATCAATTCTACCACAGATTTTTGTTCAGGCGTATCAGAACCGTCATCATCATTTGAACAACCAAAAAGCACGACCGTCGCAAAGACAGCACACAAGACAAGAAAAAGCTTTTTCATAAATTCCTCCAACAAGGAATTTTACCCCCCCCCTCTTCAATTTGTCAAGAATTTTCTATAAATAATTGCAGTAATTGCAGGACAATCGCATTATAAACGTTTATACATCAAGAGAATGCTCTCAACGCCGCACGGGAACACCCGCTGCGCACAAATCTCGTTTAATTCCGTCCACCGTGTAGCCCATGCTGTGAACCATGCTCGCAATCAGCGCGGCATCAGCCTTTCCAGCAGTCAGAACGTCCGCCAAATGCTGCGGCGTGCCACCACCGCCTGACGCAATCACAGGAACGGGAACGGCTTCCGCAATCATTTTTGTAAGCGTCAGTTCGTAGCCCTGCCGCACGCCGTCCGCATCAATCGAATTCAAAACGATTTCGCCCGCGCCCAACTCCACGGCTCTGATTGCCCATTCTTTTGCGTCCAGTTCGGTCTTTACCCGCCCGCCGTTGATGTACACGCGATACCCACTGGGTGCGGTTTCGTCCTTTGCGGCATCCATGCCCAGAACAATGCATTGATTTCCAAAGACGCGCGCGCCTTCGCTAATCAAGTGCGGATTTTTTACCGCCTGTGAATTCAAGCTGATTTTTTCCGCGCCCGCCAAAATCGTTGAGCGGATGTCCTCAATTGAGCCGATGCCGCCGCCCACGCAGAACGGAATGAACACTTTGCTTGCCACGCGGGAAATCAAGTCAAGGATTGGACCTCGTCCGCGCGCGCTCGCCATAATGTCATAAAACACCAGCTCGTCCACGCCCTGACGGTAATATTCCGCCGCCATGTCCACTGGGTCGCCGATGTCAATATTATTCTGAAACTTCACGCCCTTCGTCGTGCGTCCGTCTTTCACATCCAGACAAACAATAATTCGTTTTTTCAACATAGTATATCCTTACATTTCTCACAGAGGACGCAGAGTTCACAAAGAGCATAACGAAAGGAAAAAACTTTCTTTGCAAAGAAATCCCTCTGTGGTCTCCTAAACTCTGTGAGGAATCTTTATTTCACAAAATTCTCCAATATCTTCAAGCCGACTTTACCCGATTTTTCTGGGTGGAACTGGAACGCCGTTACGCTGCCGCAAGAAACGCAGGCGGGCACTTTACAGCCGTAATCAGCGGTCGCCTTGATGATAGCCGCATCCGTTGGCTGAATCAGATAGGAATGGACGAAGTAAAAATCGCTGTGTTCGGGAACGCCGTCAAACAAAGGAGAACCGCCGTTCGTGTAGGTCAAATCATTCCAGCCCATGTGCGGCACTTTGAGGGAGGATTGGTGGTCGAGTGTATCGAAATTTCCAGCCGCATCATTCCACACACTCGCAAAATGGCGGATTTCACCTTTCAGAATGCCAAGACATTCCACATCACCTTCTTCCGAATGCTCAAAAATAATTTGGCTTCCCAGACAAATGCCCACAAGCGGTTTTTCTGCCGCCGCCCAGTCTTTCAGAAATGAATCAAATCCCGTTTTTCGCAGTTGAGCCATCGCATAAGCGGCTTCGCCCACACCAGGAAAAATGAGTTTGTCTACGTTCTCAAGGTCACGCGGATTTTTTGAAAGCACATATTCTGCACCAAGCGAAGCCAATGCCCGCTCCACGCTCTTGATGTTTCCCGCATTGTAATCAACGATTCCTACCATACTTCTACCTGTCTGCAAATTCTAGCGGGCACGATTAAGCAAGTCAAGAGTATGTGCCGATAAAAAAATATGAGTATCGCACAATTATTGCCCGTCCTGAAAGGCGTGCTGACAAATAAAATCATCATCATCTGCGCAATCGTCGTGTTTCTGTATGTCGATTTCGTGTGGTTTGTGGCGCGTTACCGAAAAAAGCCTCGCCCTGTAAAGGCTAAGAAATCAGTTGCGTCACCACCCGCGCCGCCCGCCGAAAACGCCGCCGCCCCAAATGAAGCGAACGAAGCAAAAAGCGGGGCATAAGCGCAAGAACGGGATTTCCTTTTTCCTGCACGATGTCCAAATGCTGTTCCCACACGCCACCCAGAACCCGTATGCGCTGACCTGAAATCAACTGGGAAAGAATGCTGTTGATGTCCTTTGATTCCCACACATTGATTTTAAAAATCTCCCGGTCGCGCTCATTCAAATGCGTTTCCAGCAGACTGACGGCTTCTTCCCGCGCATACATTCTACGATGATGCCGAATAAAATTGAACACGAATTCAGCGTCATCGGCTTTGTCGGAAAGACGTTTTCCCGTGCGTGCGGAATCACAAATATCGCAACCACTGCACACCGCCGTTTCCGCTGCAAAACTATCCAAAATAAACTGCCGTCTGCATGATTTTGACCGCGCATAACCGCCCATCAGTTTTTCGCGGCTACCAACTTCCGCCTGCCTGTAGCGCACGTCATCCCAATGATTCCACACCAAAACCGATTTTACGGGCTTTCCGTCACGACCCGCCCTGCCAGCCTCTTGCACAAAATTTTCAAGGTGCGCGGGACTGTCCAAATGAAGCACAGTGCGGATATTCGGCTTATCCATTCCCATTCCATACGCGCACGTCGCCGCAAGAATCCCGTTGTCGCTTGTAAAAAACCATTCTTCCACGGATTTTTTCTCTTCTTTGGTCATTCCTGCGTGGTAAAATTTCGCCTTCCCGTGACCAAAATATGCCGTCAAAAGTCGTGCCGTATCTTCCGTGCGCGGTCGCGTTCCGCAAAAAATAATCATGGGCTTTTCCAACTCAAGTGCAAGACGCAGGATTTCTTTTTGCTTTGCATAGGCGTAGCGCACTTCGTAGTGAATGTTCGGGCGGTCACTTTCGCTCTGAATCAAATGTGCGTTCCCGTCAAACAGCACTTCGCAGACCCGCTGGAGGACGGGCGGACTTGCCGTTGCCGTAAATGCCGTCACCACCAGAACGCCCAATTTCTTGATGATGTCACCTAGCGTCAGATACGATGGTCTGAAACTATCGCCCCACTCGCTCACGCAATGCGCTTCATCAATGGCAATATGAGCGATATGACACTCCGCCAACCGATGAATTAAGCCATCATTCTGCAAGACTTCGGGATTAGCAAGGATGACGCGGGCAGAACCGTTTTTAATCCGTGCAAAATTTTCCTCACGCTCCTCTGCCGTTTGTCCGCCACGAAACATGACCGCACCCACCTTTCCCTCGTTCATGCGGCGCATTTGGTCTGCCATCAGCGCAAGCAGTGGATACAAAACGAGCGTCGGCCCGTCCAAAAGCAATGCAGGAGTCAAAAAGCACAGCGATTTTCCTGAGCCAGTAGGAAGAAGCACAATCTGTCTGCCCCTGCACACAAGGTCGCCTTCATCGGAATCAGCCTGCTCACCACGGGAAACGGCGGCGGCACTGTCCAAAATATTTGCAATCACCAGTTTCTGCCACGCGAACAGATACCGCACGCCAAACGCATCATGCGCCGCCTTGGTGACCTCATCCATCTCCACGTCATCAGCGTCCGCACTCTGCGCAGGAAAATCCTCGCCCTCAATAAAAAAAAATTCCTTTTTCATACCATATATATAGGCATCAAAAAGGAAAAATATACAAAAAATGTGAAAAAAAAATCGAAAAAAGTGACGAATTTTACCCAAAAATCGGACGCACGTTAATCACATTCTCCACATTTGCCAGTTTGCGAAGCGTTTCCTCAGCAATACTGCCGTCCACGTCAATCAGAGCATAAGCAAAGTCACCACGATTCTGATCAACCATTCCGGCAATGTTCAATTTTGCGTCTCCCAAAATCGTCGTCAGGTTTGCAATCAGACCGGGCATATTCTTGTGGCTGACGCACAGGCGCGTTCCTTTTGCGGGAATCGGATTGTCCGTGACGCATTTGGGGAAATTCACCGAATTGACCACGATGCCGCGTTCCAAAAAGTCTCGCAATTCTTTTACCGCCATGACCGCGCAGTTGTCTTCCGCTTCGGGAGTTGACGCGCCAAGATGCGGGAAGCAGACGACTTTTTCGTTTTTGAGCAGGTCTTCGTCGGCAAAGTCAGTAATGAGCGTCGCAACTTTTCCGCTTTCAATGGCTGCCAGAACGTCAGCATTGTTTACCAATCCGCCACGAGCCAGGTTGATGATGCGAACGCCGTCCTTCATCGTTTTGATTGAAGATGCGTTAATCATGCCCTTGGTGTCGTCCGTCTGGGGAACATGCACGGTGATGTAGTCAGATTTTGCATACACGCTGTCTAGCGTTTCCATGACCTTTACATTGTGGTCAAGAGAAAGGGCTGCCTTCACGGAAAGGAAGGGGTCGTAGCCAATAACGTTCATGCCCAGTTCAATCGCTGTGTTCGCAACCATTGCGCCGATTGCACCCAGACCGATAACGCCCAGTGTCTTTCCCTTTACTTCCGGGCCGACAAACTGTGACTTTCCTTTTTCTGCCAGTGCGGGAATCTCGTCACCCTTGCCGGCAAGTCCTGCAGCCCATTTGTTTGCGGCAATAACAGGACGGCTTGAAAGCAGAAGAGCCAGAATGACCAGTTCCTTAACGGCGTTTGCGTTTGCACCCGGCGTATTAAAAACCGCAATGCCTTTTGCCGTCATCTCAGGAATCGGGATGTTGTTTACGCCAGCACCCGCGCGGGCAATCGCCTTGACGGTCTGTGACAGGCTCATTCCATGCATTTCCTGCGAGCGAACCAAAATTGCGTCTGGGTCAAGGATGCTTGAAGCAACTTCATAATTGTCGCGCGGAAAGTTATCCAGTCCAATCGCGCTGATTTTGTTAAGTGTCTGAATCTTGTACATATTCTTATTTCTCCTCTTCAAATTGCATAAAAGCATTGGTTGCAATCTTTGAAACAGTTGCAACAGAAAATAAATTATTTTTGTACAAAATAGACGGGAAGCGGGGTTCTGACGCAGAACGCGCGTTAAACGGCAGGTTCCCGCTGGTAGTCTATTTTGTCAATTGCGACTATTTATTCTCCTCTGCAAATTTTTTCATAAAATCAACCAGTGCTTTTACGCCGTCCAGCGTCATTGCGTTGTAGATGCTTGCGCGCATACCGCCAACCAGACGATGACCTTTCAGATTCACCAGTCCTGCCGCAGCCGCTTCCTTTACGAACTTGTCGTTGATTTCCTTTTCCTTTGCAAGGGCGGCTTTCTCTGCATCCGTGCGGTCAGCCTCATCTTTCTTTCCAGCCGCAGCAGTTTCGGCAGTTGAATACTTGGTCAGGAAAGGCACGTTCATCAGTGAGCGGCTTCCCTTCTCAGTCGTCGCATGGTAGAAGTCAGACTTGTCAAGGAAGTCGTAGAGGTAGTCCGCCTTTTCCTTGTTGCGCTTGAGCATACCCTCCGCACCGCCGTTCTTTTCAATCCAGTGCAGCACCTTTCCCAGAACGTAAATCGTATAGCAGGGCGGAGTATTGTACATGGAACCGTTTTCGCTGTGCGTCTTGTAGGCAAGCATGGTCGGAGTTCCCGGCAAACAGTTTTCCGGCTCGGGAATCAAGTCTTCGCGCACGATTACTAGGGTAACGCCCGCAGGAGCAAGGTTTTTCTGTGCGCCCGCAAACAAAAGCCCGAACTTTGACACATCCAGCGGCTCGCTCAATACGCAGGAAGAAATATCGGCCACCAGCGGAATATCGCCCGTGTCGGGAATGTACTCGTAGTGAGTGCCCATAATCGTGTTGTTGTAGCAGATGTAGGCATAGTCGTAGTCGCCCATGATTTTTTCCACGCGGGGAATATAGGAATAATTCTTGTCCTTTGAAGAAGCAATCACGTCCACCGCAATGCCCAGTTTTTTTGCCTCAGCGGCAGCCTTCTTTGCCCATACGCCAGTCTCGATATAGGCAGCCTTCTTGTGCTTGATGCCCAGATTTTCCGCAACCATGGCAAACTGCGTAGAACCGCCGCCCTGCACAAAGAGAACCTTATAGTTTTCAGGCACCTTCATCAGTTTGCGCACCATCGCCTCAGCATCCTCAATAATCGGCTCATAAGCCTTTGAACGGTGGCTCATTTCCATCACGGACTGACCCGTTCCCTTGTAATCCAGCATCTCAGCCGCACACTCGTTCAAAACCTCTTCCGGCAGGCAACTCGGACCCGCGCTAAAATTGTACACACGACTCATGTTCATTTCTCCTCATGTCGTTTAATTTTCTTCATCTGGGAGGGGGGAAGTCTCCCCCTGCGCTCCCAAGCAAGCCGCTCCACAAACCGCCCCTGCAAGCAGTGCCGATTTTCTCCGCTTCGTTGCTTGTCCGCTACCCTCTCTACGGGAGTCCCCGTAACGCCCCTTCTATTACTGTGAAATTTGTAACAGAAGTGTAGAGACATTCTAGTGCCTTTGAGGAAGAAGGGTCAATCAAATTTCTAGAGAATTTACTGCAAACCGCCCGAAGTTCAGCCAAATTCAACCAAAAACACAATTTATTGTGAAAAAAATAACGATAACAGACAGGCTGTTTAATCAGTAACATCGACCGCAAATCACCGCAACAAAATACCGCAAATCACCGCAACAAAATACCGCAAATCACCGCAACAAAATACCGCAAATCACCGCAACAAAATACCACAAATCACCGCAACAAAATACCACAAATCACCGCAACAAAATACCACAAATCACTTGACCGAAAAAGAAAACCGACCTATAGTTGTAATGAGAGGCGCAGAATGGCATATTTGAATCGTATTGCCGATGATATACTGAAAAGCAATCTGGAAGCGTTTGGTGCGATTCTGATTGTCGGTCCAAAAGGATGTGGAAAAACAAGTACGGCACGACAGTGCGCGGCAAGCATTATTGAATTTCAAGACGAAGACAACCGCGAAGAATACCTGAGCGTTGCAAACACCCAGCCCTCCCGGCTTCTTGTCGGTAAAAATCCGCGCCTGTTTGACGAATGGCAGGACGCTCCCAAAATCTGGGGTGCAATCAGAAAATCCGTTGATGACAGGCAGGAAACAGGCCTGTACATACTCACTGGCTCCACATCGCAGACTGTAGAAAGCGCCCATACAGGAACACTCAGAATCTCTACCATGCAGATGTACCCCATGAGTCTGTTTGAAAGCCAAGAATCAAACGGAACCGTTTCTTTAACGAGTCTCTTTAACGCGCCCGAATCATTTGACAGCTGCAAGTCAAACTTGAATATAGACGATATCATTTTTGCCATTTGTCGTGGTGGATGGCCAAGCACGGTGCATATTCATTCATCAGACGCAAAACTGAAAATTGCAAAGGATTTGTTTGCGCAGACATACCGCACGGACATTTCACATATTGACGGCATAAAGCGAAATCCTGCATGGACGGAAACCATTCTGCGCTCGTATGCACGAAACATCTGTACGCTTTCCGATGCAAAAACCATCTACAAAGACGTACAGGCAACGACGGCATTGTCTGAGAATACTTTTTTTGATTATACGGCGGCTTTGGAAAAACTGTTCATCATTGATGATGTGGAGGCATGGTGTCCAGCCATCCGGTCAAAGACGGCAATTCGGGCGACAAAAAAGAAAAACCTTGTAGACCCGTCGGTAGCGGTCGCCGCAATGGGTCTGCGTCCTGATTATTTTAACACTGATTTTAAGACATTAGGATTTCTGTTTGAATCACTCTGCATTCGTGATTTAAAAATCTATTCCTCAAAGCGCGGTGGTAAAGTTTCCTATTACCATGACCGCTACGGACTGGAGGCAGATGCCGTCCTGCATCTTGACGATGGACGCTATGCTCTCATTGAAATAAAACTGGGGGCTAACGAAATCGACAGAGGTGCAGCCCACTTGAACGAGATTGAATCGCTCATTCAAAAACACAATGAAAATGAAAACCAAGTTCCCCTGCGTCTGCCCGACCTAAAAATCGTCCTGACTGGCACTGAATACGGCTACCGTCGCGATGACGGCGTATTTGTCATTCCGATAGCATGTCTGCGGGATTAGGGGGAGGGCCTATCAAATGAATCTTTTGGAACTCCGTAAGTCAATTCAGGAAAAATCCCAGTTTTCTTTTGCGCGCAGTGGCGGGCACGGCGGACAGAACGTAAACAAAGTGAACACAAAAGTCCACCTCGTCCTGCCTCTTTCCGACCTTGCAGGCCTGTCGGAAGACGAAATAGCGCGGCTTCGGACAAAACTCGCCTCCATCATCAACAGCGAAGGCTGTCTTTTTCTTGATGTGGACGACGAGCGTTTTCAGGAAGTAAACCGAAAAATCGCCCTCTCCCGCATCGAAAACAGAATCACCACCGCGCTCAAAATCCCAAAAAAGCGCAGGAAAACCAAGCCCACCCAAGCCAGTAAGGAACGCAAGCTCAAACTCAAACGCATTCGCTCAGAGATAAAGAAGAACCGCTCCATGCGCTTCAACCTGTTTTAGAAAAAAAATGCAGAATTTATCCCCTCGCCAACAGGCTTGTCAGCATAGTGACTGGCGCGGCGTTCTCCACGGATAGGGCATCGTCTACGGACAGCACGGTTCCTGTGTAGTTCACAATACCTTTTATGCCGCACCGTGCAAGCCGCGCCGCTGTTTCCTGAGCGTTTGCATCGGGAACGGCAAGAATTGCATACTCAATATGTTCACGGGCGATGACTGTTTCCAGTTCGCGCGATGGATAGAGGGGAAAGGTGGAGCGGAGCACTTCAGTACGGTTTACGCTCGCATCAAAGCCTGCCACAATTTTAAAGGGGGAGTTCTCAAAGAAGGTGTTTTCCAAAAGAGCAGCACCCAGTCTTCCCAAGCCCACTATGCAGCAGTGTTTCTGTTCATCTGCCACCCTAATGTTCAGTGCCTTGCAGATAGCATTGCGCAAGTCCGCCACTTTGTAGCCATTTGAAACGCCCGTGCAGTCCAAAAGAGAAATGTCGCGGCGTATCAGCGACTGGCTCCAGCCGGTAAGTCCTTCTATTGCAACTGAGGTTATTTTTTCCGCCGTCTGCTGCGAAAGCAGTTGTGCCAGAAGCACCAGTCGTCTGCGGGTCGGTTCGGGAATTTGTTTCGTCATACTCATCGGTCACCATTACTGTGATTTTTATAACGGAAATACATTCTTATTCTATCGGTTCTGAGCAAATCTGGTCAATTGAATTTAGAGGAAAACCAATGCAATACCGCAAATCACTGAAACCAACTGAATTATCTGCGAAATTATGAAACAATCCCCCTCCCCCACAAAAATAATCTCACTTTCCACAAAATATTTTCCCACGATTCAGTTTTCTGTGGTATAATGGTCTTCTGATGAGAGGCGAAAAGATGATAAAGCGAAAACTGAATCGACTTACTGGCATCGCCGTTCCGTTGGGAGCGTTGCGCACGGCTGATTCTCCGGTCATCGGGGAATTCTGTTCTCTCATTCCGCTTGCTCAATGGGCAAAAAAAGCGGGGCTGGGCATCATTCAACTGCTGCCTGTGCTTGATACGGGTACGCAAAGTTCGCCCTACAGCAGCCTGAGCGCGTTTGCCCTGCATCCCCTGTACATTTCGATTCCTCAGATTCCTGCGTTTAAGAGCCTGTATGAGCGGAACAAAAATTTTGCCACGTATTACAACGGCTTCCTCTCCCAGCACAAAAATGCGACGCGGTTTGACTACGAATCGGTCAACATTCAAAAGCATTACCTTTTGGACTCGATATATCATTATGTCTCTGATTCTCTGAACGAAAACGAGGAATTCAAGTCGTGGGTCAAAAAACAAGAATGGCTTCCCGCCTACTGCGTGTACAAGAATCTGAAAAGCACCTATATTCAGTCCACATGGAAAAACTGGGGCGAAAAAGACCGCAAGATTACGCAGAAAGAAATTGACCAACGCTGGAAAGACAAGAATTTGCATGATGACCTCTATTTCTTCGCATGGGAACAATTTATTGCGTTCCAACAGTTTAGCGAAGCGGCAGCGGCTGTCCAAAAGGCTGGCATTATCCTCAAAGGCGACCTGCCCATTCTGATGAACGATGACTCCTGCGATGCATGGAGCAGACCTGAGTTGTTCAACCAAGAACTGCGTGCAGGTTCTCCTCCAGACGGCTCAAATCCCACAGGACAAAACTGGGGATTCCCCACGTATAATTGGAAAAAACATATCGCAGATGGATTTTCGTGGTGGAAACTGCGCCTCAAAACTGCCTCTCAATTCTATGACGCATACCGACTTGACCATATCCTTGGCTTTTTCCGTATTTGGGCTGTTCCCGAAGGCGAGAACACGGCGGAACTGGGGCACACAGAACCATACGCTACGCTCAGCCGAAAAGATTTGGAAGAGGCTGGATTTGATGCGGGCAGAATCAACTGGCTGTGCGAGCCCCATCTGAACACCGAACGTCTTGACCCCTTTGTGCAGAGCAGAGAGGAAGCCCGTGCCATTTTCCGCAAATTCTGTACGCAAATCGGAAACGAAGAACTGTGGAATTTCAAGAAAGACATGAAGACAGCGCAAGATGTGTATGCCGTTGATTTGCATTCGTTCGGAAGCGAAGGAAAATCAAACCAAATCAAGGACTTTTTCTGCCGTCGGCTTAAAAATCGCACGCTGATTGAACTTTCTCCCGACAAATACGTTCCCAGTTGGTTGTATCAGGGTACAAAAGCATGGCAAAGTCTGAATGATGATGAAAAAAGACGGCTTCTTGAGATTTTTGCAAGAGTTGACCAAGAGAACGAAGAACTGTGGCAGGCTCATGCAGAACAGATTTTCGATGCGATTATCCCCTGTACAAAAATGATTCCCTGTGGCGAAGATTTGGGCGTGACTCTGAAATGTATTTCTCCCGTCATGGAAAAATATGGTATTCTTCACCTGAACGTAGTGCGATGGACACGAGATTGGGCAAGCGAAGGTCATCCGTACATTTCGTTCGATGAATATTGTCCTCTTGATGTGACCACGACGAGCGTCCACGATAGCACGACAATCCGACAATGGTGGAGTGAAGATAAAGAATCTGTCCGCGCATTTGAGACGGCGTTTTCACCACAGAAAAAAACAAAGAAAAACGATGCCCTTACAAAAGAAAAGCCCTTGCTTGCGGACGAAGATTTTTCTCCCAAAGCGGCAAAATTCGTACTGGAAAAATCGGCGCAGACGGCGGGCGCATGGTTCATCAATCCCCTGCAAGACTGGCTCTATCTGGAGAAAAAATACTGGCAGGAAAACGAATCTGATGAGCGGGTCAACATTCCGGGGTCAGTCTCTGAATTTAACTGGACGTACCGTATGCCCGTAACGATTGAAACGCTCTTAAAAGACGAAAAAACAACCGCAAAAATCAAAGAAATTGCTGAAATCCATGATAAGAGATAACACGGTTAGTTGAAGGAGAATACATGAACATTTCTTACAATGAATTTCATATTTCAAAAACGGTGCGCGATGCGTGCAAATTTCCGCTTCCACTCTATGCGTCCACAGGCAATGTGATTCTGGCGGATTTAAAGGCTGTCCGCGCATTTGCCGTCAAACTGAACGCCTATCTGGAAAAAATCGGTGAGCCGGAAAACAAGCGCATTTCCGCAGGCACGCTCAACGCAATGGGCTTGCTGGACGAAATCTTCCATTTTGCCGCCATGATGTACCGCAAGACCAAGTATCCCAACGCGATGACCGAACTGATGGCAGACTTGGACGAGGCATACGGCGCGGAAAACATTGACAAACTGCTTCTTGAATTCACCGCAGAATTCCCGCCGACTGAAGTCTATCAGGGAAAAATCAGCGCGGAAGACTATTTAAAGCAGACTGCATTCGACATCGGCGCAAACCGTGAGCGCACAAACCGCGAGGCAACCTTTGAGGAAATGATGCTCCTGCACCTTGCGAACGAAGACCCCGCATTCAAGTCATTCTTCGTGCTGTTCAACGACAAGAATTTGAAGCAAAATCCGCTCTACGAAAAGACATGGAAGCATACCGGCGCATTCTTCAGAAAATTGCCCTACTGGGGAAGTTTTAACAACGATTTGATAAATTTCTTGCGCGAACCCATTAACTATGCCCCCAACGACATCTACAAACAGTTGGAATACGTGCAGAAACACTGGGCGGATTTGCTGGGTGACTGGCTCCGCCGTCTTCTGATGGGATTGGACATTCTGCGGGAAGAAGGAAAGCCCATGTGGCATCCGACTAACGGAGGCGACGCAGACATTCCCGTGGCAAATTACGACTACCTGCAAAAAGAATACGAGCGTTTCAGTCCCGACAAGGAATGGATGCCCAAAGTCGTCCTCATGGCAAAGACCGTACTCGTCTGGCTCTATCAACTTTCAAAAAAATACAACCGCGACATTTCCCACCTTGACCAGATTCCCGATGAGGAACTGGACATGCTGCGCGACCAGGGATTTACCGGGCTTTGGCTCATCGGTCTGTGGCAGCGAAGTGACGCAAGCAAGAGAATCAAGCAGATTTGCGGCAACCCCGAAGCCGCGGCAAGTGCCTACTCCCTCTTTGATTATGAAATTGCCGACAATCTAGGCGGCTGGGATGCACTGGCTAATCTGCGCACCCGTCTGTGGCAGCGTGGCATTCGCCTTGCAAGTGACATGGTTCCCAACCACACGGGCATGGATGCAAAATGGGTTATCGAAAAGCCCGATGTATTTGTTCAGCGGCGCGACAATCCCTATCCGCAATACACATTCAATGGTCCCAACCTGAGCAACGACGGTCGTATCTCCGTCTTCCTTGAAGACCACTATTATTCCAAATCAGACTGTGCCGTTGTATTCAAGCGCGTAGACAATGCGACAGGAGACACCCGCTACATCTACCACGGAAACGACGGAACGGGTATGCCATGGAACGACACGGCACAGATTGACTTTCTGAACCCGACCGCCCGCGAGGAAGTCATGCAGGAAATTCTGCATGTTGCCCGCAACTTCCCGATTATCCGCTTTGACGCGGCAATGGTTCTGGCAAAAAAACATATCCGCCGCCTGTGGTATCCTGAGCCCGGACGTGGCGGTGACATTTCCACCCGTGGCGAATACGCCCTTACCCCCGATGAATTTGAAAAGGCAATCCCCACGGAATTCTGGCGCGACGTTGTTGACCGTGTGGCACAGGAAGTTCCCGACACCCTGCTTTTGGCAGAAGCATTCTGGATGATGGAAGGCTACTTTACCCGCACATTGGGTATGCACCGCGTCTACAACAGTGCCTTTATGAACATGCTCAAAAAAGAGGAAAACACCAAGTACCGCCAGACCGTGCAGAACACGATTACCTTTGACCCGCAAATCCTCAAACGCTACGTCAACTTTATGAACAACCCTGACGAGGAGACGGCGGTGGCTCAGTTCGGCAAGGGCGACAAATACTTTGGTGTCTGTACGCTCATGGTCACCATGCCGGGCTTACCCATGTTTGGTCACGGACAGATTGAAGGCTTTGAAGAAAAATATGGCATGGAATACATGAGAGCCTACCGCGATGAAAAGCCTGACCAGTATCTGCTTGACCGCCACTGGCATGACATCTTCCCCCTGATAAAAAAACGCTATCTCTTTGCCGGCGTAGAAGACTTCCTCTTTTACGATGTGTGGTCAAACGGCTACGTAAATGACAACGTATTC
>JAFSJX010000003.1 GCA_017449285.1 Treponema sp.
GCATTGACCATGCCAGAAAAAAGGAGCAGGGTAAGCGTGCTTGCAATCAGTGTCTGAACACGCCCATGGAAAAGGAAATAGACACAGGCCGGCCAGAATACCAGAAGCCCCAGCATCTGCAAGGTCGCCGTGTACAGGAAGACAAGGGGAGAGCCGTAGCCGTCAATGTCCGCGAATTCTACCACTGAAGACTTGATGATGTATGAAGGAATAACAAAGCCCGTCAGAAGACAGAGCGCGAGCGCGGATGTGATAAACAAACTGAACCGCAATTTTTTATCCGCGACAACCGGCTTTAGCAGGGTGTTTAAGAGATGGTTGACCGCCCTGACTGCAAACGGCACGAGCAGGAATACCGAAGCCACGGTTGCAAGCAGAATTCGTTTGTGCATCAGTCCTTCATGAATCACCAGCACATAAAAATCAAGGAAAAGAATGAACGCAGCCATGATGATGTACAGCACTTTGAGGGGATTCTTGATTTTGTAGAAAATATTCTTTACCAGACTGAAGACATTGTTCATCGTCCAGTAGAGGACAAGCCCTGACGGCGAATTGTAGAGTATGACAAGAAAGAGGAGGGCCATGCCGTAAATCTGAATTTTATCCTTTGCCTTAAAGCCTTTTGTGTAGATTGCACCCGCGACAATGTTTATGAGCGTCATTGCGATAGGAAGGATGTTTATGGGGAAGGAGCCGATGGTAAAAATGGCGTCAGGCTTTCCCAAATCACGGATAAAGAGGAAAGATTCTCCCTGCAAAATGGGAAGGGTTGAAAGGAAATTATATGCCGCAATAAAAAAGGGAATCTGAATCAAAAGACCAAAGGAAGAGCGGAGCGCCATCATAGGATGGTAATGATTTTCCTTGTAGAATGCGGAAAGAATCATGTACTGCTCATCGCCCTTAAATGTTTCCTTGATACGCTTCATGCCAGGCTCAAGGCGTTTTTCAGTGTCGCGCTGAATCTGCTGCCAGCGTTCTGCCACGATATAGAGCGGAAGACAGAGTATTGAGACCGCGAAACTTACGCCTATAACAGAAATGCCTTCAATCTTAAAAACATCGTCAAAGAGCAAAAAAGCAAATTCAATGACCTGCACAAGCGGATAAATAATCAGTGTATATAAAAAATGACCCATTGTATTACCTAAAAAACAAGCGTACTCTAACTGTAACTCAATCGGGAAGTTAAGTCAATGTAAAGGCATGGCACGGAAATCAGTTTTTAAATTTCGACACAGATGAACACAGATAAACGGTGATTTAGACCTTGCGTGATACGAAATTATTTACAAAATCGTACCAAAATCATAAAAAAGGAACCTTATCTGTGTCCTATCTGTGTACATCTGGTGTTTATCTGTGTCAAAAACTGATTTCCGTGAATGTAAAGGTTTTTGTTATTGCTAAAGCGAGCCCAAAACAGTATCATTTTATGCATGATTGGGTCTTTTTTTTACAATATTATCATAGTTCCTATTTATGATTTGCTGGAATTCTTTTATGTTTTCTTCGCCTCGATTACATCAAAAGGGCTTGCCGTCATTGCACTGAGTTTTGTGGTGACCTTGCTCTGTCTGCCCCTCTACATTGTCGCGGAGAAATGGCAGGAAAGGGAACGCCAGATACAGACCCGCATGAAACCCACGCTCGACCGCATCAAGGCGGCTTTTTCTGGTGACGAGCGATACATGATGACGACAGCCTTCTACAGGGAACAGGGCTATCACCCCATGATGGCTTTGCGCTCGTCTTTCAGCCTGCTCATACAGATTCCTTTCTTTATCGCCGCCTACTCATTCCTTTCCCATGTGGAGTCATTGCAGGGCTACCGCTTTCTTTTTATCAAAGATTTCGGTATGGCGGATGAAATCTTGCACATAGGCTCTTTTCCGATTAATGTTTTGCCCATTGCCATGACATTGATTAACTGCGTGGCTGGAGCGATTTATTCAAAAGGGCATCCCCTCAGCGAAAAGATTCAGATATATGCCTGTGCCCTGGTCTTTTTGGTCTTGCTTTACAATTCTCCTGCTGGTCTCGTTGTCTATTGGACGATGAACAATGTGCTCTCGCTTGTCAAAAATGTATTCTACAAGTTAAAGCATCCTGCTAAGGTCTTCTACATTTTGTGCTGTACCGTATTGTTCGGTGCGGTCATATTTGCCTTTTCAACAGGAAAAAAGATTTACATTGCGGGGGCATCGGCTTTGTTTTTGCTTCTGCTTGCCTATCCGAAATTTTCCAGATGGTATGTCTCTTTTATTGCCAGTCATTTTCTTCAACTTGACAGGCACAAAAAATTCCGCGCCCTGCTTTTTGTCTCCTCAGCCCTTGCGCTGGCAGTCCTTTCTGGGGCACTGCTTCCATCCTTTGTCATAGAGTCTTCCCCGGTGAATTTCTGCTATGTGGACAATAATAAGTCGCCTTTTGTCTTTTTGGTCACGCCTTTTTTGCAGTCACTGGGACTTTTTATCCTCTGGCCTGTCTGTCTCTACGCGCTTTTTTCCGACAAGGTAAAAAAGACCTTTGCGCTTGTCATGCCCCTCTGCTTTTTTCTGGCTCTGGTAAACTGCTTTGCCTTTGCAGGAGAATACGGCGCGCTGAACGATGATTTGACTTTTATGCATGAAGTTGTATTCCCCGAAAAAGGCATGATGATAGGAAGCATTTGCGCGATGATTGCCGTAAGTCTTGCCCTGCTTGTCCTGCTTCTGAAGCGGCCAAAGATTGTCATGTATGCGGTGGGAATCGTAACGCTTTCTTTTGCCGCCACAACGGTAAAAAATATCGCAGGCATTCAGACAACCTATTCCCGCATGAATCACGACGAACTGGCAAAAATCGAACCGGTTTACCATCTTTCCAAGACTGAAAAAAATGTGCTCGTTATCATGCAGGACAGGTTTATTTCCCAATACATGCCTGAGATTTTGCATGAAGACCCCGCCTTAAAAGAGAAACTTGATGGTTTTGTCTACTATCCGAATACGGTTTCCATGTCCTATTATACGCAACTGGGAGTGCCGGGCCTCTTTGGCGGTTACGATTATACGCCATGGGAACAGAATCAAAGGACGGACAAGACAATTCAGCAAAAGCATAATGAAGCCATTCTGACAATGCCGAGCCTCTTTTTGGACAGCGGCTTTGATGTAACGGTAAGCGATATTCCCTACGAAAACTACGGTGAAGAGCCAGTGGCGCAGATGTATAAAGACTACGACATAAACAGGGTGCTTGCAAAGCGTGCCTATACGAAACTCTGGTATGAGCGGCAGGGGAAGAAACCGTACCCGATTTTGACGCAGTTGCTCAAACGAAATTTCCTTTACCTGAGCATATTCAAGACCGCTTTGCCCTTGTTCCGACCCATTGTCTATCACCGTTCATGGTGGATTCAGGACAATCAGAAAATGAAGGAAAAAAGTTTTATGGACTGCTATGTGCCGCTGGAAATGATGCGGGAATTGACTTCACTGGACGGCAAGAAAAGTCAGTTTATCCTTCTGGTAAATGAGATTACCCATGAGCCGCTTTACCTGCAGGCTCCCGACTATGTGCCTGTTGAAGAGGTGACTGATTTTGGCAGCGGCAAATTTGCAAAACATACGCATTATCATGTGGATATCGCATCGCTCAAACGCTGGACGGAATTCTTTCAGTATTTAAAAGATAATGATTGCTATGACAATACGCGCATTATCATTGTTTCTGACCATGGAGCGGGTGACAGGACAGGGCTTTTTAATGAAGAAAACTTTAACGGAAAAGACTCAAAGGAAAATGTCACCGCCCTGCTCATGGTTAAGGATTTTGCTTCTCACGGAGAACTTTCCGTAGACAATCACTTTATGACCAACGCCGACACACCGCTTCTTGCCCTTGCGGGAATTGCCGAAAATCCAAAGAATCCCTTTACGGGAAATGCGCTGGCTGTCGCAGACAAAAACGCCTATGTAAAAATCGCCTACGCACCCGTGGAAAACATGCGCAGCCGCAAGAACAGAAAATTCAAGGTGGCTGATGATGAATGGTTTACCGTCCACGATGACATCTACAAGGACGAAAACTGGGGGCGGCTGCAAAAATAAAATACTTGCGCAGAAAATCTTTCGCCTAGTCTTTCGGTTTTTCCTGCTTCCAGTTTGCCGCCTTAAAGATATTGTCCTTTACATGCCACCATTCATTGTCCTTGATGGAGAAAGTGTATTTTCCGTTATAGGGTGGCTGGTGCGCGTCACTTGCGGAAATATACACGCCGTCTTTTTTCAGGTCCGTCGTGTCAAGAGGAATGGGCTTGTTCGTGTACGGATTTATCGGCTTTTCAACGATGTCTTTTAGCAGGAGGGAAGGAGCATCGGCATTGGTCATAAAGGTGTCATTGTCAATCTTAAGTGGACCAGTTGCGTTAAAATCCTTATACAGCAAGAGACAGTGGTAATGACCTCGTCCAGTATATTTTCCGCCTGAAACAGTATTGTCCAGCAAGTCATCTTTTTCCATATCGTCTTCATAATCCTTGCTGCCATGGTCAGAAACGATTACGATACGGGTACTATCATAGATGCCTTGCTCTTTTAAATACATAAGCCATTTCCCGAGCAATTTATATGTCGCCATATTGGTGTGATATTCATTATCATCTTTAAATTTTGATGTTCCAAAATTCGTAACGGGCTTATGGGGCACATAATCGGGTGCCTGCATATACATACATTCATGCGTCAGTTCATTAGCCATATAGAAAAAACTGCCTGTCTCAGTATCAGAAACATCGGTCAAATCGTTTAAAAAAGAAAGCGCAGAATAACTGTCAATAACCAGTCTGGTACTGTCTGAAGTATCATCGGAATTCCAGTAGTATCCTTCTTTATAAATTAATTTTCTAAAACAGATAGGAAATTCCCTAAAAAAACTGAAAAACAGCATATTCCGTTTAAGAATTTTTTCCGTATTATCAGCGATTGTCGTATCTGTTTGTTTTTTGCCCCACAACGCATTGTATACGCCCATTGTCTGTGTTCCATTAATCTTGGGGTAGTCTTTTATAATGCTCAAATCACAGTAATGCTGATAGTTTGACCATGAAGGGTCTGCTATTGTGGCAGAAAAACCTTCTTGCTCAGTAAAAATACGGGGAAGCAGCGTTAACGCCTCATTATGCTTTGTGAGCAACGGCACATCGCTTCGAGAATTCATTCCATACGGGGTGTATTCATATCCACCATATAATCCGGGAGACCCCTGTAATGTGTGTCCGTTGAATGAAAGGGCATTGTTATAGGAAACGAAGCCCGAAAAAATATCCGCCAGTTCAGGGGCTTCTTTTATTATTTCAGAAATGTATTGTCCCTGCGCACAATCCAGCATAAAAAGCACGACATTCTGATGGTTTTTTGAGAGATGAAAAACAGGTTCTACTTTGGTAATGGCAGTTTTGGTGTAATTTGTCTTGAACTCCTTGTATGCTTTGCTGATGGAAAAAATGTTCGCCACGGATAGGGCCGTAATCGAAATGACAAGAATAAGCGAGATTGAATTGACGACCGTGCCTTTTTTTATGCGGAGCGCAAGCGGAATGAGCGCGAACAGTGAAAGGACGCAGAAAAGGTTCACAAACGAAATGGGCGAGAATGTCTTAAAATTGCTCTGGCTTAAAAAGACGAGCGCAGCAGAAATGTCGCCGTAGGGAAGCATAAAAATGTACGTGTTCACCAGCGCGGCATACGCAAGAATTGAGATGACCAGCACAAATCCCGTCTGAATCCGCTTGCTGAACAAAAAATAAATGCAGAGTGGCCAGAAGATAAAAAATCCCAGAGCTTGCAGGGCGCAGTTTCCGATAAAAAACAGCGGATTTGAATGCGTTCCCAAGTCGCTGAATTCAACGGGAGAGGAACTGATAAGGTTCGAAGGAATCGCTATGCCACTGAGGATAAAAATAATAATGCACGAAATAAAAAACAGGGAGAAGCGAAGTTTTTTATTGTCCGTAAGAAAGTGCAACGCGTCAAGGGCTTTTTTTGCGACGCGGAGCATAATTGGAATACAGAACACAAACAAAACAAAAATGATGAAAAAGATTTTGTTCGGCAATTTTGTGTCGGCATAAAGGAAAATGTACACTGCCGCTGGCACCAGCAGCACGCAGCAAAAAATCCAGAAGGCTTTTGCGGGATTTTTGAGTTTGTAGAAAATATTTTTTATCAGACTAAAGACATTGTTCATGGTCCAGTAGAGAACCAGTCCTGCGGGCGAATTGTAGAGAATGACGAGGAAGACAAGTGCCATGCCGTAAATCTGAGCCTTGTCGCGGAAAGAAAATCCTTTTGTGTAGATTGCGCCCGCCACAATGTTAATCATCGTCATGGCAATGGGAAGCACATTCACGGGAAAAGAGCCTATGGAAAACAAGGCATCGGGAGCCCCCATGTCGCGTATAAAAAGAAATGACGAGCCTTGCAGGGCGGGCAGGTGAGAGAGAAAAGAATATGCCGCAATGAAAAAGGGAATCTGTATCAAAAGACCAAAGGATGAGCGCAAGGCCATGATGGGGCTGTAATGATTTTCCCTGTAGTAGGCGGTAGTCATCATATAACGCTCATCGCCAGTAAAGGTCGCCTTGATTCTGTCCAGTTGAGCCTTCATTTTTTTCTGCGTGTCCCGCTCAACCTGCTGCCATTTTTCCGCCACCGCATACAGGGGAAGGCAGAGCAGGGTAACCGCAACGCTGATTCCGATGACCGCAAAGCCCACATGGGGGGTCACCTTGTTAAAGAACACAAAGGCACATTCAATCAGTGTGTACAAAGGATAAATGATGAGTGTATACAAAAAATCTGCCATGTTTCCTTCCTTTTGCCCCCAGTCTGGCGATTAGCCCAGTATCTCCGTTACCGCGTCTGCAAGCCTTTTCCCGTCCTCAAGCAGAATGTTTTCCTTGCAGCCCGCATTTTTTCCCGCCTCAAGGTCGCGCGCACTGTCGCCAATCATGTAGCTCTGCGACAGGTCAATGTTGAAGTCTTTTGCCGCCTGCATGAGCATTCCTGCCTTTGGCTTACGGCAGTCACAGTCGCACTTGTAGGCAATGCGCTCACCCTCAAAGCCCCTGTCGGTGTGGTGGGGGCAGTAATAGATTGCGTCCAAATACGCGCCTTCTTTACCCAAAAGCGTCTCAAGTTTATTGTGGATTTCCTGCAATTCGGGGAAGTCCAGTTCTCCTCGTGCTATTGCGGGCTGGTTTGTGACTACGATTGCAAGATAACCTGAGTCATTGATTTTTTTGACCGCTTCTGCTGCACCATCCAGCAATTCCATACCGTCAAGTTTTGTCAAAAATCCCACGAATTTATTGATTGTGCCGTCTCTGTCGAGGAAGACAGCTTTTTGCTTGTGGCTTAAATTGCGCTGGCTCACCAGTCCGCTTTTGATGTCGGCTTCAGTGGCGTAGTAGCGGTCGGGAGTGCCCATGTCCTTGATGTATTCGGGCGTGTCGTAGGCGAAAATCTTTCCCTCTGCCACGGCCGGCTTTAAGATATCCCTGTCAAGGTCGATTTTTTCCTTGCTGAGGTGTTCCTTTGCCTTGACGAGAAGACGAGGATTAATCATTTCGATTCCTGCGTTCACTCGGTTCTTGTACCAGAGCCGCTCGTCTTCCTTGTTGAGCCACTTTGTGACACGGCGCGTGTCCTGCGGCATGCCGCCTTCTTTTGCGGGCGGCAGGATTTCCGTGACAAGCAGGGAAGAGTCGTAGGGATGTCCGTTTGGATGGGCGACTAAGGTTGCGTCCGCATCGTGTGCCTTGTGAAAGGCAGTAAGACGGGCAAAATCCACGTCAAAAATCGTGTCGCCGCACAAAAGCAGAAAGTCTTCGTTTGAATCAATGAGACCTTCGATTTTGTAGAGTGCGCCCGCCGTTCCCAGCGGCTCGGTCTCCTCATAATAACTGATTTTAACTCCGAATCTAGAGCCGTCCTCAAAGTATTCGCGGATAAAATGCCCCAGATGCCCGATTACCAGCGTGATGTCAGTCAGTCCGTTTCGTTTGAGGCAGTCAATCTGATGCTCCAAAATCGGTTTTCCGCAGATTTGAATCATGGGCTTGGGAATGTCGCTTGCGATTGAAGCGATTCTCGTTCCCTTGCCGCCAGCCATTATGATGGTTCTCATAGTTCGTCCTCGTCCGCATGGACAATTTGGTCTACCAATTTTTTATAGGCTAAAGATGCGATGTCTAAACCAATCTTCATATCAACGCCTTTTTGGCGCATGTTTAGGACCAAATCATTCTCTGTAATATCATCGATTGTGAGCGATTTTTTGCAGAGTTTTTTTACTGTATCTGCAGAAAAAATGTAGTTCATCTCATCGTCGGCAAAAAATCCCATGCGAAGTGCAACTTTTTTCATTCTTTTCTCCAGATTGTAATAAAAAAGGCTGTGTAATCTGGACGCAGCCCCTATATTGGGCGGTCTGTTCATTACCAGCCTATTCAATCATAGCCAACTGCCATGTATGTATAGTATAGCGCACTGGTGACAAAATGTCAAATTTTTATTCCTTCCAGAAATGCTCTTCGATTTCCAAACAAAGCGCGTGATAGACGGGCAGATGGAATTCCTGAATCATAAAGGTCTCATTTGCAGGAACAATTATCGTGATGTCCGCCAGATTTTTGATTTTGCCGCCGCTTTTGCCGGTGAGCGCGATGGTTTTGAGCCCCTTTGCCTTTGCGACAACCGTGGCGTAAATCACATCGGCAGAGTTTCCGCTTGTGGTAATGCCCAAAAACACATCCTCCGGCTTTCCGTAGCCGTTCACCTGCTGGGCGAACATGACGTTTCCGTCAACATCGTTAAGGCTTGCCGTCATGAGCGCACTCTGGTTCGTGAGGGCAATGGCGGGAAGAGAGCCTTGCAGTTTGTCGGAAAGATATTCGCCTGTTGCAGAATCAATGCCTTTGAGTTTTTCAAGGAAAGTGTCTTCCGGCTTTCTTATTTTGACGAAAGATTTTAAGAGTTCGCCGCAGATGTGGTCTGAGTCAGCGGCACTTCCACCGTTTCCTGCGACCAAGAGTTTGCCGCCTTTTTCGTAAGAGTCAATGATTGCCTTTGCAGCCTTTCGAATGTCATTTTCGCAGACTGAAAGGGCTGGGTATCGTTCAATAAGTTGTTTAATGTAGTCCATTAGTCTTCAAACTCCTCTGCCTGATAGAATACGATTTTTGTGCCTTCATTTTCAAACTGGAAGGGCACATGCAGTTGGTCTTTGAGGGCTGCGCGGACGGCTTCCTGTTTTTCTTTCGGCACGTAGAATAGCAAAAATCCGCCGCCGCCTGCCCCGAGCAGTTTTCCGCCCAATGCTCCCGCTTTCATGGCCGCATTGTACTGGTCGTCGATGGAATCAGAAGAAATGCCCGAAGAAATGCCGCGCTTTAACTGCCAGGTGTAGTCAAGCAGGCGGCCGAAGTCGTCCAAATCCGCATCCTTGGTGACGAGAACCTGTTCCGCCTTGTCTACTAAATCATACATCTTCAGAAGTTCTTGCGTCTTATCCTTCATGGATTTTTCTGTTTTTTTCTGCACGTCGGACGAAAAGCGTGAAATTCCTGTAAAGAAAAGCATGAGGTTGTCATTCAGGGCTTTTTTGCGCTCAGGAGAAATGATAATGGGATTGACCGTGTAGCCGTCCTGGGAAAAGTCGATTCGGTTCAGTCCGCCGAAGGAAGCCGCAATCTGATCCTGAATACCGCCCGCCTCGGCACAAAGAACGCGTTCCAAATGGATTGCATCGTCAGCCAGTTTCCGCTTGTCGGCATATTTTCCTTTGAGCGCATAGAAGGCTTCAAGCATGCCCACGGCGAAAGAAGAGCTGGTGCCAAGACCTGTGCGCGCAGGAAGGTCAGAGTCGTACACAAGACGAAGCTCGTGCATGTCCAGCCATTCCATCGCGTTACGGATTGCCGGGTGCTTTATTTCCTCGTAGGAATTGACCTTTTCTTCTTTTGAATAGGTGAGATGGGTCTTGTATTCAAAAAAGCGGGGAAGGTGACGGACGGTGACATAGCAGTATTTGTCAAATGTGGTTGAGAGAACCGCTCCGCCGTGTTCATTGTAAAAGCCAGAAAAATCTGTTCCGCCGCCGAAAAAGCTCATGCGGAACGGGGTTCGTGTGATAATCATAGGGGGATTATAGCATATTTTTTTCTTTTAGTACATCGAAAATTCTTTCTGCCGTATGTTTCAGCGTATATTTTTCAAGCAGGCTCCAGGCTGACTCAACAGGCTCTGCCAAAAGCGCATCCAAATCGACGTTCGCTTCATCGGGATTGATATAGTGGGCGCACTTTCCGTAAATTTCTGGAAGACTTGTGCGGTCAGAAATGATAATCTGCGCACCGCAAGACAATGCTTCCAGCGGGGGAAGTCCGAATCCCTCAAAATAGGACGGCATGATAAAGGCTTTGCAGGCTCGGTGCATGGCTTTTACTTCTCCGTCAGAAAGATAGCCTGTCATCACGACATTGCCAAGCGACTTCATCTTTTCCAGTTCGGGTGCGACCACCGAGGGAAGGGGCTTACCAGAGACGGCAAAAATCTCATGGGGAAAAAGGGAAGCATGTTCTGCTATCCATTTAAGATTCTTGCGGGTGGAAAGGCTTCCAATCGTAAAATAAAAGGGCTTTTCTTTCAGTTGCGGAAGCCTGTCAAAAACGCTTTTGTCCTCTTCAATTTTATCGTAACCGCTCACGCCGCTGTAAACGACATGAATTTTTTCCGGCGGAATATGGTAGGTGTCCACGATTGTCTGCTTGGTGTATTCGCTGACTGTAAAAATCACTTTCGCCCGCCTTGCAATCGCCCTGCACATGAGGCAACTGTAAAAATGAATCAATTTGTCGCGGCGGGAGGTAAAGTCAGCGGGATAGAGTTTCTGGTACAAGTCGTGGATGAATTCGATTCCAGGAACAAAGTAGGGGCAGGTGTTCGTGTAGTCAAAACTGACACGATGGTGGAGAATGACATATTTTTGAAAGGCGATTTGCGTCCATTTTGGGAAAAAATGCGCTTCCTGCGGCAACTGCACGATGCGGATGTTTTTGAGCGCGGGAAGATTCCGGGCATTTGCGGGAACAACCAATTCCACCTGATTTGGCTGCACGAGTGAATCAAGATATTCGGTCACTTCTATGGCAAGCCGCTCGATTCCCGTCAGAGGATGACACCAACTTTCGCCGTTTATGGCGATGATTCTATTTGATTTCATAGGCTAAAATCCGTTCTTAAATGCCGCATGATTTTCGTATTCATAGACCCGATACCATGTATCATCATATACCAATTTTCCTGTCGTAAAAATCCGTAAGTCAGCGGAGGCGGTGTATTGGTCTTGGCTTACGAGCAGGAATACTTTTTTGTCCTTGTGATTTTCATCTGAATAGATGTGCTTTGGCGTAAGCCATGTGTCATAATCGTAGGTAGACGTAATCGTTATGTGAGAATCGTGGTCTTCTGCTTTTTTCAGATTTCCCATTTCAATGCAGCCGTTTGAAATATACGTGATTACCGTGGCATTTCCGAACGTGGCATACCCAAAGTCAAAGTCGTTCTTCAGAAGAAAATCAGTAACGGCATATTTGTCTTTGTTGTTGTCGGTGACAAGTCTATTTTGAATTGTCGCAAAAGATGAGGTGACAAGCAGCGTTCCCCAGACGACACCCAGAAAATAGTTGTGGAGGTCAGAAAAATCAGCGTTTGCAAGCAGGATAACAAGAATCGGAATGACATAGATGATAATCGGATAATAATATCGTGCGATATAATCTACGTGGATATACAGGAACGTATTAAAAATCATCGTCACGATAAAAAACACAAGGACTATCTGATTTGACTTTGGCAGATTTTTTTTCAGTGCCGAAATGAGGGACGCAACCAGCATGATAAGGGCTATATATACAAGCACATTGATGATACCTCCTGGAGAAAAGACCGCAATGCCCTCGTTATAGCCAAACATACGTACAAGCCCGCCAAAAATATCCCGTAACGTGGTCTCGCCAAAGTGATTGAAACTTATGGAATTCCATTCCGAAAAAGTCCACAGACGGCGGAAAATCACGTTGTTGCAGACATAGCCAAAACCGCTTAAAATCAATCCCGAAACGCTGTAAAAGACAGATTTGTTTTCAATCCAAAATCCCTTACATTCATACATCTCTGCTTTTCTGTCTGGAGCGCGGGCTTCCAGAATAATCATCGTGAGCGCGAAAGGAAAAACAAAAATCATAATGTAGCGAATGCTTGAAAGTCCGCTGACGAATGCGTGAACAAAAAAGAAAATGAGCAGGGCTTTAAAATGCGAGACGGATTCTTTGTGGCACGTCAGTTTGATAAAAGTTGCCACATAAACAATGCTCATTACCGCATGAGGAATGTAATAGTTTTCTCCCGCGCCAACGTACCATGCAAGGTATGACCACGGACAGATTGCCGCAATGCAGGCGAAGAATTTGAGCCACCAGTTTTTGACTTCCAGTTGATTCAAAAGATACCAGACTGCAAAGAACAGCACGGCACACGTACAGAAAGATTGAATCGCTTTGACCGTATTCCAGTTGTCGGTAAGAAAAAATCCCAGCGCGGAAAAGAACTGTGTGTTCAGCAAGCGAATCTCCGTGGAGTAGTACCAGTCCAACGGCCAGAACGTATGATTCTGCGCACAAATTTTTCCGAGCCAGATTTCAGAGCCTAAGTCCGAGTTGACATGTTGCACGGTTGCGGTGTAGGCGGTGTATACAATCATCAGCATGACAGTTCCGAGCAAAACGGAAAGCAGTACGATTTTTTGTCTTAGGGGATATTTGTAGAATATAAGCGCATTGCACAGAATTACGATGAACGCAGGCGTAAGAAAGAATGAGGCAATTGATGGCAGCCACTTTTCTATGGAAAAACTACGGTGGAATACTTTTTGCGAAAGAATTGCATAGGTAAAATCTACAAACTGGCTTGAAAAAAGAGCCAGCATTGCGCTGAGCGCGAGCGCAACGATTGTCACCGTCATCAAGACTGTCGCTGTTTTTTTAGAAAAATAATACATTATGTTTTCCATAGGAAATCATACTCCTATATCAAATAAACCGCAATACCGCACAATATTATGCAGATGGCGAGCAGTTTCTTTGCGTTTAGACGCTCTTTTAAAAATAGGCGCGAAAATAAAATGACAAAGGCATAACTGGAACTTTCTATCACCGGGATATAGGAGACCGGCACTTTGCGCAGGGCGGTCATATCCAACAACACGGCGACAAAAAAAATGGTGTAGCCGGAAAGGACATAGGGATTCAGGTATTCAAAGATAGGACGGGAGTAGGTGCGGTTGGCAGCCTTTTTTAAAAGAATCTGCGAATAGGCGGAAATGAGGACGGAGACAAAAAGCAGGACGGTATAGGGTATCATGTCTATGAGTTTTCCTCTGTAGTAGTATCAAGGGCTGCGTCAAGACTGTTCAAAAAGAGTATGCCCGCAAGGATGATTACCGCTCCCGCAATCATGGTTGGCTTTACGCTTTCGCCAAAAAGCAGCCTGCCAAAGAGAATGCCCCACAAAATCGTGACCGCCTTGTTTGCCGTGGCGACGGAAAGCGGAAAGACTTTCAGCACTTTTTGCCACAAAAAGGCATATACCACCAGAATGAAGACCACCGCGCCGTAAAGCAAGATAAAGTGGAATGAGAGAAAGTCTTTTTGTGCGGCAATCTTTCCGACGATGGTGTAAGAAGAGTAGAGCAGAAAGCCCAAATGCATGACAAGAAAAGCGACCGCCTTATTTTTCATCGGCAGAATCCTTTTTATCCTGTGTCGTGTTCTTGACGATGAATTTAGGCTGTTTGTTCACCGTGAGGTAGACTTGCCCAAGATATTTCCCGATGATGCCGAGCGAAACAAGAATAAGTCCGCCTAAAATCAAAATGAGAATGACAAGTGTAGTCCACCCCGTGACATCCGCCTTTCCGATGAAGTATTGCACGGCATACACGATTGCAAGCACAAGTCCCACCACTGCACTGAAAAAGCCCATGTAAGAGGCAATATTGAGTGGCATGGTGGAAAAACCGAAGAGCATACGCAGAAAAACTTTGATTGATTTAATCAGATTATAATTCGATTTTCCCATTTCCCGCTTGTGGTGTTCAATATCAATCTGCGTGATGTTCCTTGTAACCTGAAAGATAAGACCGTCGATATAGGGAAAGAGGTTGTTAAATTGAACCATTTCCTCTACAACTTTACCGCTGATGATTTTAAACGGAGAAAGGTAAATATTTTTTGGCTTATCAAGCGCAATCTCACTGATTTTTCCATTGAACCATGAGCCGATATTTTTCCAGACTTTCTGTTTTTTTTCGTTGAAATTGGCATAGCAGACATCCCAGCCTTTTTTCACTTCCTCATACAACTTGGGAATGTCATAGGGGGAATGCTGCAGGTCATCGTCCATTATCACGACCCAGTTGCCGCTGGCATAGTTCAAGCCCGTCAGAATCGCGCTGTCCTGTCCGCCGTTCTTGCGCAGATTGATACCAAGAATGTTTTTGTTTGCGGAGGCAGCTTTCTCTATCTCCTCCCAACTGCTGTCCTTGCTGCAGTCATTTACCATAATCTGCTCGTAGTCAATGTCTTTGAGCGCGTCTGCAATCTGGCGGGAAAGTTCTGCGACACATTCATGGCTGTTGTATACGGGAATGACAATGCTTATCTCTTTCATCTTTTTTTCCTAACGGTTTTCGTAGAATGTTTTGACGGTCTTGATTACCTTGTCCTGCTCGTCTTTTGTTAAGCCATAATAGAGGGGGAGACGCACCAGACGCTCAGAATATGCCGTGGTAATCTCATCCGCTCCGTCAAAACGGCCGAATTTGATTCCCGCGGGAGCCGAGTGCAGGGGAATGTAATGGAATACGGCAAGAATGTCCGCGCTTCTCATGTGGGCAATAAAATCAGTCCGCTCCTGCAAGTCCTTTGTAATCAGATAGAACATGTGGGCGTTGTGTATGCAGCCGTCTGGAATAACCGGCAGGCGGATTTTACCCGCTTTTTCCAAATCAGAAAAGGCCTTCTTGTAAGTATTCCAGATATTCATGCGGTAGTTCTGAATCGTGTCCGACTGCTCCAACTGCGCCCACAAATATGCTGCGTTCAAATCACTGGGAAGATAGGAAGAGCCATAGTCCCGCCATGTGTATTTGTCAATCTGCCCGCGGAGAAACCTGCTTCTGTCCGTTCCCTTTTCGCGGATAATCTCGGCTTTCTCAAAATCTTCGTTATTTGTATTGATGATTATTGCACCGCCTTCGCCCATGCTGAAATTTTTTGTCTCATGGAAAGAAAGGCAGCCAAAGTCGCCGATAGTGCCCAGCGGCTTTCCCTTGTAGGTAGAGCAGACCGCCTGGGCCGCATCCTCAACGACTTTCAGCGAGTGGCGGCGGGCAATATCCATAATCGTGTCCATCTCACAGGCTACCCCTGCATAATGCACCACGCAGACAGCCTTTGTTTTTTCCGTAACCGCCGCTTCGATTTTTTTCTCATCAATATTCATCGTGTCGGGGCGGGCATCAACAAAGACCAGTTTTGCCCCCCTTTGCACAAATGCGTCCGCAGTTGAACAGAAGGTAAAAGATGGCAGAATAACTTCGTCACCTATCTGAATGTCGCAGAGCAGGGCAGCCATCTCCAGAGCAGATGTTCCGCTGGTTGTCAGCAAAACCTTAGACTTGTTAGATTCCTCTCCCTTTTGAGAATTCAGCATATTCTCAAACCATTCGTGACATTTTTTTGTAAATTCGCCGTCGCCGCAGATTTTGTGATTTGCAATCGCCTGCTGCATGTATGTGACTTCTTTTCCAGTAACAGGGGGAACGTTAAAATGAATCATAATTGTCCTTCTTTTATAATTAGTTCCTCAGTAAGAACTAAAGAACCATCTTTATTTATGACATCGACATACCAAAATGTATCATTTTTTATGGGATATGTCTTTGCCTGCTCAAGAGATTTTGCAAAATAAACAATCTGCTCGTCATGCAAATAAGGCAAAATATTTGGATAATCTGCACGACTGTGAATGACGACAGGGGTTGAAGTATCTTTGAAAAAATTGCTTGAAACATATTGTTCCTTGCTGTCATTTAGATGTTCAATTTTGGTAAAGTTCTCTGGCATTGGCATTACATTTGAAATGATAAGAGCAACAAGTATTCCCTGTACGGCATTGCATATATATGAAAGCCACCCTTTATTCTTTGAGAATATCATACACAGCGGCAGTAGTACAAAAATAGCTGCGACATAGCGAAAGGCAATGACTGGTGTAATGTAAAGCACTACATATATAAAGACAACTGCGGTAGAAAAAAGAATTATATGCAATGGCAAGATGCATTTGTCAGTTATATAGTTCAAAATACAACTTGCACCTGCTACAATCAGCAGGAGTACAAAAGGCAACAGGTTTTTTGTGATAAAAGTATTGGTCAGAAAAAGTGTTTCGAGTGAATGTGCTCCTTCTGTGGCCGATGAAAAAGCTTCAGCACCTCTGCCTGAAAAGAAACCTGTTCCATAGTTCAGATACAGGCATTTTGTGAAGAGCAATCCTAAGAAAACCGCACAAAAAAGGTATAGCACCATTTCTCCGTTTTTTTCTTTAATTGAGACAAAAATAAGTATTAGTCCCATGATTCCGAGAAACAGCATGGAAAAATAGTCAATTGAAAAAACAAGCATGGCAACAATGCTTGTTCTGATGAAGTTTTGAAATGACATGACTTTTTTGTGGTCTGAAATACTTTTGAAGTAGAAAACAAATACATAGGCAAAAAGAATGAGTATTGTTTCTTGTAGTGCATAGGAGCGCATGAATACAGACAGCCCAATAGACGCAGGATTCAAAAAAGAAGCAAGCAGTATCAGTATTCTCGTTAATTTATTATTTGTTATTTGAGCGAGGATAAGATACAAAAAGTAAAAGGCAATACAAAAGAAAACATAATTTAAAAGACTCGCTCTAATAAATATTGTCTTAAAATCAGCAGTCTTTAAGCCTGTAAACCATATTCTACTAAGATAAATGTATAAATTGTTATAGGCGGTGTCTCTGTTATAAATCCATAAATGACCTAAATCCCTTAGGGTGTCTTTAAAAGATGCATCGTCAAAAAAAATGGCTTCTTTTATTTGCTTTCCTGTGTATGCCTGATTTTGATTAAAATCTTTTCCGCTCCACAATCCGTATTCATTTTGTGTTACAATCGACACACTGTAAACTTCATCTTCATGAAAAGCCACTTTTTGATTCATCCAATAAAATCTGATACCAGATATTCCTATAAAAACAAGGATAACTGCAATGACATGTCGCTGCGATAGTTTTTCTTTTAAAGAGTGAATGAAAGCACTCATACTTGTAAAATGCAGATATGGTGGCAAAAAATGAAGCGTTACATTAGTAGTCTCAAAATGTAAAAATTGCAGAAGAATAAACAGAATACTATATACAAAAAAAAGCAAGGCATTTCCTAGAAATACGCCTTTTAGTTGCTCAACTCGATCCGCTTTCATCGGTTTGAATATAGTTACAATGTCAAATACTTTGTGCGCAAAAATATCGATGCAAGCACAGAGAAAAAGCAATGAAACTACAAGACAGCCGATTGAAATAGCCGTGAAAATCTTTTTTTTGTTAAACCTCATGTATGAATGCACCCTTGTATCTGATATGGTAACATATTATACAGTTTTTATCTATGAGTTTCTTTGATAAAAACTTCTATCTTGCGCTTATAAGTCACACAGTTCCAGAAACTTAGCCGTAATATTTTCCCACCTGCGGTCTGACAAATCAAACTGATAGTCACAAGTTTTTTGTGAGACGGCATTCCGCACCGCAGAGATAAAATCCTCGTAAGTGTAGGTGACCGCCGCCCCCACATCGCTCAGTTTAGGCGTGTCGCAGTAGGCTACAATCGGCTTACGGGCGGCCATGGCCTGATAGTATTTTGCCGTGATTCCAAGCGGGCGGTTCTTGTAAAAGTCTGTGATGTATGGAACCATGACCACCGCGCAGTTTGTAATCCATGCGGGCACTTCGGCAGGCGGAATGCCTGGAACATAAAAAAGATTTTTGTATGTTTTAACCTTTTCCTGAATCTCTGTAGAAGGAAAATTCGGGCAGACTACGATATAGTTGAAGTCCGTGTTTTGTTCCGCCGCCAAAAAGAGCAGGTTCCATTCCACTTCCCAAGCCCCTACATAGAGAATTGTGTTCGGTTTTTGCAGGAGTTCTGGTGTATCGTATTTTTTTTCGTAACTTTCGATGTCAACGCCGTTTGAAAGGAGCGTGTAGCGAATCGCCGTGTCAAAGTCAGGAATTTTGCGGCGGTACAAGTCCAGCCCTTCCTGGTTTACGATGATGTTGAGGTCTGCCGTTTTCATGATATGGGTTTCGTTTGTAACATAGCGGGAAAGCGCGCCGTCGTACATGAGGGGGTCGCTCGGGCGGTAGACCATTTTTGCGTTGGGGTACATTTTTTTGAGCCGGTCGATAAAAATCATGCCGTCACAACTTTCAAAGACAAAAACATCAGTGCCGTCCAGCCATTTTTTTGCGAATCGGCGGAAACTGGTAAACGAAAACCGCTCCAGCGCGTTCATCATGCCGTCGGAAAGAATCTTGTTCGCGCCGTTCGGGAGTTTGAGCGTGGCGAGCGTCACGTTATGCAGGCGGCTTTTTCCCACCTCGTATGAGATTCCTTTCTGCAGTGCTTGAATCGATTTTTTGTTGTACAGTTCCTGATGCATGAAGTAGCTGTAGTAGGGGCGGGGAAAACTGAAGAAGACGACCTCGATTCCCGCATTGCATGCGGCCTCCGCAAATTTATGAAAGCCGCCGAGACGGTTTGACTTCCAGTTGTGTCCTGTAAGGAAAGTGATTTTATGGATGCTCATGATGGTTAATCCCTCAAATAAATATCCCGTGTATACACCTTGTCGCGCACATCAGAAAGTTCGTCCGTAAAGCGGTTTGCAAGAATGACATCACATTTTGACTTGAAGGCTGTCAAATCATGCTCCACGCGGAACCGCTCAAATTCATCCTGCTGCAATGTCGGCTCAAAAATCACCACCTCAACGCCTTCGCCACGAAGCAATTTCATCACATCCTGAATGGAACTCTGGCGGAAATTGTCGCTGTTCGCTTTCATCGTAAGACGGAAAATTCCCACCGTGCGCGGATTGCGGCTCAAAACATGGTGCGCTATGTATTCCTTTCGCGTGCGGTTTGACTCAACTATTGCTGTCATAAGATTCTGCGGAATGTTCGCGTAATTTGCGAGAAGCTGTTTTGTATCCTTTGGAAGGCAGTAGCCGCCGTAACCGAAAGAAGGATTGTTGTAGCCGTCACCGATTCGTGGGTCAAGGCAGACTCCGCCGATAATCGCCTGTGTGTCAAGTCCGTGCATTTCTGCGTAGGTGTCAAGCTCGTTGAAGTAGCTCACGCGTAAAGCAAGATATGTGTTTGCAAAGAGTTTTATCGCCTCGGCTTCCGTTGTGTGCGTATATAAAACAGGAATTTCTTTTTTGACAGCCCCTTCCTGCAAAAGGGAAGCGAATGTGCGGGCGGCTTCTTCCATTGCGGAATTGTCTTTTGGCGTGCCGACAACGATGCGGCTAGGGTAGAGATTGTCGTAAAGAGCGTGACCTTCCCGCAAAAATTCCGGTGCAAAAAGAATGTTTTTAATCCCGAATTTTTCAACCACGCTTTCTGTGTAGCCGACTGGAATAGTTGATTTTATGACGATAACGGCTTGTGGCGCATATTTTTTTACCATTTCAATGACCGCCTCTACGCTTGATGTGTCAAAATAATTTTTGGCAGGGTCGTAGTTCGTGGGGGTGGCGATGATGACAAATTTTGCGTCCGTGTAGGCGGAGCGTGCGTCCGTGGTCGCCTTTAAGTTTAGGTCTTTTGCGGCGAGATATTCTTCGATTTCTTTGTCACGAATGGGAGACTTTTTAGAGTTAATCAGGTCAATTTTTGACTGCAAGATGTCAACAGCGTAAACTTCATTGTGCTGAGCCAACAAAACTGAAAGTGAAAGACCGACATACCCGGTACCTGCGACTGTAATTTTCATAACAGGACTAGTTTAGCATGTCAGAATGTTTTATACAATCGGATATGAATTATAGAAAAAACGATTATTCTATGATATTATTAATATACAGATATGAAAATCTACCACGGCTCAGAAAACATAATACAATCTCCTCAATTTGGTTTTGGAAATCCGCATAATGATTACGGACTAGGATTTTATTGCACGGAGAATATGGAACTTGCAAAAGAATGGGCATGTCAGAAAAACAAAGACGGATTTGCAAACTGCTATGAGCTGAATACAAGCGGGCTTTCTATCCTTGATTTGTCCAGAAGCAATTTTTCCATTTTGCACTGGCTTTCAATCCTCATGCAGAACCGTGTTTTTTCGCCAAAATCTCCGCTGGGAAAACAAAACCTTGATTTTCTTTTTCAAACTTTCAGGATTCCTTATAAAGATTACGATGTAATTTTCGGCTATCGTGCGAATGACTCGTACTTTTCTTTTGCAAGTGATTTTTTGGAGAATGTAATTCCAATACAGTCGCTGGCAACTTCTATGAAACTTGGAAGTCTTGGTGTTCAAGTAGTTTTGAAATCAGAAAAGGCATTCTCGCAGATAAACTTCATCAAGTCAGAAAAAGCCGAAGCAGACGTTTATTTTTCAAAGTACAAAGCCCGTGACGCCAAAGCGCGCTCTGATTATCTTCAGCATTTGCGAAGGCAAAACTTTCAGGAAGGAACTTACCTCATAGACATTGCCCGAAAGCCGGAGTTGTTGAATGACTTACCCTTATGACGAATCTTATTTATCTGATGTGCAGAAGAATCTTGGCTTTTTCTTTCAGTTTTTGATGTGGAATTTGAAACTTTCGCCAGAAGAAGCCCAAAAGATATTCCTCACCTCGCAGATTCCAGAGCAGATTGAAATTGGAAATCCTGATTTTTTGTGCGGAAAGTCCGGTTTTGAACTTGCCATGATTGCCCTCCCGAATCAGGATTTGCACGAAAAAATCAAACAGGCCGTTGAAGAGCCGTTTTACCCTCAGGCTGAATACTGGTGCGGATATGTTCTTGCCTACTGTCAGTGGAAGCACAATGTGCCGTTCAGTCTGATTTTGCAAAACTATCCGCTGGAGCGTCTTATGCAAAGCTACCATCTCTTGCACGAAGCGGATATTACAAAGGCTGACGAGATTGTGATGGGGAATAGCCAAATAAACTCATCTTTTCAATAAGACAGAACTTGTTCTATGGACTCTCCAGTATCTTATCTAGTTCTGATTTCAGCGTTGTTTTTTGTTTTCCTGCTCATTCGGGCACACAAGAGACGTGGTCAAATTTATAAATGCGGTCATAGAATGAATGAGATTTTCTGATTTCATCTTTTCTTTTGAGAGATTTGTCTTGAGTATCATATTAGTAGATACATCCTCTAAGTGCTTGATTTGTATGTTCGGAACGTACAACATTTTAAGATTTTGCTGCTGACATTGCAGATGCAAAATATCTTCTTCAAAATATAAAAATGTTTCTGGATAAAAAGCATAATCACGCGCCTGTATAAAATCTTTTGAAAAAATATAACAAGCACCTTGCAATACGGGATTCTCGTACACTTTTGTTCTGTCAAGATTGACTTGCTTTATCTTTTTGGGGAAGAAGAGTGTTTTTATGATTTTTTTTACTGGTGCAAGCAATCGGTTTTTGTAATAGTGGAATGCAAAATGAGGTAATTCTCTTTGCAGTCTGCTCCGCATTTTTGTAACATTTTCTTTAGAATTGCCGTTTAGATAGAGCGGATTTTGATGCCTTTTTGTTTTGGGATTATAAATGTCAGGGCCAAGCACGGCAAAATTCTGCTCATCGTATATGCGCTGTATATCTTCCAAAAAAGCCGCATCGTCAATGAGAACATCATTATTCATTACGATGATAAAATCGGGACTAAAGAGTGTTTTTGCATATTCATAACCGATATTATTTCCTTTTGCAAAACCGAGATTTGCTTTATTGAGAATAACATGAACCTTTTCTTGTGTTGCAAAAGTATCTGCTAGTTGCTGCCCGCTGCCGTTTGGAGAAGCATTGTCCACGACAACAATGTGTATTTCCGACTCGCCAAAATTATTCAGCAATGTGGAAACACATTCGTAAGTCATATCATAAGCAAGATAATGAAGAATAACAAATGCTGTCATCATAGTTGTTCTTTTCTTATTTCTGCTGTGTATAACAGCCATTCTGTCTTCAGTTTATATAAAAACAAACGATTTTTTAGCAAAAAAACGCTCTTCCTTGTTATGATGCTTCTTTTTTTCAAAAGAATCAATCTGTAAATAGACAAAATAATAAAGTTTTCTGCTTTTTATAAGTTTTTTTCTCACTTTTTCATAGACAGAATGGCTGTGGCGTTGGATAAGACTGCATTATTTTAAGTTCTGTGGAATAAAAATTATTTGGATAGTAAACAATAAAGTACCTCATGATGATAACAAGGCGTGGGCAACAAGAATGATGCGAACGCTTATAAAGTCATCATATAAAATTGTCATACTTTGCAGAGATTCTGTACCGGTTCTTAAAAATCTGGTAAAAAAAGAAAGTATCTGGAAAGATAAAATTGTACATCTGCCGCATCCTAATTACATTGATGCATATAAAAAAACAAATTCAGTTTTTTCATCTGCCAATGAAGTGTTCAAAATACTTTTCTTCGGGAGTATTCGCCCCTAAGATTGGTACCGTTAAAGATTTTCCTGACGACACTCTTTTTTACGGATATGAATATCAAAATGACTCTGAGCATGAAGATAAACTGCTGGAAATGATACAAAAAGCATACGATGACTATAGAGAGGATTGTAAGTCTTGCGAAAAAAAAGGAGAGGCATTGTATACATTACAAAACCTGTCATAAAATATCCTCAAAATCTGCTTGCGTTATTGCGTGCTTTTGACAAATCATTTGACAGCATTGTAGAAGGGCGAGGTGACATTCTTCTAGTTTGCACGGTGGCATTTTTATCATATACATACGTATAAACTTGATAATATAGATGTTATCTGCTATAATTGAACAGTAAATTTTAATCAGATGAATTTTAGTCAAGAAGGTAGAAAACGAAAACATTAATTCTTGCAGGTGGAATGGGAACTCGGCTCGGAGAAGAGACAAAACTTATTCCCAAACCTATGGTTGAAATCGGCGGTTACCCAATTCTCTGGCACATCATGAAGATTTATAGCCATTATGGTTACAATGATTTCGTAATCCTTACAGGTTACAAAGGGCATGTAATCAAAGATTACTTCTTAAACTACTACAATCGTTACAGCGATATGACAATTGATATGGCTAAAAATGATGTGCAGATTCATAAGATGCGTTCTGAAAATTGGACTGTAACTATGCTTTATACTGGTGCTGACACAATGACTGCAGGGCGCATTCAGAAGGCAAAAAAATATATCGGAAATGAACCGTTCATGTTGACTTATGGTGATGGCGTTTCTGATGTTAATATCGAAAAACTTGTTGATGCTCATGCTAAATCTGGAAAACTTGTTACTTTAACTGCCGTGCAGCCGGAGGGACGGTTTGGAGCTTTGGATATTCAACCTGACGGAACAATCAGTCAGTTTCAGGAAAAACCAAGTGATGCATGGATAAACGGCGGCTTCTTTGTTTGTGAAAGCAAGGCTTTAGATTATATTCCTGCTGATTCGCATGACATTATGTGGGAACGCGCACCTCTTCAAAATATAGCGAAAGATGGACAACTTCACGCATACAAACATGCAGGTTTCTGGCATCCAATGGATATGCTCAAAGATAAAGAAGATTTGAATAAACTTTGGATGAGTGGAAAAGCCCCATGGATGGTTTGGGACGAATTGGGGAGCAGAGGATATTAATGGATTTGTCTTTTTATAAAGGAAAAAAGGTCTTTTTAACTGGTCATACAGGTTTTAAGGGAACGTGGCTTTCTCGTATTTTGATTCTTGCAGGAGCAGAGGTTACTGGTTATTCTCTTGAGCCGCCAACAACTCCAAGCCTTTTTGAGCAGACAAAAACGGCAAGTCAGATGAAATCAATTATTGGTGATATTCGGGATGGCGCAAGATTAAAAACTGAAATGCTTGAAGCAAAACCGGATATTGTATTACATCTTGCTGCGCAACCAATTGTTAGAGCTTCTTATAAAGATCCTGTTGGTACTTATGAAAGCAATGTAATGGGTACTGTGAATATCCTTGAGGCTGTTCGTGCCTGTCCTTCTGTAAAGTCCTTTGTAAATGTCACAACAGATAAAGTGTATTTAAATAAGGAATGGACATGGGGATATCGTGAAAACGAAGAGCTATGTGGTTTTGACCCATATTCAAATTCCAAATCGTGTTCAGAACTTGTCACATATAGTTATAAGAATTCTTTCTTTAATGAAAAGACTTCTCCTGCTATCAGTACAGCCCGTAGCGGAAATGTAATCGGCGGTGGTGATTATGCCACCGACAGAATTATTCCAGACTGTATTCGCGCTGTAGAATCTGGTAAAGAAATAATTTTAAGAAATCCAAATTCTACCCGTCCTTATCAGCATGTGCTTGAGTGTTTGCGGGGGTATCTTACTCTTGCAAAAGCACAGTATGAAGACAAATCCTTTGTTGGTTCTTACAATTTTGGACCTGATGATGAAAGTTGTGTTACAACAGGCGAACTTGCCACGCTTTTCTGTGAGAACTGGGGTGAAGGTGCTAAATGGAAAAATGTCAGTGAAGCCAATGCCCCGCATGAAGCAAATTTTTTGAAATTGGACTGCTCAAAAAGCAAAACAGTTCTTGGCTGGTATCCGCAGTGGGGAATTCGTGATGCAATAAAAAAGATTGTAGAGTGGGAAAAAGCGGTACAAGCAGGAACTGCTGCTTCTGAAATCACTGATAAACAGATTAAAGAATATTTTGGGATGTAAGATATGAAAAAAGCTATTGTAACTGGAGCAAGTGGATTTATCGGAAAACAGCTTGTTGCAGAACTTCTTTCACGAAAGGTTGAAGTAGTTGCCATCGATATTCGATTTGATGATGTTTTGTTGAACAATAATAAAGTCACTTGTATAGATTGCAAGGATAAATCTCCGTTTGACTTGGAAGAATCATTAAAGGAACAAAAAGCAGATACTTTCTTTCATCTTGCATGGGCTGGAACTTCTGGCCAGTTGCGTGCAGATTATTCTGTACAGTTAAACAATGTAAAACTTGCCTGTGATTATGTAATGCTTTCATCAAAGATTGCCTGCAAACGTTTTGTTTATGCATCAAGCATAAATGAGATGGAAACCTATGAATATCTCCAGAGCGATGATATTAATCCAAGCGGCGGGTATATTTATGGTGTTGGTAAACTCGCGGCTCACCTGATGGGGGAAACGGTTGCAAAGCTGAATGGTGTTGAATTTATTCCTGTAATAATCACAAATATTTATGGTGCTGGAGAAAAATCAGCACGTCTTATAAACACTTCTATTCGTCAACTTTTGAATAAAGAACATTGTTCGTTTACAGAAGGTAAGCAGACTTACGATTTCATCTATATAACAGATGCCATTGCTTCTATTGTTGAAGTTGCAGAAAAGGGCAAAGCTTTTAATCGCTATTATATCGGAAGCGGTAATCCAAAGCCTCTTAGAGAATTTCTTTTGGAAATGAAAGATGTTGTTGCCCCTGATGCGGAACTTGGATTAGGAGATTTGCCGTTCAATGGAATTGATATTGATTACAGCCAGTTTAAGCTTAAAAAAGTTGAGGAAGATACTGGCTATAAAAATAAGATTCCATTCCGCGATGGGATTAAGATGACAATGGAGTTTATAAAAGCAGAAGAATAACTATAGGGGAATAAATATGTTTGAGAACAAGACAAAAGAAGAGGCTACAAAACAGATTCTGGACAGCGTAAAGGAATATTACGCTACATTTATGAAAAAGCCAGAATACAAGGATGGCGACCGTATCTCCTATGCAAGCCGCGTATTCGATGAAAAAGAGATGGTCAATCTTGTTGATTCATCTCTTGAATTTTGGCTTACCAGCGGTCGTTATACAGACCAGTTTGAAAAGCAGTTTGGGGATTACCTTGGAACACCATTTGTTTCTCTTGTAAATTCTGGTTCATCAGCAAATCTTCTTGCATTTATGACACTTACATCACCGCTTTTGAAAGAGCGGCAGATAAAGCGGGGGGATGAAGTAATTACCGTAGCCTGTGGATTTCCAACAACCGTAACTCCGATTTTACAGTATGGTGCTGTACCTGTTTTTGTAGATGTAACGATTCCTCAATATAATATTGATGTTAATCAGTTGGAGGCAGCACTTAGTTCAAAAACAAAGGCTGTTATGATTGCTCATACACTTGGAAATCCTTTTGATTTGAAGTTCGTAACAGATTTCTGCAAAAAGCATAACTTGTGGCTGATTGAGGACAATTGTGATGCACTTGGTTCTGAATACACGTTTGACGGGAAAACGTATAAGACCGGAACTGTAGGTGACATTGGTACTTCAAGTTTCTATCCTCCGCATCACATGACGATGGGTGAAGGCGGGGCTGTTTATACAAAAAATCCTTTACTCCATAAGATTATTCGTTCATTCCGTGACTGGGGACGAGATTGTATCTGTCCTAGTGGAGTTGATAATCTTTGTAAGCATCGTTTTGACCGCCAGTTTGGAACTTTGCCACTTGGTTACGACCATAAATATACATACAGTCATTTCGGCTTTAATTTAAAGGCTACGGATATGCAGGCCGCTGTAGGCTGTGCGCAACTTGAAAAGTTCCCTTCGTTTGTTGAACGCAGAAAATACAACTGGAACTATTTGCGTAATGGACTGGAAGGAGTGGATGACAAACTGATTCTTCCAAAACCTGTTGAGAATGGTAATCCCAGTTGGTTCGGTTTCTTGATTACTTGTAAAGAAGGTGTAGACCGTAACGAGCTTGTACGGAAAATCGAAACACAGAATATTCAGACTCGTGCGCTGTTTGCGGGAAACCTTACCCGCCATCCGTGTTTTGACCAGATTCGCGGTACGGATGCTTATCGTGTAGTAGGCGACCTTGCTGTTACGGATCGCATTATGCGAGATACTTTCTGGATTGGTGTTTATCCGGGTATGACAGATGCCATGATGGATAAGATGATTCAGGTGATAAAGGGGAGAATTTGATGATTTCCGTAGTGGATACTGGATTTGATGGCTTAAAAATCATTGAAACAAATCACTTTCAAGATGAAAGAGGACTTTTTCATAAGTATTTTTCAAAAAATGAATTTGCTCACTTAGGCCTGGATATAGAGTTTGAAGAATCTTACTATTCCATAAATAAGAAGGGGGTGATTCGTGGAATGCATTTTCAAATTCCTCCCGCAGCACATACAAAACTTGTGTATGTTACTTATGGAAAAATAATTGATGTCTGCTTGGATATCAGAAAGAACTCTGTGACTTATGGGAAATATTTTTCAATAGAACTTTCAGGAAATATTGGAAGATGCATTTATATCCCTAAAGGTTTTGCGCACGGATTTGTTTCTTTAAAAGATAGAACTTGCGTCCATTATATGCAAACCTCGTGTTATAGCAAGGAATATGATTGCGGAATAAGATATGACAGTTTTGGATATGACTGGAATGTACAAAATCCTGTACTTTCGTATAGAGATGAGCAGCATCCAAAGTTTATGAACTTTACAACACCATTTTAAGTTTTATCGTAAAATGAAACTGGGGTAGTATCTTAGAATTATAATCATGAACTTGTATAAAATTCTGAAAGTATTTATATTTTATTAATCTATAATTATGTTTTATAAGGGTGCTTATGGAGTTAGATTTCTTTAAAAATAATAATAATTTTGAAAAAATACAAAATGTAAAATCTGAATGTCTTTTTGGAGACGAAACACTTTTGTCTCAAGTTGATATTACCATTTGTATTCCTACATATAAAAGAGAAAAAACTTTAAAAGAGGCTATTGACAGCGCATTGCAGCAGAAATACGCTTCGCTGTCTTATTGTGTTATCGTGGTTGATAACAATACCGACAAGGATAATAATACATTAAAACTTATTCAAACCTATACTGATAAACGGATTTTATATTTTAAAAATGAAAAGAATTTAGGAATGTTTAATAACTGGAATAGGTGTTTTGAAATTGCAAAAAGTAGATGGGTTGCATTATTGCATGATGATGATTTTTTGAAAACCGACTACATTGATTATGTTAATTCTTTGCTTCCTATAATAAAAAAAAGAAATCTTTCATGTTTGTGTTTTGCATTCGATAGGCTTTATAAAGATGGAAGAAAAAATACACTCGTAAAAAAAGAAGCAAAACGTATAAAATCTATTTGTAAAAGATTGTATTCTTCTTTTATACATATTTTTAGGAGAAAAGGATTAACACGAATCACTACGCCTCTTGTATTCCTTTTTGGAGGTAATTCCTTTGCAATACCTTCTTGTGGAATTTTATTTGACAGAGAAAAACTATTAGAATCTGGAGGTTTTAATGAAGATTTTTATCCTATTTCTGATTTTGTCTTGCTTTTATACTTTATGCACAAGAGGGAAGTTTATTTTTCTCATCACTCCGTGGGAATCTATCGATGGGAACTCAATGAATCTTTAAAAACAGAGACTCGAAACAAAAGTCTAGAAGGTTCAAAGGCATATACTATTTTTTTAGGAAAAAAACATAAGATTCTGAATACTTTTTTTAAAGATGAACTAATGCGGGAAAAGTCATCGCAATTAGAGCGGAAGGAATTTGTTCCAAGCAGATTACTTTTTGTGATAAGAAAGTTATATGATGATATTTTCTTATATTCAGATGCCGTAAGAATTTATGAGTAAACTTTCTTAAGCAACAATCATTTGAACAAGTGTATTTGTATCTTCTTCCTGCTTTTTAGCGAGACTCTTATATTTTTCATTTGCTTTTACCTTGTATTCTTCTGTGTGGCTTAGAAAATACATCATAGCCCGAAACAAATCTTCAGGGTAGTATGGACTGAACTGGATGGTGCTACCATCTCCATAGATTTCTGGAAGACTTGTAACGTTTGAGCAAATACACGGAATTCCATATTTCATGGCTTCCATTGGGGGATAACCATAACCTTCCGCAACCGTAGGATATACAAGACAAAAAGCATTTTTGTAGGCAACTTCTAAATCAAAGTCATTTAAATATGGAAGTTGAAGAATATTTGTTTTTTGTATTTGAATGTCGCCAATTAGTACAGCATAATATGTATTGTTTGTCACTTTGCAAAACTTATCCCAAATCTCGGCAAAGAGTGCCGCATTCTTGTGAAAACGAGTACAAGATACCAACAGAAAATAGCGTTTTTTGCTAGCGATAAAATCTTTTAAGTTTGTATTAGTAATGCATTCTTTTTTATTCTGCGCTACAATTTTGTGTGGTGGAGATAGCACTGTAATAGGGTTTGCTATATCGTCAAAGTGATAAAGTAATGCCTGCTTACTGTACTCACTTACAGTAATAAGATATAAATTCTTGTTATTGAGCATTACTTCCAATTTTTTGTATTTTTTTGTTACGTAACGCTCATATTTTCTCTCAATAAAAATATGAAGAAAATATTTTATAAATTCTTTTATTTTTTGAATATATGGATGAGGTTGCGGTTCCAATTTTTTTCTTGCTACGCTAGTAAAATTTTTATCGTATAGCAGCGATAATTCATTGATGTCATGGCAGGTAGCAATTATTTTACACGATAGGTTCTTCAGATTACAGTCGTAGTATGTTTGTGCATTACCAATATAAAAAACAGAAATATTATGATTTTTAACAAAATCGGATAGGTCTATTTTCGACATATCGACAGTTTCGATTTTTTTTTCTTCAAGGTAACTGATGAGGAACATTGGCATATCTTGCGCTGATGTATATAAGCAGAAAACATGTATATTTTCTTTTGCTATTTCAATGAGTTTATTTAGTATGCAAAAAATATACTCTGTTCCCCCTGTTGGGGCATGTTGTAAGGATATCAAATCATACAAAATATTCATAGAACCTTCTTTTATTACTTATTAATATTATAGAAAATATTCCCAGTTTTCAAGTTGTTTTCGCTTGTTTTTTATTTTGTTTTTCTTTTATAAAATCTAAAATGGTACATAAGGAAGATGACTTCAGTAAAAGTCCGATAAGAATATACGTAAAAATGCCAGTTAAAGTTCCTATGCACAGTTTTGCAATGTTCGAGTCAATGTTAAAAGTCGTAAAAAAAACAGCAATTGCCATTATGCCTGACATTAGAATTGGTTGAGAGATGTTTTTAAATTGGGAAAAAAAGCTTACATGAAAATAATGTTGAATGAACAGGACATATAAAAGATAAGAATTGAAAGCAGAGATGATTCTTACGATGCACATCACTTTTAACCCAAAGGGAACTGATACAAAAAGCATCACTATGGCAATGGGTTTTTCAATCAGTTGATATTTTAGTGTTACATCCGTTCTGCCGACCGAATAAAAAAGATTTGTACTGAGATCGATAAATGGCAACCAAAGAGAGCCAATGCTGAGCAATTGTAATATGGGGACGCATTCAATCCATTTGTCTTTTAAAACAAGAAGGACAAGAGGTTTTGCCAGCAGAATCATACCAGTAAAAAAAGGTGCAAGAAAAAATGCCTCTAATTGCATTGCTTTTAAGAACATATCTTGAAGTTTTTCCTTGTCGAATTGGAATTTTGAGAAGATTGGATAAGCAACTTTTACAACTGAATGTGATACGATGTACGTTAATGATTCTGGAAAGTTTTTTCCACGATTAAATATGCCTACATTATGTGCATCAAATGCACGACCTATAACAAGAGTGTATAAGTTATTATAAATACTGCCTACGATATTTGCAAATAAAATTTTTGTGCCAAATGAAAAAATATACTTAAAAGAGTTTTTTGAGAATCGCGTATGAGGTATATAGTGAACATAACATTGGTATAAAATTCCGCGAATAAGACTTTCTGCAAGGGAGTAATACACTAAGGCCCATGGGCCTGCGCCCTTTACGGCAAGGATAATACCTAATACACCTCCTGCAAGAAGAGCGATGAGAGATATGACAGTTTGGGCTTTAAAATCAAGCCGTATGGAGAGCAGTGTCATTGCTGGCATATAGAAAGAATTGATAATAAGCGTTAGTGATAGGACTCGTGTGATGGAAGTTAATATGGGCGTTTTATAAAAAGATGAAATGTAGGGTGCGGAAATATATAGTATTGTATAAAGAATTATACTAATTGCAAATGTTGAATAATATGCAGTTGAAATGTCCTCATCAGTTCGGTTTTGTTTTTGAACAAGTGCGCTTCCAATGCCACTGTCTAAAAGGACACCCGATATTGCCATGAAGATAGCGAGCATTCCAACAATACCATAATCTGCGGGTGTGAGATGTCGTGCAATAACAATACCTAATGTAAACTGAATAAACTGTTTGCCACCTTTTTCCATGATGGCCCAAAATAGTCCATTTGCAGCCTTATCTTTTATGGTGCCCATTTTTAGAATAATATAGCAAATTGCGTATTTATGCTATAGGTACTGGCAGTAACAATGGCAAAGGGCAACTTGTATGGAAGTTTTGATGTAGTGTTCCGCGATGATGTTGTTTGCGCCATATTCTTCTCTAAAGATTATCTCCCCGATTAAGGAATAATCTGTCATATTTATCGTACCCATCTCACTCCCAGCGTAATCCTATGGTTGCAGGAAGTGTCTCTGTTCAGATAATCCGTGTACTGCAAGAACGATAGCACGTAACTTCCCGAAATTAAAAGATTTCGCGTCACAAAATAGTGCTGGGTAAAGCCGAATGTAAAAATCGTCTTGTAACAGGCCCTGTATTCGGTAACTTTTATGCCGTTCGAGTCGGTGTCGGAAAGGCGCTTGTTAATCGATTTGGACAAAATATAGTTATTGTCGGGGCATGAACGCTGGAAGAACAGGCAAGAGCTGCCTTTGGCATAATACAGCCGATACCCAAGATACTGGCTGCTTCCAGCATATCCTGTTCCTGCGCCTAGAATCTGGCCTTTACTGGTATAACCCTGTGTGATTTTTCCATGTGAATAGAATCCGCTGTATGGCCATTCAAGCTGGAAATCCTGCGACATCTCAAACGTATTGACTTCAATAATCAGTTCGCTTTTAATTCCAGAGAGCCGGGGAAGCGGAATGTTTTGTTTTACACCGACTGTATAGATTGCGGTATGGGCGATGTTGTCTGAAAAATCATCAAACCCATACTCTCCGTACACTTCAAATCCTACCCGCGGGAATTTCCAGTCCGCAAACAAGGATGCTTTCTGGTCTTCGCCGTCATCGCCTGTGCCGTTTGCGCGGGAAGTAGTGAACAATCTGCCCAAATACTGCAGGTTTTCTGCTTTCCAGCGGGTGATAAAGATTCGGTTCAGTCCGATTGTTAGTCCGGGGATAAAACTTGGTGCAAAAGAAAGCGAAAGAGCATTCAGCATTCGGTAGTTATTATCTGGATTGTCATCAAAATAATCCGATTCTTTTAGGCAGCCTGTCCAAATTCTTCCCTCGATGTCGCCGATATGCCAGCCAAAGTGCGGAATGTGTATCGCAGTCTTCCGTAAGCCAAAATCCAGTTTCGGGTAGGTTGCGGCATTGTTGCTTCCAAGCATCGGGTTAAGCCATGCAGGACCCAGCCAAGGTGATTGTGTTCCAAATCCCACGGTGAATGTTTTCCATGTCCAGCGGATTTCGGTGTCGCCCCAGTCGAATGTCCAGTATGCGCTGTCTCCAAATCGTTGCGGCAAATCAATTCCCGGCTGAAAATAGGCGTACTCATTCTTATACGCGCTCGGCATCAAGTCAAAGTCTAGATTCTGCGAAAAACAAATCTGCGGTTTAATCGTTACTTCAAATCCATAGCCCTCAAGCCGTGCGCCAGCGGAGAGGCTCGTGTTGTAGCCTTTTCCCTGCCAGAGTGCGCCGTCATTCTGACCGTAAGGGGCGGCGGTGTTAAAACTGTTGTACCATTCCAAACCGTACGTCTTGAATTTTACGCTGTGGCTAAAACCGCGCGTAAACCAGTTGCCGCCCTGATTCTCTGACTGCCAGAATGTGTGCTTTGTGCCAAGGTTGTTGTTTTGCCAGGGGTGTGCAGGCTGGATGCCTTCGGTAAGTGGCGTACCATCTTCGTTCAGAACAGGATTCCCGCCAGCGTCAAGCACGGGCGTTTTTATCTCGTTGAATTTCCATTCTGAGTCGCTCAGCGTGCGGTAGCCGAGGGTAGGGCGTTCTGTTATTCCGGTGAGCGAAAGAAAATCATAGTATTCTTCTTCGGCGGATTTCAGCGCTTCCTGTGCGGAAAGTACCGACACTGAGATTCCGATAACGATGGCAGAAAACAGATTCTTGCACATTAAAAAGACCTTGCGCTTTGCTACTTTGCGTTCCGTCCGTACATATCTTCAAAGCGTATGATGTCATCTTCTTCCAGATACGCGCCTGATTGCACTTCGATGAATTCCAACGGAATCTTTCCGGGGTTTTCTATCGCATGGACGGTTCCAACGGGAATGTAGGCGGATTGGTTTTCGGTCAGGATGAATTCTTTGTCGCCGTTCCTTACTCTTGCCGTGCCAGAGACGATAATCCAGTGTTCTGCGCGGTGGTAGTGCATCTGCACACTCAGTTTCTGTCCTTGTTTTACGGTGATGTGCTTTACGCGGTAGCGTCCGCCGAGTTCAATTGATTCGTATTGTCCCCACGGTCGGTAGCCGATGGTGTTGCTGGTGGCGGCAGGATTTCCCTGTGCTTTGAGCGTGTCAACGATTTCTTTCACTTCCTCCGCATCGGATTTGTCCGCTACTAAGAGCGCGTCCTTTGTGTCTACGACAACTACGTCTTTCAGTCCGATTGCGGAAACAACGCGGCTGTTGCTGAATAGGAGAGAATCTTTTACGTCTTTGGTGACGACTTTTCCACGGGTCACATTGCCGTTTGCATCTTTGTCGCTCACTTCCCACAAACTTGACCATGAACCTACATCGCTCCAGCCTGCGTCAAGCGGAACGACTTTGCCGCGCTTTGTCTTTTCCATCACCGCATAGTCAATGGAGATGGACGGATTTTTTTCGAAAGAGATCGGCTCCAGACGGATAAAATCAAGGTCAACCACGGCCTTTTCAAAGGATGCTGTCGTGGCATCGCAGATTTGGGGAACAAAGGCTTTCAGTTCTGCGATGAACGCGCTTGCCTTAAAAATGAACATTCCGCTGTTCCAAAAATAATCTTTGTTTTTTTTGTAGCTTTCCAGATAGGATTCTGCGGTCGCATGGTCGGGCTTTTCCTTGAATTCTTTGATTGCAAGCACCGCATCTTTTTTTGCGTCAGCGTGAATATAGCCGTACCCCGTAGCAGGGAAGAGCGGCGTGATTCCGAACATGACCAAATTATCCTGTGCGGCGGATTCTGCGGCGGTCTCCAATGCTTTTTGGAATGTAGCGGTATCTTTTATCACGTGGTCGGAGGGGAACACGGCAATCAGCGCGTCCTTGTCCTGCTTTTCTGCCTGCAATGCCGCCGCCATGATTGCTGGTGCGGTGTTCCGTGCCACTGGCTCCAGAATAATCGTCGGGTTTTTAATGCCGATTTCTGCCAGTTGCTCCGCGATGATAAAACGGTGCTGCTCGCTGCACACGATAATCGGGCTTTTTACCGGCATACCGTTCAGCCGCCGTACCGTTTCCTGCAGCATCGTATAATCAGAAGTCAGTTTGAGCAGTTGCTTGGGGAAATGTGCGCGTGAAAGTGGCCACAGCCTGGTTCCGCTACCGCCAGATAGAATTACCGGAATGATTGTCGTAGTAATGGTCATATCGTCTTATCCTCTCAATTAAAATACAGTGTAATGGTATTGCGCAGAAACTGCAAGAAACTGCAACATCAATTTTTCTGAATGGAAGTCTCTTTTTCCATCACTTCAAATGCAAGGTCTATGGTCATCGGGGAATTCTCGAAGTCAACGCGAATTTTTGCCCGCTTCTTGCGTCGGTCAACCTTGATGATGTTTCCTTCCAAGCCTTTGAGCGGGCCTTCCAGCACCACGATTCGGTCATTTTCGTCAAAGATAACGAGAGATGAACCTACTTTTGGTCCCATCGTCAGAAAATGCTGGAGAATCGAAACATCTGATGGAGAGAGCGGCGTGATGTTGGTATTGCTCTTCAGAAAATGATAGAAATCTGGCACGGACTTCAATTTGTCGATGACTCCAACCGCAAGTTTTCCGTTGCTCTCGAGAAACAAATATGAGGAAAAAAGCGGACGAGTTTCTTTCAGATACTTTCCCTGCCGACGGATAGTCAGTTCGCGGGTCAGATGAATCAGTCTGTGGGTCAGCCCCAAATCAGGAAACAGGCGGTTCACGTGGGAAACAAACGCAGATTCCTTTCCGGTGGCGACTTGCAGCGCATAATACAGCATACTGTACTATAGCCTTGTTTTTGCAAAATTTCAATAAAATTTTGAGGGGGGGGGGTGTTTTTTTCTATTGAAATCTTATATCCGTTGCGTTATACTTAGAATGTATGATTATCGCAGTTGGATGTGCATTTGCAATTTCCTTAATTGTGACTCCTATTGTTATTGCATTATGCAAAAAATATAATTGGTACGATGAAGTAGACCCACGTAAGATTCATAAGGGAGCGATTCCGCGACTGGGGGGCTTGGGTGTTTTTGTCGCATTTATCGTGGCAGTGCTGTTGTATGGCTATTTTCTCACGGACTCGGATATTCGTTTTGCCATGCCGATTTTTATGGGCGGACTGATTATTTTCCTTGCGGGCGTTATAGATGATTTTCTGAACCTTCGGGCAAGACTTAAATTTGTCATTCAGATTATCGCCTCGCTTATTGTTGCCATAAGTCCGCTGTACGTCAAGCAGTTCTTCGGGATTGATTTTCCGCCGCTTTTGGGGCGCGTGCTGACGTTCTGCTGGATAATCGGGCTTGTCAATGCGTACAATCTGATTGACGGTCTGGACTGGTTGTGTGGCGGACTTTCGTTTTTGACCATGCTTACCATAGGATTTCTGCTTACGTTCTACGAGGTTGACGCGGGGAAACTTTGCTTTATCTTGTGCGGCGCGCTTGCGGGATTCCTTGTCTTTAACAAGCCGCCGGCAAAAATCTTCCTGGGTGACGGTGGAAGTCAGACATTGGGATATTTTATTGCCGTTGCACCGCTTTTCAGCACGGACGGTGACTTTGAGGAGCATAAGATGCTCGTCATGTTCTTGCTCGTTTCCATTCCAGTAACGGACGTAATTGCGGCTGTCTGGCGCAGAAAGCGTGACCATCGTTCCTTTTTTAGTGCCGACCGTGCGCACATTCATCACAAACTGGTGAACATCGGCTTTTCAAAGACAACGACCGTATTCTTCCTGCTGTTCTTGCAGGTGATGATTTGTCTTTCCGCACTTGGCTCAGTGTATATGAAGAACCGCCATGCAATGGTTGTCCTTTTGGAGATAAGCCTTCTCTTTGTGTATCTCTTTTTTATCACAATTCATTACATCAATCGTGCGGTTAATTTGAAATTTCACGGTCATCTGGATGCCGCGCCACAGGAAGAGCATTAGTCCGCGGTTTGTGGCGTTTTGTGAGCCATCTGTACTTTTTTGATGTAGAAACTCGCAAAATCTTTTATACGGTTGTCAAAGGCTTTTTCCAATGATTTACGGAAGAACGGCGGCTTGGGGGCTTTTACTCCGCCCGCGCCGTACACAATCCAGTAACCGTCATACTGCACAAGCGAAACTCCCGCTTTGAGCGCGCCTTTTTCCACGGCCTTTACGATGGCGACTTTGAGTTTTTCGTTGTTTGCGTGCAGGAACATAAAAGAATCCGCCGTTTTTTTTATCGTGAGCGTTGCTGTGTAGGGGGCAAACGGCTCCATGCAGAATCGGGCAAGGCTGGTGGTCAGCGTGCCTTCGGTTTCTGCTGAAATTTGTTCTGCGATTGTAAAGAGCGGCTCAGTTTTTTTGAACGCTTCTGAATAATAGGGAATCTCTTTAAACGTGTTCATATCACAGAACAAAGATTCTGCAAGGTCGGTCAGTTTTGTGTCATGCTCAATCGGAATTGCCCACAGCACTTCGGCAAGATAATTGGGATTTGTCGCGCGAATTTCATTGATGACGGCATCAATTTCGGGGGTAATCCCTTCCTCAACGCAGACTTTTTCCGCCGTGTTGATAAAGCGAATCACGATTTCGCCGCTCATAAGTCGTTTGCGCTCTGCTTCGCTGAATTGCTTGTTGAACAATTCGGCGGAACAAAGTGCGGCGGCAAAAAGAAAAATGCAGACAAAACAGATTCTACGCATAGACTGACGCAAAGATTTGCGGATTCGACAGGTTTAACTGCCGAATGCTATTTGCGTTCCCCGTAGTTTTTGTCCACCCATTTCAGGTATTCGCCGCTCAGAATGCGGTTAATCCAGTCGGGGTGAGTCAGATTCCAGCGCACGGTCAGCTCCAAGCCCTGCTCAAAGGTCATCTTGCGTTCCCAGCCAAGCTCACGCTTGATTTTTGCGCAATCAATCGCATACCGCTGGTCGTGACCTGGGCGGTCTTTGACGTGGGTAATTGTCTTCCGTATGTCGTCCTCAGGCTTCTTCAGTTCACGTGCGGTCAGCTCAATCAGTTTGTCGAGCAACTTGATGTTCTGCCATTCGTTCTCTCCGCCGATGTTGTATTTTTCGCCGGATTTGCCGTTTTTCAGAATCAGCCAGACCGCGCGGTTGTGGTCTTCCACATAAATCCAGTCGCGGATATTCGTTCCTTCTCCGTAGACGGGCAGATTTTTTCCCTGCTGCATATTCAGAATCATCAATGGAATCAGTTTTTCGGGGAACTGGTAGGGACCATAGTTGTTCGTGCAGTTTGAAAGCGTAATGGGTAAGCCGTAGGTATGGTGATATGCCATGACGATGTGGTCGCTGGATGCCTTGCTTGAAGAGTAGGGGGAGCGGGGGTCGTATGGAGTGGTCTCAGTAAAGTAGCCTGTGGGACCGAGAGAACCGTACACTTCGTCAGTAGAAATGTGATGGAACAGCACGTCATCACGCGGATTGTCAAGGCTGACTCCCCAGTAGAGCCGCGCCACATCGAGCAACGTGTATGTTCCCATGACGTTCGTTTTGATGAATGCTTCTGGTCCTAAGATTGAGCGGTCAACATGACTTTCCGCGGCAAAATGCACCACGGTGTCAATATCGTATTGCTTGAAAATCCGTTCCATTTCCGCACGGTCGCAGATGTCCGCCTTCTCAAAGAAATAGCGACGCTTTGCTTCGTCTTTGCAGCCTGTGCCGAATTCGGCATCCACATCGTCCAAAGATTCGCCGTTTCCCGCATAGGTTAATGCGTCTACGTTCACGATTCTTCCAGAAAATGCCGCGTCCTCAAACGCCGCTTCGCCGCTTGTAGATGCGCCAAACATATAGTGAATAAAATTTGAGCCGATAAAGCCCGCACCACCCGTAACCAGAATGTTTTTCAGTTTCCTCATTACTGTACCTCAAATTCTTTGTCTTTCATAAACCGCTCCAATGACTTCTGCCAGTGGGGAAGTTTTATGTGCAGGGCTCCCTGAATCTTTGTCTTGTCAAGCACGCTGTAGGCAGGACGTTTTGCCCGCGTGGGGTATTCTTCGGTCGTGCACGGAAGAATGCGGCATTCGTGGTCGGCGGGAATATGCTTGTGCTTTTTTGCGAGACTGTTGATTTCGCAGGCAAATTCGTGCCAGTTCGTCTCGCCCTCATCGGTTACGTGGTAAATGCCGAACGGAATGAAATTCTTTTCGTCTGATTTGACCAGTTCAAGAATGACCGAGGCGAGCGTTGCGGCATTGGTGGGCGTTCCCCGCTGGTCGGAGACGACTTTGATTTCGTCCTTGCTGCCAGTCAGTTTGGTCATCGTGTAGACAAAATTGTGTCCGTGAAGTCCGTAGAGCCACGCGGTGCGCAGAATGTAGTATTTTGCCATTCCCTTGATGATTGCGTCCTCGCCGTCGCTTTTGGTCTTGCCGTATACGCCGAGCGGGGCTTTTGTGTCTGCCTCAGTGTAGGGGCGAGTACCTGTGCCGTCAAACACGTAGTCCGTGCTGATGTGGATGAGTTTTGCGCCGCTGTTCCGTGCTACGCGGGCGATATTTGCAACGCCCTTTGCGTTTACGGCTGCGGCAAGTTCTGCGTCATCTTCGGCTTTGTCTACGGCAGTGTAGGCGGCACAGTTGATGATGCAGTCCAGTTTGTGGTCAGTGTGAATCTGGGAAGTCGCCTGAACCGCAAAATGCTCCAGAGCCTCGATGTTCGTGATGTCTACGTCTGCGTCCGAAGTGACGAACGAAAACTTTGCTTCGGTCAGTTGCCGTGCGACTTCCGTTCCCAGCATTCCTTTTGAACCAATAAGCCAAATCATTTTTTGCCTTCCTCCCAGTCGCCGCCAATCCATACGCCTTTCGTGTTAAAATAGTTTCTGTTTGCGTCAAATGCAGGGTGGTGGCTGTCTTTTTCGCTCAAAAGCGGAGACACGTCTTTTACCCCTGCGGCGGCGGCAATGCCGTTCCAGTCGATGCCGATTTTTGGGTCGTTCCACATAAGTCCCGCATCATCTTCCGGATGATAAAAATCCGTGCATTTGTAAGTGAACACGGCAAAGTCCGACAGCACGTAGAATCCGTGGGCAAATCCTTCGGGAATATAGAACATATTCTGCTTTTCGCTGTCAAGAATGATGCCGTGATATTTTCCGAATGTGGGAGAATCGTTCCGCAAGTCTACCGCAACGTCGTATACTTTCCCCTGCAAGGCGCGAACTAATTTTCCCTGCGGGTGCTTGGTCTGCCAGTGAAGTCCGCGCAATACGCCGCCTTTTGACGCGCTCTGATTGTCCTGCACGAACCTCATGGTCAATCCCGCCTGAAAAAAATCTTTTTCGCTGTAGGCTTCCATAAAATAGCCGCGCGCGTCGCCAAATACTTTGGGCTGGATTTCCCACAAGCCCTCAATGCCACATGTTTTGAATTCAAATGCCATTAGAAATGCTCCGCAATAAACTGTAAGTAGGTGCCGTAATCGGTCTTGTACTGCTTTGCCAAATCCTGTAACTGCGCTTTTGTAATCCAGCCGTTACGGAACGCAATTTCCTCAATACAACTGACGTAGAATCCCTGCCGCTTTTGAATCGTCTTGACAAAATCGCCCGCTTCCTGTAAGCCGTCATACGTTCCTGTGTCAAGCCAAGCCATGCCACGACCGAGCAGTTCCACGGTGAGCGCGTCTTTTTCTAGATACGCATTGTTTACCGCCGTAATCTCAATTTCGCCACGGGCAGAGGGCTTTACTTTTTGGGCAATCTGCACCACAGAATTGTCATAAAAATACAGTCCTGGAACGGCGTAGTTTGACTTTGGCTTGGCGGGCTTTTCCTCAATGCCAAGCACCTTTCCGTTTGCGTTGAATTCAACCACACCATAAGAGGTGGGGTCTTTTACGTAGTAGCCGAAAATCACCGCGCCGCCGTTTTTGTTCACTTTTGTCGCCGCATTTTTCAGGCTTGAGCCAAAATTCTGACCGTAAAAGATGTTGTCGCCAAGAACAAGCGCAACTGTGTCGTTTCCGATAAATTCTTTTCCCACGATGAATGCGTCTGCAAGTCCGCGCGGTTTGTCCTGTACGGCATAGTCAAACTTCATTCCAAGCCATGCGCCGTCACCGAACAGTTCCTTGAACACGGAAATGTCACGGGGAGTGGAGATAATCAGCACCTCGCGAATTCCCGAAAGCATAAGGACGCTCAAGGGGTAGTAAATCATCGGCTTGTCATAAATCGGCAGAATCTGCTTTGAGACTGCACGGGTGAGGGGGTAGAGTCTTGTACCGCTACCTCCAGCAAGAATTATTCCTTTCATAGAAAAATATTATACTACAAAGTGTCGCAGAAAACAAGGATTACACGTGGATTTTTTTCTTGACCGAATGAATTTCCTGTAATAACATAATATTATCTAAAGTTGTTTACTGTTATGTCAGATTAAGGAGGTTTATGTGAATCTTGTACATCGGATTTTAGCTTATGTGCTTATATTATCAGCGGTTTCATTGTCATTTAGTGCCCCCCCCCGACCAAGACCTTAACGATTGAAGATGCTGTTAAGTTTGCGTTGGAAAATGACGCAGATATTCAGCAAGGCAAAATCACCCTTGACCAAACGAAACGCGAAAGCAGCCATTCCGTCAATTCTTTCTTACCGAGCATTGCCGCTGAAGGAATTATCGCAAAAGCGGGCGACTTAAACGACAAGGACTCACAGGAAAATGTGTATCAGTCCAAAATCGGCGCTTTCGCATCGCTTACGATTGACCTTGGTGTTCCTGCAAAAATAAAAGCCTTAAAAAAACAGTATCAGGCACAGCAAATTACCTATGATTACTTAATGCGTCAGGTAACATCAGCCGTCAAAAAAGGTTTTTATGCCGTCATCTGCAAAAAAATGATTTATGATGCATACCGCGACTACCAGTCTTCTTCAGAAAAGACATTGAATGATTCAAAGGTTAAGCATAATAACGGTATGATTCCTGAAACCGACCTTCTTATGGCTCAGTACGATGCAGAAGACGCAAAAATTCAGACTTCAAATGCCAGACTTGACTACACTTCTTCTCTCACAACATTCCTTTCCACAATCGGCATCACTGACAACGAAGTCTATGAGCTTCAGGGCAATATTGAAGATGCCGTTCCCACAGAAGAATTCGGTGAAGAAACGGTCAGCAAAGTCTTTTCTGCATCAACAGAAATTGCCGTCCTTGAGAAGAAACTGGAAGCGGCCCGCGCAGCAAAATGGAAGGCAGTTGGTCAGGGGTGGCTTCCTTCTGTTACTCTTAGCGGAGGTATTTATCCGTTCGGCTACCGCAAATTTGACAACGATTTGCTCGACAGCCAGGCGAAGAATAAAATTCAGCCTTGGTCTGTTACTGCCATGGTTCGTATCCCTCTTGATGCATGGCTTCCGCTTTCTTCTACGCATGATGCCATTTCAACGGTTTCAGATTCAGTAAAGAGCCTTGAAATTCAGCTTGCCGACACCAAAAGGAAATTGCGGGCAGACACAAAAAATCTCATCGATAAAATCAACCTCACAAAAGAAGTGGTGGTGTCTCGCCGTAACACAATCGACATTGCAAAGCGACGCTACGAACTTACCGATGGGGCTTTCCAGCGCGGCAGTAAAACAGCCACGGATTTGCAGAACGCACGTGTTGACTACGAAGCGGTGCGCGTCTATTACTATCAGGAGCAGTACAATCTTATTTCTGATGTGCTGACCTTAAAAGAAAAATATACAGAGAACTGACATCTGAGGAGGAAAAAGGATGCATAATAGTTTTAAAAAAATAAGAATTATCGTTATAGGAGCTGCAATCATTGCCGTTGCGGTGCTTATCCCGGTAAGACACGGCACTGTCGAAGAGCTGGATGTAGTTGACCCGGTAATTCCGGTCAGTGCGACTACAGTAAAGCGCAGCAACATGCAGGAATATCTCCTTATGAATGGCGGCGTCCGCTCAGAGAATGCCGTTTCTGTATATCCTAACATGGCCGGTAAAATTTCAAGTGTTCCTGTTGTTTTGGGAGGCACCGTCAAAAAAGGTCAGCTGATTGCAGAAATTGACCCGTCAACCCCAGGTACGGCTTACCGCGCAAACCCCGTCTACGCGCCGATTTCAGGCGTCATCACTTCGCTTCCGCTTCCGCTCGGTTCTTATGTTACGCAGTCTACTCCGCTCGGTAAAATCGGCGACATCAAGTCACTTCAGATTCTTTCTCATGTTCCTGAGCGACATGTCAACGTCTTAAAGCCGGGACTCAAAGCCCATGTTACTCTTGAAGCGTATCCAAACGAAAGTTTCGACGCTCATATTCAGCGTGTTTCTCCGATTGTCGATGAAGTCTCACGCAGTAAGGAAGTTTACTATGTATTCGACAGCCTCGACGAGCGCATCAATATCGGTATGTATGTAAAAATCCGCCTTGACACGGTTCTCCATGAAAACGTGCTCAATGTACCGGTTGACTCAGTGCTTGTGACCGACCATGGCTCATTCCTGTACACGATTGCTGCCGATGACACGATTAAAGAAAAAGAAGTTCATACAGGTGTTACTATTGATGGTATCGTAGAAATTCTTGACGGTATACAGGAAGGCGAAAAAATCGTCTCTTCTGGTATCCGTACCGTCGCCGATGGTGCAAAAATCCGTGTCGTATCATCTGATAATCCGGGAGAAACCCTATGAGCATTTCAAAGAAAGTCCTTGAGCATCCGGTTCTGACGCTCTGTGTATTTGCTCTTATCGCTATCATTGCAGTATTTACGCTCGGTAAGATTAAGATTGCGCTGCTGCCGGAAGTTACATTCCCGCAGGTTGCTGTTCAGACTGTGTATGAAAACGCGGGGCCGGAATCAGTGGAAAAGAGCGTTACGGAAGTACTTGAAAGCGGCTTGATGAGCGTCAATAAGTTAAAGAAATTGACTTCAAAGTCATTTGAAGGCTTCTCCAGCATCACGCTGGAATTTAACTACGGCACAAACCTTGATGCGGCAGTAAACGATATCCGCGACAAACTTGACACCGTAAAAGGTCGTCTTCCTAAAGATGCTAAGGCACCGCAGATTTTCCGTTTCAGCACGAGTGCGGCTCCAATCATGATGATAGCAATCAGCGGCAACCGATCTTCTGACGAAGTGCGCCGCATTGTGAATGATACGATTATTCCGCGATTAAAGCAGACTGACGGTGTTGCCCAAGCTTCAATCGTCGGCGGCCGAGATTCAATAGTCCGTGTTGAGCTTGATCAGAACCGCCTCGATGCCTACAACCTGACCCTTATGCAGATTGCAAATACGATTAGCGCCGCAAACCTTGAAGTCGGCGGCGGTGATGTTTCAGAAGACAAGACAAAACTCATGGTTCGTACTACAGGTGAATATTCATCGGTCGAACAGATTGCCGATACGGTTGTCGGCATTATGAACGGCTATGAAGTGCGTCTTTCTGATGTCGCGGAAGTTTCGATGGGCTACAGCGATGAAAAGAACCGCGTTTACATCAACGGTAAGCCGGGCTTGTACATCAATGTCAACAAACAGAGCGGCGCAAACACCGTACAGGTTTCTGATGCCGTCCATGAAAAGATTAAGGAACTTAAAGCCACGCTTCCGCCGGACATAGACATGCACTTTCTGACAGATGATGCCATCGATGTCCGAAATACATTGAATGAACTGATTCATTCAATTGTGGAAGGCTTCATCCTTTCAATCATCGTTTTGATTGTATTCTTGCGCAATGCCCGCAGCACCATAATCATGGGAATTTCAATTCCGTTCAGTATTATGATTACATTGCTGATTATGGCCATTTCGGGGATTACCTTGAACCTTATCAGTATGACTGGTTTGATTCTGGGTGTCGGTATGGTCGTCGATGCTTCGGTCGTCGTTTTGGAAAATATCTTCTCTTATCGGGAGCGCGGCGCACAACCGAAAGTCGCGGCGGCAATCGGTACGCAGGAAGTTATGACATCGGTTGTTTCAGGTAACTTGACGACAATCTGTGTCTTTATTCCCTTCTTCCTCTTTAAGAGCGACCTTGATGTTATCGGTGAAGTTTTCACCAACCTGATGATTGTTATCATCATCTGTCTGGTTGCATCTCTGTTCGTCGCTATGTTCCTCGTTCCGATTCTGGCAGGTAAGTTCATCATCGTCCAGACAAAGGCCGAAAAGCCGCTCACCAATCCGGTTTTAATCTTCCTCGATAAGAAAATTGAGGATGTGATTACAGGACTTACGGGAGTGTATCGGAAGGGACTGCACTATGTTCTTCAGCATCGTTTCGGTACGCTGGTGATTGCGACAAGCGCGATGCTTGCCTCATTTGTGCTCTTCGCTAAGATTCCGGTTATGTTTATGGGCGAGCTGTCAGGAATGAAAGTCAAACTCTACGTAACCACTCCGCTTGGCACAAAGCTTGGTGACACCTACGATGTATTGAACCGTCTGGCAAAAATCGCCGCCGATGAAGTAAAGGGCTATGATTCTATCGTCGTTGCGGCAGGCAAGGACTTTGAGGCTTATATCGACGCGACCAACAAAGGCAGCCTCGACATTACATTGCCGCCGGTCAAACAGCAGATTGACCGGGACAAAGTGGTTAAACAAAAGCTCCGCAAGCACTTCAATGAATTTCCGGGCGTACGGTTTTCATTCATGAGTGAAAGCCTTGACAGCGGTCCGGCCATCAAGATTGTTTTCACATCAAAGGATCTGGCCGCTTCTACGGTGCTGGCAAACCAGTATATTGATGTCATTAAATCAAAAGTGCCGGAAGTTACGGAACCGAAAATCGATATGGAGGACGGTCTTCCGCAGGCAGAAGTACACATCGACCGCGACCGCGCTTCTCAGTTCGGGCTTGATGTCGCTTCAATCGCAACGGAAATTGCTGCGAGCATAAACGGCTACAAAGCTTCTGTGTACCGCAAGAACGGTAACGACTACGACATCAGACTGCTCTTCCGCGAGGAAGACCGCGAGAGTATTTCAAACCTCGACAATATCTATGTCACCGGTCCGAAGGGACGCTATCCTGTGTCGAACTTTGCCCACATTGAACGTGGTTTTGGCCCGGTTACGATTAACCGTGAGAATCAGAGCCGTGTCGTTAATCTGACGGCAAGCCTTGCGGAAGGTATTTCTGCGGGTGATGCGGAGGCACACATTAAGGCCGCGACAAAAGGTCTCGTCATTCCTGAGAACATTACGGTTTCTTACGATGGTTCCTGGAAAAAAACTCAGAAAACGGGTAAGGTGTTCGGAATCATCCTCTTCCTCGCTATCGTGCTCGTCTTCGGTGTTATGGCGGGAACATACGAATCCTTCCTTGACCCGATTATCAACTTCTTTACGATGCCCTTCCTTATCATTGGTGTCGCATTGATTCATGTTGTCACCGGAAGCATGTTCACGATGATTTCAATGTTCGGTATGGTCATGCTGGTCGGTATCGTCGTTAATAACGGTATCATTCTGGTTGATCAGACGAACTTGCAGGTGCGGCGCGGTATGCCGCTTCTTGAAGCGTGTGAGGACGCGGGTGCTTCCCGTCTGCGTCCTGTTTTGATGACGACGCTTACGACGATTCTTGGTATGGTTCCGTTGGCGTTCTTCTCTGATCCGAGCGTCAGTTTTACGCAGCCGATTGGTCTGTGTATTGTCGGCGGACTTACCACGAGTACCTTGGTCACGCTGTTTGTCATTCCGGTCATCTACTCGCTGGTCAGCAAGAAAAAAGTGGTTCAGCAGGTAAAGAACCCGGCTCTCGAAGCAGCCTTGAACGGTACGGCGGAGGCATCTGAAGGAGGCGATAAATGATTCGTATTGAGATAATTGCAAATCAGTCTCTGGAAGCGGAATTAACGACGAGTCTGGAGCAGGCGATTCCCGATTTTATGTACACGGTTATTCCGCTTGTGACTGGTCGTGGCGGCGATGCCCGTAAATTGGGAGACACCACCTGGCCGGAAACGAACATCATCATCATTTCCTATGCGGATGACAGCGTAGAGGAAAAGGTTGAAAAGGTAGTGAACTTCATAAAGAAAAAATTCCCGACTGAGGGTACGAAACTCTTTGTGATGCACGACAGATAGAAAGACTGGCTGTCCTTGCCCTTGCAGTGGCGCACGGGTGGGGGCAGTTTTCACGTTTTCAGGCTACTCATTGACTAAGTGTGCGGTAAAAAGTATTATAAGGCATTGTGCTGACACGATATGCGACTGATTCTCACGGCAATTTAAAACCGAAAGCCGTTGTTTACACGAAAGAAGAACATCAGATACCGAAAGAAAAGATTGATAAAGACGCTTACTATGTGGTCTCCCATCTGCGCGAGTGCGGTTTTGACGCATATATCGTGGGGGGGGCGGTGCGCGACCTGATTGTTGGTAGAAGCCCCAAGGATTTTGACATCGTAACCGAAGCAACGCCAAGCAGAATTAAAAAATTGTTCCGCAACAGCCGCATCATCGGACGCAGGTTTCGTCTTGTCCACGTGTTTTTTGGCGAAAAAATTTTTGAGGTCAGCACGTTCCGCTCCACAAAGTCTGGCAGTGTGGGAAACGATTTTGGCACGATGGACGAGGACGTGCGGCGGCGTGACTTTACGTTGAACGCGCTCTATTACGATCCGATTCGCGAGCAGGTGATAGACTACGTGGGCGGCGTAAACGACATCAAAAAAGGCGTGATTCGTCCTGTCATTCCGCTGGAACGCATTTTTGAGGAAGACCCAGTTCGTATGCTCCGTGCGATAAAATACAGCGTTACAACCGGCTGTCGGCTTCCGTTCTCTCTTCGCCATAAAATCCGAAAATCCGCGCATTTGCTCTCTCCCATTTCGCCGTCGCGTCTGACAGAAGAAATGCTCAAAATCATAAACGGTGGTCATGCCTGTGACATTGTGAGTGAGGCGTTGGATATGGATTTGTACATGTATCTTCAGCCGTCAGCCTGCGCTATGATGTATGCCGATAAGCATTTTGAGCGTTCCTATATGGAGCACTTGCAGGAACTGGATGATATGATTGCCATAGAGGAAGATGTTCGTCTCGGTAAAAAACTGACATTCTTTGTCTATGACTTTATCGCCAGCCTTACCGACTGGAAAAAAGAAATTGAATCCAAATCTGCCGCTGGCGAACTGTATATGAAAACATGGACGCAAGTACGCAATTTTGTTCTGCCGATTAACCCCCAGCGCACCGAACTAGAATACGCTATCCGCGAATCCCTGCGAAAACTCGGTGTGTCAATCAAGATTCCCAAAAAGTTATTTACTGAGCGGCGGTAATCATTTCGGCGGCAAAATTTTGTCTACGATAATCGCGATGTCCTCTATCAGTGTGTTGGTGACTTTTTCAATCATATCCGTGATGAACGCCTTTAGCCCGCTGGTGAATTCAATCAGCGTCTGCCCGTAGGGAATGTCTACGGTCAGAACGAGTTTATAGCCGCTTGCGTCAAAGGTAACGGTCAGTTTTTTCAGACGGATTTCGCTATTGTACTGCTGGGTGTAATGGCTTGCCATACGGGCGAGGGCGGCTTGTGAGATGTCCTTTCTGTTCACGCGGGAGAATTCGGGGCGGACGATGGATTTTTCAAACTGCTTTGTGTTTGAGGCAAGTTCCGTCGTTTCCTTCGGCTTGAAGAACCGCGCGAAAATCTTTTTTTTTGCCAGTGAGACGCGCACCGAATTGACGAAAATCTTGGTGTAGTCCTTTTTGATTTCGTTTGAGCGTACGGGAATAATATGCTTTCCCTCAATGACACGGCTTCGGCGCGCCTGTTCCATCTGCTCTTTTGTCGCCAGTTCCTCAATGTGGATGAATTTTTCAATCGGGGGAAGTTGCAGCCTAAGCGCGATTTTGCCTGCCATTTTTTCGGACGTGCCTAAAATGAGCAGTTTTTTTAGTTTAAGGCGGCGGATTGCCCGTACTGCCTCATCGCGCTCTTCCTTACCGTCAAACAGGGCGACCCGTACCGCACCCATGTAGTTCTGCTCCAGTTTTGCGGAGTGACCTGACATAATCTCGTCGTCATAAATCAGAAGTCCGTCGTCAATAATCGCACGTATGCCGTACCGTTGGGCAACCAGTTTTGCGCGGAAACTTTTTCCCGTGCCGCTTGGACCGACGAATGCGAATACCTGAATTGTTTTTGACTGCAAGCCGAGGACTTCAAGAAGATTCATTGTTTATTCTATTATAATAAGGAATCAAACTTTATCAAGCAGTTACTTAACATTTTTGCAAATTTTGTCGAAATGTCAGCTAAAATTTCGTGCGGAAGCCCCAGCGGATTTTCCCCGAAAATAAGCCGGTGCGCATGCAGAAAAAAATCCTGCTCCTCCGTAATTTTCTTTCCGCCGTATGCCGTGTCTCCCAAAAGCGGAAAACCATGTGCCGCCGCCTGAGCGCGAATCTGATGCTTTCGTCCTGTGCCGATTTCTATCCGTGCCAGCGTGACGGGAAGTCCGTGGTACGAGCCGTAGGCAAGGGGAGTGGCGACAGAATGTGCCGATTTTCCATCGTCTGCAATCAAAACTGTGTGGAAGGAAGATATGTGTGCGGAAAATCGTTTTGCATTGTCCGCAAGTGTTTTCTTCTCTTCTGCGATATTGTCTTCCCACGTCTGCGCTTCGTCCAGCCGTCCTTGGAGCACTGCAAGATAGATTTTTCGCATCACGTGTTTTTTTATCGCTTCGGAAAACCACTGCGCACCACGAAGACTCTGGGAGAATACGATGATTCCCGTAGTTTTTCGGTCAAGCCGATGGAGCGGACCACATCGAAATGAAAGCGATTCTTTTTCTGTATGCCTCGCCGCAAAGTCTGCCGTTACCATATCTGCAAGCGATAGGTCGTTTTCCCGCGCTTTCTGCACAGGAATGTCATAAGGCTTGTTCAGAACCAAAAAATGCTCATTGCGAAAAAGGAGCAGACTGCGGGGAAGCGGTGCGGGAATTTTGTTTGCGGAAGGCTTCACCAAAAAATCTGCGATTGCAATATCGCTTCCTGCGCTTACACGGAAGTCCGCCGCACATTTTTTCCCGTCTGTTTTAATCAGCCCTTTGCGGAGCGCGCTATAAAGGTGCGAAAGCGATTCTTCTTTTAGGAAGCGGCGGATAATTTTGTCGAGTCTGCGTCCGTCATCATCTGTTCCTGCGGTAACATGAATGAAATTCATATCTATATACTACTGCGAAAATATGTCATTTGCTACTAGACAAAACCCGTCATACGAATAAAATAGGAGTATGTCATTTAGTTTGCGTGAACAGTTACAGCAACTTTCTTCATCTCCGGTATTTCTTGCCTGTGTATTCAGTTGGTTGTGCGCGCAAATTATAAAAACCTTTATCAAACTTTGTTGCGGAAAAATTCACAGTATCGGCGAGTTATTTGAGCTTCTCATCTGGAGAACGGGAAGTATGCCATCCGCACATTCTGCCTTGGTCTCCGCATTGTGTACGTCAATTGGATTCCGCTCTGGCATTGATTCTGACATTTTTATTCTTGCGGTGTGTTTTTTCTTTGTGACGATTCGCGATGCCTTGGGGGTCAGACGGGCGAGCGGCATTCAGGCAAAAAAACTGAATGAAATTGGTAAGACCCTTGAAGAAAAAAAAATTTTTAGTTATCAGCAGATAAAAGAAGTGCTGGGGCATACTCCTTTGGAAGTAATAGTCGGCTGTCTCCTGGGATTTTTCATTGGCCTTGCGTTTTCGGTGCTGTAGGATGGCAGGTGAGGGGAAATGAGGCAACTGAAATTACTTATCGTTACCAGTGCAATATGTTTCAGCGCATTGTTTTTGTTCGTGTTTTTTCGGACAGTTCCAGTAAGTCGTATTTGGAAAGGATACCAGGTTCTGTACGTGACGAGCAAAACCGCTTCCGAGCCACAGATTCTTTCGCTTTTGGAAAAGAACGGATGCAAGAATGTAGTCAGCAGGTCGAACCAACGAATTCCTATCGTCTCAAAATTCAGTCCGGTGCAGGTACAGGATGCACGCTCATATCTGAACACGCGGAATAATTTTTTTACGGACGAAACTAATTCTGCAATGGTGTTCTATCTTCCCGACGGACAGGATACGGAACTTTCACGGACCATCAAAGAGATTTCCAACATACAGAATACCAGCGCAGGAACTGACGGAACAGCCGCTTTTCCGTGGCTCAGTCCGATTATCTGCATCATTTTCGCGCTGGTCTGCGTGCTTTTTGCGAAGAACAAGACGCTTCTGATTCCTGCGGCGATGTTTATGGTGCTGTTTTCATTGAGCCGTCCGTTGCTTACAACATCTGCGGCAGTCTGCCTTGCGCTGTATGGTTTCTTTATGGTGCAGAAAATTTGGGGCAGACGGAATTTTTCTTCCGCCGTGGTTTCTCCGCTGATTATTGTCTGCGTTCTTCTTCCCATTCTTATGCTGTTTATGTCATCTCCTCTGAGCGCGCTTTTTTATACGCTGGCTGTTGCAGCATCGTTTTCTGCGATGTTGCTTGCGGATATGCTGAAGAATAGGTATGATGAGCGATATGTTCGGAGCAGGTTTAAGCCTGTGCTTATCAGAAGCGCATCGTTTATTCCGCTTATAGAAAGAAAAGAACTGAAAATTATACTGTCGCTGTTTGTGGCAATCGTGGCGATTTTTGCCGTCTCGTTTGCGGGCTCTTCATTGCAGAATGTCTCGCTTGATACAAGTCAGCCCGCTTTACCCGCGCCTGTTTCGGGAAAATCAGATTTGCCTGATATGGACGATTTTATGGCGTGGAGTTGGAATACGATTACCTTTCCGTACCGAAGGATGACGGATTCTGCGCCTCAGATTCCGGTGGATGGCGACAGAGTTTCAATTCCAGTTTTCAGCGATGCGGGCGGAAAAATTGCTGAAAGCGAGCAGACGGCTTTTGTGTACAATTCGACGTTCAGAAATTCAGTGTATGATTCGGTGAAAGACTTACCGTATCCCGCATTGGAAAAAATGATGCTCCGGCAGGGAAAAGATGTCCGTTATTCATATACGAAAGGTGGCGCGTCATCTTCGGAGCGGTGGGGAACGATGATTTTGATTTTATGTATGCTTATCCCTATGGGCATTCTGGCATATTTTGTATTGATTAAGAGGAGTTATGGTATCAGTCTCTGATTTTGTGTCTGAAGATAACGGAACTTTCTCGCTTACGGTAAATGGTTTTGTTCCCCGTACTGCGCTCGTGCCTTTTGTTCAGGAGCGTGGCTCTCAGCCTGACGTTCTGGTAAAAGTTGGCGACCGCGTTCTTGAGGGACAGACTATCGCGCAGACCGATTCTTGTTCCGTACAGGCAACGATTCCTGGCATCGTGGAAGATATTCTTATCACCCATTTTCCGAACGGAAAACAGGGAAACGCTGCAAAAATCAATCTGGGTGGCTCGTTCTCTTATACGGGAAAAAAACAGGCGGAAATTGACTGGCAAAAATACGATGCCTCTACAATTCAGCAGATACTGACGGAAAAGGGTGTGGTGAACACGTTCTCAAAGTGTCAGTCTCTTACCGGTCAGATAAAATCGTTGCATCCGAAAAGCGCGCGGATTCTTGCGGTGCGCCTGTTTGACGATGACCCCGCGCGTGTTACGGAAAGTTTTATTTCGGCGAAATTTTCTCATCAAGTCGCTGTTGGTGCGGCGGTGGTGGCACGTGCGATGAGTGCAAATGGAATCGCCTTTGTGTATGACAGCGCGAAGGAAAACCCGCTTGCCGCAGAAATCGAAAAACTGACTTCGGTTCCAGTGATGGCTTGTGGTATCAATGCGGGAAAATATCCTGCGGGATTCATGCATCAACTTGTCTCAGAGATAAAAAGAAATGCGACGGATAAAAAACCGTTCGATGCCATCGGGAACAGAGATTTATTTGTTGATTCGGCAACGCTTCTTGCGGCGTTCAATGCAGTAGTTCTTTCAGTGCCGCTTATGGAACGTTATGTGCATGTGACGGGAGACTGTCTGAACGCAGCGGCAATTATGAAGGTAAAAATTGGCACTACGCTGGGAGATTTAGCAACCCAATGCGGAGGATTTAAGCGTTCTGTTGCAAAAATCATCATAAATGGAATCGTCACAGGAGCGGCAGTCAGCAATCTTTCTATTCCTGTTACCAAGATGGTCAAGTCGGTCTCATTCTTGCCGGCGAAAAAAGCGCGGAAGCAATACGATGAAAAATGTGTTCGTTGCGGTGCATGCAGAAAAATCTGCCCTGTCGGATTGTATCCCGATATCTTATACCGCACATTTATACATAAAAACAATGCCACTGATTTAGAAAAAAACTATGCGGCAACGCATATCTTGTGTACGGGGTGCGGATTGTGCAGCGCAGTTTGTCCGTCACGCATTCCGCTTGCAGAGACTGCCGCACTTTTAAAAGGAACTGCCGATGAAAAATAAATATATGTCTGTTTCTTTGCGACCGTTCAAGTATCTTTCTCCTTCGGTACATACGAAAGGTCTGGTGTTTTTAATTGTGCTTATCCCGCAGGTTGTGATGCTTTTTCTCACGCGGAGTTGGAACGCATTGCAGGTGCTTTTTTGTACTACTGCGGCATCTTTTGCCGTTACGGGAATTGATTGTTTTTTTGAGCAAAAACGCGCATACGACTGGATTTCTGCTCTGGTACGTGCGCTGATTATCGGTCTTTTGATTCCCTCTGACTATCCGCTGTTTTCCGTATTTTTGGTTACGTTCTCTGTGCTTTTGGTGGTTACGTATTTTCTGGGCGGATTTGCCGATTCATGGGTCAATCCAGTCGCGCTTACTGTTGCCGTCTGTTGGATGCTGAGCGCACATTTTTTCCCGGAATCCTTGTTGCAAACAGAGGATTTGTCATCGAAGAACCTTTCGCTTTTGTTTATTCAAAATGGAAATATTCCTGTTATGCCCATTGATGCGAGGATTACCTCTTTTCTGAACAAGACCGTGTTTAACCTGTTCAGTGTTTCTATTCCTGAAGGATTTGTGTCGCTTTTGTGGGATTCTCATTCGCTGATTCCTGCGTTCCGATTCAATCTGCTTACGCTGTTCACCTCAATCTTTCTTATTTCATTTGATATTATCGGGATGCTTATTCCGGCAATCTATCTTGTGGTCTACTGTCTGCTGGTCAGGTTTGTCGCGCCTGTTTTTTATGGCGGAACGGTCGGGCAGGGAGATATGCTTTTTGCGCTTTTGACCAGCGGAACGCTTTTCTGTACGGTATTTCTTTTGCAGTGGTACGGTACGATGCCCATTACGCTTACGGGAAAAATTGCCTATGGTATCATCTCTGGAATTGCAGTGTTCCTGATTGTAGGAGTCGGGGATTCAGGCGTTGGTTCTGTGTTTACAATTTTGGTGGTCAATGTGATTGTGCCGCTCATTCATGCGATAGAGACGGCGGCAGAGAAACGGTATTTGAATCACATACTGCTTCCAAAGGTTGAGGCCTTTAAGGATGGTCAACATGCCTAATAACGATATAAAACTCATACTGAAAAAATATGGCATATTCTTCGGGCTTGTTTTTGGCATGGCGGTGATTTTGTTCTGCTTTGTGCTGCTTTCCCGCAGTCCGTGGAAGCATGGACTTGCCCAGACGGTGCAGGACACGTTGAATTATTATTATCCCGATTCTTATATGGTGGGAGAATATCACGATATTGAGTCCTCGCTTTCTACGAGCGCGGCAGTTTTTACTGTAAAGCCAAAGAAAGCGAATACGACGGAACTTTCCGCCTATTGTGTTTTGGTTCGTATTCCTACAATTGCAGGCGCGGCACCGGGAGTGTTTTTGTACAGCGTACGGTATGGTGCGCATTTTGTGGGCTACGCGATTGATATTGGCAAGGCAGATGACGTGCTTTCCTTTGATATGCAGAAAAGTACGATTCACTATTGGCAGAAGCAGATTCCGCTCATTCTGGAAAAGGCAGGTGTGCTATGAGAGGAAAAAACATCTATTTTTATATAGCCGCGGCATTGGCGGTCATCGTTCCTGTTCCGGGCAGACTCGCATTCGGGCTTTTAATGATTGTTCTCTTTAATATTCAGATAATCACCGGCGTTTTGTTCTGCCATTTGGTCACGTTGCTGAAACTGAATGACTTGAAGAATGTACTGGTCGCCATTGAGTTGATTTCAATAACGATTTTGTTTAAGCAACTGGTGATTTTGTTCTGTCCTGTTGCCGCGCTCACGCTGGGTTTTTGGATGTATCTTCCCGCTTTATCCAGCGCAATCATCGAATTCTCATATCGTGATAATGTTCGCCCGCTTTCGGAAGACCTGAAAGAAAAGAGTTTCCGAAATGCGGTCTTTTCTTTGCTGGCGATGCTGATTTTCTTTGTGCGGGATATTGTCGGGTATGGTACGCTGACTTTCCCCGTATGGCAGAAGATTGCGGTGGCTCATGTTGGGGGGCCGAAGCATGGAACGTATGCAGGTGCATTTATAGCCACAATTCCTGGCGCGTTCGTGCTGCTTGCCCTTATTCTTGCGTGCTATCTGTTCGTAAAGAAGCAGTTTACCAGAATTGAGCGGGCGGGAGGTTTGCAATGATTTTTAACGCGCTTGTATATTATGTGTTTTCTGCCTCTGTCTTTTTGATGTACGGTATCAGCCTGAATAATTTGGTCTCGTCAAACAGTAATTATGGCTCTCTTATGCTGACCGGCGTAAAATCGCTCATCACGTCAACGATGACCATAGCCCTTTCCTATGTGATTGCGAACCTTCTGCTTGCGCCAGCGCATCTTGCCGAATTGTTTCCTTTTGTGACCGTTTTTGTGTTCATCATGTTCTCGGCGATTATCGAAGTCTTTATTGGAATCGGTTTGCAGAATTCAATCACCGAATTTGGTATGCCGCTTTTGTGCGTTTTGATTGCGATAAACGAGTCCTCTTCCATAGGATATGCGATAGTCATAGCCATTGCTTGTATTACGGCGTTTTATGTGCTGTTCGGTATTGTCTACGCATTGCGCAATCGTTTTGATATGTTCTCGCCGGCAATGGGGTTGAGGGTATACTGTCTGCTATTCGTGAGCCTTGCGATTATTCTGATTGCGCTGCGGGCGTTCAATGTTTCATGGTTCACGAATTTGGGAGGCATGTGATGATTCTTACGATTCTGCTGCTGATTGTATTTCTGCTTGCTTCGAGCGGTTTCCTGTTCTTTTTCTTTTGCTTTTTTGTTCCTGCGCTTAAATCAAAGTATTTTGGAGTTTCTTCCGTTCTTTCTACGGAGCGGAATATTTCCTGTGAGGAAGAAAAGACGGATTCTACCATTGCGAATCCCAAAAAACGGGCCGTCATTGAGTCCGCACAAAAAGATGAGCATGAGCGGAGATTGTATTACACAGGGCTGAAAAACTGTGCCGTCTTCCACGAAAACTATGAGTCGGAGTACAATGATTTTCATGGTTGCGCTGGGTTTGGTGACTGCATGAAGGTGTGCCATCAAAATGCGATTCAGCTTGAAAATGGCATTGCAGTTGTAACCGATTTATGTGACGGTTGCGGTCTTTGTCTGGATGCATGTCCTGTCAGTTTGATTTCGTTGGTCGATAAAAACAACGAAAATATATCGCTTCCTGCAAGAAAGCACTTTAAATTTTGGCAAAAGTGTTATAGAATAATACGACAAAGGAGTTAAGTAAGGGTACAAAGGTTGACGCAGGGTGGGGCGCAGCACTTGTTTTTGTGTTATGAAAGTGTTGCATGTGTGTCTGTCGCTGACCGCAACTATATCGGGTATTGTTTCACCCGAAGCGTTGGAAAGTGACTATCAGAAGCTCTATAAAAAAATCGCCTCATTTTTGTATGCGCATCCCGCGTATAAACTGACTTTTTCTTTTGAAGGGCAAATCTTTTCTTGGCTCGCAAAAAAGCATCCCGAATTCATAAGACTCCTAAAAGAATTGCTTTCCCGCAAGCAGATTGAAGTTCTTGGCGGGGGCTATTATAATCCTGTTCTTCCTCTTTTGCTTCCTATTGACAGGAATGGTCAGATTGAGATGTACACGTCTGAACTAAGCGCAGCACTGGGAAAACGTCCGCGCGGTATGACCGTCTACGGCTCAATTTGGGATAATTCTGTCGTGCCGAACCTATATGCGAGTGGCATGGAATATGTGCTTCTTGATACGTCGATTATTCCCCCTGCAAAACGATGTGCCTTGCCGCTTTTACTTACCGAGCATGGAAAGTCAATAAAAGTGCTTCCCGTGTATCGTGATTTTCTGCCAGAGAACGAAGAAAATGCCGGGTCATATTTTGCTTCCGTGCGGAAAAGTCTTGAAAAAACGCTCAAAAAAATCGGCTGTGCTTTGGAAGAGGAACGTGTTATCTGCCTGAACTTGAATACTGCCCAGTTTTCTGCGTTGCTAGACTCAGGTACACTGGAAGATTTCTACGAGACAGCGCTGGAAGAATCGAATTCTGTTTCTTTTACGCTCCCCCAGGAATATCTTCACAAGCACAGCGCATTAGTTCCCGCATACATTGCCCCTGGCATTCAATCAGATATTGCGCAATGGGGAATTAATCCGTATACGCCATCAGAAAACAAATCGACTTTTCCTGTTACCATCTACGATTTTCTTTCTACGTATAACCGAAATCATGCGCTGTATGACCGCACTTTGTATATCAGTACGCTTGTCGCAAACTGCCACGGAGATAAGAGCCGTAAGAAACTGGCGCGCGAAAAGTTGTGGCAGGCGCAGACGGGAAAGGCATTTGTGTGCAATCCCGAAGGCATTTTTGCTACTAACGCCATCCGCCAGAACGCATACCGTGCGCTGACAGAGACAGAAAAAATTGTCCGCGAATGTCTGAGTGGCAAGCGTGAATTTAAAGAATCGGTGACCAGTTACGATTATAATGCGGACGGACACGATGAATATGTCTGCCAGATGAAGTCTTTCGATGCCTGTATCTCGCTAAAAGGCGCGCTCATCACCGAGTTGGACATCATGCACAACACGGGAAACTATGCCGACAATTTGAAACGCATCGAAAAATTTGACAAAGTTGATGACAATTACGAGCGAGGTCTTTTTGTGGAGCATCTTTTTACCCGCGATGAATTTGCCGACTACAAAAAAGGCTTGCCTACTGGGAACGGAATCTTTTCTCAAGTGCAGTTCAGTCAGGTCGGCTTTGACAAAAAACGCCACGAAATCAAATTGCTTGGCACTGGTGAATTTGATGGTATGGCTCAGCCAGTTTCTTTGAGGAAGCATTACATCATCAATTCAAACGGCTTTACCGTGCAGTACATCCTTAAAAACGAAAGTCCGCTTGCATTGAAAGCAGAACTGGTGGTGGAGTCAAATTTTGCCCAGACCGATTTTACCAGCACCGACTGCAACAGTTACAACGCGGAGATTATTTCTCGCGAAGAAAAACATGAACTTTCTGCCCAGACCAAGCCAGAGACGTTGACTGATGTTTCGTTCGTGCAGATTACCGATGCTTCCAACGATATTTCGTTTGTCTACGAACTGAATGAGAATGCCGATGTTACTTGTATGCCCCTGTATTTCCGCCGTCCGCAGACAGACAACGCCATTCTCCAGATTGCAGGTACAACCTTTGTCAGCTCGCTTTGCTGGAACGTAGACTTATCCGCCGGCATGGAAATGGAAAAGACTATCAATTTTACCATCATCACGCCCAAAAAGCGCAAAGGAAAGCGGAAATAAACAGAGACCATACCTGTAAAATAGAGGAATTCGTAAAATGAACGCACTCTTTGTCGTCGGTATCGGCGGCGGAAATCGTGATGGCATGACACAAGCGGCATACGAAGCCATTTCCCGCGCGGACGTTATCGCGGGCTACAAAACCTATATCGATTTGGTCGCGCCGCTGTTTCCCCAAAAAGAAATCTACGCCACCGGCATGATGAAAGAAGCGGAGCGGTGCAGGGCGGCGCTGGAACTGGCGCGCGCGGGAAAAAACGTTGCCCTTGTGTGCAGCGGAGATGCGGGCGTGTACGGCATGGCAAGCCTTGTCTACGAAATTGCGCACGATGAAAAAGACGAGAAGGAATCGGCGCAGACTGAATCTCGCAAATTCCCCGTACAAATCGAAGTGATTGCGGGCGTGACGGCGGCTCTGGGCGGGGCGGCTCTATTGGGCGCGCCGCTTTCCCATGATTTTTGCACCATTTCGCTCAGCAATCTTCTGACCCCGCAGGACATAATCGAAAAACGACTCCGCGCCGCCGCACAGGGAGATTTCTGCATCGCGCTCTACAATCCGCAGAGCCGTCATCGCCCTGACACGCTCAAAAACGCCTGCCGCATCCTCATGGAAACGCTTTCTCCGCACACACCCTGCGGCTGGGTTCGCAATGTCTCCCGCACGGGTGAAGAGTCCCACATCTGTACGCTCGCGAAACTTTCAGAGACCGACTTGGACATGTTCTGTACGGCCTTCATCGGAAACACAGCGACGCGCATACTCGAAATCAGCGGACAGAAAAAACTTGTCACGCCGCGAGGCTACACAAAATGAATCTCCTCGTATTCGCTGGAACGACCGAAGGCACGGACTTTACGCAAAAAGCCCTTTCCGCAGGGCATACCGTCACCGTGAGCGTGGCGACCGACTACGGCGCGGACGTGTTGAAAGCAAATCTTTCCTCGTCGCCTGAATTGACTGCGATACGCGAAAAGAAACTGCACATTCTGCATGGTCGCCTTTCTGCCGAGGAAATTGCCTCGCTTGCCGTGCCATTTGATGCGATTGTGGACGCGACCCATCCATTCGCCGAAGAAGTGACAAAAAATCTCCTCGCCGCAAGCAGAACCGCCTCCGTGCCGTACTTCCGCCTATTGCGCCCGCCTGTTTCTGTCCGCTACGAAAAGTTGCGCGAGTTCAAGACGATTCCTGAGCTTACCCACGCGCTCTGCGATACGACGGGAAATGTTTTTCTTTCTACGGGAAGCCGCGATTTGGACGCATTCGCTGCCATTCCAAACTACACTGAACGCCTGTTTGTGCGGGTGCTTCCTTCCGCAGAATCAATCGAAAAATGCCGCGCGATAGGCTTTGCCCAGAGCCATATCATCGCCATGCAGGGCGCCTTCAGCGTGGAATTGAACAAATCCCTCTTTTCCGAGTATCATTGCCGTATCCTCGTGACAAAAGAAAGTGGTTCGGCGGGTGGCTTCGCAGAAAAAATTGCCGCGGCACAGGCCCTGGATATGGAAGTTTTTGCGCTCCTTCCGCCACAGGAGCCGAAACTGGGAATACGGACTTTTTCTACGGCAGAGGATATGCTTTCTGCGCTTTCGGGGGTCAAATGAAATCTTGTGTTCTTATCGGAATCGGCATGGGAAATACCGCCTCTCTTTCAGAAGAAGCCCGCCTTGCAATGCAACATGCGCCGCTTGTGGCAGGGGCAGACCGCATGATGCAGGCAGTCGCTCCGTTCGTGCAGGGAAAAACGCTTGTCACCTATGAAAGCCAAAAAATCGCCGCCGCTTTTGCCGAATATGCTGGTACAGACCAGATTCCTTGTGCAGTGTTCAGCGGAGACACGGGTTTTTACAGCGGGGCAACGACTTTGCGCACGCTTTTGGAGACGGACGGCTGGCAGGTGACGGTTGTTCCCGGCATTTCGACCGCACAGTATCTTTCCGCGCAGATTGGAAAGCCCTGGCAGGACTGGCATTTGGTCAGCGCACACGGAACGGACACGAATCTTGGCATCGCGCTTTCCTATTCGCCAAAGACTTTTTTCCTTACCGGGGGCGCGGTTACCGTCCGTTCGATTGCGCAGTTTTTGCTTGACCACGAGGCAGAGGCGGTTCTTACGGTAGGCTCTCATCTGGGGGCTACAGAAGAACTCATTTTCTCTGCTTCTCCCGCAGAGATTCTTTCCCGCACCGACTACGATGAATCGCTTTCGTGCGCGCTTGTGGAGCGTATGCTTCCCGACGTGCCGCACGGAGCGTTGTCCGATGCATTTTTTGTGCGCAATGTCGATTCTGCAAGTGTAAAAATCGTTCCTATGACAAAGCAGTTTGTCCGCGCGGCAATTCTTTCGCTTTTGGCGGTGCGCGATGGCGAGACCGTGTGGGACATTGGTGCGGGAACGGGCGCGGTGAGCGTGGATATTGCCCATACTGCGCATTGCGCCGTCCACGCGGTAGAATATAAGGAAGAAGCCTGCAATCTTATCCGCCAGAACTGCGCAAAGGCGGGTCTCCTCAATCTGGAAGTGGTTTGTAATCGCGCACCTGAATGCCTTTCCGACTTGCCCGCGCCCAACGCAGTTTTTGTCGGCGGAAGTGAAGGGGAGTTGCGTCCAATTCTGCGCGCGGCAAAAGAAAAAAATCCCGCCTGCCGTATTGTCGTCTCCTGCCTTACGATGGAAACGCTGTCGGAGATTCAATCCGCTTCCGCCGCGCTGGGCTGTGACTACGAAGCCGTGCAGATTTCGGTGAGTCAGTCAAAACAGGCGGGCGCGTATCATCTGATGACGGCGCAAAATCCTGTGTGGCTGGTAAAACTGCAATGAAAAATACGTATTCTGTTCCGCGCATCGCAATTTCCTCCCCGTCGTCATCATCGGGAAAAACTACGGTGACGTGCGCGCTTCTCAAACTGCTTCCGAATGTTGCCGCAATCAAGTTCGGTCCTGACTTTATCGACCCGCTGTTTCACCAGAAAGTGCTGGGGCGGAAAACAGGCAACATTGATTTATTTTTTACGGACGAAGATACTGCCCGCGCGATTTTTGCCCATGACACGACGGGAGCCGATATTGTCGTATGCGAGGGAGCAATGGGCTACTATGACGGCGCAGACGGTACGGAGCGGGCAAGCGCGTATGCAACCGCACGAACGTTAGGTTGCCCCGTAATTCTGGTGGTAGACGTGAAGGGAAAAAGCCTTTCTGTCTGCGCTGAAATAAACGGATTTGCGTCATTTCGGGAAAAAAACGGCGACCGAAGCGGAATTTGCGGCGTGATTTTGAATCGCTGTTCTGCGTCATTGTATGAAAAACTTGCGCCGCTTATTCAAAAAGAATGTGACTTACGACCGTTAGGTTTTCTTGAACAGAATGCTGACTTTGCGATTGAGAGCCGACACCTTGGGTTGGTCACGCCTGATGCCGTTTCGGATTTGCAGAAAAAAATCGAAGTTCTTACCGAAGCCGCAAGAAAATCACTGGATATTGAAAAAATCAAGCAAATTGCATTTAACGAGGTTGAAGTTATTTCTTACAATGTAGACTTTTTTAGACAGTTTTACGATAGAAAGAACGAATATTCGTTAGTTACCGTTCAAAAAAGTAGACGAGGTGATGCAAATTCTATACAAACGACCGATAGTTCTGCACAAAAATCCAATCCTTCTGCTTGCTCCGCCGACAAAAGTGAAAAAATCCGTATTGCCGTAGCGAAAGATGAGGCATTCTGCTTTTATTATCAGGAGAATTTGGACTTGCTTGAAGCATTTGGAGCAGAACTCGTGCCGTTTTCTCCCCTGCGCGACAAATTGATTCCCGCAGGGTGCAACGCGCTCTACCTTGGCGGGGGCTATCCTGAACTTTTTCCCGTGCAACTGGCGGAAAATACGACCATGCTTCAGAGTGTCCGCATGTTTTGCAGGAGCGGTGCGCCCGTTTTTGCCGAATGCGGTGGCTTTTTGTACCTGAAACTTGCGGGAATCCTTGCAGGAACGTTTGAAAACAAGAAAAAACTGGTCCGCTTTGGCTACATTACGCTTACGGCGAACGAGGACACGCTTTTGTGCAAAAAAGGCGATTTCATTCGCGCGCACGAGTTCCATTATTTTGACACCACGGAAAACGGTTCTGCGTTCACGGCGCAAAAACCAAACGGAACGCAGTGGCAGTGCATTCAGTCCGCCGTTCCCGTGAAAGATATGCGTTCTGTCGGCTGCGGAAATTGCGCTGGCGGGTGCGGAAAATGCGCTGGCGGGTGCGGAAAATGTGCGGAAAACACGGATTTTTCCCCAAAACAGAATATTTTTGCCGGATTTCCGCACTTGTACTTTCCAAGCAATCCCGTTTTTGCGCGGAATTTTGTTTGTGCGGCACAGGAATTTGCAAAACGGAAAAAATCTGGCTGTGCAAACTGCGCAAAAAAAGGAAAATGTCATGATTGAACGGATTATCGAAAAAATCGCTCCCGTGGATGCGCGGTATGCGGAAGTGGCCCGTGGTCGCTGGAATGACATTGCAAAGCCTCTGCATGGGCTGGGGGCGTTTGAGGATGCGGTGTGTCGGCTTGCGGCGGTTCAGAAAACGGAGCGACCTCACATTGCCAGGCGTGCGCTTGCGGTTTTTTGTGCGGATAATGGCATTGTGTGTGAGGGAGTGACGCAGACTGATTCTTCGGTGACGGCGATTCTGGCGGAGAATCTGTGTACGGGCGCGACTTCCGTGTGCAAAATGGCTCGGGTGGCAAAATGCGATGTGTTTCCAGTGGATATAGGAATGAACCGTGCTGTTTTGCATGAAAAAATGACGGATTTTCACGTTGCGCGGGGAACGCAAGATTTTTTGTATGAGGATGCCATGACCCGAGAACAGACTGAACTGGCAGTGATACGAGGCGCAGAATTTGCTGAAACGTTGGCGGCTCAAGGGTACAATCTGCTTGCCGCGGGAGAAATGGGAATCGGAAATACGACGACTTCAAGCGCGGTGGCTTCGGTTCTGCTGGGCATTCCTGCCGAAGATGTGACGGGCGCAGGGGCTGGTTTGAGCGAAGCGGGTATTGCCCATAAAATTGCGGTGATAAAAGAAGGAATTGCGCGACGGAAACCGAATCCCGAAGACCCGATTGACGTGCTTTCAAAGGTCGGGGGACTTGACATCGCGGGAATGGCGGGATTCATGCTCGGCGCGGCGGCAAACGATGTGGCGGTAGTGCTTGACGGCGTGATTTCGCAGGTGGCGGCTTTGATTGGCGTGCGTCTTTGCCCTGCGGTGCGTGGTTATCTTTTGGGAAGCCATGTGGGAAGCGAAAAGGCAAGCCGCCTTCTTTTGGACGCGCTGGAACTGGATGCCCCTGTTCATGCGGGAATGCATGTGGGTGAGGGTACGGGTGCGATGACGCTTTTACCGCTTCTGGATATGGCTATTTCGGTGTACGATGAGATGGCGACATTTGATGACATACGGGTTACGGCGTATCGGGAGTTGTAGGATATGCACACGCTGATTTTAGGCGGGGCTGCAAGCGGGAAAAGTTCCTTTGCAGAAAAATATGCTTGTGACTGCGCGCGGAAAAAAAATGCTTCCCTTGTGTATGTTGCCACGCTGAACCCGGATGCGGGCGGCGATACGGCAGAGCGGATTCAGAAGCATCGTGCTGCCCGTGCGGGAAAGGGCTTTGTGACGGCGGAGTGGTGGGATTGTTCCGTGCCGCTTTCGTTTGACGCGCAGACAGTTGTGCTTGTGGAGGACTTCGGGAATCTTGTGGCGAATTATCTCTTTCCGCAGGGAAAGCCGCCTTTAGAGATTTGCGCGGATAGTGCAGTGGGAGATTTGCTGCGGCTTTTGCAGGAAACGTTTTCTCAGTGCGCGGACTGCATCTGCGTGTCGAATGAGATTTCGCTTGGTGGTAACATTCCCGATGATTTGCGCCTGTATGCAGAGACGCTTGCGAAACTGAACGTGCGGTGGGCGGCTTTGTGCGATGAGGTATATGCAGTGGTAGCGGGAATTCCCGTTAGAATTTCTGAGGCGGCTACAAAGCATTAGAAAACTATGCTATACTTTCCTTATGGCTATCCTAAAATCTGTTGCCCTTGCGTTCGGTATGTTTTCTGCAGTTCCTGTGCCACGCGTTGAATGGAGCGAAAAGAATCTTCGCTATATGCTTTGTGCGTTTCCGTTGGTGGGGGCGGTGATTGGTGGCGTGACGATGGGCTTTTTTTTGCTTACGGCATTTTTTTGCAGACATGCGGATTTTTTGCCCCGGCTTTTGCCGCTCGCGCTCGTGCTGATTCCGATTGCGGTGACGGGCGGCATTCATCTGGACGGATTTATGGATACATGCGACGCGCTGGCAAGTCATGCTGACCGCGAAAAAAAACTTGCAATCTTGAAGGACAGTCATGCGGGGGCTTTTGCTGTTTTGAGGTGCGTACTGTATGTGCTGGCAGACTTTGCGCTTGCGACGGAATTTGTCAGGTTTTTGTTTGCGGACGGAGAGGTGGTTTCTATAGGTTTATTTCTGCGGGCAAAAGGGGGCGCAATCGTCTGTTTTGCGGCAGTTTTTGTGCAGAGCAGGCTTTTGAGCGCGTTTTCCGTGGCTACCTTTCCTATTGCGAAAGACAGCGGACTGGTGCGGACGTTTTCTGATGCGAGTGCGAAGTGTGTTACGGCGGTTTGGTGCGCAGCATGGTTCGTGGCGATTTCTGCGGTTTTGGTGTGGTTCTCTCGGTGGAACGGAGTTTTTTCAGTGGGAACGATGCTGATAGTATTCGGAGGATATTTTTTGATGACGCGGCGGCATTTCGGCGGCATTACGGGTGACACGGCGGGCTGGTTTGTGCAGATGGCGGAATTGTTGTGTCTTTTTGCGCTGATTGTTACAATGGAAGTGGTATGATTCTGATTCTCGGTGGCGCACACAGCGGTCGGCATGCATTTTTTGATACACTTGGCATTACTGCTGAAGACTGCCGCATGGTTACGGCGGATGACGCGCATCGTTTTGCGGAGGAAAAAAAAGTCGCAACGCTTTCTTCTGTTTGTGTGCGGCTTTCGTCTTTTCGCGTGGTGATTGCGACGGAGATGGGGCTGGGAATTATTCCGCTTGAAAAAAAAGACCGTGTCAGGCGGGAAGAAAACGGTCGGCTGAATATCGCGCTTGCCTCGCTTTCTGACTGCGTTGTGCTGATGACGGCGGGAATTCCGCGCGTGATAAAGGGAAATCTTTCTTCCACGCTCAAAAAAAAGACGCGCTATCTGATGGTGTTTCGTCACGGTGCGACAGAGGCGAATCTTTTAAGACGCTATGCGGGTGCGGGAACGGACATAGATTTGTGCGATGAGGGAAAAAAACAGGTGGAGCGGACAAAAAAATTGCTTACTTCGTATGCTGCGGAATTTCCGGTGCATTTGAAAAAATCACTTTTAGAGCCAGAAATTGTCTACGTCTCTCCGATGAGGCGGTGTGTGCAGACGGCAGAAATTCTCTATCCCCGCGCAAAAAAACAGATTGTTCCTGACTTCCGTGAGATGGATTTTGGTTTGTTTGAAAACCGTTCCGCAGATGAACTGCTTTCTGATGATTCGGTGCGCGACCTGTACCGGGAATTTATTGACAGCGGGGGAACGATTTCCTGTCCGCCTTCGGTTCAGTCAGCGGGAGAAAGTGTCGCGCAGTTTTCGGCTCGGTCGGCTATGGCGTTCAGAAGAATTCTGGCAGAGAAAGCATCGGGTCATAAGGAAAATGGGCTGGTTACGGTTGTGGCTCACGGGGGAACGCAAATGTCACTTTTCAGCCAATTCTGTGCGTGGACGCTTGGCGATGATTTAGATGGAGCGAAAAATCCATACTTTGACTGGCAGACTGATTGCGGTGGTTTTCGGTTGGGAGCAGTAAAATGAAATTTTTCCTGTTGTATCAACTTTTTCGGCTTCCCGCCGCATTTTTTTTGGATTTGATTTTGGGAGAGCCACGATGGATTTTGCATCCAGTTGTCATTTTCGGAAAGATGATTTCGCACTTTGAACGACTTATCAGAAGCATTTTTCCTGCGACAAAGTGGGGCGAGCGTTTCGGTGGATTTTTTTTGGTTCTGATTATGTGCGTATATTCGTTTGCCGTGCCATTTCTTGTGCTGTACGGACTTTTTTACTGCGGACTTCGGTTTGACAACAAGATTCTGCTGGGCTTTGCCTACGGACTTGATGTGTTCTGGGGCTACCAATGTCTTGCGGCACGGAATCTGCGGGATGAGGCGGATAACGTGTATCTCAAAGTCAGCAATTCTTTGGCAGAGGGCAGGAAGGCGGTCGGCAGAATTGTCGGGCGTGATACTGATTCTCTTGACAAAAAAGGCGTGATAAAAGCCTGTGTGGAAACTGTTGCCGAAAGTACGACTGATGGCGTTGTTTCTCCGATGATTTTTTATGCGGCAGGAGGCGCACCGTTCGCGCTTTTGTTCAAGACAATCAACACGATGGACAGCATGATTGGCTACAAAAATGAACGCTACCGCTATTTTGGAACGACGGCCGCACGTTTGGACGATATTGCAAATCTGATTGGCTCACGAGTTGCGGCATTGAGCATGATTGTCGCATCACTTTTTCTATATATTCCGTCGATTTTCAGCCGATACGCCTTTCAGTACAACTTGATTCGCAGTGTGCGGACATTTTTGCGTGACCGTTACAAGCACGAAAGCCCCAACGCGGGGCAGACCGAAAGTGCCTGTGCGGGTGCGCTTTGCATTCAACTTGGTGGTGACGCCTATTACGGTGGCGTTCTGGAACGGAGACCCTATCTTGGCAGACGACGGCGGGAAGCGGAAACAGAGGACATTCATCGTGCGGTCAAACTGATGTATGGCGCAAGCGTCATCTCGCTTATGCTGATTTTTATGGTCAAACTGCTGGCGATTCTGCACGTGTTTAATCCCGCATGGTTTTAGTCAGAATCTTTTTCGTGGGCGGACTGGTGTTTGCGTAAGGCTACCATTTGCGTAATACATCCACCACGTGCGAACTTGCGCCGAGCAGTTCCAGGCGTTCGCAGGTGGCAAGGTGGTAGTCAAGAAAATGCTGGAAGTCCGCCTCGCTCAATGCGTTCAGTTCACGCCTCATGTAGTCAGCCGCTCCGTCCGCCGCAAAAATTTTTACGCGTTCCAAATCCGCCTCTTCTGCAAGCGCATTGATGTCCTCCAGACGGAAATAGGTGTACAATTGGTCATCATCTCCAGTCGTGTGAAAGTCTGCCGTCAGTTTTCCCTCCGCCATGACTTCGGCGATATGGTTCTGCTTAAAACAATAGGTGAGTACGCTGTATTCGTTCATCACGTAGGCACAGAAAATCAGTCCGCCGCGCCTTGTAATGCGTTTTGCCTCGCTCATCGCCTGCAAGCGGTCGTCCTTTGTGTGCAGGTGGTAGAGAGGACCAAAGACCAGCGTGATGTCAAAACTTTCGTCGTCCAGAAAAGACAGGTTCCGCGCGTCTCCCGGCCACAGGTTCACTTTTTCGTGCTTGCTTTCCAATACTGAAAGATTTTTTTGCACCAGTTCCACCGCCGTTACCGTATGGCCTTCCCGTGCCAATGCCACCGAGTACCGCCCCGTTCCCGCGCCGATGTCCGCAATCCGTGCTATTCCGTTTGTATCCGCCACAGCGGGAATAAAATCGTGAATGAATTTCATCGTCGTGGTAAATTCTACTTGTCCGTGGCGTGTTGTCAGGCGGTGGTCTTCATCAAATTTGTTGTAATAGCGTTCAAGGTTGGTCATACCGTGATTATAGCAGAATTTCTCACGGAGCAACAGAGGACACGGAGACTAGCAATGGATTGTTTTTTTTTCTATAATCGTTATATGAAAAAAATCTCCGCCGTTCTCATCTTTTTTTTGCTCATTGCATTTTCCGCTTCCGCTAAAATCGGTCTTGGTATGCAGGGCGACTTGTTTTTACATTCAGAACTGCCTTCTTCAACGGACTTTTCTTTTAAGGACGGCGACATCAGGTCATTCATAGGAGATTCGCTGACCTTTGCTTCAAACCATACGCCATGGGTCTTCGCCCTGCAGGTAAAAGGTTCTCCCTGGTATGTGGGCTTTACGGCGGACAACTGGTTTGTGTACAAGACAATTTCCCGCTTTGCAGATTACTATCTGTTTTGGGGCGTTTCGGGCGGTATGGAAGTGGAAGGCGTGTACGGACTGAATACAGGCGCGCGTGCCGGGGCAGGGGTAAACGTCTTTCTTGCGGAACGCCACTTGGAACTGTATGCGCAAGCCGCGTGGAATCCCTATTTTGGCGTGAATTTGAGGCGTGGGGATGGTGATTTGTTTTTTGTCCGCCCGATTCATTTTCCCGTGAACGTGGGATTGCGCGTGTGGTTGTAGCCGTGCGATGAACTCATGTTCCAGAAACTGACAGAAAAACGCATTAAAATTTATTTTCAGGTAACACTTTTTATGGCAATGATTGTCTAATACTATCTGCGCCAGTCTTTTCTACGTCACCGCCACGCATGTTTGCCTTAACAAAATATGGTCAGAAAATTGAGGCGGCGATACTTCTCGAAAAGATTTTTGATAAGCGCGATCAAAAGGATTCTTCTTGGCTGCATTGAAAAAATCCAACCAGGAGATTCTTTCCACATACCCTGAGCCGCATTTTGCTCCAAAAGTCATACGTATGGGTATGGACGAAAAAACGCGGGTAACTGTTTCTGCGCGTCTGAATAAAAACCGAGTGTTTTTATTTGCGGCGGCAACAGTCTTTGCGCTGGCTCTTTGTGTTCCGATGATGAAGAGTTCCATCAAAATGTCAGGAAACAAGCCATATATTGGCGTGAAGGGAAGCGGTCACCACCAAATCCGCCTGTACAAGCAGGACGGAGCGAAAGCGGTTCTCTTACAAAACGGAGAGACTGCAAAAGAAAACGACTTGGTTCAAATCGCCTATACGCCGGGGCCTTACAACTACGGTGTGATCTTTAGCGTTGACGGAAACGGAAATATCACCCGGCATTTTCCCGATGCGTCATGGCAGGCGGAAAAACTGGAAAAAACTGGCGAGGAAGTTCCACTTTCTTTTTCGTATGAGCTGGATGACGCTCCAGAATACGAATGTTTTGTATTTGTCGCGTCAAAAAAGGAATTTGATTTTTCAGACATCGAAAACCTTGACAAACAAAGCCTGAGCGAATGAAAAACTTTACGGCGAAACATCTTTTATTTACAGCCATGCTCACTCTTTTTGCAAACGCACTGTTTGCGCAGAACGGAAGCGCAGGCATTGAGCGATACGGTCTTTACATCGGTTCTAATGACGGCGGAAAAAAAACAGCAGCATCTTTTGTACGCGGGAACAGACGCAATCGCCTTCCAAAACATTATGACCGAGATTGGTGGCATTTCAAAATCAAACGGAATTCTGCTCCTTGACCCGACAAAAGACGATGTTGACAATGCCTTTAAGACCATTTCGGGCATGATGCAGAAAAAACACAAGGACGCAAAAAGATCCGAATTTGTCTTTTACTATTCGGGGCACTCCGACGCATTGAATGACTTGTCCTTTTTGCTGATAATATTTTTCATCGTCATCGCGGGGTTCAACGTGAACAAGGGATTTTTGCTGAACCTGCCTTCAAAGGATAAGCCGATTGTGGTCAATACAAACGACATCTTGAAGTGCGAACTGGACGAGGGCGGGGCATTGTTTTTGGACGGAAAGGAAACAAAAATCGAAGAACTGTCACAAAAAATCAGCGAAAAGATAAAAAGCCAGCCGAACATGACGTTTTTGCTTACGATAGCGCCCGAGACGCATTACCAGAAGGTGATTGACGTTGTTTCGACCATACGGACGCTTAACGTCGAGAATTTTTCTTTTAGAATGAGATAAGGGAGGCGTATGATTACACGGAGACAAAAAAGAAGGCGGCCAAGTATAGCGACTTCCTCAATGTCGGACATCGGTTTTTTGCTTTTGATTTTCATCATGCTGATTGCCTTGATGAACCAGAGGTATGAAGAAAAAATAAACTATTCTGAGAGTACCGTTTTGGAGCGAACCGATGCAGACGAAAATTTTGAGATATGTACATTAACGGCGTGACCTCAGTTTTGCAGATCTTGCAGCATCGTGTGGTCAGTTTTGTGGCAAAGGAAAAGTAATATGAGCGCAGAAAAAATAGCAACTTATTCGGGGTTCTGGCGGATACTGATTTTTGTATTCGCACTTCTTTTGCACGTGGCGACGATTTGTTTTTTCAGCATACAACAAAAAGAAGAAGCGGTTGAGACCATAGATTTTCGCGAGACTGAGGTTTTTAAATTGGTTGACGTGCAGGAATATATAAAGCCCCTCGTTCAGGAAAAGACCTCCGTTGTCGTGAACCAGCCCAAGGCATCCGACTTGAACTGTTCATCGATAAAAATGGTGCGATAAAAAATATCAAAGTGCTGAAAGACCCCGGACACGGATTTGCGGAAGCGGCGGTGGCGGCTCTTACGGGCATAACGTGCATTCCTGCCAAGGCAAACGAAAAAAACTGCGCCGTCCGCTACCGATACCCGATAAAATTTACGCTCAATTGACACTAAAATTTTTCTACAGACCAACGTGCGTGTTCGTTTCCCAGCGTTTTTGCAAGATGCGGAAGAACTGCCGCCATCTGCTCATCAAGCAAGTACGGAAAATTGACCACAAGCATGCCGCTTCCGTAGAGTTTCGCAAGCCCTGTCTTTTCTTCAGGCGACTGCACTGCAAGTTGTATGTCCAGCATATTTTGCTCGGTGGCAGTGCGCTGGGCGCAAGAAATAATCTGCTGTTTCATGCGAGAAGTTTCCGTGTGGCGATGTTCCAGAAGCGGATACCATAGCGCAAGGATTCCGCCCGCCCATTTTTGGTGTACGGTGCAAATGGTGTCCGCGCAGTCAGAAAAATCCTGTGCTTCTTCAAAACTGGGGTCAATCAGCGCCACGCCACGCTTGGTCTGGGGCGGGGTAAGCGCACGCAGCATTTCATATCCGTTACGAAAATGGATTTGCGGCGTGACGTATGCTTTTGTGTGCGCGGGCGATTGTGTTTGCGTCGTGGCGGGCGTTTCGTCTGCAAGCGGCTGTGTGTGCGCGCTCGTGCCGTGTGCAAGAGGCGGCGTTTTCATGTTGCGGTGCAGCACTTCAATCCCCTGCGGGTGCAGTTCGGAAAGAATCAGTTTGTCCGCTGGACGCAGAAAACACCGCGCGATTTCGGGTGATCCGGGATACTTTTGTTCCGTAGCGTATGTGCGGCACAGGGTGAGGTAGGGCGCAATAATGTTGGTCATTGCGCCTGTCGAAATGACCTGTGGCGATTCAAGTTTGCTTAAGTCAAACACTTCTGGCTGCAAAAGTCGTCGGATGCCGCTTTCTGCCTCGTTCGTCTTTTGCGCGCGGCAGTCGGTCAAATCGTACACGCCGAATCCCGCATGGGTGTCGTACACGGTAAACGGCTTGTCCTTCTGCAAAAGCCGCTGCAAAATCAGTGTCAGCGTGAGGTGCTTCAAGATGTCGGCGTGGTTTCCCGCGTGGTAGATGTGTTCGTAACTTAACATCACAATGCTTCCGCTTCGTCAACCCACAGCCGTGCGCTGGCATCGCTGGGCATGCGCCAGTCACCGCGTGGACTCAAGTTTACCGTACCGACTTTTGCGCCGTCGGGGAGACAACTGCGCTTGAACTGCTGGGCGAAGAACCGTTTGTAGAATGACACGAGCCATTTTTTTATCGTTGCCTTGTCGTAGACTGCCTGTCCGCCCTGTGTCTGTGGTTGCGTGATGAACGCCTGTTCAGCAAGGTAGAAAATCTTTGAGGGCGAAAAGCCGAAGCGCAGCACGTAGTACAAAAAAAAGTCATGCAGTTCATACGGGCCTACAATGTCTTCTGTTTTCTGCGAGATATTTTTGCCATCGGGTGGAAGCAGTTCCGGGCTTACCGGCGTGTCAAGAATGTTCCGCAAAACTTCGGCGAGCGTGTTCCGTCCTTTTTCTTCCGCATCATCGCTGAACCAATTGACCAAGTGGCGCACCAAAGTTTTGGGAATCGAGGCATTTACGCCGTACATGCTCATGTGGTCGCCGTTGTAGGTCGCCCACCCAAGAGCCAGTTCGCTCAAATCTCCCGTTCCAATTACAATGCCGTTGTGCTTGTTCGCAATGTCCATCAGCACTTGCGTCCGTTCCCGCGCCTGACAATTCTCATAGGTCACGTCATGTACCGATTCGTCCTGACCGATGTCCTTGAAATGCTGGCGGACGGCATTGGCAATCGGAATTTCAAGCAGTGTCGCGCCCGTTTCCTTTGCCAAAAAACAGGCATTGTTGTAGGTGCGGTCGGTCGTGCCAAAGCAGGGCATCGTCACCGCGCGGATTTTTTCTGCGGGGATGCCGCACAGCATAAAGGCGCGAACTGTAACAAGCAGGGCGAGTGTACTGTCCAGACCGCCGCTCAGTCCAATCACTGCGCACTGCGAGTGTATGTGGCGGAGCCTTTTTGCCAATCCCTGCGCCTGTAACTCAATGACCGCGCGGCATCGTTCTGCCCGCTCAGTCTTTCCGCTCGGCACAAAGGGGTGGGGCGCGACCGTGCGCAAAAGCGTTTGCCTCTGTGCTGCGGAATCCTTTTTCTGCACGGCATTTTTTCTGCTCCCCAAATCAATGGTAATCGTCACAAAATCATCTTTCTCATTCCGCTGGCAGTCGGCAAAGGTGGTCGTCCGCTTCCGTTCCTGTGCGAGCCGTTCCAAATCAAAGTCTGCGTAGGTTATGCCGCTAGAAAACAAATCTGACTGAGCCAGAATCGTGCCGTTTTCCGCCAGAATGTTGTGTGCGGCAAATACCAAATCCGTCGTGCTTTCGCCGTTTCCGCAATCCGCGTAGAGATATGCCGTCATCGTCTTTGCGCTTTGGGCAGACACGAGCGTCCTCCGATAATCCGCCTTTCCGATAATCTCATTGCTCGCACTCAAATTTGCGATGACCGTTGCCCCCGAAAGAGAAGCATGGGTTGAGGGCGAGAGCGGTACCCACACGTCCTCGCAGATTTCTGTTCCCAGCAGAAAAAGCGGATTTGACTTGTCGGCAATCAGAATGTTCGTTCCGAACGGAACTGCCGCATTGTTTTCATCTATATAAATTGATTTTATTTCATCTCGGTCAGCGGGCGCAAAATGTCTCCGCTCGTAAAATTCGTTGTAGGTGGGAATGTATGTTTTGGGTACGAGCGCAAGAATGTTTCCCCGGTGCAGGATTGCCGCACAGTTGTAGGTTGCCCCGTTATCCACAAGCGGTAAACCCACTAAAATGAGCGCATTCAGTTCCGCCGTTTCGGCACAAATCCGCTTGAGCGCAGAAAGTGCGCCGTCCAAAAGCGTGCGCTGGAGAAAAAGGTCTCCGCAGGTGTAGGCGGTAATGCACAGTTCTGGAAAGACAATCAGTTGTGCGCCGCCCGCCGCGGCCTTTTTTGCCAAGTCAATAATTGCGTCTGCGTTCGCATTGCAGTCTGCCACCACAACGTCAGGACTAGCACATGCGGCGCGAAAAAATCCGTAGTTCATAGAACGATTGTAGCACAAACACGCGAATTAGCAAAGACAGACGGCCTTTTTAAGAAAAAATGTGATTTTTGCTTCGCACGCTCGACTTCAACGCCCCGTTAAGCACAGTCCTTTGCACTGATATGCGCTTCCCACATCGACTTGTACAGTCCGCCTTTTGCAAGAAGTTCTTCGTGCGTGCCTTCAGAATCAACTACGCCGTTTTTGATGACTACGATTTTGTCCGCGTCCTGAATTGTAGAAAGCCTGTGCGCAATTACAATCAGAGTCTTGCCATGCACGAGTCGGGCGACGCTCTGCTGGATTATTGCTTCATTTTCGGGGTCGGTATAGGCGGTGGCTTCGTCAAGAATTACGATTGGCGCATTTTTCATCATGGCACGGGCAATTGCAATTCGCTGGCGCTCGCCGCCGCTCAAATGCGCTCCGCTTCCGCCGACGATTGTGTCAAAGCCGTTTTCAAGCGACATTATGAAGTCGTAGCAACCGCTTTGTTTTGCAATTTCTTCTACTTCGCTGTCCGTTGCATCAGGTTTTCCAAGCCTTATGTTTTCGCGCACGCTAAGGTCAAAGAGGAAATTGTCCTGGCTTACATAAGCGACGCGGCGGTTGTATCCTTCAAGCGAAAGGTCTTTGATGTTCACTCCGCCGATTTCGACCGAGCCAGAATCAACATCCCAGAAAGAGGCGATGAGCCGGGCAATCGTTGACTTCCCGCTTCCAGAAGGACCAACAAGAGCGGTGTACGAGCCGGAAGGAAGGGAAAGATTTATGCCGTGAAGGATTTGCCGTTCGCTTCGCGAACTTACCGAGTTTCCGTTGGAAACTCGCATCGGGGGCGTTGCGGGGGGGTCCCCCGCAGAAGGGGTAGCGGAAGAACCAACAAAGCGGAGAGAATCGTCACTGCTTGCAGGGGCGATTCGTGTAGCGACTTGGTTCTGGAGCGAGGGGAAGGCTTTCCCCTCCTTATGGTAACTGAATTTTACGTCTTTGAGTTCGATTGCATTGTCTTTCGGTGTTGCCTTGTCTTTTTCAGGGCGGTCAAGTTCCTGCATGTCCATAATTGCCCCGACCTCGCCGAAAATTACACCCGCCTTTGCGATGTCATCATGGTAAGAATAGACCACAAGGAGCGGCTGGATAACGCTCATCGAAAGAATGATGATTGTGATGAAGTTTACCGCAGAAAGTGTGCCGTGCAGGAAGAAAAATCCGCCGATTGGAAGGACGGCAAGAAGTGTTGAGGGAGCAATTACGAATGCAATCGTAAACGGCCAGATGCAGTCGCGCATCCATTCAACATAGCAGTCAGAGCCTTCGCGGGCGGCGACAACGAATTTTTCGTAAGATGATTTTGATTTTCCGAACGCCTTGATGACTTCGATTCCGTTGATGTATTCCACTGCCGTGTCGTTCAGAATTTTTGTCTTTTCGATTGCGTTCTGAAAGCGTTCCGTCATGTTGCGCATCATAAAACAGGCGGAAATCATGCCGATTGGAAGGGTAATCAGCGAGGCAAATCCCATGCGGGCATCGATGTAGAAAAGATAGATGAACATCACGAGAGGCAGCAGGAGGTTGCTCGTCCATTCGGGAACGATGTGCGCGAGCGTCGTCTCCATGCTGTCAATGCGTTCAATAAGGATGTTTTTGAGACTGCCCGAAGAATGGTCGAGGACACTTCCCAGCGGAACACGGGCAAGCTTGTCGCAGAGATTTTTCCTGATGTTTGCAAGCACGTTGAATGTCGCCACATGGCTCATCGTCGTGGAAACCGCATGAAAAAGAGCGTTTCCGGCCCAGAACAGCGCCACGATTCCAGACTCACGAAGGTAAACATTCCACTCGCGCACGCCGCCCAAAAGTTTTTTTACGATGTCCGCTATCAGCACATAAGGTGCAAGTGAACATGCCACGCACAAAAGCGCAAAAAATACGCTCGCCCAGTACATCGGACGTTTTTCGCCCGCAAAGGTAAAAATCCATGAAAGAAGAGACTTTTTCTTAGATTTACCGGTACAACATTCGGACTTTTTGTTATTATCAGACATATACAACCCTTGTTAGCAATATCTAACTACAAATCATAATATATTACTCTGTTATAATTGTCAATAAAAGAAGAAGCCATACTCTGTGTAGAAAATTCAAATCATTTTTTATCCAGCAATTGACACAATTTCAAAAATCAATACAGTAACTTTTGTTAGCGGATGCTAAGGCAAAATGGCTCACCGTCACGTCTACACGACGGTCACAAGCCACCGCTCAGGCGAAACCGAGGACACAACGATTGCCGACATCGCAGTTGCGACAAACTCAGGTCAGATTAAGACAGGCTCAATGAGCCGCACCGACCGCATGGCTAAGTACAACCAGCTGCTCCGAATCGAAGAAGAGCTTGGAGATACGGTAGTCTACGGATATAAAAAACTCAGATTAGTAGAAGCTGGGGGCGTCGTCTTTTTTGTGAGCACGGAAATCAAAAACAAAAGCCCGAAAAGACACCAGCACAGGCCGCAAAGCCTCATTGGAAGGTCATGTGCTTTCATAAAATCAGTGAGGAGCGCAAAAGAACTTTCGCCACCGCCAAGTTTAACATAAAACCATTCACAGGATGTGCAGATGACATGGTAAACAGCCCCGCCGACGCTTGCCGCAAGAGCGCAGAAGAAAACAATTTTTGAAAAAAGACCTTTTTCCTTATAAGAGCCGTAAATACCCAGATAGCCCAATATGCTCAATGTCATTCCAAGCGTGCAGATTAACGCCGAGACTGGAAATCGCCACAGGGGCGCACCGTAAAGCGCTTTTTCAGGATTCGGGATGATGTGGAGCGCATTTGCAATTATTACCGCATCAGAGGACATTTTTATCCTTTACAACGCCGCGGATATTTTCATACAGCTTTTCATAGATTTGTTTCTGACTTTTCATCGCCCGCTCGTAAACGGGTGCGAATAAATCCCAGACTGATTTTTTCATTTTATTTTTCCTTACTTTTTTCCTTCTACAAAAAACAGCGTTCCTTTTTCTGAAATTTTCACATCTGAAAATCCTGCTTTTTCCATGAGATTTTTTATTTCTCCTGCCGTGTGGCGTGTCATGCAGGGAACTTTTTTCTCCCAGTCAATTTTCGGGTCGCCGTAATTGTTGATGACTGCAAGACGTCCGCCAGATTTTAAGGTCCGCCTGATTTCAGAAAAAGAGGATTCGATGTTCTTCCAGAAAAAGACTGTCTCAAATGCCGTCACAAGTTCAAGTTCTTCATCTTCAAAAGGAAGTTTTTCCGCACTTCCCTGAATGATTTCGCAGCGGCCGCCAAGTTCATCTTTGTTGATTTTCTTTGCCTTTCTGACGCTCTCTTCTGAAATGTCGATGCCGATGACTTTCGCAGCCGCCGATTTTTCAAGCAGCCGCCTCACATTATATCCGCCGCCACAACCGACATCCAGGATTTTTCCACTCTGGGGAATTTCAAGCAGACTGAACGCCCATTTTGCCATCGGAAGATGTTCTCTTTCCATCGTTACAAGCATGAGCCGACCTAAAAGACCTTTCGGGTTTCCAAAATTATCTGTAAATGACATTATACAACTCCGTTTTTTATACTAATTATACAAGTATTACAAAAGTTAGCAATAGATAATATTATCATATTTTTTTTATTGACTGAAATTAGGAGTTGTATTATATTAGTAATAACTAACACAAGTTGCTCGTGTAAATTTATCGTTATTGTTAAATTACAAAAGTTTGGAGGAATTAACATGGCTTTTGCTAACAAATGGGTCGCTTTTGGTGTCGGAGTTGTCGCGGGCGTTGCGGCAGTTTCACTTGTAAAAAATCCTGCTTTCAAAAAGGCTTGTGCGGCGGTTGTCGGAAAGGGTTTGCAGCTCAAGGACGAGGCGGCGGCTTTTGCTGAAAGCGTAAAGGAAGATGCTCAGGACATCGTAGCAGAGGCAAAATACAACAACCAGAAAAAGACTGAGGAAGCGAAGGCATAATCAGTGACGGTCACAATTCATCACAGCTTGCCGGGGAGAATCCGCGTTCATTATGATTTGCACGAAGTTTCTCCGAGGCAGGCGGTTCTCGCCCAGAGCCTGATTGCCGTTCAAGAAGGAATCACGGATATTTCCGTCAACACCAACATCGGCTCTTATCTTATCCTTTTTAATTCTTCTATTATATCTCAACCTCAAATCGAAAATCTTTTTAAGGCTCTCGGTGCAAAATATCTTGAGGACGAAAAGCTGCTTGAAGCCGTAGCACAGATTCCAATTACAGAAAGCATAATGAGCATTTTCGTATCAACGATGATAACTCACTTTGCGAAAAAACTTCTTCCGTTTCCAATCAGAAGAATTCTTCTATATAAAAACATCCTTCCACGCATTTTTGAGGCAATCGGAATCTTCACAAAGGAAGGAAAATTTTTCTCAACGCAGATGCTTGATGCAACTGCACTTACTGTCGCGGCTCTCACAGGCAATACGAATACCGCAAGTTCAATTTCAACGCTCCTGCAAATGGGCGAGGACATTGAGGATGTCACGAAACGCACTTCTTACGGAAATCTTGCGCACAAACTGTTGATTTCTGATGAGCCGGCTCACATTATTGAAAATGGTGAAGAAAAGACAATTCCGGCCGCTTCACTCAAAAAAGACGACCTTGTAATCGTCCGCGAAGGAAGTCTGATTCCTTGTGACGGCTCTGTAGAAAAGGGCGAGGGCATGGTAAATCAGGCAAGCATCACGGGCGAGTCGCTTCCTGTCGAAAAAAAGGCGGGAAGCGGTGTCTTTGCCGGAACGATTTTGAGCGAGGGCGAGCTTGTAATCCGCACCCGCTCGACAGGCCAGGACACGAAAGTCCAGAACATAATTCAGATGATAGACTGCTCCCAGAATCTCAAGGCAAATGCTCAGAGGCGTTCGGAACTTCTTGCAGAAAAAATCGTGCCGCTTAATTTTGCGCTTGCAGGTCTCACATGGCTTTTCACTCGAAATCTGACCAAAACAATGTCTACGCTCATGGTGGATTATTCATGTGCGATGAAACTCGCCGCCCCAATTGCAGTTCTTTCCGCCATGAAGGAAGCGACAACACTAGGAATCAGCGTTAAGGGCGGAAAATATCTTGAAAAGGCGGCAGAAGCAAATACCGTCATCTTCGACAAGACAGGCACGCTCACTTTTGCAAATCCTGTGGTCGAAAAAATCTATCCGATGAAAGGCTTTGGCGAGGATTTCGTCTTACAGACTGCAGCCTGCCTTGAAGAGCATTTCCCGCATCCGCTCGGTCGTGCCGTTGTCGCTTTTGCTTCTGAAAAAGGTCTTTTACATCCCGAAAAACACACCAAAGTAGAATATATTGTCGCACACGGAATCGCATCGACTCTTGATGAAAAGAAAGTCAGAATCGGAAGCGCGCATTTTATCTTTGATGATGAAAAAATTCCGTTTGATGAGTGCGTAAAAAACATTCAGAAAGAATCGTTGGAGACAGGGCAGTCACTTCTTTATCTTTCTTATGACGGAAAACTTGCCGGAGTTCTTACAGTCGGAGACCCTGTGCGCCCCGAAGCACGCGAAGTCATTCAGAAGCTCAGGAACACAGGAATCAGACGCTGCGTTATGATTACGGGCGACACGGAAGGAGCCGCCAGAAAGATTGCCGAAAGTGCGGGGCTGGATTTTTACTATTCACAGGCTCTGCCGGAAGACAAAGTTTCGCTGATAGAAAAAGAAAAGTCTCTCGGAAAGGTAATCATGCTTGGCGACGGAATCAATGACGCTCCAGCGTTGAGCTGTGCTGATGTCGGAATTGCAATCGAAGGAAGCTCTTCAATCGCAAGCGACACGGCTGACATCGTTCTGACCGAAGGCGGCTTGAACAATGTTGTCACGACGCGGCTTTTGGGACAGGAATTGATTTCAAAAATCAACATGAACAATCTTCTGATAATCGAGCTGAATTCGGCGTTGCTTTTGCTGGGCGTGTTCGGGCTTATCAGTCCGCAGATTGCCGCAATTCTTCACAATTCGGCGACGGTAGGAATCAGCGTCAAGGCAATGCAGCCGATTTTGAAGTAGGATACCTTATGATTACAAGTTTTTTTCCAGGAAGAGTGCGATTGCGTGCCCCGATTTTTAAGGAAGCGGATTTAGTTGAAAAGGCACGCTTGATTCTGGGCAAAAGTGATGCCGTCAAGAAGATTGAGAACAATTTCCTTACGGGAAGCGTCCTGATTGAATATTACCCCGAAAAAGTGCCGATGAAAAAACTGCTTCCCATGCAGGAATTTTTCGCAAATCTTGCAAAGGAAGCGCAGCATTTTGACGGCTCAAACCGCCAGAAAATTCTTTCGATGCTCGATGAACTCGAAGGAATATTTTAAAATCACTCACCCGCAAGTTTTTTTACGGCTTCCAAGTCCGCGTCCTCTGGCGTAAGGTGAGCCTTTACGCTTCCCACAAGTGTTGCGCCGACTCCAGATACGCGGTCGCTCCAATCCGAAATCCACTGACCATCGCCCCAGTCATAAGAGCCGAACAAGCCGACTTTTTTGCCGTTCAGACTGCCTTCGATTCCAGAAAAGAAAGTTTCCATTGAATCTTCAAGTTGCTCTGCTCCCATTGCGGGGCTTCCCAGAAGAATCAGGTCTGCCGAAAGCGTTTCTGCTGAATCAGCGCTGTCCGCCGTCGTAATGCTGACCTCTCGGCCCGCCGCTTTAGCTCCTTCGGCTGCCGCATTTGCAAGCATTTCTGTGTTTCCTGTTGTTGATGCGTAAACGATTGCTACTTTCATTTCGTAACTCCTTTTTGATGATATTTTTTTGTCGCCAAAGGAACAGAAAGCCCAGAGGCGAGCAATTTCATACAAGTTTCAGTGCAGTTTCTGTACAGATTCATACGGCGGATTGCGCTCTCCTTGTCGCCGTAGACTTTCCAGATTCCCGAATATTTAAAATTTTCCGCTCCATGCTCTTCAAAGCCGACAACATCTTCAAGAGGATAACCAAGGAAAACTCCGACCTCATGCGGAAAATTCTCGTTTACTGAAAGCCTGTGCAAAAGTTCGGCAAGAACGCAGGAAAGTCCCTTTTCAACGCAATAACCTTTTGAAAGAAGATAGGTACGGTTCTGCGGATTTTTGAGGATTTTTTCAAGAAGTTTTTTATCGTAGACGAAAAGCAGAAATCGACCGTCAGATTTTTTTACGGGCACGAAAAATTTCTTTTCCTTTGAGAACTGCCATTGCCACTGATGAATCTTCTTACATCCATCGGTAAAGTTTTTATCAGACATCGAAAAAAGACAGGCACTCTTTATTCCGCAGAGAGCGGGCGCACCACAATGAATAATCGTCTCGTCAAAACCCATTTTTTAACTCCCAAAAAAATAGCGGGGCAAAGCATGAAACAGTCTAAAGTACTTTACCCCGCCCATGAGGTACTAGTTAGGTATGTCTAACTTTTGATGTTAGTTTATGCTAACTTTTATTTTATGTCAATAACTTTTTGAAAAAAAATATCTTGACCAAATGTTTCTGCATTGTGCTATACTCTTTCTATGAGTATCACATTTTGGGGACTTTTGATTCCTTTTTTTGGAACGGTATTTGGTGCGGGCTGTGTGTTTTTTTTGAAGCGCGAAATGAACGACAGCGTTCAACGTGCCTTGCTCGGATTTGCGGCGGGCGTGATGGTTGCCGCCTCGGTGTGGTCGCTTCTTATTCCTGCGATGAATATGTCGGATTCGCTGGGACGGCTTGCATTTCTTCCCGCACTGGTAGGATTTGGTCTTGGCGTAGCATTTCTTTTTTTGCTCGACAAAATTACGCCGCATCTGCATGCAATAGCAGAAAAACCGGAAGGCCCAAAATCTTCAATAAATAAAATCAGCCGCACGATGATGCTCGTTTTTGCCGTTACGCTGCATAATATTCCAGAGGGAATGGCAGTCGGTGTTGTTTTTGCAAGTTTTTTGAACGGCGGAGCGATTTCATCGGCTGATGCAATTGCCCTGTCTCTCGGAATCGCCATTCAGAATTTTCCGGAAGGTGCGATTATTTCCATGCCGCTCCGTTCAGAAGGAAACAGCAAACTCCGCTCATTTTTGTACGGTACGCTTTCGGGCGCAGTGGAGCCTGTTGCCGCCGTCCTCACGATTCTCCTCACTTCGCTTGTCCTGCCGTTTTTGCCATACCTGCTTTCGTTTGCGGCGGGTGCAATGGTCTACGTAGTCATTGAAGAACTTCTGCCCGAAGCCACCCGCGAAGAAAAAACCGACATTTGCACGATTGGCTTTGCACTGGGATTTGCGTTGATGATGGTGCTTGATGTGGCATTGGGATAGAAAAATGCCAAAGGTGTGTCAGCGTAAAATTGAAATCAGGTTTCTTCGCCACCAGCGTTCGGTAAAAAGAGATGGGGTCTCAAGTTTTACCGTTTGACCGATGTACGGCGTAATTACAGTGAGGTTTTCTTTTTCGGCGGCAAGGAGAAATCGCTCTACAGAATCGTCCCAACCGTGGCGGGAAAGAATAATCGCACCCCAGTGAATTGGTAGCGCGGTTTTTGCCCCAAGAATTTTTACTGCCTCTACCGATTGTTCCGGAAAAGAATGAACGCGCGGCCATTGCACATCATACTGGCCACATTCCATCATCACAAAATCAAAATCTCCATATTTGTCATGGATTTTTTGCCAGTGAGAACCAAATCCTGAATCTCCGCTCTCAAAAATCTGATGATATTCATCTTTAAAGACCCAACTTGCCCAAAGCGTTGTCATATTGTCTGAGATATGACGACCTGAAAAATGTTGGGCGGGGGTACAAGCAATCGTAAGTCCTTCGGTCTCTGTTTCTTCCCACCATGCCATATTTGTGATTTTATCTGACCTGACTTTCCACCGTTTCAAATGGTTTTCAACTCCGAGCGGAACAATGTATTTTTTTACCTTGCTGTCAATTTCTCGGATTACGTTATAGTCAAGATGGTCGTAATGGTCGTGGGAAAGAAGAAGAATGTCTATTTCTGGCAGTTCTGAGACCGTAACTGGCGGACGGGAAAAACGATGGCTTCCAGCCCAAGAAACAGGTGAAATCACCTCAGAAAAAACAGGGTCAATCAGAATGTTCAGACCGTGCATTTGCAGAAGAAGGGAAGAGTGTCCGAACCAAGTGATTCGAATATCTTCAACGGCAATGCGCTTTTCGGGATTCTCAAGAAAGTCTGGTTTCTTTACGGGAAAATCAAAATCTGGACGGGGGAAATTCTTTGAGAATGTAAGCGGATCTGGCTCTGGATTCTTAGCCATCGAAAGCGTTTTAAAATCTTCTTCATTGTGGAATTTCTTTCCGTCAAAGTTTTCTGCCCGCGCTGCATATAGTTTTCTGTCTGCCTTGCTCGCTTTTCCTCCAAACGGTTTCCATGTTTTTAGAAAAATGAACACAAAAAGAGAAACTATAGCGACAAGGGCGATAAACACAATGCCAATAATTGAAAGAATGTGAAAAAATTTAACCATAAACAGCCCTCTGGGCAAAAAAGAACTGAATTATTCTCGCGTCGCTTTCATTGCCTTTTTTGCTTCGTACATTTTGTTGTCTGCACGCTTGTACCGCTCGCGCGATTTCTGTATGTCATCGTTGTCAAAATGAACGGGCAGACGAAAGTCTTCGTAATGGGCGATAAAATACCGCTGCATGTTCAGAAAATCTTCGCCGTCAGTCACGACTAGCGTATCAAGATAGTTTGCCACATACTGAATGCTTTCTTCCCTCTGCTGTTTATATAATTGCATCTGGTTGAAATAAGAAAGCAGCGACGTAATGACAAGAATGACCAGCATACACATCGTAAAAAACAGCGTGAATTTAAACGTAAGTCTGCGTGTTTTCATATTTTTATTGTAGCAGACTTCTTTAAAAAAAGCAAAAAATATATCCGTATTCCCAAAAAAAACGAAATCCGCTACACTGTCATTATGAATATGGAAGCATTTGTGTTGGGCTGCGGAGGCATGATGCCGCTCCCGTACCGTCACCTTACCTCTGTGCTCTTGAGACGTGACGGAGATTTATTTTTATTTGACGGCGGTGAAGGCACACAGGTCAGTTTGCGTAGACTGAACCTCAAATGGAAAAAAATCAATGCTATTTTTGTTTCTCATACCCATGCCGACCATGTGACGGGCTTGCCCGGAATTATGATGCTTTCCGCGCAGGTTGACCGCACCGAGCCTCTCTACATCTATGGTCCTCCAAAAATTGCAGAATATATTGAAACAAGCCGCAAGGTACTCGATATGTACATCAATTATCCTGTGGTCGTAAAAGAAATTACGGCTCCCTGTGTGGTGCATGAGGGCGATGGATTCTACATTCGTGCTTTTCCGCTCTCGCATACAAAAACATGCGTGGGCTACACGCTGGAAGAACTTGACCGTCCCGGAGAGTTTAATCCAGAAGCGGCCATGAACTTGGGCATTCCCCGAGGCCCCCTCTGGGGTAAACTTCAGCACGGCGAAAGTGTTACTGCGGAAAGCGGAATCACGGTCACTCCAGAGCAAGTGATGGGAAAAAGTCGGAGCGGGCGCAAATTCAGTTTTGTGACTGACACGCAGTATTTGCCCTCAATTGCAAAGGAAGTGCGGGGGTCAGACCTGCTGATTTGCGAGGGCATGTTTGCCGAGGAACTGGCTGACCAGGCAAAAGAGAAAAAACACATGACGGCGCGTCAGGCGGGAACGGTTGCAAGGGATGCCCAGGTGCGTCGCATGGCGATGATTCACTACAGTCCCCGCTATACCGACCGGGAATTGGATGTGCTTTTGGAGCAGGCGAGGGAAGTGTATCCTGGTGCTGAACTTACCCGTGACCGTATGCATTTTGAAATTCCCTACGTGGATTAGGGTGGATTAGGCGGGCGTTCATTACCGGAGCAGCGAGCGCGAATAGGTATAGTCAAAGAATTCGCGCGGCTGTTCAACAGAAAGTTGGTTGTAGTTCTCGGCATTGACGATTTGCACGTGAGAGCCGTTGGTGGATTTTGCGACGCTTTCGTATAGTTCTTTAAAACTGATGACGTTATTTTCCGTATTATGCAGTTGAGGAATATCTGTTTCATCGGCTTCAATCATCAGAAGGGAGGGCATGGCCTTTTCCAAATTTCTGAAAGGTGATTCGCAGGAGATTACCGTGTTCAGGGGAACGGATAATCTCACCAGTGAAGTTACCTACAAGGTTGATTCAAATGGTTCGGAGACGATTTCAGACAGCAATGTATCGACCGAAAAACGTACAAAGGTCATCTATGAAGACCTGCCCTCGTTGGCTCACTACGGTTTCTTGACCATCAATAGTGCCAGCACGAATGCAATCAGCCTTTCTGCCACTATTTTTTCTGTTGACGGAACAAGTTTCAAAACGATCTCAAAAACAATCAACAAAGGAAAAACCTGCGACCTGGACGGCGATGGATATGACGACTTGAAATATGACGAGCCGCCGATTAAACGTACTGGTTATGAGAACGCCCGCTGGCTTACTTTTATTTGTTCAGGATACACCTCCTGCGCAGAATGCTGAAGGTAGGACGAACTCGGATACTGGTGCTTTTGGAGACTTCCTTGTTGGTCTGCCTACAGGATATGATTCCACAAACATTACCGTAACGGAGAACGATAGCTCGGTAAGCAAAGAGGCGGCTGAAAGCCGTCAATGACAAATGGGATACCTTCTATCAGTTTCAGATTAAGTCAATTACAGGCAAGAAGGATGACACCGAACCCAAAGAAGGACGGGCTGCGGGTGACGATAAGGATGACAAGGATAAGAAAGACGATGACGATTCTGACGATTTTGACTTGGACACAATAGGTCTTACCCTTGCCGCGGGCGTAACCCACAGTGCGCTTTGTCGGTCTCTACGGCGGGGAGGCAACTTTTGGTGCTGACTATGGCATTGAGCGGGTGTGGGATTCTCGTATGTGAGCGCACGTGTCGGTGTACCGATAAAAGCGGGTATGCAATTCAAGAACAGCTGGAAAGACGGCAGCATAACCTTTGACCGGGCTGCGCTTACTCTTGCGGTAAATGTAAAGCCTTATGTAGAGGTTGATATATGGTTTATAAAAGCGAGCCATGACTTCTTCAATATCAGCGTCATTGATAAATCGCTCAGATTCTGGCCGCTCCCCATTGCATGGGAATAGAGAAGGTAACGGACGCTTGCATTGTGCCATACGCCCAGTCGTAGACAAAGCGGAGGTTTTGCGTTGTCGAAGCCGCCGTTTTGTGTTACCATAGGCAAGGCGCACGATGATAGAACTCGTTCATTTTTCCAAATCTTACCATTCTTCTCCGGCAGTGCAGGATGTTTCCCTTCATTGTGCCTCAGGGCGCATAACAGGTTTGCTGGGTGAAAACGGTGCGGGAAAAACGACAATTCTTCGTGCCGTGTGCGCCCAACATTTCGCCACAAGCGGGCAGGTAGTGGTGAACGGCATTGACGTGGCGGAAAATCCCGCCGCCGTGCGCAGCCTCGTTGGATTTGTGCCTGAGCAGGCAAACTTTCCCGCCGAATACACCGTGCGCGAACTGCTTTCGATGACCGCGCATCTCCATGGCGTTCAGAACGTGCAAAAGGAACTGTCTCGCATTGCCGAACTTTGCGCCATTGGCGACGTGCTTGCAAAAAAAGTCCGCATGCTTTCAAAAGGCTATCGCGAGAGGGTTGCCTTTGCCCGTGCGCTCATCTTCAATCCGCCCGTACTCGTTCTCGATGAGCCTGCAAGCGGTCTTGACCCAGCCCAAATCGTCCGTATGCGCGCACTCGTCACGTCTCTTGCTCCGTCGCACACGATTCTGCTTTCCACGCACCTCATGCAGGAAGTGGACGCACTCTGTGACGAAATTTGCATCCTTCACAAAGGTCGCTCTGTCGCGCAGGGTACGTCAGAAGAAATTGTTCGTCAGACCGGAACCGCCACACTGGAAGAAGCGTTTTTCAAATTGACACAGGGGGAGAATAAATGAAAAAATTCCTGCCCCTCTATAAAATCGCCTTGTTCACCTATCTCATTGACCCGCTTTTTTACATTGCATCGCTGGTGACAGTCTTGTTTTGTGTGCTTCGATTTTTCTTTGTCGGGCATTTTTTTCTTGCGGGAGTGGGAACGTCTGATTTGCGTCCGTTTTTTACGAGCCTACCTTACATCTCAATTCTTGTCGTGCCGCTCCTTGTCCTGCGCCTTCGCCATTTTATTTCCGACGATTCCTTTCCCGCCACGCCAACGCTACGCTTTTCTGCACTCGTGACGGCGGCATTCTCTGCGTTTTCTTTTCCGCTTGTGCTGTTGGGTTCGCTTCCTTTGTGCGTCAATTTGTTTGGCACGGTGGACGCGGGGCAGGTGTGTGCGGGTTTTGTCGGCGTTCTGCTCTACGGTTTTTCTGCCTGTGCCGCCACTGTGTTTTTGTACGCTCATTTTACGGAATCTGCCGCCGTGCCGCTTTTTTTGAGCGCGCTGCTCCTCTCCGTGGTGAATGTGTTGCACTTGCTTCCATTGTATGTGCCAGCGGGAAACGCGCTCACCTTTTTGTGCCGTGCTATCAGTTTTTCGTGGCATTTCGATGCGGCAGAAAAAGGCATTTTCGACAGCCGTGACCTGGTGTTTTATGCGCTTGCATCAATTTTGTTCATTTTGCTTTCTGTTCGCGCGGAATACAAACGAATTGGGCGGCGTATCAATGCGCTCACGCAATTTCTGCTCGTGGTGATTCTCCTCTGTTCGGGAATTGCGTTCAGCCGCTTGTATTTCCGTGCAGACCTTACCCAATCGCGCACATTCAGTCTTTCTCAGACCTCAAAAACGCTGGTCAGCCAGTTGGAAGCCCCTTTGCGCGTCACCTATTACCGTTCAGCCGAACTCAAAAATCTCTACCCGCAGACCAACGACGTTGCCGAATACCTTACCACCTACTGCGCCCAAAGCCGTAACCTTACCCTGCAATTTGAAAAGCCCGATGGCGACAAACTGAACGCGCTGGGCATCCAAGGTCAGCAGATTCGGAACGACACGGGAACAAAGACTGAATTCGTTACGGTGTATTCGGCGGTGCTGCTCCAATATCTTGACAAGCAGACGCTTATTCCGTTTGTGCTTGCGACCGACACGCTTGAATACGATTTGACCCGTCGCGTACAGGATTTGATTACCGAAAAGCAAAAAAAAGTGCTTATTGTCGCTGGAAATGGTCGCAGTATCGAATCAGAATACGGCTATGTCTCTCCGTGGCTCAATGCGATGGGATTTCAGACAGAGATTATTCCGCCAAGCAAAATAGAAGAAAAAACGCTTTCGGCAGAGCAGGGAACAGAACTCCTTGTGTTCGGCTCATCGGCACTCACGCGGGAAGAAAGTTCAGGTCTTGAACACGCCGTTTTCTCCGGGATTCCTGCGCTCATTGCAACTTCACCGTATTCGGTCGCCTTGGAAGATGACTGGCGGGTAACGAAAAATCGGCGTGACACGCTCATTCCCGTGCTGAATTCGTGGGGATTTACTTTTGCCCCCGCGCTTGTACAGGATATTTCCAACGTGCCGCTCATGCTCCAAAGCGCGGATGCCGATGCATTGCAGTACACGGTAAATTATCCGCCGTGGATTTCGATTCTGCCGCAGGAAAGTACCATGCGCGGTCTCTCGCTCTTTTGGTCAAGTCCGCTGGTGCTGTATGAGAATACCAAGCCGCTTTTAGTCACCACGACAAGCGCATGGATTCAAAATGAGGAAAAATCTGCGGGAACGTTCAACTCCGTGGCAGGGGAGCGCAACACGGTGACGGATGAGTATGGACGAGCATCCGTGTTTCTGACCAACGCGTTTACTGTTCCTAAATCCGCAAAAGAAGCGGGCGCAGAAACGGCGCAATTTGTGGTTGGCGCATACAACGATGGCGACATGGCGGGCTACTATGAGACAGGAAAAACCATTACACCTGTCGCCGTCATTGCCGACCAATATGTTTGCCACCAAAGTATGACCGCATTTACCGCAAGTGAAAAGGGCGCGGACTTCCGTAACTATGATTTTCTTTCCACAACGCTCCTTCGTCTGCGCGGGGATACGGAACTTGCCGCCCTGCTTGAAAAATCCGCGCCCAATAATACGCTCTACAAAATCACCGATGCGGACGCATTTAGGACAGCACGGAATACAACGCTGTTCGTTTTGTTTGCATTGCTTCCTGCGCTGATAGCGGTTCTTTCCCTTGTGGTAAAAATCAGACGGCGGCGGTATAATGCGGGGTATGTTTATTCGGAACGATAGAGGTGCTTATGACAAGCCTGAACAAAAAACTTTCCGCCATCGCGCTGATTTTGGTCGTATTCTGCATTGTCTCCTTCCTGCCGATAGTGAGCAAAAAATCTGCGCCCAAGCCTTTCCAATCCGCGTTCTTGAATCCGTCCCACAAAGATGAGGTGACCGAAATCGTGCTGACATTTCAGCAGAAAGAAAATGAGCGGAATAGTTACGGTGAGACACTGGAAGAGCAGTTTATTTCGCTAAAAAAAATGGATGTGGGTAGCGGCGCAGGGAAGACTCTTTGGATTGCCGATGATGGGCTTACGACCGTTCGTGCGGATGAGAAACTTATAGAGAACCTGCTTATTAACTTGACAAAAATTCGCAAGATGTATACAATTTCAGACAGTAAGGGTGATCAGGGTTCTTGCACTTGTGCGGCTACTATTAGAAATAATGATAAGATGTATACAAAAATAGACTTTTTTGCTACAAATTCGCTTACAAACCGTATCATGCTTGGTGTGGAAACCAAAAAATCACTTTATGAAACCGATGATACCGTCAGTCAGTTCTTCCAAACAAACGTTAGTTTTTGGTCAAACCCGGGATTGGTACAGATGGCGGATGCGCCGATTTCGTTTATTTTTCAGGAAAATGGCAAAAATTTCTCAAAAATTGATGAATTTTCCTCCGAATTCGCCAAAAAATCGCATGAAGTGATGGTTTTGCGCCACGGAATGATATTACCACCGCAGGTTAACGAACGTTTTGCAGGTGAGCCACGGCAGTCTGACGCAATCGACCCGTCCGCGCGTCTTACCGTTGCCGACAAAAACGGTTTTTCCGAAGTCATCTCTTTTTATGCGCGGGGAGACGGCTCGTATCGCTGTGAGTATCGGTTTTTTGGTGAAAATCGCACGGTTCGTCAGGCAGACGAGGTTCATGCTGCCGATACCCTTCGTTTTACCGATGATTTACGCTTTGCCTTTGAAATCAGCGGATGGACGTATGACCGTTTACGGAGCATCTTCCAATAGCAGAATCGGCGGACGGTGAGGGCGAAAGGGGCAAATTTTTCTTTGCTTTTCCTAAAATCTCTGTTATACTTAACGGTGAGGTATAGTTATGGTACAATTTTTTAAATGCCTGAAATGCGGCAAAATTATTGAGATTGTGAACAAGGGCTGCCCGGTGGTGGTCTGCTGTGGCGATGAGATGAAAGAACTCAAGGCGAATACAACCGATGGCGCGATGGAAAAGCATGTTCCTGTCATCGAGCAGAACGGAAATGCGGTTACGGTCACGGTCGGTTCTGTCGCTCACCCGATGGAAGCAGATCACTGGATTCAGTGGATTGTTCTGGAGACGGACAAAGGCGTGTATCGCAAGAATCTGAATTCTGGCGAAGCCCCCGTGGCAAAATTCACGCTTACGGACGAAAAACTTATCGCCGTATACGAGTACTGCAACAAGCACGGACTCTGGAAGGCAGAGGCGTAAAAGGCGGGCTTCGGCTGCGTTCAGTTCCCGTATGACAGCGGAAGTCTAGTCATTGAGCGTAGTCGGAATGACAATATGATTTCTTTTCTAAAAAAACGCGCTGTATTTTGTGCGGCGATGCTCTGTGCCGTTGTCAGTTGCCTGTTTGTGCCGCCGAGCCGTGAGTATCTTTCGTATATCGACTGGAACACGCTTTCACTGTTGTTCGCGCTTATGACGGCAGTGGCAGGACTGGAGCGGTGCGATGTGTTCCGTTTTCTTGCGGTGCGGTTGTGTGCGGTGGTGCATACGGCGCGGTCTTTGTCTTTTGTGCTGGTCTTTCTCTGCTTTTTTGCGAGCATGCTGATTACGAATGACGTGGCTCTGCTTGCGTTCGTGCCGTTTGCGCTCATGCTTTTGGGAACGCAGGAAAAACTGCCGCGCAAATTTATCGGCTATGTGGTGGTCTTGCAGACGGTGGCGGCGAATACAGGCAGTATGCTTACTCCTATGGGAAACCCGCAGAATCTGTTTCTGTTCAATAAAATGGGAATTTCTCTCGGTTCGTTTGTGGCGATACTGTTTCCCTATACGCTTATGTGCGGAATCATGCTTGTCCTTGGATTGTTTTTCGTTCCGAATATGCGTCTTTCTGCGCTGGGAAGTCCCAATGCAAAGACACATCCGTCTTCATGGCGAAAAATTCTGTATGCCCTGCTGTTCGTCTTTTGTCTGCTTTCAGTGCTGAAACTGATTCCTAAACCGTTGCTTGCGCTGATTGTTTTTGTCGCCGTGCTTGCTTTTGACCGCAGGACGCTTTTGCATACGGATTATTTTCTGATTGCAACTTTTGTAGCGTTTTTTGTTTTCAGCGGAAATATTGCCGCAATTCCTGCGGTGCGCTCGTTTCTGGAGCGTTCTGTGCAGGGGCATGAACTTTTTTCTGGTCTGCTTGCCAGTCAGGTCATCAGCAATGTGCCGGCAACGCTTCTTTTATATCCGTTTGTTGAGAGTGCGAAGAATCTGCTTCTTGGCGTGAATATCGGCGGACTGGGAACGCTCGTCGCGTCGCTTGCAAGCCTGATTTCGTTTACGATTTATACGAAGACAGAAAAACGGGGCGGCTCATATCTTGCGCTGTTTACCGTGGTCAACATACTCTTTATGGCTGTGCTTTTGGGAGCATATTTGATTTTACGGTGATTGACACAAAATGTGTTTTTCACTACAGTAGTCTCATCGGTCGTTTAACTCAGTGGTAGAGTGCTTGCACTTTGCGATGGTAGAGTAATTTTTGTGGTCAATTAACTCAGTGGTAGAGTGCTACCTTCACACGGTAGAAGTCACTAGTTCGAACCTAGTATTGACCACAAAAATTATTCAATAACTGCAAAGTTGCTCACACTGTAGAAGTCACTAGTTCAAATCTAGTAACGACCATCAAGGGAATTTTTTTAAAGTTCCCCAAGCACAAGTTTGTTGTTTTTGAGCGTGTTTTTATTGTCAAATTTTACGTTTGGAGAGGCGGCGGAAGGGTCTTCGTAGAACCCGATGCAGATGCGGTCACCACTGCAAATTGAAGTAAAATCAGAGTAAAAAATGTAGGTCTTTTCATCTCCGTCAGCAAAACTTCCTTTTTTTAGCTTTTTTATGCTGCCGATTTGTGCTTTTCGTTTTCCGCTTTGGTCAATTACTTCTGCAATCAGATGTACGTCAAAAAAGGCGGGGGCTAGACCGGTGTTTTTGATTGTCACGGAAAGCTGGGTTTTTAAGTTTTCGTCTGTGTCAAGATGTGCGGCGGTCACTTCAAAATTGTAGCCGAGTTTGTTGGTCATCTCTTTTACATGCTCGGCGTTGTCCTTAAAAAATGTCATTGCGCAACTCTGGCGGTCAAGCTCGTAATAGGTCAGATGCGCCACATTGATTACGGATTTCCAGCGTTCGAGCGTCCATTGCTGGTGCCACCTGTCAGAATTATCTAGATTCAAAAGCTTTTCGTAAATATCGCAGTTCTCGCCAACCGTCGGAAGTCCCGCCTCATAACATTTTGCCAGGTCGTTCTCTCGGTCAGCAATCTGAATCAAACCATCGTCTCTTTTTGCAATTCCAAGTGAAAGTGCGTACTGGTACACATCTCCCCGACAATCACTCGGTATGACAAGTTGCGTAGTTTTAAAAACTGATTTGTAATAGGCAATCATATCTTTTTGGATTTCTTCAGAAGGCATTTCACTTCCGTCAAGTTGAGAACAATGCCATTCACCCCAGTTGCCGAATGAGCGGATGTCTATGAACTCAACACGGCTGTCACCGTCATATCTGCGGGCCATTTCTGCGGCAAAATCTTTGCACGCCTGAATATAAATCGGGTCAGACCAGTCTGGAACACGTATTTTTGTTTCTGTTCCTTTAATTGTCGCATCAACAAAACCGCAGCCTTTGTCATAAATATATTGCGGCACATATTCTCCGCTTCCCGGCTCATCTGCTTTTTTAGCTCCTGTGTCAGTCGGGTAAATGCGCCAGCCTAATGTCCTTCCATTTTCTGCGCAAAGCTTCAGCAGATTGTCGATAAAAGTCCAGTCGTATTCATGTTCTCCTTTTTGAATCTTGCTCCAGCCGCAGCCGGTATACACAACGGTGCAATAATCCCATGCCTCATTTTTACCAGAAGCAAGAGCCGCGTCCCAATACTGATTGTTGATAAAGCCGTTGCTCCACGCATACTGAACAAAGCCTTTGTGCGGATTTATGACAGGCGCGTCCGATGGAGCCATAGAAAAATCTTTTTTTATGGGGAAAAGTAATCCAGAGACCTTAAAAGTCGCTTCCGTATCAAGAATGTCCGGCATATAAATGAACTGCAGAATGACTTTTTCAATCGGATTATTGCTGAAGGTAAACGTGTGGTCAACAGAAAAATCTTTGTCTGCGAAGATATCTGAAAACTCGATTGTTTCTGAAAGTGCTGCGCCCCAGTTTGCCGTTTTCGTATTGTTATCGACCAGTTTGAGCTGCATCTTGGATATTGCTTTGTCGCTCGTACCTTTCCACGTGATTTTTACCGTTTCGCCCGCTTTGGGAAGACGTGTAAAACTTTCTGTCAAATCAATCGGGCAAAAATATCTGTTATACCTTTCTGTTTTTACGCCGTTTTCCCAGATGTAATTTTTTTCTGCGGATTTCCGTACCAATATTGAGGATATATCAAGTTTGTGATTGTAGGAGTTCCCGCTGTCGGTTTCTATAATGATTGTTTTTTCTGCTATGGAAACGGTTGCCACCGAAATCGGACTGTTTTCTAACCCTTCTTTTACAGCGAATGCCTTTATGGTTTTGTTTTCCATAAATGTGATTGCGCCTGTGTATTTTGCGCTTTGCATGGTGGGAGATGAGCCATCGGTTGTGTAAAAGATAACCGCACCTTCTGTTTCGGTCGTCATGGAGACGGTCATTCTTGTGCCGCCCTCACGTTCTTCTGCGGAAAATTGAACGGCTTTTACATATTCCTTTGTTTGGTCTTCTGATGAGCATGAAGAAAAAAACACGCATAAAAAAGAAAGCGCAACAAGTGTTGCAAAGGAAGATTTTGCTCTACCTAAAAAATCAAAAAAATGTTTCATAAGCGGACCTTCTTGCTTTTATATTACCAGTGCATTTTCAAAAAAACAACAAAAAAATCTTAATAGCCTTTTTATCTGGGGAAAACGACACCTTTCGTCGAAAGGATTTCTTTTTCCCCAGCCCCTTTTTTCTTCCAAAGCCTGCTCTTTTTATAAATACTAAAGTTTCTATAGTATAATTTAAGGAATTTTTCTTGCAATACCTTATTGACCTTGCGCACGAATTGCGGTAATCTTTAGCGAAAACCATTGATTTTTGAGGTATGAATATGGCGAAAAAATCTGACAATGCGGTAAAAGGAACGGCTCGTGCGCCGCACCGCAGTCTCTTTTATGCGATGGGCTATACTGATGAAGAACTGGAACGCCCGCTGGTAGGCGTTTGCTGCGCTAAGAATGAAATTATCCCCGGACATGCGGAACTGGACAGAATCGCGGAGGCGGTAAAGGCTGGCGTACGCATGGCTGGCGGCACCCCCATTGAATTTCCTGCTATCGGTGTCTGTGACGGCATCGCCATGGGGCACGAGGGCATGAAGTACAGCCTTGTTACCCGCGAACTGATTGCCGACAGCGTTGAGTGCGTTGCAAAGGCGCATCAGTTTGACGCGCTGGTTATGATTCCCAACTGCGATAAGATTGTTCCCGGTATGCTCATGGCTGCCGCGCGCTTGGACTTGCCCACGGTATTCTGCTCTGGCGGTCCTATGATGCCAGGTCACTTGCCCGGACACGATGCGACCAATCCCTATTCGGACAAAAATCTTTCCCTTACCGACATGTTTGAGGCGGTGGGCGGTCTTGCCGTGGGCAAAATCAACGAATGCCAGCTAAAAGAACTGGAGCATTCTGCCTGCCCCGGTTGCGGCGCGTGTTCCGGCATGTTCACGGCAAATTCGATGAACTGCCTTACCGAAGTGCTTGGTCTGGGGCTTCCCGGAAACGGCACGATTCCTGCGGTGACGGGCGCGCGCATTGCGCTTGCAAAACACGCTGGTATGCAGGTCATGGATTTGTACAATAAAGGCATTACCGCCCGCGCCATGATGACGGCGGACTCTTTCCGCAACGCGCTCGCCGCAGACATGGCGTTGGGCTGCTCCTCAAACACGATGCTCCACGTTCCTGCCATCGCGCACGAAGCGGGCATTAAGATTGACTTGCACGAGGTGAACGAGATTTCAAACCGCACGCCCAACCTCTGTCATCTTGCTCCGGCTGGACACACTTTTATGTGCGAGTTGAACGATGCGGGCGGCGTACAGGCGGTGCTTGCTGAACTTGCAAAAAAGAATCTGATTAAGACAGACATGATTACCGCAACTGGTAAGACGATTGCGGAGAACATCAAGGGCGTTGTGAACCGCAATCCCGAAATCCTGCGCCCGATAGAAAATCCCTACAGCGACAACGGCGGCATTGCAATCCTCTTCGGAAACCTTGCTCCCGATGGCACGGTGGTAAAGCGTTCTGCCTGCGCTCCCGAACTGATGAAGCATACAGGCCCCGCCCGCGTCTTCAACAGCGAGGAAGATGCCATGGCGGCGGTACAGGGGCGCAAAATCAATGCAGGCGATGTGGTGGTCATCCGCTACGAAGGCCCCAAGGGTGGCCCCGGTATGCGCGAGATGCTTGCGGTTACGGCGGCACTGGCGGGGCAGGGTATGGACAAGCAGGTTGCCCTCATTACTGACGGACGCTTTAGCGGGGCAACCCGTGGCGCATCCCTCGGTCACTGCTCACCCGAAGCGGCTGTGGGCGGCCCCATTGGCTTGGTTGAGGAAGGCGACAAAATTACGCTGGACATCAACAACTACAAGATTACGCTGGAAGTGAGCGACGAGGAACTTGCCAAGCGCAAGGCTGCATGGAAGCCCCTCCCGCCCAAAGTAACGACCGGCTACCTTGCCCGCTACGCCAAACTGGTAAGTTCAGCGGATAAAGGCGCAATACTGGAATAGGAGAAAAATATGAAAATTACAGGTGCGAGAGTTGTTGTGGAATGCCTGATTGAGCAGGGCGTTCACACTGTTTTTGGATATCCTGGCGGAACGATTTTGAATGTGTACGATGAACTGTACAAGTGCAGCGACAGGATTCGCCATATTTTGACGGCTCATGAACAGGGTGCTGCCCATGCGGCTGACGGTTACGCCCGCTCAACAGGTGAAGTTGGCGTGGTCATGGCAACCAGTGGCCCCGGCGCGACGAACCTGGTGACGGGCATTGCGACTGCATACATGGATTCGATTCCGCTGGTGGCTATTACGTGCAACGTGCCCACATCGCTTTTGGGAAAGGACAGTTTTCAGGAAGTGGACATTGCGGGTATTACCATGCCGATTACCAAGCACAATTACATTGCCCGCGACCCCAAGAAACTTGCGTCAATTATCCGCGAGGCGTTTTTGATTGCAAAGTCAGGCCGTCCGGGACCGGTGCTCATTGATATTCCCAAGGACGTGACGGCGGCTCAGGTGGAATACACGCCTATTGATCCTGCTTCGGCAAAAGATGCTTCCGCCTTGCAGAAGACATCGCTTCGCCGTTTGACCAAGATTGAGAATCCTACGGACGATGACATCAAGGCTGCCGCGGAACTGATTAACACGGCAGAACGACCGCTCATCTACTGCGGTGGCGGCGTGGTTATCTCCAGCGCGGAAAAAGAACTGCTTGAGTTGGCGGAAAAGGCTCAGATTCCCGTGTGCGTCACGCTGATGGGCAAGAGCGCATTCCCGTCCACGAACGAACTTTGCACGGGCATGATTGGTATGCACGGCACAAAAGCGTCAAACCTTGCCGTAAGCAAGTGTGATTTGCTCATTGCGATTGGGGCGCGCTTTAGCGACCGCGTGACGAGCGATACCAAGCGTTTTGCCAAGAACAGCAAGGTGCTTCATATCGACATTGACCCTGCCGAAATCGACAAGAACGTAAAGACAAGCGCGTCTGTGATTGGAAACATCAAGGAAACGCTTTCGCGCCTGATTCCTGCGGTGGAAAAAAAGAGTGCGGGAAAATGGAACGAGCAGGTTGCCGAGTGGAAGCAGCTGGTACCGCCGAGTTGGACAAGCGCAAAGAATATCCATCCGCGCATTCTCTGTGAATACGTGCACGAGAAACTGGGCGATGACGCGATTATCACGACGGAAGTTGGACAGCATCAGATGTGGGTGGCTCAGTTCTATCCCTTTGTAAAGCCGCGCACATTCATTACTTCCGGCGGTTTGGGAACGATGGGCTTTGGCACAGGCGCGGCGATTGGCGCACAGGTGGCAAACCCGAACAAGTACGTGGTTCATTACGCAGGTGACGGCTCTTTCCGCATGAACTGCAACGAACTTGCGACAATCTGCCACTACAACCTTCCTGTTGTAATCATCGTGGTGAACAACGGCACGCTGGGCATGGTGCGCCAGTGGCAGAATCTCTTCTACGGTCAGCGGTACAGTCAGACCACACTTGACTTTGGACCCGATTTTGCAAAACTTGCCGAAGCCTACGGAATTCGCGGCTATCATGCGTCAAGTGAGGCTGAATTCAAGAAGGCATTTGACGACGCGGTGAGCGAGAGAAAGCCCGCCGTGATTGAGTGCCACATCGGTATTGACGAGATGGTCTTGCCGATGGTTCCGGGCGGAAAACCCGTGGACGAGCCGATTATGGAAGTGTAGGCAGCAGGAAAGCCTTTTGTTAGTCACACTGTTTTGGCTGCCGTTTTGTCCCGACCAAGGTCGGGGCTTGTTGGATGGGGACAGGAAAGCCTTTTGTTAGTCACGTTGTGCTACTTATGCCAGCGTGGCTAACAGCATGACAAAATTGTATAGTGTATGTGCGATAAAGCATGACAAAAGCGAGGCGGTTTTTATATAACATCGTCTGAGAACCGTACCTGCAATCAATGCGTTCAAAACAGAAATCCATCCTACATAACGATGGGCGAGTGCGAACAGAATAACAGCAGCGGATTCAAGGGCAAATGACCTCAGGTCTTTTTTTGTGGTCTGTGGAACTTCGGACTGGAATGACGAGCCTCCTTTTCGGTGAACAAAAATCCGTTTCATCGCATCGGGGAGATAGACTCTGTACAGCACTTCCTCATAAAATGCCGCACACAGTGTGCCAAAAATCACATTCAGCCAGCCGGAAAAAGTTTCGGGAGGAAGGAGATGAGGTTTATTCTGTGTGACAGGCGAAAGACGACAGATTAGTTCAATACCTCCTGCTGTTACAAGCAAAGTACCGAATGTCACAAGGCAATGTCCATGATTCATCAAAACGCGAAGGCGACTGGTTTGTGATGGAGTCTGTATGTTTTTTTCCGCCTTTATCTGCCACCAGAGACAGAAAGAGAGTGCCGCAAGGATAAACACGGTATATGGAATTTCCATAACATATTCATCACCTGTTGTTTGCGGAAATATGATGGGGGGCATCACAAAAAAGAGCAGAATAATAAAAAATTCTGTAGAAAAAAATCGTTTTTGCATATAGAATATAATAGTGGTATTATATAAATTTTTCCACAGGGTATTCAAGTAAAAATGGAGCGCTAAAAAAATGCTTTTGGTTCTTGGCATAACTGCTGGAGTCTTGTTCATCGTTATTCGTCTCTTGTTTGTTTTTGCGGACAAAATCAAATTTTATTCTATTGGCATGGACGAAGGCTTTTCTTTTTCTGAAATATCTATGTTTTGGAAACTGGGGAAAAAAGCCGGCGTTGAAGAACCTCTTGCGCTGTATGTTTCATTTCCGACTCTGAACAAGGCGATTACACAGTTTATAAATGATGCGAAGGAAAAGGGAACAGAGAATTCCGCGGAAGTGCAGAATTTTTTAAGCAAACTGTATAAATATCGCACAAAGATTAATATTGAGCATGAAAACAAAAGGGGGCTTGACTCCACACGGTTTCTTACAAAAGGACAGCGACTCAGAATCATTTTACCAGGACATGGCGTGTTTGTCTCTGAGATTATGAATAATGCCCGTCATATTGCCATAAGATTTCCTGTACAGGAAAAAAAAGTCAATGTAAAGTTGGATGACTGGATAAACAAGGCCATCAGCGTGTATTTGTGGCGCAAAGGTGATGCGGGCTACGTTTTTGATACTGTGGTCACAGAGGCGGGTATGTACAACGGAACGCCCGTTCTCTACCTTGTGCAGACGAATAAATTGTTGCGCACACAAAAGCGAAAGTCTGTTCGTGCGACATGTACGATTTCCGCTATGTTGTATTTTATGGAAGATGACATCATGGACTTTGCCGAAGAGACGATTCCTGGATACAAATGTCTTTTGGAAGATATATCGGAGGACGGCGCACTGATTCGAGTAGGCGGCCTCGGCAGAAATAATGTAAAGATAAAAATACAGTTTACCTTGGACGAAAAAAAGATTATCATGTATGGTATCGTCAGGGCGGTGGAATACAATAAGACGCATAATCAATCACGGCTGCATTTTGAGTGCGTGAATGTTACGGACGACATGCGCAATACGATTCTGAGTTTTGTGTACAATATTCTTCCCCAGGAAGCGAAGGACGTTTTGGTAGCACTTGCCGAGACAGAACAAGATGCGGCACAGGATGAGACCGCTCCCAAGGAAAAGGCTGTCACGCTGGAAGATGCGGAAAAAAATCCTACGGCTCCGCAGATTGCTGTTACGATGCCAGAAATTGCCACAAATATGGACATTGACAGTCTGGCGGAACTAGAGGCGGTTGATGACGAAGAAAGTCTGGAAGAACTTGCTTCGGTATAAGGTGAGGTTTGATATGAAGGGAATGCTTACAATTGTAATAGGACTAATCTCATGTTCTTTGTTTGCACAGACTGTAACGGATGCGCAACGGAAATTCATCAAGGGAAATATTAATGACAAGACTGCGGCAATCAGAGAAGCGGGCAGTAACGATGTCCTTGCATTGGCAGGTTTGGATTTTGCGATTGGAAACCGTCCTCTGCTTGGCGCAGACAGAGATTTGGCGGCCCTTGCCATAGCCTCAATTCTGTCGTTGCCTACGGATAATTTGCCTCAGAAGAATGCAGATTCCATTTCTGACAGGTTGGTGCAGACATTCAATCAGTTTGAGGATGAGACGGTACGGATTGCTGTGCTGGAAAAAATTATTCCGCTTTCGTCTGCGTACAAATCGGCTAAGGCTGTGAATCTAGTCAATACATATCTTACAACGACTAACGCAGAAAATGCAACGACCCGTGCGGCAATAACTGCGGCAGGAAAAATCGGAAACAGCAGGACGTTTGAAATTATCTACGGTGCATGGACTTCTGAACGTTGGCCGCGCTATAAGGCTGAGACCGAGGATGCGCTGATTTCTCTTTCTTCTGAATCCAGGGGAGATGCGGTGCGGGCAATCTCCACGGCAAATTTGACCGAAGCTTATGCATTTTTTAAGCTTTTGACAAATTCTGAAAAAAATTCACCGAATTTTAAGGCAGAAATAGCCGAAAATGCCTTGTCGAAGGCTATATATACTACGGAAGATCTTTCCGGAAGTATGGACGAAACGCTTAACCTTCAGACCGAAGCGATGAAAGTGATTTCTGATAGTCACTGGGTTCGGGCGGCTCCGCTGGTTATCCGTTATTTTTCTCTGGCAAGGGAAGAATATGAGGCAAATGTCCTGAAAGAGGAACAGTTTGTCGCTGTCATCAACAGCATGGCGCAACTTACCTCAACAGGCACTGCGCAGACGCTCTCAGGCTATCTGGCGGATCTTAACAGGAATGTTGAGAAAAACAACTATCCTGCCAAGCCAGTTGTGCTTGCCGTAATCAATGGTTTAGGAGTGCTGGGCGACAAGTCTGCCTTTGACAATCTGCTGTACGTCACCTATCTGTCTTATCCTCAGGAGGTCATTGCGGCGGCGAGGAATGCCCTTGCGAAACTGAAATGGTAAAACTGCCAAAATGGCTCAGGTATCTGCCTGTTCTTAAAAATCCTCTGGTGTCTGCCGCCGTCATCTGCGCGGTGGTCGTGTATGCAGGTGTAGTGTCGGTACAAAGTCGTAATCCTTTTGCGTCGCTTTTTTCTGACAACGAAATCTGTCTGCTTGTGGGAACGGTCGTCTCAAATCCTGCAAAAACCAGTGCTTTTAACGGCTCGTATCGTACGGATATTGCCGTAGAAAAAATAGTGGCAAAAAGCGGGGCGACCTCTTCTGCAGGTGGCGTTGCTTCCGTGTTTTTTCCGTCTGCTGTGGTGGAATCGCTCTATCCCGGAAAACTGTACACGGTGGCAAAGCGGCAGGGCGGAATTCTGATTGAAACAGGAGCGCATCTTTCTCTTTCGGTCAGGGGTGGCTATAGTGAGCATGAATTTGTGGTGACGAGCGCAACTGAATTAGGCTGGGGAAGCGGCTTTTTTTCGCGCGTAAGATATTTCCGTGCGCTCTGTCGTTTGCAGTTCAAGAGGCTTTTGTATTCATGGGGAAAGGCTGGCGGTCTTTTGCTTGCGCTTTTGAGCGGTTCACGCGAGTATACAGAGGGCATTGTGTCCGATTCGTTCAGAAATGCGGGACTTTCTCATATCCTTGCGCTTTCAGGAATGCATTTGTCTTTGTTTTCGGGATTGGCATTATTTTTGGGAAAGAAAGCGGCATCGCGAACTATAGCGGACGGATTGCAATTGGGAGCGATTTTGTTTTTCGTGTGGTTCGCGGGCATTTCTCCGTCACTTTTCCGCGCGATGCTCTGCTCGCTCATTCTTTTTGGAAGCTCTCTTTTGCGCATGAACAGACCAACAGGATTATCGGTGCTTTCGGCGAGTTTTTTGCTTCACTTAATGTTGTTTCCCGGTCATTTGCAGTCTGCGGCTTTTATGCTGTCTTATGGCGCGCTCGCGGGCATTCTGCTTATCGGCGTTCCAGTCAGACGGCTTTTTTCCCGCCGGTTCTTGCCAAAACTCACTTCCGCGCTTTCCGATTCTGCCGGGGCGCAAATGTTTACCGCACCAATTACGCTTCGCCTGTTCGGGAAACTTATGCCTGTGGGGATTTTCGCTTCGGTGGTGGTTTCTCCGCTGGTGGTGTTCTTTTTGTATGCGGGACTTCTGGGAATTATGTTATGTCTTATGCTCCCTTTTCTTTCCCCCGCAATTGGTGCTATACTGAATTGGTTTTATGAACTGATAAAATCGATGACTGTATTCTTTGCGGGATTTCCTGCGCTTACGGTATAAAAACGAGAAGTCGCAAAAAAAGGAGCAATGTTTGACCAATCCAGATTATAATTCGCCAACAGCACTAAAAGAATTTCTCGAAACAAACGGACTTGCCATGCAGAAAAAATTTGGGCAGAACTTTTTGGTGAACGAAGCCGCTCGTAAGACTATTGTGGACGCTCTTGACGTTGACGAAGAAACAACCGTATGGGAAGTGGGACCTGGATTAGGCGCGATGACCGATGAAATCTTATGCCGTGGAGCGGCAGTCACAGCCTTTGAGATTGACCACGGATTTGCGCGGCTGCTCCCGCAATTTTTTTCCGAATACGCCGAAAAAGGAAAGTTTACGCTGGTAGAAGGCGATGTGCTTAAAACATGGAAAAGCGTTTCCGAGCAGGGCGTACCCGACCGCTTTTTCGGAAATCTTCCGTACAATATTGCGGCCACGATTATCGGTGACACGATAAATGCCGGCGTTCGTTTTGAAAAATGCGTCTTTACGATTCAAAAAGAAGTTGGTCAGCGGATGATTGCAAAACCTGGCACGGAAGATTATTCATCTTTTTCCGTGCTGTGTCAGTGGGCGTATGATATAAAGACCGTGCTTGATTTGGCGGGCGGAAATTTCTGGCCAAAGCCCAATGTGGCAAGCCGTGCTGTGCTTATGACCAAAAAGGCTGATTTTCCCCGCTGTAAGAATCCTGCGTCATTTATGAAGTTGATTCGGGCATTGTTTGCAGCGCGTAGAAAAACCGTGCGCAATAATCTGCTTCCCTTTACGCAGGGCGGTGAATATGCGGACAGAGCGTTGCAGACGGCTGGAATTTCTCCTTCTAAACGAGCGGAAAACCTGAGCGCAGACAAACTGCTTGCATTGAGTGATGCGCTGGAAAATGATATACTATAAGGAATCGTAACACAAAACGGAAAATAAAGGATAAAAAAGTGTCAGTCGCAGAGAATCTTGCACAAGTTATTTCCCTCGTCCGCGCCGCAGAAAAAACTGCGAACCGTGTGCCGAACAGTGTCCGTCTTGTCGCCGTAAGCAAATTTCATTCCGCTGACGATGTGATAAGCGCAATCAAGGCGGGGCAGAATCTTTTTGGCGAAAACCGTGTGCAAGAAGCGGTGTCAAAGTTTTCTGACATTTCGGCGCGGGGATTTTCGTTTGATTTGCACATCATCGGTACGCTGCAGCGGAACAAAGTGCGCGACGCGGTAAAAATCGCTTCCTGCATTGAATCTGTTGACCGTATCGTGCTTTTGGAAGAAATTGAAAAACAGTGCGCAAAAATTGGAAAGACTATTGACGTACTGCTTGAATTTCACACGGGAGAAGAGACAAAGGCAGGCTTCACTGATACCGAGGAACTTAAAAAAGCCGTCCGCCTGTGTGCAGAAAAGGCTTATCCTCATATTTTGCTCAAAGGACTGATGACTATGGCTTCAAATACTGATGACACAGAAAAAATCCGCCGTTCATTCAGCACGCTCCGTTCTTTGCGAGACACACTTTCCCAAACTTACGGTTTGTCATTACCAGAACTTTCTATGGGCATGAGCGGGGATTATCCTATTGCCATTTCCGAGGGGGCGACCATTGTCAGAATCGGAACGGCTATTTTTGGAGCGCGACAATGAAAAAAGCGATTCTCTGCGTAATGCTCATTTTTTTCTTCTCGGTGTGCGTCTCTCCGCTTTTTGCAGAAGATACGACGTATGCCAATGTCAGTTTTCCGCAGTGGGTAAAAGATTTGCGCCGTACCGAAATCATCACTTTTGGCTCTCTTCCGTTTGTCACGCTATGGACGACCGTGGGCTATTCACTTGCGGTTAAGGGCGAGTTTCACAGCCCTGTGGATAAAAGTTCATCAGGATTTGATACCGATGACCAGAAGGCGATTATCGGTATTGCGGCGGCGACCAGCGTGGGATTGGGGCTAATCGACTTGGGCATCACGCTTATCCGAAGGCATATCAAGGCAAAGCAAAACAGAAATCTGCGCCCTGATGAAGTGACTATTATCCCTCTGAGTCAGGAAAAAAAAGAGCGGGAAAAGAATGCGCGTGCAGAGACGTATGACCCGTCATCAGAGCCGCAAATTCCGCAGGATTATCTGCAAGGCGGGCTTGAAAGTGCCATTTTTTAGCGCGAAAGTTCCCGCTGATTTTTCAGGTAGAATGCGGTTGGATTCCTATATTGCCATGCTTCCAGACGGCATGAACCGCTCGAAACTCAAAAGCGGGGTTACGGAAATCATGCTGAACGGAAATCGCGCAAAACTGTCGGCAAAAGTGGGGGCGGGCGACCAGATTGACATTGAATGGGAAGACAACATTCCCACGGACATTGTACCAGAGGACATTCCTCTTGACATCATCTACGAGGACAAAGACGTAACGGTCGTAAACAAAAAGCAGGGAATGGTCACGCATCCTGCAAGCGGCAATTGGACGGGAACATTGGTCAATGCGCTTTTGTATCACTGGGGGCGTACTGCTATTCCGCAGGAAACAAATCTTTCCGCTTCACAGATGCTTTCCCAGCGCAGACCAGGCATCGTGCATCGGCTGGATAAAGACACATCTGGCGTAATCATTACCGCAAAAAATCGTAACGCAGAGGAATGGCTGCAAAAGCAGTTCAAGGACAGAAAACTCGGAAAAATCTATATCGCCATCGTAACGGGTGCGCCACCAAAGGCAAACGGCGAAATTAAGACGCAGATAATTCGTGACCCCAAAGACAGAAAACGGTTTAGGGCGGTCACCAACACCGGAAGCGGCAAATTCGCTCATACGCTCTACAAGCACATCGCAAGTTACGGCACTTATTCTCTTGTCGCGCTCAAACTAAAGACAGGGCGGACACATCAGATTCGCGTACATCTTAAATACCTTGGCTGTCCGATTTTGGGAGACCCTTTGTACGGACGCAAAACTACAGGAACTATTTTTGAGGGAGCAACGCTTATGCTTCATGCCTATATGCTCAAAATCCGTCTGCCGAACAAAAAAAAATATACGGTCTTCAAGGCGAATACTCCTGTCAGGTTCAAAAAAGTCCTTCGTGTGCTACATCAGAATTATTCAAAAGAAATACCGGGCAAAAAGAAATGACGGGGCAAGATGCGATGAGTGAAGAGACAAAGCAGATTCAGATTCTCCATGCGCCGACCGAAGCAGAACCGTTTTTGGTGGTTGATAAGCCTGAGGGATTACCATCTGCACCTTTGCACGAGGGGGAAAATTCTGCGCTTACCCAAGCCATGGTCTTGTTTCCGAAGATTGCGGCGGTTTTGGGCAGAAAAACGGTGGAAAAAGGCTTGGTGCATCGTATTGACACGGCGACACGGGGCTGTGTACTGATAGCCGCCACACAGAGTGCCTACGATTTTTTTCTGCGCGCTCAGGAAGAAGGTGCATTTACAAAGTGGTATTCCGCAAAAGTTGACTACGTTCCCAAACTCTTCAAAATGGTCGGCGGATTTTCTTTTCCACCTATAGAAACATCGGATATTACGCCGGGAAAAACCATTGTCGTGGAAAGTCGATTCCGAGCCTATGGGAAACATCATGTCGGAGTAAGACCAGTTACAGAAGAGTCGGGGAGGGCTGCGCTAAAAAAAAGCGGAGACAAGTGCTATCGTACTGAAATCACCCTGAAAGACAAAGATACAGCCGTCTGCCGAATTACTGCGGGCTACCGTCATCAAGTGCGCTGTCATTTGGCATGGATTGGCTTACCCGTCAAAAATGATTTTCTCTACAATCCCCTGTGCAATGGGAATTTTTCGGAAAAATTGTGTTTTACGGCGTATAAAATTGCTTTTCCTAATCCGTCTGACGGCTCGCTGGTAACCATATCGCTGGAAACTTAAAAAAATCTTTCGTCATTTTAAAATCTGCGGGTTTTAAATATTGTTTTTCTGCTACAGTGTGATATAATAGAATATCTTTCTAAAAAAACGGAGGCTTTATAAATGGATAAGTTTTTTAAGCTAACAGAGCGGGGAACAACGGTCAGCCGTGAGATTATCGGTGGCATTACAACGTTTCTCGCCATGTCGTACATTCTTGCGGTAAACCCTGGAATTCTTTCTCAGTCTGGCTTGGATTGGGGCGCGGTCTTTACGGCAACGGGCGTTTCTGCGGCAATAGCCACGCTGGTCATGGCATTCTGCGCGAATCTGCCGGTTGCCCTTGCACCAGGCTTGGGGCTGAATGCGTTCTTTACCTACACAGTTGTTCTGGGCATGGGGTGCAGCCCCGCTTTCGCGCTGACAGCCGTTTTGCTTGAAGGTATCCTGTTCATTCTGCTTTCATTGTTCGGCATCCGCGAGGCGATTATCAAATCTATTCCGCTGACATTGCGTAGTGCGGTCGCTGTTGGTATCGGTCTTTTTATCGCGCTGATTGGGCTTACCAATGCGGGCATCACGGCGGGAGACACGGGTACGCTGATTGGTTTTGTTAATCTGAACGGTCAGCATACGACGGCAATCGTTGCCCTGCTCGGACTGGTGATTACGATTGCGCTGTACATGCTCAATATTCCCGGTGCAATTCTGCTCGGCATCATCATCACGACAATCATCGGCATTCCGTTCGGTGTTACAAAAGTGCCGGATGGTTTCAAGCCGTTCTCGGTTCCTGCCGCTCCCGCAATGTTCAAGTTTGAGTGGGGCAATGTGCTGACGCTCAAATTCTTCGTGGTATTCTTCACATTCTTGTTCACTGATTTGTTCGATACGATTGGTACGTTGCTTGGTGTTGCTGAGCAGGCAAATCTGAAGGACGAGGACGGCAACGTGAAAAACGCAAAGGGTGCGCTCATGTCCGATGCTATCGGTACGGTTGTCGGCGCATGTCTGGGAACGTCTACCGTTACCAGTTTTGTGGAAAGTTCTTCTGGTGTCGCTGCTGGTGCGCGCACTGGTCTTGCTTCCGTGGTGACGGCAATCCTGTTCTTGGTCGCGCTGTTATTAAGCCCGCTTTTCGCACTGATTCCGGCTGCGGCGACCGCTCCTGCGTTGATTTTTGTCGGCTTCTTGATGATGAAGTCCGTAATGGCGATTAACTTTAAGGATGAGAGCGAAGGAATTCCTGCGTTCATTACGATTATCGTTATGCCGTTCTCATACTCAATCTCAAAGGGCATTACGTTCGGTATCATCAGTTATGTGCTGTGCAAGGTGTTCGCAAAAAAGACCAAAGATATTCCGGTAATCACATGGATTCTCGCCGTGATATTCCTTGCGGACATTATCTTTGAGGCGGTAAAATAACCTTATGGCAGACGGAACATACGTGCGTCCTACTTGGGACGAATACTTTATGGAAGTCTGCCGCACGGTTGCCAAACGTGCTACCTGCGACAGAGGACGGAGCGGCTGCGTGATTGCCCGCGACAACCAGATTCTCGTGACCGGCTACGTGGGAAGTCCCACGGGGCTGGCTCATTGTGATGAAGTAGGGCATCTGATGCGCAAAGTAATCCACACTGACGGCACGATAAGCCAGCATTGTGTGCGCACGGTTCACGCGGAGCAGAACGCTATCTGCCAGGCGGCAAAAAGAGGAATTACGATTGACGGAGCCACCGTGTACTGCAAGATGACCCCATGCATGACCTGTGCCATGCTGATTATCAATTGTGGCATAAAGCGCGTTGTCTGCGAAAAGCACTATCACGACGAGGAAGATTCATTGCGCATGTTTAGGGAAGCGGGCATACAAATTGAGCACCTCGAAGACGAAGTACAGACGTACTCTAACATGTAGGAATTTCAAGAGAGTAAAAGAGAGTACAGAGAAATTTTTAACAAATCTCTGTGGACTCTGTGCGCTCCGTGAGAAAATTCTAATCTTATAAATTTTCCAAGAGCCATTCTTTGAACTGTTTGTAATCATTCTGCATGGGAATTGCTTTGTCTTCCAGTTTCAGCACTTTTTCCAGGCGTTCGGGGATAATCGGTTCTCTGCCGATTGCCTGTGTGACGGTCGCACCGAATTTTGCGGGGTGGGCGGTCTCCAAGATGATACCAACGGCTTTTTTGTTCAGCACGCAGTCTGCCCATGCGGGAAGATTCGGCGAAAGCCCCGGCTTGGTGTAGTCGCCCTTGCTTCCGTCTTTGAGCGACTGCAATGCGCCGCTTCTGATGTCGTCCCAAGCCTTCCAGCCGACCGCGCCATGTGGGTCAATAGTGTAGCCCGTGCGGTCAAAACAATGCTTGATTGACTTTATGATGCCATCGTTATCCAGCCAGTATGAGGCGAACAGATTGCGTACCTGTTCCAGCGTATACATAGAAATAATGCGTTCGTAATTTGAGGGCGCGCCTACGTCCATAGCATTCGCATACGTTTCCACGCTTGGACGCGCTTTATATTCACCAGTCGAAATCCAGTCTGGAACAGTGCGATTTGTATTTGTTGCGGCAACAAATCCCATAATCGGCGCGCCCATTTCACGCGCAATCAAGCCGCTCGTAAGATTTCCGAAATTTCCGCTCGGCACAACCGTGATAATCGCAGGATTCTCAATCTTGCTCATTCTCCAGCTTTGATTTTTGACCACGAGCGCGGAATACATATAATAGAAACTCTGCGGTAAAAGGCGCGAGATGTTGATTGAATTTGCGGAAGATAGACGCAGTTTTGCGCGCAGTTCTTTGTCCGTAAAAGCAGTTTTGACTAGTCTCTGGCAATCATCAAATGTGCCTTTCACTTTAAGCGCGCGTACATTGCCGTCAAACGTGGAAAGTTGTTTTTCCTGAAGCGGACTGATTTTTCCTTCTGGATACAGAATCGTCACGTCAAGTCCGGGAACATTGTGGAACGCACTTCCAACCGCGCTGCCTGTGTCGCCGCTTGTGGCAACCAGAATGTGCAGACGAGTGTCCTCATTGCGGTTAAAATATGACATCACACGAGCCATAAAACGCGCGCCAAAATCCTTGAATGCACAGGTCGGACCGTGGAAGAGTTCCAGAACATAAGCGGTAGGGTCAACAGGAACGACTTTTGCCACAAACGGATAGGCATCCTGAATAATCGCGCTCAAATCCGCATCGGGAATTTCGCCCGCTACATAAGGTTTTGCCATCTCAAAGGCAATGTCGCGGAAAGACGGCTCTGGATTTTTGTTGATAAACTCACTTGAAAGTGCGGGAAACTCCACCGGAATATACAGTCCTCCCGTTTTTTCATTCATACCGTTCATCACGGCAGTTCTAAAATCAGTCTTTACGCTTTTATCCCTTGTGTCTGTATAAATCATTTTCGTTTTCCTGTCTTATAATCCAAAGTATATTGCATCTGCCAACTGCTTTGCCAAATTTTCACGAGCCTTGGGAAGCACCTGCCAGTCTTTTTCATCTGATGCCGTCGCCGTTTTTATCGTGTGATACAGCACCGCACCATCTTTCATATTCAGACAGGTAATATCTCCTACGAGCGTACAGGTGTAGTCTGTCTCTGTCTTAGTGATAACCTGCTCATATTTTACCGTACCAAAAATCAAATACGAAGATGAAGTTCCAATCATCGGTTTCGCGGTATTGTACACTCGATTCTTGTCGCCAGAAACAACTTCCTTGGTAAAATCAATGTTACCAACACGAACGAAACCTTTTTTCATCAGTTCTGTCAAAAGATTTGAGGACGAAACCGAATTATTTGTAATCGGCGTGCCGTTCTGCGCATAGTCCACAATAGCAAGGCATCCACCTGACTGCATAAGATTTGAGCGTACCTGATACGCAGCAGTTACGCTCGCAAGTTTTGCGGCATTTGCAATATCTTCGTCAGAAGTGTCTCCCGACGGAAAAATAGTGACCGAGCCGTTTACCGAAATCTGGGGAACAGGCGGAGTAAAGTTTGCCGTGCCGTTTCCATTGGAGACGATTTTTGTTTCCCCGTAATGAATTTCATCGTCTTTTTTTGAGATGGGATAGACCACCGTAAGCTCAACGCCCTCTGCAGGAGTTCCATCCACCGTTTTTGTGACTTTTACGCTGAACGGAGAGGGAAACGCCTTTCCTTTTGAGGTTGCTTTAGGCGCGGATGCAAGGCGCAGAGAAATCCCGTCAATTTTACTTTTATACAAATCGTATGCAGTTGGTTCTGTGGCGACGGGTTCTTCAGTCTGCAAGTCAGTTTGCTCAACCTCAATCTGCACAGGTTCTTTATCGGATGCTTCAGTTTTTGCTGCGGTCTGTGTCGTTCCGCAAGATATAATGAACAGCGATGCCGCTGCGGTTGTTAGTGTAAGCCATTTAGAAACTTTCATAATTGTCCCCAATTAAAGTAGTAGTATACAAGAAAAACACGTATCTATTCAATACATCGGCATAAAACTTCTATAATATTAGAAGTATTGGAAAATCGGGATTTTTGACCTGAACTTTTCCCTTGCAAAACATTTCTGAAAGTCCTACAATCAAGATTATGCGAGCGACGATAGCAAAAATCTACACGGACAACCTGAGACACAACCTCTCCCAAATAAAGAAACGAATTTCCTCTGGTGCAAAAATGTGCGTGGCAATCAAGGCGGACGCTTATGGACACGGCGCGGTTGAATGCGCGAAAATTGCCGTGGAAGAGGGCGCGGACTATTTTGCGGTGGCGGCAATCAGCGAGGGAATCCAGCTGCGCGAGGCGGGAATCACCTGTCCGATTCTGGTTCTGAGCCTTTGTTCTCCCGACGAGATGGATGATTTGGTGCAGCACGACCTGACACCGCTTGCATTTGACGAGGAGTATATCACGGGAATCGCCGTCTCATGCCTCCGGCTTGGCAGAAAAGACTTTCCCGTGCATCTTGCGGTGGACACGGGCATGGGGCGGATTGGCTGCCTTCCCGAAGAAGCGCCGTTTTTTGCCAAGATGATTGTGGACACAAAGGTGCTGCGCCTTGGCGGAATGTGCACCCATTTTTCCGTGGGAGATTCCTTGGACGCGGACGACATCGAATACACCAAGAAGCAGTTCGAGCGGTTCTGCTTTGCGTGCGGGCAGGTAAAGAAACTGGGAATTGACCCTGGAATCCGCCACTGCGCCAATTCAGCCCTTACGCTGAACAACCCGGAGATGCACCTTGACATGTGCCGCCCCGGAATCATCTGCTACGGCTATTATCCGGGAGACCTGACGCGCGAATATTTTGCGTCAAAAAAAGAGCCTGTTGACCTTACGCCCGTGATGGCTTTGGTGTCAAAAGTCGTCGCCATCCGCAAATTCGGCGTGGGACATTCCATTTCTTACGGGCGCACGTGGACAAGTTCGCGCGAAACGGACATCGGTGTGCTTCCGATTGGCTATGATGACGGCCTTTTCAGACGGTTCAACCAGACGAACGAGGGCAGGGAAGGTGGCGCCCTCAAAGTGGCAATCGGCGGAAAATCATATCCCGTGCGCGGCAGAATCTGCATGGATCAGTGCATGATAGACCTGGGAAAAGAAAGCAATGTCAAACGCTGGGACGAGGCCGTCATTTTTGGACCGAAAAACAGCGGCGCATTGCAGAGCGCAGAAGACATCGCCCGCGCCACGAACACGATTTCCTACGAGATTACCTGCGGCATTTCAAAGCGAGTGCCGAGGTTGTACGTTTGACTTCCATGCAATTTAGGTAGCGTTTGTGCCGCCTCGCAGGTTTAGTATACGCTTCACCTCCGCAAGCAGATAGAATGACCCCGTTACGAGCAGATACGCGTTGTTTTCCGACGCATAGGCGAGTGCCTTTTTTATCTGCGCCGCAAAATCTTCGTCAAGGTCGTAGGGAAGCCCTGCATCGTCAAAAGCCCTGGCGAGCGCAGCCAAATCCGACTGCTTTACGTTTCCGGGCTTGGTTAAAAACACCGCGTCAAACTTGTCCTTAAAGAGCGGCGCAATGTCCTTTGCGTCCTTGTCGGCGGCACAGGCAAAGAGCAGGATAAAATGATGCTGTCCGCTAGTTGTGCCGGGCGTGTTCGTGTCGCCAAAGACTGCGCGAAATGTCTCCAGAGTGAACTTGACGCTGTTTACCGTGTGCGCTCCGTCAAGAATAACGAACGGTCGTGTGGCGGATGCCGTTCGTGCCGGAGAAGCGTTTTTTTGGCACGAAGCCGAGCCGTCTGCCGAACATGTCATCGGATTCGCAATAATCTCGAATCTGCCGGGCAAAAATGCGTTTTCAAGCCCTTTTTCGATGATTTTCTCGTCAATGTCGGGCAAAACGAGTTTTACCGCCGTCGCTGCCAGTGCCGCATTCTGTGCCTGAAATTCCCCCAGCAAGCGCAGGCGGGCGCAAATCGGACGGCGGAACAGCGGCGAACGAATGGTAGTTTGCATGACCAATGGCGGAATGCTGTTGCAGAAATTGTCTGAAGATGTATTGTTTTTTAGACTTTTTTCGCCGTCTCTGTCTATATCCAGACCTCGCAATCTGCATCCATCTGCGTAATCTGCGGATATTTCCGTCATTTCATCAATAAAATATACTTTTGCGCCTTTTTCTGCCGCAATTCGCTCGAAAACCGTCCGAACCTCGGGTTTTTGCCCCGCAATCACCACGGGAACGCCTTCTTTTATGATGCCGCCTTTTTCTGCCGCAATCTTCTCCAGCGTGTCGCCCAAAAATTCGGTATGCTCCAGTTCAATCGGTGTGATGCAGGAAACGGCGGGGATAATCACATTTGTCGCGTCAAGCCGCCCGCCCAAACCCACTTCAAGCACGTTGTAATCTGTTTTTGCCTGCCTGAAACACAAAAAGCCGTACAGCGTGACCAGTTCAAACCATGTGAGCGGCCGCCCGCCGGGAAATTCACGCTCAGGAATTGCAGCTGTCGTTTTCCTAAGTTCTTCTGCCGCCTTTTGGTACACATCTTCCGAGAATACTCCGTGAGCCGTGCCAATCCGTTCCACGAAATCCAGAATATGCGGTGACGAATACAATCCTGTCTTGCAGCCCGCCGCGTCCAGAATCGATGCAATCATCGCGGAAACAGAGCCTTTTCCCTTGCTCCCCGCGACGTGAAAGGCGGGCGCGGACTTCTGCGGGTCTCCCATCTTTTTGCACAAAAATTCCATAGTATCAAGCCAAAAGATATTTTTCTGCGGAAGCCGTTCAAAATTCAGGTAGGAATCGAGCCATGTTTGCAGTTCGTCTAAGCATGCGTATTGTGACATAGGGGAAGTATAGCGTGGCGGACAAAAAAAGAAAATCCCTTGCATCGCGTCAAAATCTTGCTACAAAACCTGCTATCTGATAGAATGAACCATTATGGCAGAAGAATTTGAAACGAATACCGATAAGATACTTGCCGAGGCGATGCGTCAGAGCGAACGGATTGAAGCCGACATCAAGGTGAACCCGAAAAAATACCGCGTCCTCACAGGAGACCGCCCCACAGGAAGACTGCACATCGGGCATTATTTTGGCTCGCTCAAAAACCGGGTGCGCCTGTCAAAAATGGGCGTTCCCACGATGATTCTGATTGCGGACTATCAGGTGCTGACCGACCACGACGCATACGACAAAATCAGTGAGAACACCAAGCAGCTCGTGATTGACTACCTTGCCGCGGGAATCGAGCCGGGCGAGAACGTCTTCATCTATCCGCACAGCCACGTGCCGGAGGCGAACCAACTGATGATTCCGTTCCTTACGCTCGTCACCAACGCAGAGCTTTCCCGCAATCCCACCGTAAAGGACGAGATTGAAAAATCAACGATTCCTCTCAACGCGGGCATGTATACCTATCCCGTGCATCAGGCGGTGGACATCCTGTTCTGCAAGGGAAACGTCGTTCCCGTGGGAAAAGACCAGTTGCCGCATCTGGAGATGGCACGCGTGATTGCCCGCCGCTTTAACCATAAATTCTGCAAGAACGCAGAGCCTGTCTTCCCCGAGCCGCACGCGCTCCTTTCCAAAACGCCGATGATTATGGGCTTGGACGGCAGCGCGAAGATGTCTAAGTCGCTCGGAAACACAATCATGCTCTCCGCCACCGAGGACGAGACGGCAAAACTGCTCAAAAAAGCCAAGACCGACCAAGACCGACACATCACCTACGACCCCAAGAACCGCCCCGAAGTGGCAAACCTCTTGCGCCTTATCTCTCTCTGCACGGGCGAAGAGCCGGAAGCAATTGCGGAGCGCATTGGAGACGGTGGCGGCGGTGCGCTCAAGAACGAACTGACCGAAGCACTGAACGAACACCTGCGCCCCCTGCGCACAAAACGCGCCGAACTGGAACAGCAGCCCGAACTGATACGCACCGTGCTGAACGAAGGCATTGCCAAAGCGCGGGAAATCGCGCAGCAGACGCTCGCCGAAGTGCGCCACGTGATGAACATGGAGATATGAGGCTTTGTCCCGTCCAAGGACGGGGCGGAGTGGTGAAAACAGTTTACAATCCGCAAAAAGTAGGGTAATAGTATTGGCATGGACAAGGAAAAGTGTGCGGGCATAGGGAAGATTGTTCTTAATGCCGCTGATACGACGCATTGAGTTTACGCTTGCCAAGACGAAACAGGATATTGGTCATGTGTTTGAAGAGGCTTTAACCCGTAAAATCTGACAATAAGTTGGTTTATTTGCGGGAGAAAGACCTCGAAGCGGTCTAAACCGCCACCGCTCATATTACCCTGCAATCGCTTTCGCTACCCGCAGCAATTTCTCCCGCTCGTTCATCTTCGGATCGTCCAGTACGCACTGGAATAACTCGTTTAAAATGCGCCCGATTTGTTTTCCGGCGGGGATGCCGAGCGCGAGCAAATCTTTCCCGTTTACTGCCAAATCTTTGAGGCTGAGGGCTGATTTTTCGGCTTCCACGTGCTCGATGCGGTCGCGCAAATCGTTCAGGTTGCGCACGGTTTCAGAATTTGCTACGACGGGAACGCGGTGCATGCCGTAGATGTCGGCGTAGCGGAGCAGGAACAAATCTTCCACGTTTTCCATGCCCACGCGCACGACAAAGCGGCGGACGGCTGCGGCACTCCATGTCGGCTCGAAGAAGAACATGTGATTCTTTATCAAGTGGCAGACCGCGTCAATCTGCGCGTTGGAGAATTTGAGGCGGAACAGCACTTCGCGGGCGATGTCGGCGGATTTGGTTTCGTGTCCGTGGAAATGAACGAGTTCCACCGTCTGACCGCTGACCGTCTTTTGCTCAACGGTGCGCGTGGCGGTTTTTCCGATGTCGTGGAAGAGGGCGGAAAGGCACACAATCAGGTTGTCTTTGGGCGCGCCGTCACAGGCGTACAGGTTGTGGTCAAGCACGTCGAATTCGTGGAAGCCGCGCGCGTCAATCTGCGACACCCCGCGTCCTTCAGCCAGTTCGGGAATAAAATAGGCGAGAAGTCCCGTCTCTTCAAGGCGGTGCAAGCCTACGGACGGTACGGGCGACTGCACAATCTTGCAAAACTCATCGCGGAAGCGTTCGATAGAAATGGAATGGATTTTTTCCTGCACCGCCTCCTCTAAAATTGCTGAATATGTATCTTTTTGTATAACAAAATTGAGTTGCGAACTGAACCGAATCGCGCGAATGGGGCGAAGTCCGTCTTCAAGGAAACGGTCGCGCGGATTTCCCACGGTGCGGATGATTTTTTTCTTGATGTCGCCCTGTCCGTCGTACAAATCAACGATTGTGCCGTCAGAAAGGCGCGCGGCGATGGCATTCATCGTAAAATCACGGCGGCTCAAATCGTCTTCGAGCGTGGCGGCGAATGAAACGCTGTCGGGATGGCGGCCGTCAGAGTAGCCCTGTTCGGTGCGATAAGTAGTCACTTCAATTTCTCGCTTCATGAAATGCACCGTGACCGTTCCGTGCGCGATGCCCGTGGGAATCACTTTATGGAAGATGCGCATTACGTCCGCAGGGTTTGCGTTGGTGGTCACATCCCAGTCGGAAGCGTCCTTTCCCAAAAGCATGTCGCGTACCGCACCGCCCACAAGGTATGCCTCATAGCCGTTTTTTGAGAAAATTTCATGCATTTTTTTGAGTTCAACAGGAATTTTTACGCGATTCATGCTATCATTTTATCAGAAAGGAAATATTTTTACTATGCACATCGTCATTTTTACGGGCGGAGAAAGCCCCGAACCGAGCCTGACAGAAGCCTATTTTTCCGCTCGCAGGAGCGATTTTGTGATTGCGGCGGATTCTGGCATTCTTGCGTGGGAACTATACAACGCGCACTTTGGCGGGCTTTTTTCCCATAATGGTGCGCCGGACGCAATTCTTGGCGACATGGACAGCCTTTCTGACAAGGGGGCTGTGGATGCGCTTAAAAAATATCCCGCAGAGAGAATCCAGCGTTTTGTAGCGGACAAAGACTACACCGACACGGAACTTGCGCTGGAATACGCGCACAAGATTATCACCAGCGGCGGAAATGGCAATGGGAAGTCGCACTGGATTACGCTGGTGGGAGCGGGCGGGGGAAAGCGGCTTGACCATTTTCTTGGCGTGTTCGATTTGTTTGCGACAGAGTTGCGCCCTGATGCGTGGCTGGCAGGGGAGCAGTCGTTCTGGTATGCGGAAGCGGGCGCGTCATTTGAGGTGAGCAACATAGAACTGCGGGATATGATTTCCTTGGCACGGACGACCACCGGGCGCAGGGGTGGCGACATTTTTTCTGATGGGCTTTTGTGGGAATACGGCGTGTTCAGAGAAGAAGGAATGCCGAGCATCAGCAACAGAATCAAGCCCGCTTATCTTGAGGCGAAAAAGCCCGTAAAAATTACGGTGAGGGAAGGCGAATTTGTGCTGATTCTGCCGACAAAAGCGACTGTAAGCGTAGCGCAAGGGATTGGAGGGGTGGCGTAGCCAGTGCCGCAAGGCGTGTGCGCCCGAATTACGGATAGCCTAGCGATAGCAAATCGACAGTGCGCGAAAAAACGGCGAATGTTGCCGCAAGAATCATCACCAAACCATAGGGAATCAGGCGAAAGAGAAATCGGGATTGTTTTTGCACGATGGTAAAGTACAGGCTTTCTGCGACTCCTGCCGCACAGAACAGAGCCAATGCGATAGAAGAGACGGTCATTCCCCACAGAATGATTTTTATGTTCACCTCCAGAAAATACTGCATGTTTGCGGAAATATAGTAGAGTATAAGTGCGATGGTCAGCAATCCGAGAAAGACCACTGCCCGACGGGTAAGGCGCAGAATCAGGGGAGTATGCTTTTTTGAGGCTGACGGCAATGAAAGCGGCTTGGAATTTTCAGAAACAAATTCCGTCTTGCCGTGTTCTAATCTTGCAATAGCATCGTCTTTCGGGGTATAATGAGCATCACTCATATTTCTATTATACTGAAAAGGCGTGTTATGAAAAAGATACTAAAATCTTTATTTTTGACTTTACTTTGTCTGATTCTGGTTGGCGGTGCAGTTTTCTATTTAGGCTGGGTGCAGTTCAAGGTGAAGACGGACGAGTGCGGTGTGCTTGTGTCTAAGACAAGCGGCGTATATCCGCAGGTGATTGAAAAAGGCGTGTTCTGCTGGCGTTGGGAGCCGCTTCTTCCGACGAACGCAAAACTGATGACGTTTCAGTTAAAACCACACGTGTACTCGAAATCGGTGCGCGGAAGTTTGCCGTCTGCGGAGGTGTATGCCGCTCAGTTAAAGGGCGCGCCAGAATTCGCCTATAAATTTGATTTTGACATTTCACTTAAAGTGGGAAAAAAGGCTCTGCTTGAAAAGGCGGCGGATTCGGAGATTACGAGCAGTGATGAACTGGATTCCCATCTTAATCGCACGGCAGACCGTCTTGCGGAACTGATTGCTGAATATTTTATTTTGGCGAGCGCAGAAGACCCGACAAAGATTGCGACAGCCCGCAGTAAGGAGCAGATTCTTAGCGGAATCGGTTCGGCGGCAGACCTCGGGGATGTGGAGGTGGTCTCCATCTTTGTGAAGAATGCGCAGATTCCTGATGCGACGTTGTACAACCGTGCAAAACAGACCTACATGACGTTTCAGGACTACGTGGACGAGGCTCTGACAAAGTCTGCGCAGCATCAGGCAGACACGATTCTTTCTGACAACCGTGCCGTAAGCCGTCTGACGCAAATTGGCGAGACGCTCAAAAAATACCCGGAGCTGACGGATATTCTTAAAAACGGCGATTCCGTTGAATTTATCAACTCACTTAACAGCACGGTGGGCGGTACAAGCGGCACGGACGCTGTGTTTTCTGCCCCCCGGAATCAGAACACAGAAGCGGAAAAAAACGCACCTCAGAACGCAAGCGCGGACGGAGAGTAGGCATGGAAAAACGTCTTTATGGCTTGCGCGGAGCGTCTGGCGCGGAGAACACGCGGGAATCAGTGCAAAAAGGGGTGACGGAATTGTGCCGCGCGCTTTTTTCTGACAATGCGCTTTCCCCCGATGACATCGTTTCCGTTCACTTTACGCTGACCAAAGATTTGACCGCGCTCAACCCTGCGTTTGCCCTGCGTCACGGAGACGTGGGGATTGATGTGAGCCGTTGCGCTCTGTTTACGTCACAGGAAGCGGATATTACAGGCGCGCCTTCGGGAATGATTCGCGTGCTGGTTCATGCCTATCTGGAAGAGGGTGCGCAGCCAAAGCACGTCTATATCAACGGCGCAGAAAAACTTCGTCCCGACTTTGTGAGAAAATAATCTGCGGTAATCGGCGAAATCTGCGGATACCATACTTGACAAAAAAAATTGATATGAATCTGCATGAATTGTGAAATCTGCGGGTAAATATACTTGACACATTCGCTCGGATTCTGTTATAGTAACGTACGTTCGTAAGAACATTTGCTGCCTTAGCTCAGCTGGTAGAGCACGTGATTTGTAATCTCGGGGTCGTGGGTCCAAATCCTACAGGCAGCTTAAAACGGGGAGTTTCCCGAGTGGTCAAAGGGGACAGACTGTAAATCTGCTGGCTCCGCCTTCGTAGGTTCGAATCCTACACTCCCCAAAAGGGTCTTGAGTTTATCTTGAGACCCTTTTTTTATCCTCAGCACCGATGGCAGTTCTGAAAATTCCGCAAGCGGGAACTTCAAACTAGCAGCCTGTTTTTGTGAGGCGATATGACTTTCTACGATAACGGTCTTCATTTTTCTTGTCAGCGATGCTCCAATTGCTGCCGAATTGATCCAGGCTATGTTTATCTTTCCCGCGCAGATTTGACAAATCTTTGTCAAAGGTTTAAAATGTCCGTAAAAGAATTTGTGCATGTCTACTGTCGGTGGGTGCATTATTATGACGATACCGATGTTCTTTGCCTGAAAGAAAGGACAAATTACGATTGCATTCTCTGGGACAACGGCTGCACTGCATACGAAGCCCGTCCTGTGCAATGCTCCACTTTTCCGTTCTGGACATGGATTCTGGAGAGCGGGAAGCAGTGGAAAGAATGCTCGCAGGACTGTCCGGGAATCAACACAGGTCGTCTGTGGTCTAAAGAAGAAATTGAAGCGCAGCGCAAAAGATATGAGCAAAATCTGCCGATACATAAGAGTGAACTTATGATGGAGTTGCAGTAGTGAACATTCATTTTTGGGGTGTCAGGGGGTCTTTGCCGGCTCCCCTTACTCCGCAGCAGATACGAGCAAAAATCTCAGCAGCAATTCAGCGCGTTCAGCCGAAAGACATTGCGACAGAAGATGCTCGTGAGCGTTTCATAGCATCTCTGCCCTCATGGTTGTACGGAACGACGGGAGGAAACACTCCTTGTATAGAAGTGACATCCTCTGGCGGCACAAAAATCATTCTGGACGCAGGTACGGGAATCCGTATGCTCGGAAAATATGGTGAGCCGCCAAAGGATATGCGCTACAATATTTTGCTCTCCCATTTCCACTGGGATCATATTCAGGGACTGCCTTTTTTTGACCCGCTGTACAATGAAAAATCGGTCATCAATTTTTATTCCCCGTTTGACAATATGCAGTCATTGTTCCATGAACAGATGCGCGAGCCTTTCTACCCGGTCACAATGGAAACTTGCACTCAGCATCTTTCGTTCAATACGATTGAGCAGAAAAAAGACGTGATGATTGGTGACGTGCAGGTAAGGACGATTGAAATGCCGCATCCAGGAAAATCCTTTGCCTATTCGCTAATTGAGGGCGACCGTAAATTCGTTTATGCAACAGATATAGAATTGAACCATCCCGACTTTGAGCGTACAAAAGAACACGATGCTTTTTTTATGAACGCAGACGCGTTGGTTATTGATTCGCAGTATACGGTCGAGGAGGCTTATGCGAAGCAGGGGTGGGGGCATTCTGCGTTCTGCTATGCGATTGACTTTGCGGTAGCATGGAAAGTCAAAAAGCTGTATCTTTTCCATCATGACCCTATGTATGATGATAGGAAACTAAACTCAATTCTTCAGTCCGCTCTTTGGTATGCAGATTACAGCGCGAAAAATGCCGTGCAAATCGAGCTTGCTATGGAAGGAGTGGAATTTAAACTATGAATTTTGACTCCCTTCTTCTAAGTGACGTTGATGATTTGCAGTTGACCTATACGTTCTCCAAGCAGGAACTGCGGATTCTGGCACGTTTTATCCGACTTCATCAGGAACAGATTCCCGAAGGTCTGGAAGATTTTGCGGGTGCGGTGGAAAAAGCGATGTATGATTCCATGTCAATTGATGAGGCGGAAGTATTTTATTCATGAAAAAAAAATCATCGGTCAAAACAGGTCTGATTCTCTTGTGCGCTGTTTCCGTGCTGCTCGCGCTTTGTGCCGCAGTTTTTGCGGCGGGATTGCATCTGCTTTCTCCTGCGACTGATGCAGGTGAGGAGCGGGTTTCCCGCATTGAGATTCCTTCGGGAACTGGAGTGCGCGCCGTTGCGTCCATGCTTGCGCAGAAACAACTTATCCGCTCCGAAAAAATGTTCTACATTGCGGCGCGGTATCCCGTAATTGTCCGCAGGAATCATCCATTCATGCTGAAGTCAGGTGTCTATCCTGTTTCCAGCGCGATGAGCGTCCACGAGATTCTTGACTTGCTTGAATCTGGCAAACAGGAGTACATCAAGACGGTCATTCCGGAAGGGCTTACGCTAAGCAAAATTGCCGCTGAACTGGAAGAAAACGGCGTATGCGGTGCGGACGAATTCAAATCGGCAGCCCGTTCCCCGGCACTGCTTTCCGAATACAAGATTCCTGCGGAGAATTTTGAGGGGTATCTTTTTCCCGACACCTATTTTTTTACGCCGATGATGCGTGCTGAGGATGTGCTACGTATGATGGCAGACACGTTCTTTAAGCGTATACAAACACTGGAAATCGCCCCGTCAAAAGGCGGCGGGAATGTTTCACCAGAGCAACTGCATCAGATTGTCATTCTTGCGTCGATTGTTGAGCGAGAATATCGGATAGATAGCGAAGCACCTCTGATTGCGAGCGTGTTTACCAACAGAATCAAAGTGAACAGCGGTCTGTATTCGTGTGCGACGATTGAATACATCATCACAGAAATCATGGGAAAGCCTCATCCCGATGTAATTACTTACGATGACCTTAAAATTGACAATCCCTACAACACCTACAAATGGGCGGGGCTGACACCCGGACCGATTTCAAATCCTGGCATGGTCGCGCTACAGGCCGCCGCAAATCCACCCGCAACGGACTATTTCTATTTTACGCTCACCGATTCGGCTGCTGGAAGTCACACGTTTACTGAATCGCTCAGTTCTCATGCCCAGGCGGGCGCACAGTTCAAATTCAGGACAAAAAAGGCGGCGGCATCAAAGTAAGATGGCAGGATTCATTCAGAAAGAAACAATAGATGCTGTGACCCGTACCGCCGACATCGTGTCAATTGTAGGTGAGTATGTACCGCTTACCCGAAAAGGTTCATCGTGGTGGGGGTGCTGTCCGTTCCACAAAGAAAAAACGCCTTCATTCAGCGTTACCCCCGACAAAAATATGTTCTACTGTTTCGGCTGTCACAAGGGCGGTGACGTAATAAAATTTGTCATGGAAATGGAAAAACAGTCCTATCCCGAAGCGATTACGGCACTGGCAAAAAAAGCGGGAATTGAGATTAAATATGAAGAAGGCTACAATCCTGATGCGGCGAAAAAAGATACGACCAAAGATGAACTTATCCAATTGTATGACCGTGTGGCGACAATGTTCCATTATCTTCTGACCCAGACTGAGGGCGGAAAATTCGCTTTTGAATACACCACCAAGCGCGGACTTACGGCAGATACGATTGCGAAATTCAAACTGGGATATGCGCCCGCTGACCGCCGCTGGCTCAAAAATTTTCTGCGCAAAAAGAATTTCAGCGATGATTTTCTGGCAAAGTCCGGGCTTTTCAGCAAAAACTATCCCGATGTCGCTTTTTTTTCAGACAGACTTATGTTTCCTATTTTCAACCGACGAGGACAGTGTGTTGCGATGGGTGGTCGGCTTTTGCGCGGTGAAGGTCCGAAGTACCTGAATTCCGGCGACTTGATTCAGTATCAGAAAGGAGAGACGCTCTACGCATTCAATTTTGCAAAAAACGCCATCCGACAAGAAAAGAAAGTGATTTTCTGCGAGGGCTACATGGACTGCATTGCCTATCACCAATGCGGCATTGAGTATGCGGTCGCTCCGTTGGGAACGGCACTCACCGAAGAGCAGGTAAAACTGGTGCAGGGCTTTGTGGACACGGTGCTACTTTCGTTCGACAGTGACGGGGCGGGGCAAACGGCGACGTGGAAAGCAATCCTTCTGTGCCGCAAACATGATTTAACGGTCAAAGTCATCAGGCTGAGAGGAGCAAAAGATCCTGCGGAAATTATGCTGAATTTCGGGAAAGAAACCTTGACGGCAGATGTAAATAACGCTATATTAGACAGTGATTATCTTTTGGATTCGCTGTCGCACTCATATCCGATTGACACACCGGAAGGGAAAACAAAAGCGTGCTTGGCATTCTTCCCGTATATTGATGCGCTCCAGACTGACATACAAAAGGAGTCATGCTTGGAACAATTGGGGCAGGTGTTCAATATCTCCCCAGAGGCGGTGCGCAGGGATTTTAATAATCGTGAGCGGGTACGCGAACGCTTGGAGCAACGGCAGACAGATGCGGGGCAAATCAAACAGCAGGACATAAAATTAGATGCCGAGATACGTGCGGTCCTTGCAATTATTACCGATACAAATCAGTTTGAGCTGATGCGCCGGGAACTCACCGAAAGCGATTTTGAAAATCCTGTGGCAAAAAAAATATTTATTATTTTGGAAGAGTGTTATAGAGAAAGTGACTTATCTTTCAGCACGATTCTTGCCCGCTGCGAGGAAGAGAATCTTCAGCAGATGATAACCAGTGCGGTAGCTTCTGGTGAATTCTCACAGCATACGGAGCAGATGGTAACAGACAGCATCGCGCTGATAAAAAAGAATAGTCTTGAAAAACAGCGGAATTCACTTCTAAACAGAATTCGGCTGCTCAATCCTTCTACGCAAGAAGATAAGGCAATGCTCGATGAACTAATCGCCCAAAAAATGGATATTGACAACAGACTAAGTAAAAAGGAATAAAACATGGATCAAGAGTTGGAGCCCTCAGTAGCAAAACTTTTGGATTACGCAAAAGACAAGCAGATTATTTCATGGGAAGAAATCACCGAACATCTTGGACAAGATTTCGTCAATTCTCAAAAAATGGAAGACGTTCTGCAACTGCTGACTCAAAACAACATTCAGGTCATGGAAGAAGATGCCGATTTGGATGATGAGACGGACGATGAGGACGAATTGGAGGACGATGAGGATGCGGAGGTCGCCGAAGAAGAGGAAAAAAGCGACAAAACACATCTTCTGAACACCGACAAAGAATCAAATGTAGACGACCCCATCCGCCTGTATCTGCGCGAAATCGGAAAGGAAAAACTTCTGACTGCCGAACAGGAAGTGACGCTCTCCAAGGAAATGGAAGACGGCGAGAATATCATTAAGAACGTAATTAAGCAGTCGGGCATGATGATTCCTGAATTCTTCGGCGTAGCACAAAAAGCATTTAAGCGCATTGATATGCATGAGCCGGGAAAACCGCGAAAAGAACTGAACGAAGAAATGGCAGAAAAACGCCGTCTTAAAAGTTGCTATTCAGAATATCTCAAGCCAGTCTTGCAGGAAATGAAGCAGTACATGGATCTTAAAAAACAACTCTACGACAGCATTCAGAGTCAGGAAATTTTTGAGAATCCCCAGTTGCTTGCCCTGCGCGCAAAAATTCTTCCTGAACTTCGTAAGACAGACATTCAGTCAGAAGAAATTGAATGTTTCAGCGCAAAATTTGTGGACGCAAAGCGAAAGATTGACGAATATCATCACAAACAGGAAAAGCGCATGAAGGAATTGCGGATTGCAAGTCCGGCTGAATTGCGCAGTCTTGGTCGTCGTCTTGCGCTTCATTCTGAGGCTGCAAAACTGGAGCAGGAACTGAACCTAAAGAGCGATGAAATCCGCGACATCTACACGCAGATTCAGAAGATTGACCGCAAGTTGCGCAAAATGGAATACGACTTCGAGAACAACGTTTCCGAAATTCTTGAGATGGAAGAGGAGATTGCCCGCGGACGGCGTATGATGGAAAAGGCAAAAAATCGCCTTATCAATGCAAATCTTCGCCTTGTCGTGTCAATCGCAAAAAAATATACCAACCGCGGTCTACAGTTTTTCGATTTGGTACAAGAAGGAAACATCGGTCTGATTAAGGCAGTAGAAAAATTTGAATATCGCAAGGGCTATAAATTCTCCACTTACGCTACATGGTGGATTCGGCAGGCGATTACACGCTCTATTTCCGATCAGGCGCGCACGATTCGTGTTCCCGTCCACATGATTGAGCAGATTAACAAAGTCGTTCGCGAAAGCCGCCAGTTGATGCAGAAACTTGGTCGCGAGCCGAACGATGAGGAAATCGCACAGCAGTTGGGCTGGCCAGTCAGCCGCGTAAAGCAGGTTAAGAATGTTGCGCGCGAGCCGATTTCGCTTGAAACGCCGATTGGAGAGGAAGAGGACAGTCAGTTGGGAGACTTCATCGAGGACAAAGAAGTGGAGAATCCCGCAAACCAGACTGCGTACACACTCTTACAGGAGCAGTTGCGGACGGTACTCAACACGCTTCCCCCGCGCGAGCAGGAAGTGCTTAAAATGCGCTTCGGTCTTGACGATGGCTACAGCCTTACGCTTGAAGAAGTGGGCTTATACTTCAACGTTACCCGCGAGCGTATCCGCCAGATTGAGGCAAAGGCATTGCGCCGCTTACGTCATCCGCGCCGTGCGAGCGGGCTTCGTGACTTCTTGGAGACATAAGACAGGGGGCAGGAATCTTCGGATTTTCTGCCCTTTTTGCATAAACAAGATATAGACACATTGCCCTTTTTTTTGTAGAATAATATGATAAAACAACCAGAGGTTTTTTAAATGGTAATGACAGAAGTTTTTGATAAACTGAAAGAATTGCAGGATGTCCTTGCAGAAAAATACACGCTGGAGCAAAAGATTGAAGAATCCCCTAAACGCTTGTCTTCACAGGATGAACTGCTCAGCCGCCTGAAAAAAGAATACATCGAAAGAAACGCAAAATATGAGGAAGCCCGTGCCGTTGTTGAGCATTTGAAGGCGGAACTTGCGCAGGCAGAATCCATTCGCGAAGCCGGTGAAAAAGGCATGGATAACATTACTTCTCACCGCGAGTACGAGGCTTTGGACAAGCAAATCAGTGAGGCAACCGAACGCGAGAACGCTATTCGCAAGGATTTGCAGAAAGAAGAAAAGAATCTTGCCGAACTGAACGAGAATCTTCGCACAGATGAGGAGATGATTAAATCTCAGGAAACCGAACTGAACGAAGGAAAGGCTTCTCTGGAAAAAGAAATTCAGGATTACCAGACACAGTTGGCAAATCTGAATCAGAAAGAGGCGGAAATTACACCTGGTATCGATCAGGAAATCGTGTACAAATTCCAGCGTATCATCAAGCGCAACAGCGAGGGTATCGTTGCGGTTCAGAGCAGCGGAAAAAATGCGGTCTGCACAGGCTGCCACATGATTCTCCCGTCTCAGTTTGCGAACGAAGTGCATGACGGCGAAAAGATTTTGTTCTGCCCGTACTGCAGCCGAATCCTGTTCTACAAAGAGGCAGAGAAAGGTGAGGAAGAAACATACTTCGCGGCAGAAGAAACGGGAAGCCTTGCTGATTACGATGAAGACTTTGACGATGAACTTGATGATGATTTGCTTGACGGCGAAGAGCGCGAGGAAGGCGACGAGGACACAACCGCAGAAATTTAAGTGCGTAAACATTCAGAAAAGATATAACCGCGCGTTGTACTGCTGATGATAGCGGCACGGCGTGAGGAAAGTCCGGGCTCCACCGGAAAAGATGCCGGATAATGACCGGGCGGAACAAGGTAGCTGCATACAAGGTGCATAGCCCTTAGTCCGACAGACAGTGCCACAGAAACAAAACCGCCTGAAAGGGTAAGGGTGCAAAGGCGGGGTAAGAGCCCACCGCATATCTGGCAACAGGTATGGCAAGGTAAACCTCATCTGGAGCAAGGTCAAGCAGCAGTAACGTGTTCCGGGCGGATTACTGCGGGTAGGCTGCTGAAGTCATCTGGCAACAGGTGATTCGGATAGATGGTTAGCAGAGTTGTCGCGTCTTACGCCGCGCCAACTCCTGGACAGAACCCGGCTTATTGTCTTTTCTGATTTTTTTTGAGTGGGATTATGGTGGGGGCAAAAAATAGTTCTGACAGCTCAGTTACGAAACGCAAGAGCAAGTTGTTTAAGCATCTTGTCATTGCTTTTTGTGTCATTGTCGCCCTTGCCATTGCATTCTTTTTTGTTCATCGTGCAATATATACGAAAGTACACAGCGATTCTTCAATTGTAGCCCTCTATGAAAAATGGGAGCAATACGATTACCAGTCGGTCTACGACATCAGTGCGGCTCTGCTCGCAAGAAAGCCGTTTAACAATGCCGCGCTTATGCTTCATGGTTATGCGGCATTCTTTCTGGCTCTTGCGGAAAACGATACGTCTGCATCACAAACTTTTTTAGACGAATCTATCAACAGTATCAGGGTCGCGCTGCAAGAAGCAAAAGAAAAGACAATGCCTCAGTTGGAATATATGCTGGGAAAGGCATATTTCTATAAAAACACATTCTCCTCTTACTACTATTATGCGGACTTGGCGGTGCAATATCTTCAGCGGGCATTGAAAGGCGGTTACAAGGCAGATGATATTCCTGAATTTTTGGGGCTAAGTTATGCCGCGCTTGATATGACTATGGAAAGTATATCGGCGTTTACGGAGGCATTGCTGGTCAGAGAATCTGATGTGTTGTTGCTTTCGATTGCCGAGCAGTATTACAAGGCGGGACAGACCACTGCGGCGGAGCAATATTTGTTTCGTATCTCACAGGACTGTAAGGATGAGAAGATTCTGCTGAGAAGTCATTTGCTTTTAGGACAAATTTATATTGAGCAGAAAAAATTTGTGGACGCAGAAAAAGAATTCCAAACAATTTTGGAAAAAAATGAAAATTCTGCTGACGCATACTATGAACTTGGTGTAATATATGAGAATCAGGGTGATATGATAAAGGCGCGTTCGCAGTGGCGGAAGGCGTTGAGGCTGCAGCCAAATCATCCGGGAGCACTCAAAAAAATGGCGGATTTCAAATAGGGGGATAGCATGGGATTTTGGGATCGATTTTCAACAGATGTTGGCATTGACTTGGGAACCTGTAATACGCTGATTTATATGCGTGACAAGGGGATTGTCATTGATGAGCCGTCCGTTGTGGCGGTTGAAAAAGGAACGAAACGTGTTGTTGCCGTGGGCGCGGAAGCGAAGCGTATGCTCTGGAAAACTCCAGGCAATATCATCGCAATTCGACCGCTTTCTGATGGCGTTATCGCAGACATTGACAGCACAGAAAAAATGATTAAATACTTCATTTCAAAGATTATTCCGCGCCATCAGTTGTTCCGCTCAATGCGCATGAAAATCGGTATTCCGTCATGCATTACCGATGTAGAACGCCGCGCAGTCGTTGAAGCAGCGTTAAAGGCTGGCGCAAAGGAAGTTGAGGTCATCGAGGAATCCCTTGCGGCAGCTATCGGCGCACAGATTCCAATCAATGAGCCGGAAGGTCACATGGTCTGTGACATCGGTGGCGGTACGGCAGAAGTGAGCGTCATCTCTTTGGGCGGCATGGTCGTTACCGATGCAATCCGTGTGGGCGGCGACAAATTTGACGAGGCAATTGTGCGCCATGTTCTTTCAGTTCACAACCTGCGTATTGGTCAGCAGACTGCTGAACGCCTTAAAATTGAAATCGGAAACGCAATCCCTGATAAAGAAATCGAAAAGATGGAAATCCGCGGAAACGATGCGATTACCGGTCTTCCCCGCCGTCTTGAAATTGACAGCGTAGAGGTTCGCGAAGCCCTTAAAGAGCCAGTCAGCCAGATTGTGGATGAAATCAAACGTACGCTCGGACGCACGCCACCTGAACTTGCCGCAGATATTGTTGAGCGCGGTATCGTTATGACCGGCGGTGGCAGTATGCTCAAAGGACTGCCCAAGTTGATTTCCAAGGAAACTGGCGTTCCTGTCATTCTGGTGGAAAATCCGCTTGAATGTGTGGCAATCGGCGCGGGGCAGGCGTTCGACTTGTTCAAGGATATGTCCATCGGACGGGCAACGTATAACAACCTTAACGAATAGACGGTTTTCTGATGGCTCGCAAGCACGCTCTTTTTCGGTTTCAGTTGCCGGAATTTGTCTTACTTCTTCTCATCGTACTTTCGGGCGTGATGCTCGCATTTAGTTCCGGCGGTTTTGTCATCAGCATTGAGAAAGTAGGGTTTACAATTGTCTCAACCCTGCAAAAAGGTGTGAACACGGTCGCTTCTGGCGTCGGAAACACGATAAATGCAGTGCATGAACTTTCCCGCCTGAGAGAAGAAAACGCCGCTCTTACCGAAAAACTGAAAAATTATGAATATCTCCAGCGCACCAATACCGAAATCAGAAAGGAGAATGAGCGGCTTAAAGAACAGTTGGATTTTTCAAATACAATCGAGCAGAAAAATTATGCCGCTCAGATTATCGGACGCGACCCTGACAGTTTGTATTCGGGATTGACAATCAATAAAGGAAGCCGAAACGGCATCAAAAAAAATATGCCGGTCATTGCGGTACAGAACGGAACGGTCGGACTTGTCGGGAAAGTAGTTACGGTCGGTATCGGAACAAGTTTGGTCATGCCAATCTATGATTTGAAATGCTCGGTTTCGGGAAGAATTCAGAATACACGGGATATCGGTCTTATTACAGGCAGAGGCTCTTCGGAAAACCCGCTTTCGATGAAATATATTAAAAAACGGGTTCTGGAGGAACTGCATTTTGGAGACCTTGTGGTGACTTCTGGTGAAACGGAAAATTATATCCGCGACATTCCGATTGGTTCAATCTCAAAGATAACGGTCTTGGATTATGACTCTTCGCTTGACATTGAGATTACTCCGATTATCGACTTTGCCCGCCTTGAGACGGTAATTGTCACCGATTTGCAGGAAAAAAACCTGCACATAGCGCAGGGAGGTCAAAACTGATGCTCAGACCATTTTTAATTACATGCCTGTTTGCGCTTGGATTCTCTGTGTTTGAGGCAGCAATACTCTCAAACCTGATGTTTCTTCCTGTTATCCCTGATTTTCTGCTTTTGAGCGGGCTGTATTTTTCGGTGCAGAACGGAAAACTATTCGGCACGGCACATGGGTTTGTTTCCGGCTTGCTCATCGATTTTCTGAGTGCGGCTCCGATGGGGCTAAACAGTCTTGTGCGAACGCTTATGGGATATATTGCAGGACTTTTTCACAAGACGCTGAACATAAACGGTATTATGCTTCCTATGCTGTTCGGTTTTTCCGCTACGTTTTTGAAGGCTCTTATCATTTGGGTCATCTCGCTTTTTTATCCTATCGGAATTCAGACGTATGATGTAATTTCGATGAATTTTGCAATAGAACTTCTGATGAACACTATTCTGACTCCCGTTATATTCAGATTCTTAGATTTGTTTGAGAAGTTTATTCTTATCGACATGGAGAACATTGCTTGATGGCGGGCGGACTTAACAGCGATTCAGTTGAACGGAACGGAAAGATTGTCATACTGACGCTGATTGTGATTTTTACGTTCGTCGCATATACGCTGAAATTGTTCTCTCTGCAAGGACTTGAGGGAGAATCGTATCAGCGGCAATCCCGTACCATTTCCAGTCAGGTAAATACGATTGCAGCCCAGCGCGGAGAAATTTTTGACCGTAACGCAACGCTCCCGATGGTTATCAATTCGGATTCTTTTGCGGTGGACTTGATTCCCGCAGAAATTCCCGCAGGACATTATGATGCGGTTGCCACAAAACTTGCTTCGTTTCTGGGGATTACCAAGCGTGAGATTGACCGAAAAGTTCCCCAGCGTTCAAGACGTTCTTATGCGCAGATTGAAATCCGTGTGAATATTCCGTTTGAGACGATTGCTAATATCGCTGAAAATATCAACGATTTGCCGGGAGTGTCATGGAGATCAAAGCCCATACGCAACTATGTTGAGACCGGCTCAATCGCCCATGTTATCGGCTATGTGGGAGACATTACAAAGGAAGAAATCAATGTGATGTACAATCAGGGCTACAAGGCAAACGCCATTGTCGGAAAAACGGGCATAGAAAAGCAGTATGATTCGCTTCTTCAGGGTGTTCCCGGGCGCGAGATGCGTACTGTTGACGTTCGCGGTCACATCATTGACGACAGACCGATTGTAGAGCCGCCGCAGATGGGTAAGAACCTTGTGCTGACGATAGACACGAGAATTCAGGAACTTGCGGAGCAGACTCTGGGAAATCGGGTAGGGGCGGCGGTCGTCTTAAAACCCTCAAACGGAGAAGTGCTGGCGTTAGTTTCTTACCCGTATTATGACCAGAATCTTTTTAACAATGATGATGCTTCCGCACAATACAACAAACTTGCCACCAGTCCGAACAATCCGCTTTTGAACCGCGCCGTAAATGCAGTCTATCCTCCTGCGTCAACTTTTAAGACGATAATGGCGGCGGCATTGCTCGCAGAAAAAGCTTTTCCTGCGGAGAAAAAAATTGAATGTACGGGAAGAATTGACTACGGTGGTCGCCGCTTTAACTGCCATGTACGCTGGGGACACGGATGGCTTGACTTGAAGAACGCGCTGGCTCAGTCCTGCGACGTGTATTTTTGGGTGACCGGACGCGATAATCTTGGCGTTGACCGCATTTCGTCCTATGCGAAGGAATTTGGTTTTGGGCAGCCACTGGGCATTGATTTACCCGCGCAGTCTGACGGATTTGTTCCCACGGCACAGTGGAAGGAACGTCGCTATCATTCTACATGGCTGGGCGGCGATACGATGAATATGTCAATTGGGCAGGGCTATACGCTGGTCACGCCGTTGCATGTCGCGAACATGATTGCGATGGTCGTAAACGGAGGAAAAATTTACCGTCCGCATCTGCTCAAAGAAGTGCGCGACCCAGCGACAAATGAGTTACTTGAAGAGATAAAGCCGCAGATTCTCCACGAATCCAATATTGATGACACTGTTTGGAAAGAAGTTCAGCAGGATTTGCGCTACGTGATTACGGACGGTACAGCCCAGTACCCGATGAACAATAAAAAAATCAAGTTGGCGGGAAAAACGGGTACGGCAGAGGTCAACGGCGCAAAAAAAGACCACTGGCACTCGTGGATGGCGGCTTACGGTCCCTATGATGCGCCCGTGGAAGAACAACTGGTTGTCGTTGTATTGGTAGAGGCAGTAAATGACTGGGAATGGTGGGCGCCGTATGCCACAAACATCATTTTTCAGGGCATTTTTCAGAATCAGACTTACGAGCAGGCGATAGAAGAATTAGGCTTTAAATATCTCCAGAAAGCACGGGCGAGGGCAGAATAGTATGAAAGTTAAGGTATTTCAGATTTTTGATTACGTTCTGCTCGCCTGTGTGCTTGCTCTTGTTACGATGGGCATTCTTTTTATTTATTCATCGGGCATCAACTCCGAGGGAATCAATGTCTCCAATGAATACATAAAGCAGATTATCTGGGCAAGTATCGGTCTGGTGCTGATGCTGCTGACGGCATTATTTGATTTTCGGCGTTCCGCGCGCTATGTGCCGTACCTGTACGGATTTTTGGTGTTCATCTTGATTTACACGCGCATATTCGGTCGTTACGTGAATGGCGCGCGCAGTTGGATTGGCATTGGCGGGTTTGGTGTGCAGCCGTCGGAATTTTGCAAAATTATTTTCATTTTGTTTTTGGGCTGGTATCTGGAACGTTCGCGCGCTACGCCTATTACCCAGCGATTTGTCGTTGCCACAGGAATTCTGCTTCTGCCGCTCGGACTGATTCTGATTCAGCCTGACATGGGAACCGCCAGCGTATATATTCCGATTTTTTTGGTCATGTGCTTTGTAGGCGGAATCCCGCTCAGGTATCTTTTGCTGTTGCTCGGCGGTGGTATGCTTACGATTGTGTTTACCGTCTTACCACTCTGGCAGAGCGAGATTGCCTCTCATTCATACCGCATCATCAATGTGCTGACCAATGACAAGTTGCGTCTTATCTGTATTCTTGCGACAGGTGCAATCGCTCTTATCGGACTTATTGGGCGCATTTGGTTCAGGCACAAGTATTATTATTGGATTTCATACATATTCGCCATTATCTGTGCCGCGCTGGTTTTCTCCCGCTTCGGTGGTCACGCGCTTAAAGACTATCAGATTAAGCGTCTGATTGTTTTCCTTGACCCGTACACCGATGCGCAGGGAGCGGGATGGAACATCATTCAGTCAAAAATTGCGATTGGTTCGGGCGGTCTTTGGGGGCGCGGATTCTTGCAGGGAACGCAGAGCCACTATCGTTTTCTTCCTCAGCAAAGCACGGACTTTATTTTCAGCATTCTTTCTGAGGAACTGGGATTTATCGGCGGAGCAATCGTTTTCGGGCTGTACTTTATCATTTTGCTCAGGACAATTTTTATTATCCGCGCGACAAACAACGAATATGGTCACTACATTGCGGCGGGAATCCTAGCCATGTTCTTTTTCCATTTTGTCGTTAATACGGGTATGGTCATGGGAATGATGCCAATTACGGGCATTCCGCTGCTGTTTTTGAGTTACGGTGGCTCTTCTTTGTGGACGGCGATGATTTGCATAGGACTTTTGATGAGCATAAACTACCGCCGCTACGATTTTAGTGAGATTATATGAAACTAATAAATCCCATGGAAATCTTTGGTTCTGAACTCTGTGCGGTACAAAATCCGTCTTCATACATCGGCGGAGAAATCGGTGCGATTGTAAAGCCGCATTTTGAGCAGGAGAACGACCTCTTTAATTTTGCGATAGCGTTTCCCGACGTATACTCAATCGGAATGAGCAATCAGGCAATCAAAATCATCTACAACGGGCTGAATAGACTGGAATCCGTCCGCTGTGAGCGCGTGTTTGCCGTGGAAACCGATTTTGAAACGCTCCTCAAAAAGAAAAACGTGCCGCTTTACACGCTGGAAACAGGAATGCCGCTTTCTTCTGTCGATATGATTGGTTTTTCAATCGGCTATGAGCTGGGTATTACGGGCGTACTGAATATTTTAGACTTAGGCGGCGTTCCGATATTGAAAAAAGACCGCACGGAAAATGACCCGATTGTGATTGCTGGCGGGGTGGGGGCGACAAATCCTGCTGTCTTCTGCGATTTTTTTGACGCAGTGTTTATCGGAGAAGCGGAAGGCGGTATGTTCGACTTGATTTCTCATCTTGCTGAACTCAAGAAAAATGGCGCGAAACGAAGCGAACTGCTTTCCGCTTTCAGGAAGAGTCCGCACGTGTGGTCAGAGAATATGACGCAGGGGGAGTGCGCTCATACCGTTGCACGGCGGGCAGTGCAGGAAAATTTTGGTCTTGTGCCGTCCGTTGAATCTTTTCTGCCGCTCCCAAATATCAAGCCCGTGCAAGATCATGGAGTGGTAGAAATTATGCGCGGCTGCCCCAACGGATGCCGTTTTTGCCATGCAGGAATCTACTACCGCCCGCAGCGCATCAAATCCCGAAGCCTCATCTTTTCTGAAATAGATCGGCTGGTGAACGAGGCGGGCTACCGTGAAATTTCGCTCACCTCTCTTTCTTCGGCGGACTATCCAGACATCGGGGGACTTTTGGAAGCATTGAACGAGCGATACCGAAATCAGAACGTGTCATTTCAGCTTCCGTCGCTCAAAGTGAACTCGTTTACGCTTCCCATTTTGGAACAACTTTCCGAGGTGCGCAAAAGCGGGCTGACCTTTGCCGTGGAGACCCCGGAAGAAGCGTGGCAACTCAGGCTGAACAAAGAAGTGTATGCACAGCATCTGGTAGAAATCATCACCGAAGCAAAAAAACGCGGCTGGAACAAGGCGAAATTCTATTTTATGGTGGGGCTTCCGTTCCCCGAGACTGCGGACAAGACAGAAGAAAGCGTTATTGTGGACTTTTTGCTTGACATTCAGGAAAAGACGCGGATTCAGTGCAACGTGAACGTGGGTACGTTTATCCCTAAGCCGCACACGCCGTATCAATGGGTGCGGCAGATTTCTCCCTCTGAATCCGAGCGTAAACTGGGCTATATCCGTGAGCATTTGCCGCGCGGACGTTTTCGTGTGAGTACGCACGACTGCTCAACTAGTTATCTGGAAGGATTGCTTTCGCGCGGAGATAAGCGGGCAGGGCAGATTATTTTTAACGCCTATCAAAAAGGATGCCGCCTTGACGCATGGGAAGACCACCTGCGCACAAATTTGCCGCTCTGGGAAGCGGCCTTTTCTGAGGCAGGTTACGACGTAAAGGCAGAGATTTTGCGTGAGCGGAAAAAAGAGGAGCCTTTGCCGTGGGACAGCGTTTCTTTAGGTCCTGCGAAGAACTTTTACCTGAAAGAATGGCAGAAAAACGAGGCGGAAGAACTGACTCCAAAATGTGCGCCTCATTGCGACCATCGTTGCGGGGTGTGCAATAATGTCGTCGCCTGCCGAAACGAAGAAGACACTCCCAGAGGTACAGAGGCCACAGAGATTCTTGACAATCAGTGTCAAGATGTACAAAAAAGTAAACAGGTGTCTGAAAAAATATCTTACGATGTGCAGAAAAGTGAACACGTTAAATCCAATTTACCGGCGGAAAAACAGACTATCGTTCGGCAGGTTTGTAACATTCCTGTGATGTACCGCGCGGTGTTTTCGTTCTCAAAGACAAATGGCGGCGAATTTATCTCACATTTAGGGCAGATTGAGATGTTTAACCGCGCGATTCTCAAGTCGGAGTTGCCTGTTATCTACACGGCGGGCTTTAATCCGCTCCCGCGGCTGGAATTTGCCTCAACATTGTCGCTTGGCGTACAGTCCGAGGACGAAATTGCCTCAACAGTGCTGTATGACCCTGTTGACGAACAAACGTTCGTTACTGCACTGAACAAACATTTTGTCCGTGGCATACGTATCAACCGTTGCTATATTTTTCCTGTTACAAATCAACGCCGCCGCGAATCACTTAGTTCCGGCTTGTGGGGAAATGTGTACGAATACCGCTTTTTTGGCGAAACAGAACGGAAAATGCGCGATTTTTTTGCGTCAGACGGGGCAAAAACGTTTGTAAACGCCGGGTCTCTGTGCGAATTTGATGGATTCGGGCTAGAAAACGACAATCTGCGTGACTTTTTTTGCCAATCGAAATCTCAAAATAGCCTCATCGCAAAACTTGTATTCCAACAAGACCGGCCGTTCCGAAACGCACTGGAATCATTTTTCGGCAGAAAAACGTACGAATTCGTCGCAATACGAAAACTTCAGACGCTCGCAAAGCCAGACATCATCGGCTGGACGGCGGAGATGAACGCCAGCTATGCCAAAAGCCTTGAAAAAGCGAACCGAACAGGCGAGGGAAATTTGTACACGGTAAACGCTGAATTCAAAAAACAGATAATCCGTCCCGAAGACATGGTAGCCACCAAAACGGCAATTCCGTTCTTTGACCTGTACCAGCGCATTGCCGCCATCAATGCAGAACTGATACGTCAGCGGTCATCTTTTTCCTAGGCTCATGTGCGGATTTCTCGAAAAAATTGAGTGCAAAAGGGTTTTGACAAATGATTTTTGGCTCGTATTCTACTTCCTATAATGTGTATTCTGTCTACCAATATATATGATAAAGTACCTTTTTTATACGATGCTCTCCTTTTTAACAAGAAAATTGCAGTCTTGATAAAGTCTGGGCTGACTACTCCTTCTTTGCCCATGGGTCTTCCGTGCCACCAGTAAGAAGTTCGCCCATGTTCACGCTGTAGCGTGATTTTGAGCCGCCTTTGAGCATCGGCGGGATACGAACCCGCTCATACGAAACATTCGGTTTTGGCGCAGGTGGCGGATCAAGTTCTTTGCGGGCAGATTGAATCATCGCGCGGGTTTTCGGAGAAAGTTCCAGCGCAAGCGCGGCATCCAAGAGCGTTTTTTTTGTCTCTTTCTCTGATTCCAAAAGCGACTGATTGTATAGGCGGATTGCCCTCAAATCGTCCGCGGAGGAAGAAAAAAACGGATGCGGGTTCGGGATAAAGCCCGTGCGGATTATGGGGAATTCCTCCGCCGTGTCTCGGTAAGACACCATCAGATAGTCAAGTCCCCTATTTTTGTCATGCAGAGCAATGATTGAATTTGCGGGAATTGACATCGGGCTTTCGGTAAACTGAGCGGAATTCTCCTCAATGGAATACACGAAAGGCATTTTTTCAACAAGCAGGACGGGAATAGCCTGTAGTATAACCGCCTCTTCTTGTACCCAGACATCTTTCATGTCGGGCACGACATCGGCATCATCTGACGTTTCAGGACGCTCAACAAATACGTGGACATAACTGCGCACAGAAGAATCCCGCGTATTTGGACAATCGCGCCTGATTTCTGCAGGAAAATCTTTTTCTTTTTTGTCTGTGTTTGGATATGCCATTAGCCGTTGCCCTTGCGGAACATCGGAAAGATAGTTCATATATCCATCTGCCCCCAACGACCAAAACGCACCATCCAGCACGACGGCATAAATCGGCTCAGGCTGAACAGGCGGTTCTTTTTTACACGCCGCAACAAAAAGCGAAAACAAGCAGACAAACAACAGCGTTTTTCGCATCAATTAGTCCTGTGCAATCATCTCAGTGTAGAATTCGGCGTAATCATCACGCTTATCGTTCGTAAAGGCAATTGCCGTGCGCGGATGCTGGTTTAAAAGACCCGTTACCAGGTACTGCAAATCGTACCCCCACTGAATGCCGTCTTTTTTAAGCTTCAGCATGTGTTTTTCAATAAAGGTAAGCGCAGGGAACACATTGTACTTAGGATTACGCAAAAAGCCCAGCAGGTTTTCCATAGAGCAGTTTCCGGCTCCTCGCCCCATGCCGTTGTAGGTCGCGTCAAGCCAGTCTACTCCATCGCCTACGGCTTCGATTGTGTTCGCAAAGGCAAGTTGCTGGTTATTATGCGCATGAACGCCCAATTTTTTGCCGTATTTGTCAGCATACTCTTTGTACAAATGCGCGATACGCTGCATCTGCTCCGGATAAATCGAGCCAAAACTGTCTACGATATAAATCGTATCAACTGATGATTTTCCCAGCATATCGAGCGCAACCCGCACATCCCCTTCCTGCGCGGTGGAAATAGCCATGATATTGCAGGTGACCTCGTACCCTTTTTTCTTTGCGTCCTCTATCATCTCAATCGCGCCCGCAATCTGATGCACATAGCAGGCAACTCGAATTGCATCCAGCGGAGAATTAGCACGCTCGTGAATATCTTCTTTTAAATCGCAACGGCCAACGTCAGCCATTGCCACAAGTTTCACTTTCTTTTCCGTGTTTTCGCCAATAACTTTTAAAATATCGTCATCATCAGAAAACTTCCACTTGCCGAATTTTTCAGGGTCGAACATCTTTTTAGAGGCTTTGTAGCCTACTTCCATATAATCTACGCCCGCATCAATATTCGTCTGATACAAATCCTTTACGAATTCGTCCGTAAAATAAAAATTATTGCACAAACCGCCATCGCGCATAGTCGCATCCATCACACGAATGGAATCGCGGTAGCCAAGTAATGATGAAATCTCTTTCATGTTCGTCTCCGTTTCTTAATCTGTAATGAACAGTCTACAGTATTTTTAAATTTTTGGGAAGATATGGGCGCATCCCTCACTCCGTTCGGGTCGGGCTTTCCGCCCTTCGCTCACGCTCATACCGCCATGCGGTACTTCGGGGCTCCAATCCCTTGCGCTTGCCTACCGGCCACGCAATTTTTTTTGCACGCGCTTAAACCAGAATGCCCGCACTTTTTCCGCAAGAATATACAGCGCATACAACGGACTAAGCGGTATGTCAAAACTTCCTGGCCTATGAATGTCTGAGCCACCCCACCCCGTCTTGAACAGATACAGTCCGTGCATCGGATGATTTGGGGCATCCGTGGGCGGAATGCCATAAAAATCGTAGACCTTGCAGCCAAACTGTTTTGCGTCCTGAATTGCCGTCCACTGCACCAGATAGTTCGGCATCAGATTCCGCTTATTGTTGCTGGAACAGCCATACAGGTACACCGCCTCTTCTCCGCCGAACAACGTAATGATTGCCGCAAGGTCTTCTCCCTCGTGGCTTGCGATGTACAGCGTAATTTCCGTTTCTCCCGCGCTTCCTACACCACGTTCCAGCAAATCTTTGTAATACGACAGCGGATGAATACCGATGCCGTCGCGACTAGCAGTTGTCTTATAAAGCGCGTAGAACGAATCCAAGTCTTTTTCAAAATCAGGGCTGTCCGCTTTAATGGCGCGAACGATAACGCCATGCTTTTGGGCATACCGCACGTTGTACCGCCACTTGCTCTTCATATTCGCAAGAATGCCTTCTGTTGACTGCACAAGGTCAAGCAGAACGCTATCGGGCGGCTGTATGTCTACGCGAGACTTTTTTATGTTTACATGGGCGACAACCGCCATATCAGAAACAGAGGAATTATAGGCATCTCGCTCGGCTACCGTAGCGAAATCAAGCGGCAAATCATAACGGACGCAAAGCGTTCTCTTAGGAAGAAGAAATTTCAGTTCCTCAGTAAAATAATCTAACTGCTTGATGTAGGCAATATCTTTTCCCGCCTTCGGTGTAGGAATTCGTGTGTCGGGAACAGGAGCAAACGGAATGTATGCCAGCGATACGTGCAAAAATCCCAGACGGAATGTGCGTACCAAAACAGAGACATTGTTATGTGTGATATGAGTCCAGCCATGGGCGCATTTAAATTGCGCCCAAAACGTTGACTGCTGAAAATGCTTTGCCATCAGCCGATTTCACCGTTCAAGGCTTTCTCCGTCTTAATTTCGCGTCCGTCCGCGAGCAGTTTTTTGCCCGCAATCTGCACAAAACCGTCTTTTGCCTCAATCGCCACAGAGAAGAATTCATCGCCAGAGATTTCAGTCTTTTTGACCGCGTTCACATCCGCGCCTTCTAGCACGACCTTTGTTCCGGGATCAGCCCAGGGAGCGTCCAGCACCTCAACGCACTCTTTTCCGTCAGCGTCTTTGTAATCGCCCGCAAGCAGCATACCGTAACTTTCCACGCCGCGCATCTTACGGGGGGCAAGGTTTGCCGCAATAATTACGTGCTTACCTAAAAGCTCCGCTTCGGTAAGATATTTGCGCAATCCGGACTGAATCGTGCGCGGTTTTCCGCTTCCATCGTCCAGCGTCTCAATGTACAGTTTGTCGCCATCGGGATTAGGCTTGATGTCGGTAATTTTTGCCACGCGCAGCTCAATGTTTGCATTAAAAAACGCAATCTGCTCGTCAGGCGTAAGTGCGGGCTTTTCTTCTTTCGGCTCTTCCTTTTTTGGCTGCTTCTTTGCGTTTTTGTCGCCGCCCTTGTTTGCTTTTGCGTCCTGTTTTTCGTCTGATTTTCCCGCAAATTTTGCCTTGAACGCTTCCGCAGTCTTGTTGTCAAGCGGCGTAAAGTAGACGGCGGTTGGCTGAATCGTGTCCAGACCCTCCATCTTTCCCAAATCGCTCCAGCGGAGGCTTCCCGGTTTAGCCTCCGTGCCGTAGTGCGCGTCATAAATCGTGTGACCAAGATAGCCCGCCACCACCTGCGCGTACTGCGGAAGATACGGCTGCATCATAATCATCAGGTCTTTTATGATATAGACAAGGTTGTACAGCACATTGTCAGAAACAGCCTTGTCGGTCTTGAACGTCTTCCACGGCTCGGCGGCTTGGAATGCTTTGTTGCACAAATCAGAAATCGCGAACATCTCGTGGAATGCATCTTTGAGTTCCGCCCACTCCAGATGCTCGGTCGCCTTTTTCTCATGCTCCAAGACTTGCGCCCACAGAGCCTCGTCTTTTTTGCCCGCGGGAATCTTTCCGCCATAGTTCTTGTTGATGAACAAAAGCGTACGATTTACCAAGTTCCCAAGGTTTCCGATGAGTTCCTTATTGTATTTTTCCTGAAAATCTTTCCATGTAAACTGATAGTCCTGATTTTCCGGGCGGTTGTAATAGATGTAGAATCGCCATGCGTCCGCAGGAATGCCGCTTTCTTTTGCGTCAGAGCCGAACACGCCCACGCCCTTGCTCTTTGAGAATTTGCCGTCCTCGTAGTTCAAAAATTCCGTTGAACTCATGTGATAGAGTTTGGTATAGTCTTTTCCCGTTCCGATTTCGCTGCACGGGAATACGACCGTATGGAACGGAATGTTGTCCTTTCCAATAAACTGGAACAATTTCAGCTCGCCATCTGATTTTTGCTCGCTTTCGGACGGAAGCCACCAGTATTTCCAGTCGAATGTGGGCTTACCCGCCGCTTTCATCTCATCTGCCAGTTGCTTGGTGATTGACATATAGCCAATCGGCGCGTTGAACCACACGTAGAACACTTTGTTTTCGTAGCCTTTTTTGGGAACGGGAATGCCCCACTTCAAATCACGGGTAATCGCGCGCTCGTTCAAACCGTCACGAATCCATGCCTTTGTCATCTGAATGGCATTTGCCGCCCACTTGCCTTCTACACTCGCCTTTTCCATCCACGCTTCCAGTTTTGACGCGATTGACGGTAAATCAATGTACAGATGGGTCGTTTCGCGCACTTCGGGCGTTGAGCCACAGGTATGGCATCTTGGCTTTAAAAGTTGCGTTGGGTCAAGCAATGTGCCGCAGGAATCGCATTGGTCACCACGCGCATCGGGGGCATGACATTTGGGACACTCGCCGTCCACATAGCGGTCTGCCAAAAACATCTTGCACTTGGGACAGAACAACTGCGTGGTAGTATGCTCCTTGATAAAGCCATTTTTATCGAGGTCGTTAAAGATTGACTGCGTTATTTCAGTACATTCTTCGTTTGAAGTGCGACCAAATTTGTCAAACGCAATGTCAAACCACTCGTAGATTTCCTTGTGGATATTGTAGTAGTAATCGCACAGTTCGCGCGGAGATTTTTTTTCTTCCAGTGCCTTGGTCTCTGTCGCCGTGCCATATTCATCCGTGCCGCACACATACATCGTCTCGTAGCCACGGCTGCGGCAGAACCGCGCGAACACGTCTGCGCTGAGCATCTGGATAAGGTTTCCCAGATGAGGAATATTATTTACATAGGGTAATGCTGAGGTAATAAGTCTTCTATTCATAAGATTATATTATAGAGAAAAACGCGCGGTTAGGCAATCGGCTACTTTCTTTTTGAATTTGTTAAGTAGGTTTTATCTACACAGCAGTTTTTTGATTGTTTCCGATACCGTGCGCATTACGCACCTCTCCACTACCCTCTGCAATTCCTTTCGCATGGTATCTTCCAGCGCAATGTCTTCCGCGCACGGCAGGAGCAGGCTTACCGCATCAACGCCAAAAGCCTCGCATATTTTCTGCAACGTTACATCGCTTGCCCACATACGGCGAATCTCAATGCTGTTTATGGTATGCTCGGAGACATCTGCCAACTCCGCAAGTTGAAATTGACTGAGATTGCGTTCCTTGCGAAGTCGCTTGAGATTGCGAGAAAGACGGAATTTGAGGGTATCGTTTTTCATATAACTATCATAAGGATTCAGCCTGTATTATTCCTTTAGTGTTTTTCTTGTCTTTGTGATAAGAAAATTTGCCACAAATTTTCAATATCGTTTGTATCTGCACGAATCAGTTTTCGTTTTTCGATGAACTCTTCAAACGATTTTATGCGTCTTGCAGGTACCCCCCCCCATACACCTGACAAGTTAATATCTTTTGTAACGATAGAGCCAGCCGCAATTATCACGTCATCGCAGATTTTTACGTTCGGCATAATCAGAGTATTTGCGCCTATCATTACATTGTTGCCGATTTGGATGGGGGCGCGATATGGTATATACTTCTGTTCTTCGCCACGACAGTTAAGCACATAATGGATAATGTCATGGGTAATGAATGTACACCCGCTGGCAATTTTCACATTGTTTCCGATTGCGATAAGTTCCGTGTCATCAGGCAGTTTACGTGGTTGGAAGAACAAATCTTTACCGACGTGATGAAACAGTTTTTTATGTCGATAGAGCCATTTTGTCCGTGCGCCGCTTGTAGGAAGCAAGGCAAAAATTACTTTACGGTACAATTTTATAATATAGCAAAAAGTCATCGTAACAACTCCTCGTATACATTTTCTATATTTTCCATCAGTTTTTCTTCTGAAAACTGCTCAACATTCTTCGGCACGATTTTTTTGTTTTGTAATTCAGTTATTTTAGTTTGCAAATCGGATTTTTCATCTTCAAAATCAAAAAGATATTCCGTTGCTTGCGTTTGCTCTAAAATCTTTTCAAAACTCTCTATCTTATTCGCTAAAATGGGTCGGTTAGATAACAAGCATTCCACAAGTGTTGCACCGAAACCTTCGTGCAAGGACGGCATCAAAATAAAATTGCAGCTACTAATTTGCATTCGAATATCCTCGTCAGAAAGAATTCCCAAAAAGGAAATCCGTTTTTCCATATCGTGATTTATAATATATGTTTTCAGATTACTCATATATTCATTATCTTCGCATTTTCCGGCAATAGAGAAATGCCAATCAACCGTGAGCCGTGAAAGTTTTTTTAAAGCTTCTAGAATTCCTTTGTTTGAAGAAATGCGCCCCCAATAGAAAAAATAATAGCCCATCATTTGACTTGCAGGAAGTTCCGCGTATTTTTTTAAATTCATGCCGGGTAAAATAAGCCCAAGATTTTTTATGCCATAACTCTCTGCAATGCGCTTGTCTTGTTCACTTACACAAATGATACGGTCATAGTATCTAGCATTTTTAGCTACGAATTCCTTAAAATAAACTCGTTTCAAAAATGAGTGATTTTTTGTGTGAAACAACCAGCCATGAGAAGAGCAGATTAATTTGTACCCGATTTTTCTTTTCTGCTTGGCTAAAAATCTGAACAAGAATTTGCAATCGTTTACATGAACAATGTCAGCGTTCGTCAATTCTTGCTTTATTCTTGCAAAATCGCTTTTGTGCTTCAAAAAGAAAACGCCGCCAACCGATTTTGCTGGAATACGCATAGTTTTTATGCTGCCGTCATATTCTTCGGTAAACCGAGATATTTCTTCATCTGCGGTAATAACTGTAACAAAGTTTCCTTTCGCTACAAAATAATCCGCGAGTTTTTTGATGTACAATTCCACCCCGCCGATGTGAGGAAGATAGATTTTTGTTGTATAAATTATATGCATGGATATTGCTCCTAATTTTCTAAACTTTGTAAGTGAGAAAGAAAACTAATTCTTTTACTCTGAAATTTACAACTAAGTAAGCACTTTTTAGCATTTTAAATAATCCATAGTTTTTGCTATGATTCTTCATAAAAATTTTCTGGCTTCGTAGACGAAAATATTTAGTCTTTGAATTTTTACCAGATGATGCATTTATTTTATGCTGGTAATAAGCATTTGGAACTTTTATAAAACGGTAGCCAAGAGTTTTCAGCAAGAATGAGTATTCTACATCCTCAAAATAAAGAAAGTAATTCTCATCCCATAAAGGAAAATCAGCACACCACTTTAAAAATACAGAAGCACCGCAAATATATGGTTCATAATTCTTCTTATTATTTTCAGAATACATTCCTGTAGTTAAGTTGATATAATTCAATCCGTCATTCACAAATTCATTGTTAAAATTGCGCATTTCGCAATAAAGGACTTCTCTTTCTTTAGGCAGATGATTTTTTATTGCAGACAGTAATTCTGAAGAAACTTTAGTATCATTGTTTAAAAACCAGATATAAGTTTCATTATCAAGTAAGTTATGTTCTTTTAAATACTTTATTCCAAGATTATTTCCCGATGCGAAACCACTATTCCGACTGTTTGCAACAAAGATAACCTTTTCTCTGCTATTGCGAATAAGATAATCTTGGATTTTGTTTTTATCAGGTTTTATAGAAGCGTTATCAACCAAAACGACACGATAACCGATATCAAACAAATTCTTAAATGCTTCTTCCAAGTTATCAATGCAACAACAAGTATCTTCAGAACCATTGTAATTAATTATAACAATATAGATTTTTTTCATATTCATACATCTCCTACCAAGTTAGTTTCTGTCTGTGATTATCTAAACAATGGAAAAAAATCAAAATCATAAGCGTAAAAACAGATGATTTAAAAACATCCAAAATGCCACTAACTATGTATGATTCGTTTAAAAACAAGCAAAGCTTATAGAAAAAACTATAATACAATAAGTTTACAAACAGATACTCTCGATTTTCTCTCCATAATTCATAAGCAAATCGCATTCCCATGCCAAAAATAAAAGAACACAGAAATCCCCAAAAACCGAAATTTAAATAAAACTCATTCATAATTCCGGCCGTTATAAAAACAGGATTTTTTGAATCGGTAAACTTAAAATTTACACCAAACCATTTTCCAATATTTGTTAACGGACGATTAGGGTATAAAGCAGTTGGTATGAGTGATATAAAAATATGAGGAAAAACAGTTGTTCCATTCTGATACGGAACTTTTTTAGGCATCCAGTCAATCATTCGAAGACTTTGTTCCAATCTTGAAAACCTTCCGATTGTATACGCCAGTACAAAGCCGATAGTTTTTGAATCATAAGAAACCTCTTTTAAGGATGAAGCAAATGCCGAAATTTTATGAAAAATATCACGAGAATTTGTCGTGGAAAAAAGAGCTTGAGTTCGATACACAATTGAAAAAGGTACGATAAACAACAAAAAGCAGAACGCTATTATGCAAAACTTTACTGGTACTCTCTTTTTTATTAAAACATATAAATAAGGAACAATAAACAAACTTAAGATTGTTCCACCTCTTGAACCTGAAAGCATTTTCAATCCAGTCATCACAACAATGACAATCAATTCTTCTTTCCAATATTTTTGCTTATTATTCTTTAATAAGTTAAAAAAACAATCAAAGTATATTATTGCTTGAACAGAATCTCTTAAGAACAGCAATACATCTAATACAAAATTTGAACGCTCCAATACGGCAGAATGAGTCGTCTTATATCCTAATAAATTCAATAACAATGTAACAAACAAACAGAATAAACATGACAGTAAAATTAAAACTCTTGATGGGTAATATTTGAAAAAAGTCAATTTTGTTTTTTTCACTTTTGGAATAAATAAAACATAACCTCCAAACAAACAAATAAAACATAAAACAATATACACGGCAGATTTATTGAAAATTGTCATTGAATAATCAAAAAACTGTGCCATATATAAATAATTTCCGAAAAAAGAGAAATAAGTCATGATGAGTGCAATTATATGAGGGCGTATCGATTGTAATTTATTTGAAGATATCAAATATGCAAAAAAAGGAATCAACCCAACTGCAAAAAAAATATATAAATTAAATGAAATATTAATGAACGAGAAAAAAAATCCTACTAAAACAAGAACTAAAAGATAAGATAATGCGAAAAAACCTTTTGCAAACCTTTCATTCATAATCATCTCACTTATTCGACTAATATATCTATTCTTCAATCAGACAGATTAAATGTTTTTTAAAAGCATCCAACAAAGGAATTACAAGAGAAAAGGAAGATTTTACTCTTCTAGAAAGTGATTCTCTTTCACTTATATACTCCAATGTAAGATTTACAGCTGTCATTGTATCAACAACTTTTGCATTTATGATTGAATCATAATTCAGTGCATTATAAAGATTCTCGAATTTCTTACTGTACGCAAACGGAATGACAGGAACACCTGTAGAAAATGCCGCTATCGTCGAGTGCATTCTTGCGCCTGTAAACACATCCATCTGTGAAATAAGATTTTTTATTTCTGCAGGATTTTCTATATTTTCCAAAAAAATACAATTCGCATATTTTTCTTTCAATTCAGCACAAAGCCGATAATCATCTTCACAAGAATTACGAGGGTCAATTACATGAGGAATAAGATATATTTCATATTCAACGGTCTTTGAAAGTTTTGATAAAATTTCTTCAATGTAAGCCTTGTAATCAACAGTCAAATTGAACTGATTTTTTCCTGTATAACCGCCATTCCAAAGCAGTGCGGAAATATTTACGCCGATTCTTATTTTGCCGTTTTTTAGCAACATATCTCCATAAGGTTTCAACGCCATAGCAATATCGGTAGTAACATGCAGTTTGCTCCCTGCAATTTTTTCTACAAGCAGGGCAGACTCTTCATCACGGGAAAAAACTGCACAGGATTTCTTGAATATCCATTCTGCCCATTTTCTTACAAAAAAATGTTTAAACGGTCCGTATGTTTGGGGACCAAGGACGATTGGAGTATTGCATTTTATAATCACAGTTTTTATTAAAGTTTGAGAAATAAACCTGCGAATTCCGTACATATCCGTAAAACTGTCGCCTTCTGTAAAATCAAAACAAATATTCGCCTCTTTTACGCTGTTCAAGAGTTCCAATCGTTTTATTTTTGAACGGTGATTTATACGATGCATACTAACTTTTAAATTTTTCCAATCTTTCGGGGCTGGAGGAAATTCATCTGTCAAAAACGGCTGAAACAAGTCGATAGAGAAGTTAAGTTTTTTTTCTTGCGCAATTTCCTGCAACAAGTCCAAAAACGCATACGCAAGAGCCTCGCACCCCTTGTTACCACTGAACAAACTCAGTCCGAACAGGCAAATCTTTGTTTTCATTTTGTGCTTTCTCCATTTGAATCAAGTTCACGCAGTTTCAAAACCGCAGAACAAAATTCTTTCGGCTTATCCATCAAATCAACATATTTCGCCAAAATATGTGCTTCAAATTCCCACCATCTGCTTTTTTCAAGTAAAGCGACCGTTTCATCATCAAATCGTTTTCTTACGATTCTGGCTGGATTTCCGGCGACAATTGTATAGGGGGAGGGTACAGATGTAACGATACTTCCGGCGCCAATGACGACACCGTTAGGAATTTGCGTGCACTTGTTGGTAATCAAAACATTCTGCCCAATCCAAACATCGTTTCCGATTTCAAGTTTTTTCCGCTCGATGTCATATTCTGGCTTGACCAAACCAAGTACCGGATTGTAAAAGCAGGCTGCCGTAGAAATATGTTCGACAGGATGATTTCCAGCAAGAAATTTGACACCATCGGCGATTGAACAGTAATTCCCGATTTTCGTTCCTCTCGGAAAACATAGATATCCATAAGAACCTATACCAACATCAAGACCAAGATATTTTTTTACAAAATGACGAAATCGGCTGGAAAATATCTGATTCTTTATGCCTCTCTCTAGTCTTATGCGCAACTGGATATATTTTTCTTTAAAATTACCAATAATCATCTGCTCACCCCTGCTTGTCTTATTCTTGAAACAATAAACATTTTCACTTTTTCCTTCTCCATTCGGTTCAAAATGAGAAAATACCCGAATAAACCAATAAGCACCGTTGAGGATGCCACGACAGCTGACAATCTTAAAAAACTTTCTGCCATTGAAAAATGAAAAACACAAGGCAGAATCGCAGAAAGAAAAGATGCAAGGATGCTCGGAAACAATGCTTTCCGTATGAAAAGAGATACCTGCAAGTCCGTCAAAACAGAATTGATGATTATTCGTAAGAGCAAAGCAACGAAGGCAATGACAATCGCAATGTATTGAACGCAATATGCATCGAATCCTTTTTTCAATGCAAGATACGCAAGCGGAAGGTTCAGCAATAATACACCTCCGACTACTGACTGATACAGTTTCATCTTTCCACTTGCCTGTGACAGTGATTGAAGCGGATAACTTACGGAATCAAACAGAACCTCAATGAGAATAAGACGCGTAAATGTAACGCTCATATCAGGGACATTGGTGAGCCACAGTTTCAAGACATAGTGCATTTCCAGAAAAAGCGGACACATAAAAATCCATAGCAAAAAATATGACAATTTCGTACTCTGAAAAACCAAATCGAAGCTAGTGTTTTTCTCGTTTACGGAATATGTTTTTATTATCTGAGGGCGCACAGCCATATTAAAATTTGCGCTGAAACTTGAAACTGCGCTGTTCACATTATACGCAATGCCTCGCGCAGCATTTACGACAGGACCAAAAAACATATTCAGCAAGATATTCGTGATTTGATTCTTAGCTATTCCCGCACAAGTTCCAAACAGACACCAGCCGCTGAAACTAAGGATTTCTTGCAATTGCACTTTGTCCCATTGCAGTGAAAACCTGCATTCTGTGTATGATTTTCTGCACCACGAATAATAAGCAAACGCGATAATGACAGAAATAGCAGCAAGCAGAAATCCGTACATCACAAGAGAATCGAACGAAATCACCCGCAGAAGTAATACGGAAGCCAGTTTCAGAACCCCTTCCGAAATGCTTATGAACGCATAGACATTCATATTTTCGTGCGAGATTATCAATGCCAGAAACGGTGTAGAAAACAGGTTTGAGGCAAAGGAAATTACTACCAAATGGAAAACGGATTTTGCGGCATCCATCCTTTCCAACGGAATGAGGAGTTTATTCTGGACAAACCAAAGTCCTGCCGTTTCGCTTGCAGCAACAACAATCAAGATTATAAAAATGTAAATTTCTACTGTGATACAAAAAACTTTCTGCAAGCCGTCAAAATCATCTTTTCCCAAAAAGAAACTGTAAAACCGCTGTGTGGCAGAACTCATTGCAACACTTAGGAAGTTGAATGTCGTTACGATTCCCGCTATGACATTGTAAATGCCATAATCAACCGTTCCTAGTGTGGTCAGAATTACCCTAATGCTGTACAAGTTTACGGCAAGAAGAAAAATCTGGCGGAAATAGAGCATTACAGTGTTTTTCGCAATTAATTTACGGCTCTTTATCGCGTCCATTTATACACCTCGCCTCAGAAGCCGTTTTAATATCTTTTTCAAAGACGCAGGACAAAACCGATGTATGCATTTTTTTATCAAGAAAATCGGATATTTTTCGTACTTGAATTTTTTGAAAAACTGATTCAAATCTCCGTCGATTCCGTCATAAATTGAATTCCGAACGGACGGACGCAGACTTGCGTGATTATATGCGACATTAACACGGAGACATTCATCACCCGGAACGGGGAATATGTCAAAATCGTTTTTTATCAAGTCAAACACTTTTTTTCCCTGTTCACTGTTAATCGTACAAAAACTTATGCCGTCTTTCCCTGAAATTTCTGGGTATGTTTTATCCGTTCCCCAAAAATCACCCATCGTAATGTCGCCAATTCTGTTCTCGCTTCTTGCAAACGGACAGCGGTAGCAGGATTCTCGGTAACTTTCGCACCTCAAGAACGCAGAATAATATGGATCACAAATTCCATCTATGACCTTAGTCTTAGTCTTAGTCTTAACAAGCGTTTTTCCACCGCAGCTCCAGCCAGCAATATCTTTGTCGCGGAAACCGTAGTAGATGACTTTTCCTTTTGTTTTTTTCCCCAGCCATTCCAAATACTTCTGAAACAGTTTCTCGCTCGGCACTCCGTGGCAAATCAAATCCATTGTAAACAGATTTTCGTAAGACTTTCCTAGGAATGCTTTTAATCCCGCAATCTGGCACGGACTTCCACCGTAAAGCACGGTCTTTTCGTTTTCAAGCAATCTCTTCACATCAGAGAAAGAATGTTCGGTGCTACAAGAAACATATTTTGAGCCTTGAACTATATGTAATTTTTCTGGAGAATGCACGGCTGTTTGTTTTACGCACAATTTTTCATCAAATGCCGCACCAAATACGACACCACCATTATGCAATATATAATCTGCGATTCCGCCAAACGCACCGCCAGAGCTTGACTTAGAAAGTACATTTTTGTTCTTCAAAATCATTGCGTATCGCTCTGCGACGAAATCTGTGTTTTTTTGCGGAGAAAGAACAGGACAATGGCGCACGCAACTGCCACACTCAATGCAATCATCAGAAATTTTGGGAAACAAGAAGCCCTCGGTATCGGCTTGCATATTTATGCACTGTTTCGGACAGCTTTGCTCGCACGAGCGGCAACCTACACAAAGAATATGAGAAAGGCTCGCTACATTTTTCGCAATCCGTCGCGTGTCAGACAATTCAGAACATCTCCCCAAAAAATATCTCCACGCAAAATGTCAGTTCGCGCAACGCGTTCACACCGACACTTCACGAAAATTCCTTACACGAACGTTCTTTGAGTCATTTCTATTTTTTAGAGAATGGGGATAGAAAAAAATTATTTTCCGAGATAAAAACTAGTCTTACTGTATTCTTTCCATTTGTCGTACATACTTTGATAATTGTCTTTTATGAAAGATTGTATTTTGTTCACTTCGCGGTCATTAAGCCTGCCTTTTTCCTGCAAAACAGAATCGCCGTTTCCTTTTACAAAGAATTTGGCAGAACCTTCTTCCGTAAGTTTTGAGTCACTCGCATGAACATGCATTGCTTCTGTCATCACATTTTTTATAGGCAAATCCACTGACAATCATATCTGCTTCATCAGAAATCTTCTTTAAATTAGGCATACTTTACCTCCACAGACTTTATTGGAGTTAAAAATGTTTTTGGATTTATGTAAAGGCTTTTCAAGATAGGAGTCAAATCAATGTATTCTTCTTCGGCTTCTTTGTTGTGGGCGTATTTTGCCATGACCACAAGATAACCGTTATCCCACTGCACGACAGATTCATACTTTTCCAAAGAATACGGCGCAATGAATTTTAAGCGGCTGTCACGAAAAGAGAATATAGTATACTGTCCGTCATTTGAAAGAAATGCCTTTTCGTCCATAGCAAATAAATCTCCAATACACCTATTCTACCACAGTTTTCGATTATTGAAAACTTTTCCTTCCCCAAAAAATAGAAATGTCAAAGAACTTTCCGCACACTCTTACCGAGTCTACGATTTTTATCTCTCCCCCACTACAAACCCGCCCCGCGCAATCCGCATCGCAAATGGCACGAGCCTCATCTGCCGCCTAATCCGCTTGAACGAAAAATCTTGCCCCAGGCGGTAAAGCCACTCCAGCCGGTGGCGAATCATAAACTCTGGGGCGCGCTTTACGCTTCCGCTCCAAAAGTCGATTGCCCCGCCGTTACCGAAAATGATTTTTGCATTCAGGCGGTCTTTGTTTTTCAAAATCCAGCATTCTTGGCGCGGACAGCCCAGACACACAATCAAAATATCAGCGTCTGATTCATTTATGAGCGAAATAATCTCATCGTCACTTTTCTCCTCATAGCCGTTTAAGCGTCCACAAATCTCGACGTTCGGGAAATCCGCATGTATTTTTTCTGCCGCATTCAAGTTGTTTTCTTCGTTTGCACCGTAGAGAAAGATTCGCGTTGTTCTGTCGGCGGGAAGATAGGTAAAGAAATCCGTTCCCGTGTAGCGGTCGTTTGCGGAAAAATGAGTTCCCTGCATTTTGTTTATTGCAAGCAAGAGTCCGTTTCCGTCCACAAAATTGTAGTCCGTCTGCTGGAGATACCACAGCATAAAAGGATTTGTTTCGGCAGTTAAAAAAATTTCGGGATTGACGAATGAAATAATGTGCTTTGCAGAATTTTCCAGCATCATTCGGAACAAAGTTTGCATAGCGTCAAAAGATTCGGGAATAGCAACGGGCATTGCATTTATTGAATAAAAATGAAGAGACGATGCACTGTAAGAAGATTTCGTTCTTTCCGCCAAAATACTTTCTCCTGATAAAAATTGAGAAACAAAATCCCCCTGTCCGGGCCGAAACACCGTAACAGGGGAAAACAGGTCGTAATAACGACCTTCTTTGTTACTATAAGTCGTATTTACGATTTAGTCAATGGCTTTATAACGTAATTACGATATAAAAAGATATGGCATCATTTGCAGATAGATTGCAAGAAGAAATAAATTACATCGGTTTGTCACGGAAAGAATTGGCTCTCCATGCAAATATAAACCCTCGTGCGCTGGCTATGTATTTGGGGACGCAACAATCCATGCCTCCTGCCGATGTCGCGGTAAAACTTGCGAAGGTACTTCATGTCTCCGTAGAATACTTAGTCACAGGGAAAGAAACCTCTTACCGACAACTGTCCGATTTAGAACGTGACCTAAAATCGCTCCCCCAGCCCGTCATTGATTCCGTCAGCCTAATGATTCATACGCTTGCAGAAAATGAGAAAAAGTAATAATAGAACCCTGAGTGATGGATGCTGAAACGTGTTTCGTATAACGCTTCTCGTATCCGCCTTGCTTACAAAAAGTAAGTCTGCATCTCGCCTTTTCCTTTGACGGCGACTTCTACGCTTTCGCCATAGGAAACAACGTCTTTTGTCTGCGCGTGGGTTGTTTCGCTCACATGAATCCGCATCGGCTCGCCCGTGCTTTCCATGCGGCTTGCGACATTTACCGTATCGCCCCAGATGTCGTAGATGAATTTTGTCTTTCCGATAACGCCGGCTACAAGGTTTCCCGTGTTGATGCCCACGCGGATTTGCACTTTTACAGGTGAATTTTCGTTAAAGACGCGCACATCGTCCAGCACTCCCTGCGCAAAACGTACCATCTTTAGCGCGCTGTCATTGTCAGCCTCTTCGGTAAGTCCGCAGGCCGCCATATACGCATCCCCAATCGTCTTAATTTTTTCAATGCCCTCACGCTTCGCCCGCTCATCAAACAGCGAAATCATCTTGTTCAGCAAAGTGACGACCTCTTCCGCGCTCATGCCGCCGCTCATTTTCGTAAAGCCCACAATATCGGTAAACAATACCGTTACGTTCGGGAATTTCTGCGCTATCGTGCGGTCTGGATGCTCTGTCAGTTCGTCCGCAACTTCCTGTGGCAGAATGTTCAGCAAAAGATTCTCCGCCTTTTCGTTCGCAATTTTCAGTTCGTGGGTGCGCTCCTCAACTTTTTTCTCCAATTCAATCTGATAGCGGCGCATCTTGTGAATTTTTCTGACGACCAGGGCAACCACAATCAGGGCAAGCACACACCAGAACCACGGACGTTGCCAGATGTACGGTTTTTTGATGATGACAACGGGTGCGGAAGGCTCGCTGGAAACCTCATCGCTATTTTGCGACATGACGGTAAATTTATACGTACCCGGTTTTAGGTTCGTATATGAGACAAGTCTTGTACCCGACCAATCAGAATAGTCATCCTCAAAGCCATCGAGCTTAAAACTAAAGCGCATACTATCCGAAGAAATAAAACTCAGCCCCGTATACTTGATTGAGAGACGTTTTGCAGACGGTGGCAGGACAATTGTTTCACCATGATACTCGTATTTGCCGTTGTCTACCGTATATTCCTGAATCTCAATGTGCGGCGCAATTTTATTTTTCCCAGATTTTACGGGGTCATAAATCGCAAATCCATCCACAAGCGTAAACCAAACGCGTCCGCGAGCATCTTTCATGGAAAGTGATGTTGACGTAACGCCGCCCGTAATCAAGCCGTCAGAATCACCGTAAGTCTTAATCGAAAGTTTTTTCTTTATTCCTGCGGCAACTGCAAGCATATCATCGTAATCTGCGGAAACAATGCCTTTGTTCGTAGTCATCCATGCGGTCAGCGTATAGTCACAGATTATCTGGAAAATGCCACCAGAACACAATCCTACCGATGTGTCAAAATTAAAAAATGAATCAGTCTTGGGAAGATATTTTGAAAGCCCCATGCCAGTGCCAATCCAAATCGTATCGTCAATACTCGTAATTTTAAAGATGACGTTTCCCACCAGCCCCTGCTCTGTCGTGTAATGGCGTATAATCTGCTTATCCTTGAGAACATACACGCCACCGCCGTCCGTACCGACCCAAATGCTGCCGTCCGAATCTTCATACAAGCACATAATGAATTCATTCTCAAAACCTTCTGCGCGCGTAATTGAAGAAAGACTTCCGTCTTCGTGAGAAACAATGGTCAGCCCCTGCGTTGTGCCAAAATAATAATCTCCGTCAGTCGTCTTGATAGCAACGCGACATTTTGAACCGACAAGTCCGTCCGCAGTCTCCCATTTGGTCACTGTGCCGTCCTCTGTGATTCGTATCTGACTTATTCCTGAATATGCCGAAATAAGCAGCTCATTATCAACAGTCATAGAAACATGACGAATTCGAGAGCCTTTGAACAAAGCGGTAATTTCATTTTCGATAAGCCTATTGTCTTTATAGCAATACATTCCGTCATCTGCACCCAGCCATGTGACCCCACGTGTTTTATCCTCGCAGATGGCATTTATCGTTGTTGGCGTAGGAATCGTGCGGAATTTTCCCTGACTCAGTTTTTCTATGCCACCACGGTTGTACGCAAGCCAGATATTTCCTTCCCTGTCTTGGAAAACTTCGTTGATGTAGTCATCGGCTATACCGTTGCGCTTGTCATAGTACGTATACAGCCCATTGTGAATGACAGTCAGTCCTGAATCAGACGCAAACCAATAGTTTCCCGATGAGTCCTGAATGATTCCGTTGACTACCGTACCTTCCAGATGGTCATGTGAAATATCAAACAGGGTTTCTTCCGTGCCTTTGATTTTGACCGCAAAATGAGGGGCTACGCCGAACCAGAATGCACCGCTTTTGTCCTGCCGGACTTCGTTTACCGATGGATTTGCGATTTTTGTGATGCCCGTAAAGCGTTCGATTGACTTGTTTGACCACACAAAAAGGTCACCAGAAATTGCTGTCGTTATCCAAATTCTGCCCGCCGTGTCGCAGTACAATTTTGAGACCTGAATCGTCTCCTGCCCCAGTTCTTTCAGCCCATGCGGAATAACAATTTCGTGCGAAGGAGTCAGATAGCACAAGCCGGATGCCGTTCCCAGCCAGATATTGTGGTCATGGTCTTCGCAGATTGCCCTCACTGAATTTTGCGGGATGCCATTTTCTGTGGTATACCTGCTGACAGAACCGTCCGCCTTAAAGCAACTTACGCCCTCATCATTGTGACCGACCCACAGGTTTTCTTCTGAATCCTGAAAAATGGAGCGCACCGAAGAAAAGGCGTATTTTTCGTCAACCATAAGATTAAACGTAGTGAATTCCACACCATCGAAGCGCACAAGCCCATCATACGTGCCGAGCCAAATATAGCCTTTTTGATCCTGCATGAGCGCAGTAATCGTCATACCAGGAAGACCGTCCGAAGTCGTCCAATTCTTGCGGACAAAATCATTCAAGAATGACTGGTCAACGAGTCCTTTTGCGGCAGACTGCGCGAATACCCTGCAAGACAACAGCAATAAAAGCATCCCGATTGCAATTCGTTTCATCTTCGTCTTTTTCATGGCTTATTCCTCTCGTATCATGCTTCCTTACGCAGGTCTTCCTGCACAGCCTTTTCCCTTTCCTCCACTTCCTCGTAGTTGAGGGGGCGTTTTCCGTAAATCAAGCCGCGCTCATCTTCATCGGGATGCTTTCCGTAGGGAGCATTTGCAAGCAGCAACTTCAGGCGGTTCAACTGGTTTACTTCGCTGGAGCCGGGGTCGTAGTCGATTGCAGAAATATTTGCCTCAGGGTAGCGGTGGCGCAATTCCTTTATCACGCCACGTCCGCAGACATGATTGGGCATACAGGCAAAGGGCTGTACACAGGCAAAGGTTTTTACACCCTCGTGAATCAAGTCCACAACCTCGCCCGTCAGGAACCAGCCCTCTCCAGTCACGTTGCCCAGAGAAATGATGTCCTTTGCATAGTCCATCTTTTCGTAGATTGACGTGGGGGCGGTAAAACGCTTGCTCTTTTTGAGCGTCTTTGTCACGTAACCGCGGAATTTCTCTGTCATCCAAATCAACAGGCGGGCTATGCGCTCGCCACTCTTGGGAACGGCAAGATTCTTGTGCTTAAAGATGTTGTCGGAGAAGTTGTAGAGCAAAAAGTCGATGAAGCCCGGCTGCACGCATTCCGCACCCTCTTCCTCAATGGTCTCAACAAGATTGTTGTTTGCCGTGGGGTGCAGTTTTACGAGGATTTCTCCGACGATTGCCACGCGCGGCTTTTTGACAGGCAGCAGTTCAAGATTGTCAAAGTCACGCACCACGCCGCGCACAATCTTGTGGTAGGTATGGAGCGACATGTTCTTGAGTTCCCGCCCGATAATTTCATTCCACTTTTCGTAGAGGGCGTTTGCACTTCCCGGCACTTTTTCGTAGGGACGTGTACGGTAGAGCACATGAATCAGGAGGTCGCCCAGAATGAACGCCATGACGATGCCCTTGCCAAGGGAGAAGGTCAACTTAAAGCCGGGGTTGTTTTCCAAGCCTTGGGCAGACAGGGAGATGACTGGCACATGTCCCCAGCCCGCATCGTTCAGCGCACGGCGGATAAAGCCAATATAGTTTGTCATACGGCAGCCGCCACCAGTCTGAATGATTGCAAGGCTTACATGGTTGATGTCGTATTTTCCGCTTTCCAGAGCCGCCATCAACTGCCCGGTAACAAGGATTGCAGGATAGCAGGCATCGTTGTTGACGTACTTTAAGCCCACATCCACGGCAGCCTTGTCCACTTCTGGCAGGAATTCAATCTTATAGCCCTCGTATTCAAAGACTTTCTGATGCAGACGCATGTGAATCGGGCTCATCTGGGGAGCAAGAATGGTATGCGTATATTTGAATTCTTTTTCAAAGGGCTTTCTGTGATAGGCCGAAGACTTTGCGGGAAGTTTCTTCCTGTTGCGCTGGCGTTCCTTTACGGCCGCAATGAGCGAACGGATGCGGATACGGACAGCACCCAGATTTGAGCCCTCGTCAATTTTAATCAGCGTGTACATGCGGCCCTTTGCCTTCATGATTTCGTCCACCTGGTCGGAGGAAATGGCATCCAGACCACAACCGAACGAAGTAAGTTGCACCAGCTCAAGGTTTGGCATACCCGTCACAAATGAGCCCGCCCGATACAAACGGCTGTGGTATGTCCACTGGTCAACAATGCGAAGCGGACGTTCCACCTTGCCCAAATGAGCCACAGACTCTTCGGTAAAGACCGCAAGCCCCAGACCGTTAATCATTTCAGGAATGCCGTGGTTAATCTCCAGGTCAAGGTGATAGGGTCGTCCAGAAAGAACGATGCCGTTTGCCCCGCGCAGAATCATTTCTTCCAGAGCCTCTTCGCCCGCCTGCTGGACTTCCTTGCGGAACTTCGCCTGTTCCTGCCAGCCCGCTTCCACTGCCTCGGCAATCTGCTCACGGGTCAGTTTAAAATGGGGAGAAAGTTCCTCGTAGAGTCTTTCCGCAAGACGCTCCTTGTTCTCAATGGGCAGGAAGGGATTCATGAAGAGCACCGACGAGTCCTGTCTGAGAGCGTCCACATTGTTTTTCAAGACCTCGGAATAACTGGTGACAATCGGACAGTTGTAGTGGTTGTCCGAGCCAGCGTCTTCAATCTGCTCATAGGGAGCGCAGGGATAGAAAATGAATTTGCAGCCCACCTTCAAAAGATGCGTGATGTGTCCGTGGCTGATTTTTGCAGGATAGCAGACCGACTCCGATGGAATGGTCTCCAATCCTGACTCAAAGACATTGCGCGTTGAGCGGGGAGACAGACGCACGCGGAAACCAAGTTTTGTAAAGAAGGTAAACCACATCGGATAGTTTTCATACATATTGAGGACGCGGGGAATGCCCACCTCACCCATGGGGGCTTCAGAAAGAGCCAGCGGCTTGTAACTGAAAAGCCTGTCGTACTTCCACTTGAAGAGATTGGGAAGATTCTTGTTCTCATCGGTTGCGCCGCTTGATTTTGCGTTTCCTGCGTCCATCACCGTGTTTCCACCTGCGGCACGCTCAGCACCACGCTCACAGCGGTTACCCGTAACAAATGTCCTGACTCTCCTGCCGTCCGTGCCGTCATCGCTGTTTGTGGTAAAGGTGTTTATGGTCAGAAGACAGTTGTTCTGACAGCCACCGCAGCGGCGCAGTTCCAAATCCACATGGAAATTGTCCAGTTGCTCAGGGGTCGCAATGCCAGAATGAATGACCGGCGGCACAAAACCAACCTCTTCTCCCGGCTTGGGGGCAGTCAAATCGCGCCACTGGTCGTAGGCAATCAAGGCCGCACCGTATGCGCCCATCAGCCCCGCCACATCAGGACGGTAGACATGTACGCCCGCAATTTTCTCAAAGGCACGCAAGACGGCATCGTTATAGAATGTGCCGCCCTGCACCACAACCTTTGTGCCGATTTCGCTTGCATTGCGCAGTTTTATGACCTTAAAGAGGGCATTTTTGATGACTGAATAGGAAAGTCCCGCCGAGATGTCGGCAATGGTCGCCCCCTCTTTCTGCGCCTGCTTTACGCGGCTGTTCATGAAAACCGTACAGCGGCTTCCCAAGTCAACTGGTTTTTCCGCCAAAAGGGCAATTCTGCTGAATTCCTTGATGTCGAGGTTCATCGAATTGGCAAACTGCGAAAGAAATGAGCCACAACCCGATGAACAGGCTTCGTTCAGCTGAATGGAGACAATCGCGCCGTCCTTCATGCGCAGGCACTTCATGTCCTGTCCGCCAATATCCAGCAGGAACTCCACACCGGGCACAAAGAAATCCGCGGCGCGGTAATGGGTAATCGTCTCAACTTCGCCCGCATCCACGCCCAGAGCCGCCTGAAACAAAGCCTCGCCATAGCCTGTGGAAACTGAACGGGCGATGTAGGCATGTTTTGGCAGGATTTTGTACAAGTCTTTGAGGACGCGCACGGCCAAATCAACGGGATTACCCGCATTCATGTCATAGAAACGCCAGAGGATGCGGCCTTTCTGGTCAACCAGTACCGCTTTTGTCGTCGTTGAGCCCGCGTCCAGACCCAAAAAGAGCGGCCCAGACGCTTCCTCAAGAGATGCCGTTTCCGTCACTTCCTTTGCATGGCGGGCCTTGAATTCGTCCAAATCCGTCTGATCCTTAAACAAGGGCTCCAGACGCTGGACTTCCTGCATTTCCGCGCCAACAAGATTTTTCAGATTTTCCCTGAATTCAGCGATTGTGGGATATTCGGGCTGCTTCTGTCCTGTAATCACGGAATGTTTGGTGTCCGCATTCAAGGCAGAGCCCGCCGCCACAAACAACTGTGAGTTTTCGGGAACAATAATCGCGTCCCCCTCCAGGTGCAGAGTCTCAATAAAACGCTGGCGCAACTGATCCAAAAAGTGCAGCGGGCCTCCCAAAAAGGCCACGTTTCCGCGAATCGGCTTACCGCAGGCAAGACCGCCAATAGTCTGGTTCACCACCGCCTGAAAAATAGACGCGGCAATGTCTTCCCTCCGCGCGCCCTCGTTGATGAGCGGCTGCACGTCAGTCTTTGCAAACACACCACAGCGCGCCGCAATCGGATAGATTGTCGTGCATCCAGCGGCAAGTTTATTCAAGCCCGGCGCATCGGTTTCCAAAAGAGCCGCCATCTGGTCAATAAAGGCTCCCGTACCGCCCGCACAGGTTCCGTTCATGCGCTGGTCAACGCCGCCGGTAAAATAGGTGATTTTTGCGTCCTCGCCGCCAAGTTCAATGACCACATCGGTGCGGGGAATCAGTTTCTTTACGGCGGTGGTAGCGGCAACGACTTCCTGTATAAAGGGAATGTTGAGCCACTGAGAGACAGAAAGACCGCCAGAACCAGTTACCTTTGCGCTGATTCTGCGCTTGTCGCCCTCAGGGAGTTTCTTTTCAAGTTCGTCAAAAGCACGGCTTACCACTGTGATAATCGTGTTTCGGATGTCAGCACGATGCCGCTCGTATGCGGAAAACAAAAAAGTGCCGTCATCGTCCAATGCGACAACTTTTACGGTTGTAGAACCAACATCGATTCCCATACGGATGGGTGCAAGAGCGGGTGTAAAATGTGTATCTGCCATAATTTAATTAGTATACCGTAAAAAAGAAGAATACGCAATTGGGGAGATAGAAGCCGCAATCGTCATTCCATTACGCGCTGTCTTCCGCAAAAGCAACCAGTCCGCAGTCGTATTTCCTGCAAGAACCGCCGCTCGCTCGCATACGCAGTCAACACCCGTCGTCTCACGCACAAAGTCTGACGAAGAAAAACTGGACGTTCCAGCATCTGCTGTATTCAGTTCATCCGCAGTGAATGTAATAAATGGTACGCCAAGTTCTGAGGCAAAATCACACACCGCCTTCTCATCTTTTTTTAGGCAGATGCTCGCCACCGCTCCCACAAGATGCAAATCCAAATCGTATTCTGAAAAAATAGCGCGGACAAATTCCGAAAGAACATGGCTATCCGTTCCCTGTTTGCAACCGATTCCCACACAAAGCGGCTTTTTTTTCGCAAGGACTGCGGCAGTAATTTTTTTTGCAGTAGCTAAATCGGGAATGTGCCAGCCGTGTTTTTTTGCCCAGTTGTCAATCGCCCATGTGCCACGTCCGTCAGTCGCCGTCGTCACCACGGGAATTGCCCCCAGTACAGATGCAATCGCCTTCGCAGCGTCATTTGCCCCGCCCAAATGCCCGCTTAATAAAGAAATCACAAAGCGTCCGCTTTCGTCCGCACACACCACGGCGGGATCTTCTGCTTTGCTTTTGACAAACGGACTGACTGCCCGCACCGCAATACCCGCCGCACCCACAAATACCAAAAGGACACGCTTCCCGCCGTGCGCACAGGAAAACTGCTCTTCGCAAAATTTTTCTAACGGCAGATGACCTTCACCAAAACAGCGGAACAAATGCGACAAATTCGGGAATGACAGCGCAATTCTTTCTGCCAACTTCGCACCGCGCTCGGTAAAGCAGACGATAGCAACGTAGTCAACAGTGAGTTCTTCAACGCACAGGTTGCCTTTTCGGTATTTCGTAGAAAACTGTTTGTCGTACAGGCGGCTCAGTTCGTAGCGGTCACCAAGGAAATCGCCTACAAGGACGAGCGCAGTTTTGGTAATTCCTGCCTCCGCCGTCTTCCCTGCGATGTCTGCCAATGTGCCTCGTACTATTTTTTCGTCTTGCCAACTTGCCTTATATACCACCGCGCAGGGAGTCCGTTCCGTGTATGCGCCGCCCGAAAGCAGTTCCGCTGTCAGTTCAGGCAACATTCCGCTCGACAAAAAAAGCACCATCGTCGCGCCGTGTTCTGCTAGAAAGCGAATCTTTTCGCGCTCTGGCACAGGTGTTCTGCCTTCCATACGGCTTATGATAACGGTCTGGCTTATTTCAGGAACGGTCAGTTCACGTTTTAACGAAGATGCCGCCGCAAACATTGACGAAACGCCTGGCACAACCTCATACGAAATATCCGCCGCGTCCAACAAAGCCATCTGCTCACGGATTGCGCCAAAAATCGAAGGGTCTCCCGTATGCAGACGAACGCAAATTTTTCCTTCACGGGCGGCTTTCTGCAAAATGGCATCCGTTTCTTCAAGCGTCATCTTCGCGCTGTCATAGATTTCGCATTCTGATTTGCAATAAGAAAGCAATTCCTTGTTCACAAGGCTTCCCGCCCACACTACTACATCCGCGTTTTCCAAAAGCCGTGCGCCCCGTACCGTAATCAAATCCGCCGCGCCGCTTCCCGCGCCCACAAAATAAATCATGTCCTATTCCCCCGCACAATAATGACCGAAAGATATGCGGCGTCAAACGCCTCTTCCCTCATCTGCCGGATTGCTTCCCCACGAAAAACACGCTCATCGGGCAAACTCGCTTTCTGAACCAAAACTGTCCGCCCAAGCAAATCACATTCGCCAATCAAGGCAATAATTTCGCGTAAATGCCGCCCCATTTTCATCAGAATCTTCGTGCCGTCCGCGCACAATGCTGATTTCAGTTTTTTTTCTATATAGAAAGCATCCGCAGGAATAATCGTCACCATCTCATCACGCTGCGCAAGGGAAATCGCACCCGCACACGCCGCCACAGAAAATGATGTGACCCCCGCCACAAACCGCACCTCACATCCAAGCGATTGCACACGCTCCGCAATATGGCTTCCCGTAGCATAGAGCGACACATCTCCGATTGAGACAAAAGCGACAGAATTTCCGCCGCGCACTAATTCCGCACACTCACGGGAAATGCGCTCATATTCGGCACACACCACCGTCCTATCCCGTGTCATCGGAATCTGAAAAAAACGCACGTCCTTCGTTTTTAAGTCAACCGCTTCGCTCACCGCGTCATAAGCAATGTGATGAGATTCCCCACCGTCTCCCGCAGTCTTTGGAAAACAAATTACCTCACACGCATTCAGCACCCGCACCGCCTGCACCGTCAGCAATTCGGGATTTCCTGCCCCGGCACTCACGCTGTAAAACACCGCATTCATACAAACGATTGTAGCATAATTCGCGCAATCTGTGGAAAAAATTCCGCATATCCGCTATACTGTTCCTATGACAACGACAGGCTTGGAATACGTACCACTTACATCTCACATCGGTTATTTTATCGGTGCGACGAATATTGGCATCATCACGGAAAAACAGGGAGAAAAAACACGGCTCTGGCTGATAGACACGCCAAATACAATTGCGCTGACCAAGTTCATGTATGAGACATTGCAAGCCATCTACGACAATCTGGAACTGGTCGCCATCATCAACACGCACTCCCATGCCGACCACTGCGGGGGAAACGTTTTTTTGCAGGAACGTACCGGCTGTCAGATTTGGGCGACAAAAGGAGAGAGCGTTCTGATGGAACTTCCCATCTTGCAGTCCGCATTAGTCTACGGCGGCTCTCCGATAAAAGACATCGAATCCAAATACCTCAAGGCTGACCCTTGCACGGTTGACCACATTCTGACCGAAGCAATCCGTTTTGACCTGAGCGAAACGCTTTCCGTTACCCCCGTATCACTTCCCGGTCATTACATCGACATGGCGGCAATGATTGTAAGCGACAAAACTGACGGAAAACAGGTCGCATTTCTGGCAGACGGCATCTCGGGACGAAACATTATCAAACGCTATTGGATTCAGTATTTGTTCAACGAGCAACAGTTTAAGCAGTCTCTCCTGAAAATCAAGGAAATCAAAGCGGACTTCTACGTTCCCGGTCATGGCGATATGGTGACAGAAATTGAGGGGCTGGTGGAACTAAATCTGCTTGCCGTACTGGAAACAGAGGCGATGATTGAGGATGAGCTGACCAAACCGCTCACATTCGAGGAGATTCTCAAAGCCGTTGCAGACAGAAACAATATTCCGCTCAAAGTAAGCCAGTTTGAATTGATTGGAAGCACCGTGCGCTCCTATCTCTCCAGCCTGTATGCGGCAGGAAAAATCACCTACGAGATAACCGAAAACCGTATGCTGTGGAAAAAAGCCTAGGATAATCTGGCATTACCATGCTACCGCATATCCTCAAGGATAGTTACGCCGCTGGAAGTTCCCAGTCTGGTCGCCCCTGCGGAAATCATATCGAGCGCAGTCCGTGCAGAACGGATTCCACCGCTTGCCTTAATGCCTATGCAGTCGCCAACCGTTTTCCGCATAATTTCCACCGCATGAACGGTCGCCCCGTTAAAAAGCGCATTTCCGTCCTTATCCTTCGGCGTAGCAAAACCCGTGCTTGTCTTGACAAAATCTGCGCCCGCTTGCTTCGCGCACAGGCAGACTTCCTTAATCTCCTCATCAGTCAGATAGCAGGTCTCCAGAATCACCTTTACGACAACCGTTTTCCGCTGGGATTTTCCGACCGTGTGGGCAGCCTGCACCACACAAAAAATATCGCGCTCAACTTCTGCAAACTGCCCTGCCTTCGTCGCACCAAGATTGATGACCATATCCACTTCGTCCGCACCTTTTTCCACGGAATTCGCCGCCTGTGCCGCTTTGTCTTCCGTAGCGTCCGCGCCCAACGGGAAACCAATTACCGTGCAGACTTTTACCCCGCTTCCTAAAAGCAATTTTGCAGCAAACGGCACATACACGGGATTCACGCAGACTGACGCAAAGCCGTACTTTATTGCCTCCGCACAGAGTTTTTCAATATCATCTTGTACCGCAACGGCAGACAACTGCGTGTGGTCTATCATTTTCGCAATTTCATTTTTCGTCATACAAAACCTCTTGCCTATTTTATCACAGTTTTTTCGGTGTGTGTAAAAAATTAAACTTTGTTCTTTTTTTAAAGATTTTTTTAAGGAATTGGATTTAAAATATAGAAAGATATATCTATTCATTTGGGAGCCTGTATGAAAAGCCTGAAACTTTCTACCAAGATAAGCATCCTTGCTGGAGCAGCACTCGTTGTCTCCGCTATCGCACTGGGCATTGTCGCCGTAAGAATAAGCACTTCGGAAATCACTGAGTTGATTACCGAGAATCTTGAGACAACGGAATATGGCGTTACCGACACGCTGGAAATCAGAAAAGAGGCGACGCAGTACGCAACGCTTGTTCTTGCTGATAAAACGCGTCTGGCGACAGCATTGATAAACAATGATTTTGAGACCGCAAACAAATTGACGACCGACCAGCTTAAAACGCTCGATGTCGATATGCTGTTTGTCACCGATGAAGACGGTATCGTCATAGCGGGTGGAAAAACAGGCGCAGACCTTTCCAAGTCAGAGGCAGTCAAGGATGCGCTTGCAGGACAGATTTCATACGCATACGAGGCAACGGAAATCACCGAGTACGGACTTTTGGTTTCATACCCGATTAAGAGCAACGGCAAAGTTGTTGGCGTGGTAGTAAGCGGTTACAGCCTGACCAACGGAGATTTTGTTAACAACGTTAAGACAAACTTTAAGGTTGAATGTACCATTTTTGAGGATGATGTCCGAAAATCAACCACGCTTGGCGCAAACTTTGTCGGAACAAGACTGGATAATCAGACTATCGTCAATCAGGTTCTGAGAAACGGTCAGACATACATCGGCTCAAACACTATCTCCGGCGTTCAATACATGAGCATTTACGTTCCTCTCAGAAACGGTGACGGCAATGTAACGGGTATGCTCTTTACCGCAAAACCGCGTGACGCAATAGTCAACGCAACGAACAAAATGATTCGCACCATCGTACCAATCATCATCGCACTGGTGATTGGCATCGTTCTGGTCGTCATTTTCGTCCTTCGCAGTCTGCTCAAACCTTTGCAGGGCGTAAAGGAAACACTGGACGACATTTCAAGCGGAGATGCCGATTTGACCAAGCGAATTGAACTAAAATCTCAGGACGAAATTGGTGATGTCGTTGCGGGATTCAATAAATTCAGCGGAAAGTTACAGGCAATCATTGCCGACGTAAAGAATTCAAAGGATGACCTTGTTGTTGCTGGTGATGACATGGCAAGCACCGCACAGGACACGGCAAGCGCAATCACCGAGATTATCGCCAACATTGAGAGCATGCACAAGCAGATTGAGGGACAGCGCACGAGCGTGGACCAGACTGCGGGTGCGGTGAACCAAATCGCGTCAAACATCGATTCTCTGGAGCGCATGATTGAGAGCCAGTCAAGCGGCGTCACCCAGGCAAGCGCGGCCGTTGAGCAGATGATTGGAAACATTTCTTCGGTCAACTCTTCCATGGATAAAATGGCGACTTCATTCGGGGAACTGCGCACTAACTCTCAGGCGGGATTTGTCAAGCAGCAGGCGGTA
>JAFSJX010000023.1 GCA_017449285.1 Treponema sp.
AACAGAACCTGTTGCAGGAAACTATGTGCCGGAAAAAAGCTGGCTTGACCAGACTCGTGCTGGAAACACAGCCCACATTGATCACGCAAATACTTTCTATCAGATTCCGGCCGGAAAAACAAAGAATCCGATTGTTTACCTCCACGGCTACGGACAGAGCCGCACAGGCTGGCAGACCACGCCCGACGGACGCGAGGGCTGGAGCGACATCTTCCTCCGCAAAGGCTATCCCGCATTTTTGGTAGACCAGCCTCGGCGGGGAGCCGCTGGAAACACGGCGCGAATGGCAAGCGCGGGCGGAATCGACGCATGGGGCGAGGACGGAAAATCCTATATGCCTGGAGACCAGGCATGGTACACACATTTTAGAATCGGACTTGTCTCTCCAGAGCGTTACGAAGGCTCTGCTTTTCCGGAAGGAGAGGAAGCGCAGAATCAGTTTTTCCGCCAGATGACACCAAACACTGGCGATTATGACGAAAAGCTTTTCGGCGAAGTCTTGAGCAAGGTTCTTTCTGACGCAAAGGAAATGACAGGCAAAAAGGCAATCTACATCACTCATTCCCAGGGCGGACGGGTTGGCTGGCAGACCGACACAGAGAATATGGCTGCAATCGTTGCAATCGAGCCGGGCGGAACTCCAGTTGTGGGAAGCGAAGAGTATAAAAAGTTCCTTGCGGCAAAAATCCCCATGGTCATCTACTTCGGCGACTACATCGACAACGGACCGGCCGACATCATGAGCACGGGCTTCTGGAAAAATGTCCGCGACACTGCCATTGAATTTGCAAAAGCCTACAATGCGGACGGAGGAGACGCTACAGTGGTAGATCTTCCAAAAGCCGGCATTACGGGCAACAGCCACTTTATGTTTCAGGAAACAAACAACAGGGAAATTGCAGATCACATCGAAAAATGGCTTAAGGAAAGGGGGCTTTAATATGAAGAAATCACTTTCTTTTTTTAACGCGATGAAGGTCTTCTCCGCACTCGTTGCGCTCAGTCTGACAGGCTGTACAAGCACAAAAACAGTTTCTGCTTCAAGCGACCAGAACAAGAGCGATTGTCAGTTTGACTTCGGCACAGATGTGTCGGCGTATTTTTCGGGCACAGCCTATCTTAAAAACTTGATCCCTCTTGACGACACCTACAACTTTCCAGAAACGAATGTCGTCACCTTTGCCCCAAATTCACGGAGCGGCTGGCATGTTCACGGCGGAATGTATGTCATCGGAGTGGGTGGAGTCGGCCTGTATCAGGAAGAAGGAAAGCCCGCCATCATAATCAGAAAGGGCGATGTTATTCAGATTCCCGCGGGAGTGAGGCACTGGCACGGCTCCACAAAGGACAGCTGGTTTCAGCAGATTGTAGTCTACGACAAAAACTGGAAGCCTTCTGACGGAGCGGACGGCCACGCAGGCGGAGAAATTACGGCGGAAGAATTTGCCAGCCTCAAAATGATTGAGAATCCTGACCGCGTAAAAAAGCATGATTCGTCTCTCATGTTTGACAGGGGCGAAAAGCCAGTAAAGTTCCAAACATTCAACGGAGAAGTCTATCTTACCAATGTGGTCACAGGCGAAAACGAGGCAGGCTCACCGGGAATGCATTATGTGGTCTTTCCGGAAGGCATTTATAACGCATGGCACAGCCACGAGGGCGGACAGATTCTTATCGTGACAGACGGAACTGGCTATCATCAGATAAAGGGTGGTCTGGTTGAAGAACTTCATGTGGGAGATGTAGCTTTCTGTCCCCCGGACACAACCCACTGGCACGGCGGAAGCCTCTACGGAACATTCGCCCACATCGCAATCAATACAAACCCCGAAAAACCAGGCGTAACCTGGTATGAGATGATGAGCGAAGAAGACTACAGGAAAATCACAAAAGGGGAATAAAATATGAAAAAGCAACTTTCTTCTATAATAATCACTTTGCTGACGGCGACACTAGTTCTTTCAGCCTGTTCGTCTGCAAAATTACAGGTCGGTGTGGCTGACAATACAATCGTTTCCACGCAATCGGGAAAAATACGCGGAATTGTTACGCAGAGCGGCGTTCTTTCATTTAAGGGCGTTCCCTATGCGCAGGTCACA
>JAFSJX010000024.1 GCA_017449285.1 Treponema sp.
CGCAAGCGTCGTGTACCAGCCGCCGAACGTGTAGCCCGGTTTTGTCGCGTCAGAAAGCGTGATGGTCTCTGTCTCAATCGTGTATGATGTCACCGTGTTCGGGTTTGTCGCGCCCTCAACACCTGAGTAGGTGATGCTGTACCCGTCCGCCGTCCATTTTGCGTACAGCGTGACGTTTGCCGTCTTTTCGCCCGCGGCCCAGCCAGTAATCGGGTCGCCCGTAACAACCGTAACTCCGTCCTCTTCTTTGACTGATTCATACCAGCCGCCAAACGTGTAGCCAGACTTGGAAACCGTCGTCAGCGTGATTGTTTCAGTTTCTTTGAATGAAGACGGATTTTTGTTCTCAAGGTCATCCACAAATGTATACACAATTGAATGTGTGCCGTGTTCATTCCAGATTGCATACAGCGTAACAGTTGCCCCGTCGTCCGCAGTCAGATTTGAAACTTCTGCGTTATCCGCATATTTTGCCGCCGTCGCACCTTTTTCCAATGCCCAGCCGCCAAAACTGTAACCTGTGCGCGTAAATTGGTTTGTTGGCAACATGAGCGATTTATCATACGTCGCAGAAACCGTTTCCATTTCGCCTTCCACGTCATCACCGTCTTTGTCAAATGCAACTGTATATGTAATCGGTTCCCACTTCGCAGTGAGTGAATATTGGCGTGCCGTATCTTTGCCCGCGCCGATTTTGGTGATAAGTTCGCCACTTACAGAATCCTGCCAGCCTTCAAACACATAGCCCGTGCGCGTCACCTCATCTGCCGTCGGAAGCGTAAACAACGTGTATGCGTTGCGCTCATAATCGGTGTATTTTTCTGCGGTAGCATCATTTTTCCAAGCACCGTCTTCCAGATTGAACCATACCTCAAACAACTGGTTCACGTTATCAAGTCCAATCGCAATAATTTTTTCGGTCTTGTAGCCGTTGATTTTTACAAGGTCAGTAATCGTGTTAAGCGGCGGCAAATCTTTATCCACATCGTACAGACGGATTTTGATGTAATACGCGCCGTTGGGAAGATTCGGTATAGTGTATGTGCCGTAATTTGCATATTCATCTTCCCCAGTATACAGATGCTCTGTGTCAAAACCTTGGTCAGCCCAGAAATCTTCAAATCCGTCAAATCCGTAGTCAACCGTTTTTCCATCTATCGTAGCGGTAAACGCAGTCTTTCCATTGCTCGCTACGGTAAAAAGACCTGCTTCAATTTTGCCAATCTTTCCCTGTCCTTCCGAATCACACGGAATGACAAACGTAAGGGCAAGATTTCCTGTCTCTACATATTTCGTTTCAAAACTAAGCGTATTTGCGCCGCCAACAATTTTTTTCGTAAGCGTGGCGGTTTGAGTAATACGTTCGCCGAAAGCAGTATCGGTGGTGTACAGATTCAACGTAAACGTGTACTCGCCAATATTTATCTCAAAGGAATTGTCTGCATTCATCGCCTCAAATGAGGTCGTCACTTTTTTTGTTTCCGAGCCGTCATCAGCCGTAATTGTTTCCGTTACGGTTTTCCATTCTTTTCCCGTTGACCCGTCCGCAAACTTGTAATCTGCGCCATCAGCATCTTTTATAAGCAACTCAATTTTGGTCACATCATCTTCCGCCAGCTGCGTCGGGGTAATCGTATTTCTCGCAACATTTTGGTTGACTGCCAGTGACACATACGCTTTTCCGCTTTCCGCGACAGTTTTCGATGAATCACCCGTTTCCGCAATATCACCGCAAGAAAATAGCACACCTGCAAAAACCGCTGCCGCAGCCACCAAAAACAACTTACTTTTCATATTACCGTCTCCCTTTTTTTCCTCGCCTGCATCGCGGGAACACGGATACAGCCCATGCCCCGCAATAAAACTTTTTTTCTGAACTTACTTCGTTATCGTAAAGGTTGATGTAGCGGAATACGGAGAATTCGCATCGTCTTCAACCGTAACAGTCAACGTCAGATTGTGTGTACCCGCAGAATAGTTCTCCACAAGAATCTCGCATACATTTGATGTAGAAACTGCTGAACCAGTCGTACCGGTAATTTCTTCGCCGTCAACAATCCATACGTAAGAAGCAAAGCCTTCGGTCGCAGTAATTCTTACACCCGTTACGTTTCCTTCGTCGTCTGTTACATCTTCTTGGGTAAGTTTGATTGTTTCGCTTACGGTGTCATCAGCAAATTTGCCCAGCGTTACGGTGATTGCAGAAGTGGCAACATTGTTCCACTGAGCCACAAATGTAGCATCCGTCAGACCGAATGTTTCGGGCAACGTTGCGTCCGCATCAGTCACATTTTTCCAGCCAGCGAAGATATAATTGTCTTTTGTCGGCTCTGCAAATGCTATCGGCACACTGTATTTGCCGCTCATCGAATATGTGCCGTCCTCATTCTGCTTGAATGACACCGTACTTGTACTTGTGGTTGTAGTTTCACCGCCGTCAAGGTCAAAGGTATAGGTGACGGTTTTTAAGCGAACCCAAAATTCCACCTGATAATCGCCAGCAGTCGGCGTTGTCCATGAGATGTTATCAGCATCATAATACTCGGACAAGGTTTCCTTTATTTCCGCAAGTTTTTTCATAACCCATTCTGTCTGCGCCGAAACATAACTATCGCCTGTATACGTAACGGTAATTTCTTCAGCCTCCGTCTGCTTGCTTATACCCGTACCAATCGTGTCATACATATAGCGGACGGCAAATGTGTATGTTTTTTCTGTAATCGGCTCAGTCGTCGGGTCTGTCGTATCAGGAATATCGCTGTTAGACTGGAGCGTAAACGAATCCTCTCCACCCGTCAGAGTAAACGTGCCATTCTCGATGGTATATGTCGTTGTTTCAGTACCAATCGTTGCCGTGCCGGTATTGTTTTTGTATTCGCCCGCTGTTTTAAGCGTATATGAACCAGACTGCTCAATGACACGCTCTATCGTGCCGTCTGCTGAAATCTTATGCTTAGTCGAAATAAATGTGCCGTCATTGAACAAGAAGATTGCGAGCGTCTTGTACTTGCTTGCGCTCACATCGTTTTCAGCACAAGAATACCACGCCACAACATTGTCAGCCTTGTAGCCCGTGGGGAAGAACGCGGGGATTGCAGTCACTGACTGTACCCCAAAATGCACCGTTACGCCGTATCCGCTCGTAAAATCAAAACTGCCACTGGAAACATCTATGCTCGTTGCCTTAGGAGCAGTGACTTCAACCATTTCTGCGGTCTTAAAGTTATAATATTCGCTTTCCCAAATAGTGCGCGTATCTTCGTTTATCTTATAAGTGCCTTTTGAGAACGTGATAAAAGTTTCCGTCGTTGCTGTGGCAGGAATATACTGAATAACATACGTCAAATCATCATAGGCGGTAAACACAAAGGCATCTCCCGTATACTCATCCGCCGTGCCGGAGACGGTGTATACCGCTTTTGCCGATGAAGTTTCGCTTGGCTCACTCGGCACGGGCAAAGAGGAAATCGGCATACGGGTAGCCAGAATATAACCATCATCTGCAACTACCGTCATATTTCCGCTCAAAATCATGAATGAGTATTCAGTGCCCGATGATTCCACAAACGTACCAGAGTTGTTTGAATAATCGCCAGTGGTACTCAACTTATATGTTCCTGCGCCTTTGATTTTCTTGGTCGTAGATACACCTGTTCCTTCGGACTTTACGGCATACTCGCCCACCACAAAACTATAGTCATCAAACAAATAGAATGCCGTTACCGTTGCCGCAACCGTTTCTTTTCCAGAAGTCTGTGTATTCACATACCACGCCGCAACATTCTTGTTCTCATACCCCACAGGGAAGAATACATTTTCCATCGGGTCAACCTCTGCCATGTCCATATACATATTCATGGTTATCGTGCGATTTTTTTCATCAATGACAGGGTCTTCATCGGTTTTTTCTTCATTCAGGACATAGCCATTATATGCCAGCTCGGTCGCAAGAGTCTTTATCAAAGAAGTATCAAACTCATCGTATGTTTCAGAGGTTTTCAGTTCGTAGCCCGTTTTATCCGCTTTCTGACAATACACGTTGACGATATAGGCATAGCTCTCATAAATATTCGGCATAGCGAATACAAATTCCTGGCTTGTTGAACTCTTAAACTCAAACGTCTCTTCGTTTCCAGTGATAGGAACGGTAAACGGAGAAGAAAGCGTCGTCAGTTTGTCTGGCTCGGAATCGTTATCTTTAACGAAGAGTTCCGTAAAACTGAAGTCATCTGCATTATATGTGCCTTTTGAACGCGGTCCGCCAGAAGAACTGTCAATGATATAATATCCGCCAATGTATGTTTTAAGCGTGACGACTTCAGTCTGAGTATTCTTTATATAGCCGACCGTCTGCCAGTCAACATTCTTTGTATAATAGAAGTGAACCGTCTGAACCAAGTTGCCGTCATCATCCTGGTCGGAGTTTGAATCAAAGTATTTGTAGGTATAGCCATCAAAAGTCTTCTCGCCTTCTGTATATGGCTCAAGTTCATCATAATAGGCATCCCAGCCAGAAACCGTTTTAGGCCCGATGGTATAAGAATCCATCAGCGTGTAGTCAGAAGCTACGGTCGGGTCTTCAAAATAGAATTCAAAGGTGTAGGTAATTTTGTGTTCTTCTGACACATCTTCCATATCCAGCACTGCCGTATTGTAGCCGCTGGCAATCGTTATCGTGTCGGATTTGCCCGTAAACAAATGATTGCGCTTCTCACTGCCGTCTACCGTATAATATTCGTACACATCGGCAGTAAAATAAACGGATGTACCAACCGGGATTTCGTTAAATGTAACCGTGTAGGTCTTGTACTTTTCCGTTACCGCTATCGTCCTTGTCTCCGAGTAACCGCCGTTTGCCGAAATAGTGAATTCGTAGCGGTTTCCTTTTTCGTCATCATCTCCGTCATCACTGCCACTGCCTTCGATAGAGGTGAAATAAATTGCATTGCCGTTACTGTTGACCGTAAACGTCGTGCCCGAAACATCAATAGGGCCTTGCTCCGTAGGATTATCCACGGTCACCATCTCAGTACCCGTTACAGGAAGAGGAAGATACGAGGCTTCTGTAACGTACAGCGATTTGTTCACTTTCCTGTATGTTCCTTTTGAAACCAGTCCCACCTGAGGAAGCGTTATCTCATACGAGCCATCGGTATAGGCAGTCAGGTACAGCGTGTATGCAGTTCCCTCTACCGTTACGACACCTGCCGCCTGCTGTGCGATATTTGTCTGCGTATCGCCATCCGCATACAGCGCACGGGCAGAACTGTTTTTCAGCTGGTCAAGCGCCCTGCCGCTGAACGAAAACGACACAGAGCCATTTTTTTCAGAAAGACCGCTACAAGAGACAGCCCCCGCCAAAACAGACAGCACAAATATACCTGCAAAAAAAGATGAGAAAAATTTTTTCATACGATTCTCCTCCAAAAAAGTAAGACAATTATACAGTTTAAAGTATAACACGCAAATCAGCCAATGTCACGCAACAGCGCAGTGAATTTTACTTTTTTGCAAAGATTTTGTTCCTATTTTCAGAAACAGTTCCGCAGGGAAAACAGACTGATTGAACCACCCGCGCAAGATGTGATATAATCAGCGCATTATGGCAAATACAGATGTATGTCCCTGCGGTTCGGGAAAAACGTATGGCGAATGTTGTGAACCGATTATCAAAGGAAAAGCAAAGGCTTCTACCGCAGAAGCGTTGATGCGGGCGCGCTATTCTTCGTATGTAAAACAGGAAATTCAGTTCATCATAGATTCCTGCGAAGAGGGAGAAAAAATAGCGGAGATTGACCGCAAGGCTACCGAAGAATGGAGCAAAAAATCCACATGGCACGGACTGCGCATCCTGCATACCGAAAAAGGCGGCGAAAATGATGATGAGGGTGTGGTTGAATTTGAGGCGACCTACACCGACAAAGGCGGAATCCGCGACGTGCATCATGAGACGGGCTACTTCAAGAAAGTAAACGGCGACTGGATGTATTCTGTCGGCAACGTAAAGCCGATGACCGTCGTTCGTGAGGGCGCAAAAATCGGAAGAAATGACCCTTGCCCCTGCGGAAGCGGCAAAAAGTACAAGAAGTGCTGCGGCAGATAATAAGGGCAGTATGAAGCATATCATCACCGGTTTTCATGCCGTAGAAGAACGAGTCCGTCGTGCCGCCGAATCGGGCAAATCAGACGGACTTACGATTCAATACAGCAAAATCGGTCCTCGTGTAAAAAAAATTCTCGAACTGGCAAAAAAAGCCGGAATTCCCGCGCGCGAAGCAGATGACAGAACGTTGGACGCGCTGGTACAGAATTTGCCCGAAGTTGCGCGTGACCATCGGGGCATTGCGCTTGTTGCAGAGGGCGAAAAAGCCGAGGCGCAGAACAAGATTGACTTTGGCCAATGGCTTACCTCCGCCAGCGGGAACAAAACCGTACTTATTTTGGATTCGATAACTGACCCGCACAATGTAGGTGCGATTTTGCGTTCATGTGACCAGTTCGGCGCGGATTTGGTGATTATGCCCCAAAAGCGCGGCGCAAACGATTTTGAGGATAATGAGATTATTGCCCGCGCAAGCGCAGGCGCGAGCAGCTGGGTTCCTGTTACGGTAGTAACAAATCTTGTCCGCGCCGCACAGCAATTAAAAAACGCGGATTTCTGGATATACGGTGCGGACGCGGGCGGCGAAAGCGTGCAGTCTGTTCAGTTTGCACCAAAAACGGCAATCGTCATGGGAAGTGAAGGCACGGGTATTGCCCGTTTGCTTAGGGAACAGTGCGACAGCGTTGTTTCCATTCCCACCTGCGGCAAAATCGACAGCCTGAACGTAAGCGTGGCGGCGGGCGTATTGTTGTACGAACGATACCGGCAGACTTTATGACACTCATTGAGATTTTTCTAATCGGAATCGCACTTTCCATGGACGCATTTGCCGTGAGCATTTCTGACGGACTTGTTATCAGGCACGTTACATTCCGCAAGGCATTTACGATTGCGTTTACCTTTGGCGCGTTTCAGTTTGCCATGCCTGTGATTGGATATGTGGGCGCATCTTTTTTTTACCGCTGGATAAGCGCAATTGACCACTGGCTTGCGTTCGGACTGCTGGCATTTTTGGGCATACGAATGATTATTGAAGCCACAAAAGAAATCCGTGCGAAGAGAAGCGGACAAAATTCGTCCGATGAAAAAAATGATTCGGGTGTGCCGATGGAACATGACCGGCGCGGCAAAAAAGAATTTCTTTCTTTTAAAGAACTCGTGGTACAGGGCATCGCCACAAGCATTGACGCGCTCGCCGTGGGAATCAGTTTTGCGGCAACGGCGACCATGCGCAGCACCTATGCGGAAACCTTGCTTGCCAGCGCAATCAATCCCGCGCTCGTTATCGGGCTAACGACCACAATTTTGTGTCTTCCTGCCGTATTCATCGGGAAAAAGACCGGCGACCTTTTGAGCGACAAGGCGCAGATTCTGGGCGGACTTCTTTTAATCGGCATTGGCGCAAAGATTCTTATTGAGCATCTGTTTTTCGGCGGCTAAATTATAAAAAAATCATAGCATTTTGTGCGGTTATCTGTTACAATATAATTATGGCGGAATTCAATTCTTCTGTCTTTGGAGCGGCGTTTTCGGGGTTATGTACGATTGGTGTCTCCGTGGCGCATCTGTCTAACCTTGAATTTGACGGGCTAAAAAAGACGTTTCTTGACGAATTAAATAATTATGACTCAAAGGCACGGGCGGTGTTTGCCCACATTTTGTCTGAGAGTTTCTTGACCACTCTCGGCCATGACCAATTACGATTCTTGAACAACGGACTTATCAACTATGCGGCGAATTTTTCTGTGGCGGGAGTGACCTACGTTCAGACGGTAAAGCGTAACATGCAGTTTGGCAAGGTGAATTTCGTTGATTTAATAAAGACTATGACTTCGCCAGTTGACGCAAAAATCATCGCTTGTATTCCGCTTTTTTTGGACAAGATGACCCAGACATACGTGCTGAATGCGGGTGAGGACGACGGATTATAATTTTTAGGAGATATATATGAAAATTGCACTGATTAACGAAAACAGTCAGGCTGCAAAAAATGCAGTCATTTTTAACGCGCTCAAAAAAGTTGCGGACGCACACGGATTTGAAGTGGTAAACTACGGAATGTATGCCGCGGACGACAAAGCTCAGCTGACCTATGTGCAGAACGGAATTCTTGCGGCGACACTGCTCAATTCTGGCGCGGCTGACTACGTGGTGACTGGCTGCGGAACGGGCGAAGGGGCGATGCTTGCGCTGAACAGTTTTCCCGGCGTAATTTGCGGTCACGTGGAAGATGCGCTTGACGCATACACATTTGCGCAAATTAACGATGGAAACGCAATTGCCATTCCGTTTGCAAAAGGTTTTGGCTGGGGCGGCGATTTGAATCTGGAGTACATCTTTGAAAAATTGTTCTGCGAGCCAGCGGGTCAGGGGTATCCCCGCGAAAGAGCCGTGCCGGAGCAGCGCAACAAAAAAATTCTGGACGAGGTAAAGAAAGTCACCTATAAGGATTTTGTTGAGATTCTGGAGGGGCTGGTCAAATATGATGCGGATTTGGTGAAAGGTTCTTTTGCAGGCGAGCATTTTAAGGAATACTTTCTGCGCGATGCAAAAGACCAGAAAATCGTGGACGCGGTAAAGAAAATCATCGCCTAAACAAAATTTTTCCGTTTTTTTTTGTTACCTTTTGCAGCAATCTTTTGTTTGAATTGCAGTTACATCGAAACAAAATGTACGACAATATATATTCGGTTGCTTTTGTGACCGAAAATTCTTGGAGGTACTCTTATGAAGAAAACTGCAAAATTGATTGTTCTTGCGGGAACACTTGCTTTGGTGATGGCATTTGCAACAAGCTGCAAAAGCTCAAAAGAAGCGGCAGAGGCAGATGAGGCTGCAACGACAGAAACGGTTGAAAGAGAGCCTGTCTACGACCCGAAATAAGGAACATTCGTTGTGTCGTCCTTGGCACAACGAGGTTCGACAGAAACATACGTTTTTGTCTTTGCTTTTCAGCGCACATCCATGTGCGCTCGCATTGTCGCCTCGTAATATGGGGCGGCTTTTTTTGTTTTTCGACATTTTTCTTTAAAAATCTCATTGACAACAAAAAGCCTAGAGAATATCATTCCTGCATACTCATTATTGTTTCATAAGGAAAGATATATGAAAAAAATTCTCATTTCTATCATCAGTGCCACGCTCCTTGCAACGACAGCATTTGCAGAGCCTGATTCTGGTGAATTTATTCCTAAGGATGAGCCGTTTGATGCGTCTCATATCTACATTGAGCCGAGCGTATCGCTTGTGTTCCCTGCATACGTCTTTGACGCAAGCAATGCAATTCACGAGACTCCGAAATTCGGTTTCTCTGCAGGCATCGGTTACAACTGGGGTGGCTGGCTGTTCGGTTTGGAAGCCACTCGCGACTGGTTCGGAAGAACAAAGAAAGAATACCCCGCTGCGGACAACTTCATCTCTAACAGCCTTGAATTCCGTTTGCGCCGCGTTCTCTCTCAGGCAACCATTTCAAAACTTCCCCACTGGCTCGAAATCGTTCCGGGACTTGCGGGTGGTATCGACATTTTCCAGATGGCTACCGTAAAGCGTGGCGATGAAGTTGCTCCGTTCTGGCGCGCATCAGTTGAACTGGCAATCATTCCGGGAACAGAACGTGCCGCTCCCTATCTGGGATTTGACTATAATTTCTTGTATAACGACAGCAAACTGAAAGGTACGGTTGCCTATCCTCGCCTGACGCTGGGTATGCGCATGTATCTGTTCGGCGGCTCTAAGAAAACACCTGCCGCGGCAACAGTCTCTACACAAGTTGAGCCGAAGACAGGCTTTACACCCGATGGCGACGGCAACAATGATGTGTTGGTCATCAAGCCGACCGTAAAGAATCTGAAGTCTACCCCTGAAAGTTGGAAAGTTGAGGTTCGTGACCAGCAGAAAGAAGTGGTTAAGTCTTGGGAAGGCACAGGCAAACTTCCGTCAAAAATTGACTGGGACGGCACAACAATTTCTGGCGAGCGTCTGTTCTCATCAGAACGTTACACCGTTGCTACGACCGTTGTTCCTTCTGAAAGTGACCGCATCCGCCTTGGACAAGATGTTGTTACCGATGAGACCCGCGTTAAGACTGGTGTTTTGATGGAAGAAATCATTCCGCAAAAGCAGTGGAAAATCGTCGTCAACACAATTTACTTTGACCCGAACGCCGCTACCTTTGAGCAACTTTCTACTGAGCAGCAGACTGCCAACACCGAAACTTTGGACAGCATTGCCAGCCAGACTTTGGCATTGAGCGCGGACATCAAGATTGAAGTACAGGGCTACGCGAACAATGTTTCTAACACAGCCGAAGAAAACGAAAAAGAACTGATTCCGCTTTCCCGCAACCGCGCGGAAGCCATTAAGGAACAGCTCAAAGTTCGTGGTCTTAAAGAAAAGAATCTTTCTGCGCTCGGTCTTGGCGGAGCAAATCCCCTTGCCGCATGGGAAGACAAAGCTCACTGGTGGAAGAACCGCCGCGTTGAGTTCATAGTTACAAAGTAAGGATTTTCAGCGCACGTCCTGTGCGCTCACTTGTTCGCCCCGCAACCACGGGGCGATTTTTTTGCTTTTTTTCTTGTACAAAAACGTAATTTTTTCGCTCGCACAGGCACAGAAAAAGGTCTTCCCCAAAATCGCAGAGGAACTGAAAACCACGATTGCAAGTGATTTTACGAAAAAATTCTGATGAAATAGGCATTTCCCCTCATTCTATGCTATAATCGTCTCCAGGAGCAAAGCATGGGAATCTATCTGAATCCAAACAACGATAATTTCGCACGAACATTGAAACGACCGATTTATGTTGATAAAACCATGATGATTTCGGTCATCAATGAGTTTATGGAGACCGATAACACTTACATCTGCATCTCACGCCCGCGCCGATTCGGGAAGACTATTGCGGGAAACATGCTTTCCGCTTATTTTTCAAAAGGTGCCGAATCCCGCGCTCTTTTTGCCCCATACAAGATTTCAAAAGACCCAAGTTTTGAGAGGAATCTGAACAGGTTGAATGTAATTCAGATTGACCTGAACAGTGAATATCGTCTTGCGCGTGATAAAGAAAATCTCTTGAACAATCTTACAGACAGGGTTCTTTCCGAAATGAAAGCACAGTTTCCGACCGTTGCAATCAACGAAAAAGGAGCAATTGCTCAGGCAATAATCGATGTTTATGCGGCATTGGGCGAACAGTTTGTCCTCATTATTGACGAATATGATGTGCTTGTTCGTGAAAATGTTCCGCAAACGCTTTTTACACAGTATCTTGATTTTTTGAACGGACTTTTTAAGAGCAACACTGTCCGTCCGGCGATTGCGCTTGCGTATCTTACAGGAATTTTGCCACTCGTACGCGACCGAATTCAATCAAAACTGAACAACTTCCGCGAATACACGATTCTTGATGCGGGAAAACTCGCCCCGTTTATTGGTTTTACGGCGGATGAAGTTCAGGCACTTTGCGAAAAATACAATGTTGATTATGAAGAATGTCGCCGTTGGTATGACGGTTACAAACAGCGTGGATTGGAGATTTACAATCCTGACTCTGTCGTGATGTGCATTGAAAACGAAGCGTTTGAAAGCTACTGGAGCAAGACTTCGACCTATACCGTAATCAAGGAAAGAATCGAACAGAATTTTGCTGGTACAAAAGACGATGTAATAAAAATGCTTGCAGGTGAAAGCGTTGATGTAAATGTAACGATGTTTATGAACGCGATGACGGATTTCTGCTCAAAAGATGATGTTTTCACCTATCTTCTCCATTTGGGATATCTTTCGTATGATAGGACAGAAAAGACCTGCCAGATTCCCAACAAGGAAGTTCAGATTGAATGGACAAGCGCGGTTTCCGTCATGAGCGATTACTCCGTCACGAACAAAATCATCCAATCGTCAAAGGAACTGCTCGCAGAAACTTTACGGCTCAACTCCGATGCCGTCGCAAAATCTCTGGATGAAAGCCACATCCATGTCACAAGTAACCGAAGCTACAACAATGAGGACGCTTTGCAGAGCGCGATTTATCTTTCTTACATTTATGCGCTCAACGAATACACAGTTATCAAGGAAATGACCACAGGCAAGGGCTTTGCAGATGTCGTATTTATCCCGTTTGTGCCGAATATTCCCGCTATGATAATCGAACTCAAGCGAAACGGCAGCACCGATACCGCACTCAACCAAATCAAAGAAAAGAAATATTTCGCCTCGCTCGAAAATTATATTGGAAATCTTTTGTTCATCGGCGTGAACTATGATGAGGAAACGAAAACGCATGAATGTAAGATAGAAGAGTTTGTAAAAGAAAGCTAGATTCTTTTCAGTCTTTTTTTCTTCTTGCCCAAATCCCTGCAACACATTAAAATAATCATATTATGGAAAACACAAAGCGTACCGTTACTTGCGGCGATTTGCGCAAGGGCGATGTTGGTAAGACAGTTGTATTGAACGGATGGGTAAGCCGTACCCGCGATTTGGGCGGCATTGTTTTTATACGGTTGCGTGACCGCTATGGCATTACGCAGGTGATGGTAGGTGACGGAGCAACCGATGAACTGAAGAAAATCGCCTCCAGCCTGAAAAGCGAGTATTGTATCGCGGTGGAAGGTGTGGTTGCCGCCCGCAGCGAAAAAGACATAAACAAGGACATGGCGACCGGCGAAATCGAAGTGGAAGCAAAAGACATCGAAATCTTTACCACTTCGCAGGAACTCCCCTTTTCCATTGAAGAAGTGCGCCAGAAGGACGGAACGATTGTTCTGCCCAACGAAGACCTGCGCCTGAAGTACCGCTATCTTGACCTGCGCCGTGACCCCATGCAACAGCACATCATTCTGAGAAGTCAGGTGACATTTGCCGTGCGCGAATACCTTACGCAAAAAGGTTTCCTTGAAATTGAAACGCCTACTTTCATCAAATCAACTCCCGAAGGCGCGCGCGACTACCTTGTGCCCAGCCGCGTCCACCCCGGAAAATTCTATTCGCTTCCGCAAAGCCCCCAGTTGTACAAGCAGTTGCTCATGGTAAGCGGCTTTGACAAATATTTTCAGATTGCGCGCTGCTACCGTGATGAAGATGCCCGTGGCGACCGCCAGCCGGAATTCACGCAGATTGATATGGAACTTTCCTTTACCAATCGCGAGGAAGTGCTGGAGACCACAGAGGGTATGATGGGCTATGTCTTCAAAAAGACGCTGAATTACGATTTGCCCGTGCACTTTGACCGTCTTGCATGGGACGATGCCTTTGACCTCTACGGAAGTGACAAGCCCGATTTGCGCTTTGACCTCAAAATGCAGGACGCGGCATTTATGGCTGACCTTAGCGACTTTAACGCATTCAAGGCGGGCGCGGCTAACGCAGACAAGTCTATCGAACGCCATAAGCGCAGCGGCTTAAAAGCCCTCGTTGTCAAAAACGTGGCGGACAAATACAGCCGCAAGATGATTGAGGCCTTGGAAAGCGTTGCCAAAATCAACCATGCGAAAGGTCTTGCTTGGATGAAGGTGGACGCAAACGGAGTCTTTGAAGGCGGCATCAGCAAATTCTTTGCGGGCAAGGAAAGCGAAATCTGCTCCAAACTGGGCGCGGAAAAGAACGACCTGCTTCTTTTCGTAAGCGATGAAAAATGGCAGACTGCCTGTGTCGCTTTGGGTGCAGTCCGCAAGCAATTGGGAAAAGACCTCAATCTCTACGACCCCAAGGATGTGTTCCACTTTGCATGGATTATCGACTTCCCGTATTTTGCATGGAACGAAGACGAAAATCACTGGGAAACAGAACACCACATGTTCACCCTTCCCCAGAAAAAATACTGGGACACGCTGGAAAGCGACCCTGGTGCCGTCAAAGGCGATTTGTACGATTTGGTACTGAACGGCTACGAACTTGCCTCTGGCAGTATGCGTATCAACGACCCGGCTTTGCAGCAGCGCATCTTCAAAATCGTGGGCTACAGTCAGGAAAGGGCAGAAAAGGCATTCGGCTTTTTGGTACAGGCATTCAAGTTCGGAGCGCCGCCCCACGGAGGAATCGCACCAGGTCTTGACCGCCTTATCATGCTCATGTGCCACGAAGACTCCATCCACGAGGTCATCGCCTTCCCCAAGAACAATCTGGCGGCATCTCCTATGGACGAATGTCCTTCGCCTGTAGATGACCAGCAACTGAAAGATTTGCACATCATCGTAACGGAGCGTGAAGCATAAAAAATATGTCTACCACAGAGCAAGAAACAAGACAGCATATTCACCGCGTACAACAATTAATGTACAAACTTATTCGCTTGCTTTTGGATCGATGTGAGAATCATGACAAATCCAAATTGGAAGAACCTGAAAAATCGGGTTTTGAGGCAATGGATAACGAGCCGTACTATCCTTATGGTACTCCGGAGTATTTTGACAAACTGGAACGGTACAAACCAATTCTGGAGCATCATTACAAGAACAATCCTCATCATCCTGAGCATTATGCGGGATTTATCTCCGAAATGGATTTGCTTGACATTATGGAAATGCTCTGCGACTGGGCTTCGCGACGAAAAGGTCTTTCCACCAACGAAACGATTACGCTGGTCGAGCAACAGGCAGAGCGGTTTGGTTTTTCTTCGGTTATGTCGAGTATTATACTCAACACACTGAAGCGACATCTGGTAAACGAAATTGATGATGCGGCGGAACAGTCACGGCTGGCCGAAGGAAATCAGGCTCAGAGCGCGCAGGTACAGAATACTTCGGTGCAAAAAGAGATTTCGCAGTCAGCACAAAAGCCCGCCGCAAAAAAAGTGGATTCCGCGTCCAAAAAGAACAATCCTGCTCCTGCAAAACCCCCTGTTTTCAGCGGTCTGTTCAGCGATACGACCATCGATTTAAGCGCGCTTTCGGAATTCAGATATTAGTACAATTCTATGTAGTCCATATTCGCCTCATCGCATAACACCTCGTGGATGGCTTGTGTCATTCGTTTGGCGGCGGCGGGTTCGGGCAAATTCTTGTATGGCTCAGGGAAAATCTCATCTTTCATGTAGGCGGCATAATGCCACATATTGCGCGTATTATAAGTCAGCCATGGGTCATGTTTTCGTAAGCCACGTTTGTCATTTCCGCCCATATATACAGGCACAATAGGACACCCCGACATCAGCGCAATGCGAGCCGCTCCTTTTTTGTACGGATGCTGACCGCCAGGCAGACTGCGCGTTCCTTCGGGGAAGATGATGATGCAGTTTCCTTCACGCAAACTTTCCGCGCATCTCTGCATGATTTCTTCGTGACTAAGCGATGTGGGAATGTAAAGCTGGCAGACGATAAGATGCAGGATATTTCTTCCGCTCAAATAGGCATTTACGATGCAGTCAGCATTGGGAATAAGAGAAATCAGCATAACCACGTCCAGAATTGACGGATGATTTGCCACGATGACCTTTGACTTTAACTGGCGGAATTTCTTTTTGTCTGGTGTGGTCAGGTATGAGCAACCGATAACGGTCATCACGCAGATGAAAAAACGGAACATATACGAGATGAACCGATGCCCTGCCGTGCGGAATTTTTTTGGATGCGGAAAGAGCAATTTCATCACAGGAAAAGCAATGACGGAAATAAGTGCTGACCCCAGTCCGAAGATAAAAAATGAGAACAATTTGACAAGCACACGCCACCAGTACACTGGATAATTACGCACGGGCGGCGGGTTTTCAAACAGTTTCGGCTCAATCATTGCGTCCAAGTCTTCATTGATAGGCTGAACTGACTGTGATGATTCCGTTGATTCTGTGGGCCGCGCCATTTGGTTCTGCGTGGAAGACAGGTTTTCGCTCTGCGTACATTGTTCGCTCATTGTGCCGTCTCCGTTTCTTCGTTTGGTGTTCCATGCGCAAGCAGATAATCCAAAAATGATTCGGGAGTGACATCTGCCACATTTTGAGGAACAGGAATACCTTCTGTCACTTTTTCCGCAGAAAGAACCGCCGCAAATGCAAACGGAAAGAACGATTTTTCTTCCTCGCGCAAAACAGTTTTGTACTCCGCGGGAATCTGCTCGTCGCTGTAGACAAAAATCACCCGCTTTTCACTGCCCGCAAGCACGGGAGCAGCAGCAGCCACAAACGCATCGTACAATCTGCGCTCGCTTGGATAGAGTGCCGTGTAGCCGTTTTTCATTTCCAGCGCAATCGTTGCCACTGCGGGCGGCGTGTTAAAAACCGAAAGCGAAAACGGCGCGGGCAGAATGGAAAAATCATCCACCAGCGAACGATTTATTTTGACCTGACGCGAAATTTCCCCGCGAAACGATGCGAACACGATTTTTGCTTCTGGCGCAACAGATTTTACGCGGTTGACCACTTCAATCGTCATGCGCGAAAGTTGGCTGAGTCTGCGTTTAAAAAGCGAATCTACATACGCAAGTTTCGGAGAATCCGATGGCGAATCTACAGGAGGCCTATAATACGAAAAAGCAGAAATACACAAATTATCAAACATAATGCCGGGAATCGTTACTTCTTCCTGAAATGCAAGAGCGAATAAAAATTCGTTCCCAAATTGTGATGCGCGGTCATCAGGCTGAAGCCCGCCTTTTCAATCGCGTCTACCAGTTCACCGTATCGGTACATCTTGCTGTTGCCGTTTGCGATGCACGTAAAATAGAGCGACGTTGCCTGCAACGAATACGCCGAGCCTTCAAACGGCTGCATATCCCAAAGCGGCTCCATCACCCAAATGTCGGTGTCGGCTTCTACGCTGTTGTAGATTTTGGAAAGGATTTTGGTAATCTGATGAAGCGAAAAGCAGTCCAAGAACTGGCTCATCCAGACGGCATTTGCCCCAGCGGGCAGTTTTGTTTTTTCGTCAAGCACATTGCCCGACACTGCATCGATTCTGTCCGCAAAGCCCGCCTCTTTTGCGTTCTGCAGGGCAACAGCGGTCTGTCTGGGCAAATCCACAATCGTTACGCGCACATCGGAATCAAATTTACAGGAAGCGATTGCCCATTTTGCCGTGTTTCCTCCGATGTCAAAAAGTCGTGCGGGCTTTTTTGCGTATACAATCGGCAACGCTTCGGAAAAAGCGCAGTCAGAATAAAAATGGTCAAAGTCAAACCAACTTTTCTTTTCGCGGTCGGGCAACGTAGAAAGAGCCTCATATACCGTCGTCCAATTATCGCCAAACACTTTGAGTCCTTCGGGTTTACCATTTTTAATGGATTCCAAAAGATTAAACGCGCCTTTGTAGCAGATGTCGTTTGTAAAATTAAAATTAACGCGAGTCAAATCATCTTCCAGCAAGAACCAGCCTATTTTTCCGAGAATCAGTTTTTCTTCGTTTTTTTCTGCGGCAGCCTTGTTCAGTTTGACTATACCCATGCCCAGTGCCATTTCCGCAAGAACGCCCACACCATACAGTGAGATGCCTGAGTCGGCAGAAAGTTGCGCAATAGTAATGCCTTCGTCGCCCGCATCGCTGATTTTTTGTAGCAAGCCAAGTTCCAGAAGCGCACGAACTGCCTGAAAAGTCATCGGGGAAAATGCGATGCGCTGCGCCTCAAATTTTGCATCAATCGCACGGATTTTATCGCTGTAGTATGATTTATGTTCGATAGCCATGCAATGATTGTAGCAAATTTGTAATGAAGAGGAAAGAGGATTTAAAGTCTGCCACAGGGCCTCCGCATTATAAATACCTTTAAAATGTATTGTATTTAAAAATTAAGAGAAGTAACAAAATCCTTTCAGGTGGATGTATGAACTTGAAAGAATCTTTGGAAACAATAAATGACAGTCGGATAGACAGATGCAAGAAGCACAGTCTTGTCGATATACTGATGATTGTATTTTTCGGGGTGCTTTGCGGATACAAAAGC
>JAFSJX010000025.1 GCA_017449285.1 Treponema sp.
CCGGTATCGTGTTCCACTTCCCGTACCACGGGATGCACCGCGTTCCAGGCGCCGTAAACCAGAATTGCCATAACAACCACAAAAGCCCCTTTGGCATACAAGGTATATGCAGGTTGCCAGGCGGCTCCGTTCCCTGCAAGCAAACCGGCCAGCCGTAGCAGTATGTACAAAATTCCTGCGTAAACCGAATAATGGAAAAACGCCAGCCAGTATCCGCCCAAAAAAGCAAACGGCCTCAATAAACGGGGTTCTATCGCAAGGGACGGTCCCCATACATTGACCGCGCAAAACAGCAGCGGTAAACACAAAAAGAAACACAAAACAAAAGCGTGGTTTAAAAAAGTAAAACCACGCCGGTACATCAGCCAATATAGACCGGTCAGCAGCACGCCCACCGCTGACCAAAAATAGAAAAAGCTTCTCATAGTTTACCGATTTAATCCTCTGACAGTTTTCAAACGCATACTGCTACCGTCAATCCTGATTCCGAATCTCTTCCAGCAGGAATTCGTTTTTAACTTTAATATAAGTACCCTTCATTCCCAGCGATTTAGTCTCAATCAGGTTAGCGCTTTCAAATTTACGCATGGCATTGACGATAACAGAACGGGTGATCCCTACCCGGTCCGCAATTTTAGAAGCAACCAGGATACCTTCCGTACCTTTCAGTTCCGCAAGAATATTGACGATTGCTTCCCATTCGGAAAACGAAAGAGTGGAAAACGCAATCTGCACCATTGCCTTTTTGCGCGCGTTTTCCTGAACCTGCACCTCGCGTTCCCGCAAAATCTCCACGCCGATCACGGCAGCGGCATATTCCGCCAGTAACAGATCGTCGTCATTAAAGTCCCGGTCATAACGGGCCAGAATCAGCGTTGCAATGCGTTCGCCATTGCCATTAACAGGCACGATGGTAGTCCGCTTCTCCCCATACATGCACTTTTTATCGTCAATAAAAGAGCACATCTGTTCTTTGTGACTTATATTCGAATTGGTCTCCGTCGTTTCCCTTACAAGTTCCATATATTTTTCCGGGAAACGCTGGTCAGCCAGCACCATATCGCGCATGACGCCACATTCAAATTCATCCAGCAGACTATATCCCAAAATAGTTCCGTTTACATCTATCACATATACATTGCTGGAAATCAGGTTTTTCAGCAATAATGCAACCTCTTTGTATTTAACACGTTCCCCGTTCTGCATCAGCCGGTTCAGTTTACGGGCCTTTTCCAATAATTTCATTCATGCACCTCCATTTGTAAAGCTTATTGTGATTCACGCTCTTGGGAAATTTTTCTGATACACTTTGTTGATTCTCTCATTGGTAATATGAGTATATATCTGGGTGGTGGACAGGCTTGCATGCCCTAACAGTTCCTGAACGGCACGCAAGTCAGCGCCATGCTCCAGCAGGTGGGTTGCAAAAGTATGCCGGATCGTATGAGGACTGACATTTTTTTGCAGCGCCAGCTTCTGCACATATTTATCCAGAATCCGGCGGACGCTCCGGTCTGTCAGAACGCCGCCCCGGTTATTGACAAAAACATACTGATGCTCATCCACATGATATTTTGCCATTAACGGAGCCCTGCTTTGGGCATAATAACGAAGCAGCGCATCTTTGCAGGTATGCCCGATGGGTACGATACGGTCTTTATTGCCTTTGCCGTGCAACAGGACAAAGAGCCCGCTCAAATCCACATCAGAAAGATGCAGACCCGCCAGTTCCGACACGCGGCAGCCAGTAGCATACAGCATTTCCAGCACCGCCTGGTCACGCAATCCCAACGGTGTGGCATCAGGCAGATCCAAAAGGGAATCGATTTCCGTTTCTTCCAGAAAGACCGGCAGCCTCTTATCCAACTTGGGGGTACGGACCTTGGTAAAAGGATTCTGCCCTATGTGCTCTTCCCTCATTAAAAATTTATAAAAGGAACGCAGGGAAGAAATTCTTCTGGCAATGGTCCGTCTGGCATAATTCTCATGATTCAGCCAGGCAAGATACGAACGGATATGAATGACCTGAATCTCATTCCACGCAAAATCAGTTCCAGCTTTGGCTATCATAAACTGCTCAAAATCGGAAATATCCCTCCGATAATTCTCGCCTGTCAGTCTGGAACCGTTTTTTTCAACTAACAAATAATTATAAAATTTTTCAGCCCATTCTTTGCGCAGCTCTGCTTGCGACAAACAATCCACTCCCTATCAAACCATACCCTGTATAACGATATGTAGTCTCTATAATACTGATTCAATATGAGATAGATTCAATTAATAGTACCACGATTTTTGAAAATAAGCAAACTTATTTTTTTAAAACAACAATGAATTTTTTGAATATTCAAAGTCGTCGGTTTATACAAAAAATTAAACCGTGAATTCTTACATCAGCGACAATCCAACTCCGAACACCGGGCAATCACCTGCGCAAACGCATCCAACGCCCTCCGGGACAGCAGCTCATTCCGGAATCTTCTCTTGCGCACCCGTTTTTCCA
>JAFSJX010000026.1 GCA_017449285.1 Treponema sp.
GCTGCTGCAGGTAAGCGTGACGGATGGAAGCGACAAGCCTTACAAATATCCCCTGGCCTTTGAAAAAGCGGATATTATTGTGCTGAACAAGATTGATCTGCTGCCCTACGTAGACTTTGATGAAGAATTTTTCATGAAAGGCATCCGGCATCTCAATAAAACGGCGCCCGTGTTCAAAGTCAGCGGCAAGACCGGGGAAGGTTTCGCGGAAGCCGCGGCGTGGCTGAAACAACGGGCAGGGTTCTGAATATGTATTTATTTGCCGATTTTTCGGCAGGGAAAGGCATCGCAAAAACGTCAAAGATTGCTATTCCATGGATTTATTCGCCTGTGGCTTCGGAACTCGGGACTTCGTCCCTCAGACAGCCTCGCCACGGCGGCGAATTTCATCTCATGGAATAACGCAATCCTTTCCTATGTTTTGCTCAGGCTTTTCCCTGTCCGCATAAGTCTGCAAATAAACCCCAATTTGTGATACAAGAAATGAAACAAAATGTTACTGTTGCAATAATTGTATACGGAAAAGTGCAGGGGGTCGGTTTCCGTCCCCTTGTTTGTCGTTTGGCAAAAGATAATAAACTAACAGGGTTTGTGCGCAATGCAGGAACCCATGTGGAAATAATTGCTACAGGACTTCCGAATGCTATACAACAATTATGCGAGAGTCTTTATAAAGCAGAACTGCCGGTGCGTGTTGAAATACTTTTATGTGAAACCGTTTTGCATCAGCAATTTGAAAGTTTTGTTTCTGTTGCAAGTATGGAAAGCGACGAAGTGAAAGCTGTTTCTGCGGATATCGGTATTTGTGAAAACTGTTTGCGGGAATTAAAAGAAAAAGAAAATCGCCGGCGGGGTTATTCCTATATTTCCTGTGCTCAATGCGGACCGCGCTATACAATTATCCGCAAGCTGCCGTATGACCGTGCCAACACGACCATGGATCAGTTTGCGTTGTGTGATGACTGTGCGGAAGAGTACGGCGACATGCAGAACCGCCGTGGTCACGGGGAAACCATTTCCTGTTACCATTGCGGACCGCAACTGCAATGTGTTGTAAAAGATGGTTTCAAAAATATTTTTAAATCAGATTGTGGTAAAGGACATTTTTTAAAAACAGCATTTTTAAATTCAGATAATAATTCTGCAAGGATTGATTCTGATTCAAATAATTTTTCTGTTGATGATAATGAAAACAATTGTAACGGTTTCAATTCTGTAAACAGGCAGGAGCAAGATAAGAGTATGATTACTGTTGCCCGCGAATTGTTGGCGCAGGGCCAGATCATCATGGTTAAGGCAGTAGGAGGTTTTAATCTTCTTTGCCGTGCAGACAGGGCAGAAGTTGTAACGCGCCTGCGGGATTTGAAAAAGAGAATGTCCAAACCCTTTGCCGTGATGGTTACGGATGTGACACTGGCGGAAAAGTTTTGCTGCATATCTGCAGAAGAAAAATCATTGCTGCAGTCAGCAGCCCGTCCGATTGTGTTGTTGCAAAAAAGAGAAAGCAAAAAAAATTGGCTGTCTGAAAAATTAGCTGATGCTTCTTTGGAAGTTTCCATAACGGAGAGAGCGGGTTTAACGAATTCGTCTCAAGGTATTGTGGAACCTGATGAAACAAATCCAGTTCAATCTTTTCTTGCGGACAACGTGACAGACGTTTCCGACCAGGTGGGCGTGTTCCTGCCGGCTATGGGTTTTTACAGCGAACTGGACGTGGACTTCCCTTTTATCGTTACCAGCTGCAACTATACGGGACAGCCGATTATTTATAAAGATAAGGAAGCACAACGTTTTTTTGAAGAGCATGCAAACATTGCCGCACTGTTTACCTATGAACGGGACATCCTGCGCCCGGCTGACGATTCGGTAACCCGAATTATAAATGGCAGGGTACAGGTGTTGCGCCGCACAAAAGGCTATATGCCGGAACCGATTCCAATCCTGAATTATAAGAATAATTGTGATACTGTCATTTCAGATTTGCAGTGCAAACTCACGGCATATTGTAAGCAATCTGAAAGGAAAGCCTCCACCCATGAAAGATTCTCGAAAGATGACGTTTTGGCCTTGGGCGCCCAGATGGAACCGGGCTTTTGCCTGACAGCAGAGGGACAATTCTTTCCGGCTGAGATTCCGGGGGATATATCGCTGGAAAAGACAGAACAGTTTTTTGCTGACTCTGTGGCAGACTGGATGCAGCTTCTCAATATAAAAACGCAATCAGTGGTGGCGGATTTGCATCCGGGATATGCGTCCACCCAATGGGGCAAAAAGTTTGCGGAACAAAACGGATTACCGTTTTATCAGGTACAGCACCATCACGCCCATGCGTTAGCGGTGATGGCGGAGCATCATCTGAAAGGAAAAGTGCTGGCGGTGTGTTTTGATGGCACCGGGCTGGGCGCCGACGGAACGGTCTGGGGCGGGGAGTTTTTGCTTTGTGAAGGCTCTGATTTTACACGGGTCGGCCATCTGAAATCTATCCCCATGTTAGGCGGAGATGTTTCCATGCAGCAGGCGTGGAAGACAGCACTCTGTCATTTGGCGGCGGCGGGTTTGCATAGTAGTGATCCGCGTTTTGCCATAGTGCAGAAAGCATTAAAGTTAAATGTCAATGTAATTCAGACATCCAGTATGGGGCGTCTGTTTGATGCAGCATCCAGTCTGTTGGGGCTGGCGGATTTTAATTCCCATCAGGGCCGCTGCGCCATGGCGTTGGAGTCTGCAGCGCGAACTGCACTGATGGAAAAGATAAAGCCGCTTCCGCTTGCGTTCACCAAAGAATTGGTCAAGTCGGACGAAGATATTAAAAACAGCAATAATAGAAAGTTCAACGAAACGATCAATGCGGATGGAAAGGATAATTATAATTTAGAAAAAGTTCTCTACAATCCTGCGCCCGTATGGGAGGCGCTGTTACAAGTAAAGAGAGAACGTAAAGATATTTGTGCCGCTGCGCTGGGTTTTCATTATGCAGTTGTCAAAATGGTGATTGACATGGCGGAACGTATGGGAGTAAAACAAGTTGTTCTGACAGGGGGCTGTTTCGCAAACCGGATTCTGTTGGAAACCTGTACAAAGGAACTGCTGGAAAGAGATTTTCAGATTTATTATAATGAAGCTGTGTCCTGCGGCGACGGAGGCATCAGTCTGGGGCAGGCGTATTACGGGTATATTGTTTAATCAGCGTCTCCTTAAAAGAAATGCCTGATGTGCAGAAGATGATGGCGAGTTGCTCTTTTAAGAATTCTTTAGTATAATTAATATTGAAGGGGAAATGAAAATGCCAGAAATCGGCAGAGATAAAGGAATCATTTATTTTATCCATTTAGAAGCTGTGGGAAGGCAACGGCATAGTTTTGCCTCATGTGCATGCAAGATATCAGAATACAGAAATCTCAATTGATTTTGATGGGAATATTATTGCAGGCGAATTAATTCCTGAAAGGAAGGAAAAAGAAGCCACAGAATGGGTTTTAGTTAACATTGAATTGTGCAAGTCTAAGTGGAACGAGTATTGTGGAGGTGAAAGGAAATGACAACATTAGATAATCATAGACGTCCTCCTATGCCACAAGTTTCGAGAGTTATTGTTTTAAAAAATTATTTATTGCTTCTCACTTTTACAACGGGAGAAGTTAAATTGTATGATGCATCATGGGTGTTAAGTCATCCTATGACAACAAAATTAAAGGATTTAACATTCTTTAACAAGGCGCATGTTTCGCACGGTACTGTTGTTTGGAGTAAGCAGTTGGATCTGGGTCCCGATGACCTGTATGAAAACAGTGTTTCGGTCAAGGACGAAAAAGGAGAAGAACTTGTAGCTGTCTGACGCTTATTTTTTAGCCGCTATTGTATAGCCGCTTCGGATTAAAAATACCGGGGCGGTTTTTATATCTGTACAAGAGATGTACAAGTTCCTTTAAGAAAGTACAGGGAGTTCTTATGTGTGTAGCATATCCGGGAAAAATTTTATCCATAGAAAACCATCACGCCCGCGTCGATTTTACCGGTTCGGTTGTGCCGGTGAACATTTCCATGGTAGATGTGGCGCCAGGTGATTATGTATTGGTGCATGCCGGTATGGCAATCCAGAAAGTGGAAACAGAAGAAGCAAAAGAGTGGATCGCGCTGTTCCGGGATTTGGAAAGCGCAACCGTTTAAAGATTCTTAAACGGATCGCAGTGAAAATCGAATTGATTTTTGTTTAGGAAGCTATAATGTAATATGATTGTATTTCAAAAAGATTAAAACGGGAGAAGATTGCCGTGCGTGAAAAAGAACTGGCAGCTTTTTTACAACAGTATAAGGGATGTCCGCTGAAACTGATGGAAGTGTGCGGCACCCATACGTCCGCATTATACCGCACCGGGCTGCGGCAATTGTTGCCGGAAAACATTACGCTTGTGTCCGGTCCGGGTTGTCCTGTCTGCGTGACGCCCACGTCTTACATTGATAAACTGGTGGAATATGCGTTTGCTCCCGGCTGCCGGGTGATGACTTTTGGGGATATGCTGGCGGTACCGGGCAGCAACATGTCATTGGCGGAAGCCAGAGACCAGGGCGGTGCTGCGGATTTTTTCTATTCGCCGGAAGAGATGTTGGCAAAAGCCAAAGCCCAACCGGAAACGACGTTTATTTTAGCTGCTGTTGGTTTTGAAACCACCGCGCCGGTGTGGGCCACGGTAATCAAAACGGCAGCGGATAATGATATAAAAAACATAAGATTTCTGACGGCCTTAAAAACCATGCCCCAGGCTTTATCGTTTTTGTGCCGCAAAGGCAGGATCGACGGTTTTTTGTGTCCGGGACACGTGGCCGTCATTACCGGCAGTGAACCCTTTCAGAAACTGGCGGAAGAATTTGATGAAACCATGGTCATCGGCGGCTTTTCTCAGTCACAGCTGTTGCGGGCGATGACCCGTCTTGTACTGGAAAGCAGCAGGGGATACGCCGGTCTGTGGAATGAATATCCATCCGTTGTGAAACCGGGAGGAAACGCGGCAGCCCAAAAGATGGTTAATGAAATCTTCGAAGCCGGCGACGCAGTCTGGCGGGGAATCGGTTTATTGCCGGGTTCTGGTTTGTATATAAAAGAAAAATATAAAGAATTTGATGCAGGAAGCCGCGGTTTAAACGAAGACAAAATTCCGGCAGGCTGTCTGTGCAGCAGAATTGTATTAGGGGCTGCGATGCCGACGCAGTGTCCTCATTTTGGCAAACGCTGCACACCCGAGCATCCGGTTGGCGCGTGTATGGTTAGCAGCGAAGGAACCTGCTGCATAACGTATCGTGAGGGAAATATTGTATAGTTTTATGCAAACAGAAAAATAATTAAAGGTTGCAAGAGTAACACAGGAACTATGTCATTCTTGCAATCAGAATTCAATAGTTTTTGCCAGTAGAAAAATATTTAAAGATTGTAAGAGCAGCACGACAACCATGTCATCCCTGCAATCAGAATTCAATGAGGTGTATATGAAAATTGCATTACGTCACGGAGCGGGCGGCGAAGAAACATCAAAACTGATTCACGACATCTTCGCTACCCATTTTCAAAACGATATTTTAAATAAAATGGAAGACGCGGCGGTGCTGCCAAATTTGGATGGCGTACCCGTCTTCACTTCCGATAATTTTGTGGTGGAACCGCTGTTTTTCCCCGGAGGAGATATCGGAAAGCTTTCTGTTTGCGGAACGGTCAACGACCTGGCCTGCATGGGAGCCAAACCGTTATATCTTACAGCATCTTTTATTCTGGAAACGGGGCTGGACAGCGAAACGTTAGAAAAGATTGTTGCTTCTATGGCAGCAACAGCTGAAGAAGCCGGCGTAAAAATTGTGGCCGGCGATACAAAAGTGGTGGAAGGGAACGGCGGACTTTATATCAATACCGCCGGCATTGGCGCGCGTCCGTCAGTCTGCAACATCTCTGCCGCGAATTTGAAACCGAAAGATGCCGTCATTATTACAGGCACGTTGGGTGACCATCATGCAACGATTCTGACGCAGCGCCTGCAAATGGAAACTTCTTTGCAAAGCGACTGCGCCCCGCTGAATCACATGGTGCAAACTGTACTGGATGCAGGTGTTGAAGTCCATACTATCCGCGACATCACCCGGGGCGGACTGGCCACCGTTGCCACCGAAGTGGCGGAAGCATCCGGCTGCCGCATCAATCTGGAAGAGGAAAAGTTACCTGTATGCGAAGCGGTGAAAGGGCTCAGCGGCATTTTGGGGCTGGATCCGCTGACCATGGGGAACGA
>JAFSJX010000027.1 GCA_017449285.1 Treponema sp.
CTGTCACCCATTTAATGTTCCGCATGACCGGCTGGCGGGTAGTCTCCGAGCTGCAGAATGTCTGTGGCCGAAGCGATGTTGTTGTGGCCTCAAAAGACAGCGTTTTTATCTTTGAGCTTAAAATGGATAAGGGCCAGCCATTCGAGCAAGTTGCAGAAGAAGCCCTCGCCCAGATTGACGAAAACGGCTACTCACAGCGATTTGCCGTCAGCGGGAAGACCATGTACAAAGTGGCCCTCGTTTTTTCCAGCGAAGGAAAAGGACTTTTGGGCTGGAAGGTAAATCTGGGGTAGGAACGGTGATTTCTTCATTTCCTAATGTAACTGTCGTTATTTCAGAAGAAACGCTCATACAGTCGCAATTTTCCTTGATTTTATCGCTTGTTTGACAATATTTGCCCTGCACGGATGCAGGGGATAAGCAAAGAGAGAATTTTCAAACTGAAAATTCTAGTACGAATCAGAAATTACAGGATGTAATTTCTCTTCGCGGCTTACTTTGCCGTATCAATGGTCAATCCAATTCCTAACAGAGTCCCTGTTGTAGCACCGCCAACAGCAGCTCCAATTCCTGCCCCAATTTTTATTGCAGCCATAGTGCCTACCATAGAACCTAACGCTGCCCCCATAACTCCGCAAGTCAAAGCCGCACCAACTGTTATTGCCGCGACGACCGCAACAGTCTTCCAGTTCTTCTTGAACCAGTCGCCAAGTCCTCCGCCAGAGACCATGTCAAGCTCCTTTTCCGTAAGCTCGACTGTCTCACTGCTCTTTTCGCCCTTTGCAGCCGCCTCAAACTGGCTCTGCACGAAGTCCATCTGCTCCTGCATTTTCTCAACTTCAAGCTCCGGGTAGAAGGCGTGAATCGCTTCCATTGCCTCTTTTGGTGTGCTTGCAGCTTCCACGATTTCGGTGATTTTCTCAGCGTCGAATTTCTCAGAAACCTTCTCGATGTCGCTTGCCGCCGTCTTAAACCTCACGAACAATATGTACCTCGTCTTGCCAGTCACGGTGGTTGCCGCGATTCTGCTCCTCCGCACCGGGAAAAATACCAAAATTCAAGGAGATGCCGCCGTCGCGATGATTTCTGTGGCTTCGCTGGCTCTCGGCTACCTCATCGTGAATGTTTTCAAGCCGTCGAACAATCTTTCGGGCGATGTCTGCACCACGCTTTTCGGCTCGTACTCGATTCTCACGCTCACACCGGGCGAAGTCTGGCTTTGTGTCACGCTCTCGCTCGCCGTAATCGCCGCGTTCATCGTCTTTTACAACAAGATTTTTGCCGTCACCTTTGACGAAGCCTTTGCGCAGGCTGTCGGCACTCACGCAAGCGTTTACAATCTCGTCATCGCAATCATCATCGCCGTTATCATTGTCCTCGCGATGAATTTAGTCGGCTCGCTCCTCATTTCCGCGCTCGTGATTTTCCCTGCACTTTCGGCAATGCGCGTTTTCAAAAGTTTCCGCTCGGTCACAATCTGCTCGGTCGTCATAAGCGTCGTTTGCGCACTCGCGGGCTTGCTCGTCTCAGTTCCCGCAGGCACTCCCGTCGGCTCAACAATCGTCGCCGCAGATTTGCTTGCATTCATTGCGTTTTACATCGTAGGAAAAGTGAAAAGTTAGAACTGAGAAGTTGCCCCGCACGGATGCGGGATAAAAGCAAGGACAGAATTTCGACATTCAGAATTATTCAGCCGAAATTCTGTCGAAGTGAGCAAAACAGGAGGTTTTGCGAACGAAGGCGCTCCCCCGCTTGCGCGGGGTCGGGTGTTCCGCCCTTCGCTCACGCTCATACCGCTACGCGGTACTTCGGGGCTCCATACCCTAGCGCAATGTGTGCAAAGATGAAAGTGGGTACCGCGCCAAAATCACAGATTTTGGCGAGACTCGCTCAAAACTCACCTCGTGGGTTTTGCCCCTATCGGGTCGCTCCCTACCTAGCGCATGAAGGCAAAGCAAGCCAGCGAATCACTTCAGCGTGTAGGTATTCGTAGAGTAATAATCCGACTCTTGCTGCAAAAGATAATCTTTTCCCGTTGTCACTGCCGAAAGCGCGCTTGGAATCTTCGTGAATCTCAGTGTCACCGTACAGCCGCTAAATCCCGTTCCGCTCGTTGCGTAAGTGCCTGCGATTTCACCGACAGCGACTTTATCCGTTTTGGTGAAAAGCGTTCCCGTGAAAGTGCCGCTCGTTCCGCCTGAATAGGTCGGGTAGATATGATACTTTGTACCCGTCGTTTCATCGGTAATTGATATTTTGTCTCCGAGGGAAATGCTGTAATCACTTGAAGCGTCATGATTATGGAAAGATGCGTGCGTTGGAATCAAACCAGTGAAATAGCAGTTTTTAAGCGTGAGTGTGTTTCCGCTGATTTCATACTTATCTGCATTTACGATGTCTAACTCCGCCTGCACTTCTGCGCGAACATACGCTTCCGAGTCGTTTGTGTATGTTTCTCCATTCGCTTTTGTCTGCGCGATGTATTCATCAACACTTGAGATTCCACTTTTGGAAACAAGGACGGTATAGAGCAGTTTGTTCTGGCTGTCGTAGCTGTATCGGTAAATTTCGTCGTCTTCGGTAAGCGTGTTAGCCGTAAACACGAGGTCGCCGTGGCTGCTCGTCCAAGTCTTTCCCGAAAACTCGTTCGTGCCGACACTGGTGGGCAAGCCTGTGCTGCTCGGAGAAGGTGTTGGCGTAGGCATGTTTCCAGAACTTGCCTTTGCCGTGAAATAGCCGGGCGCCCCCGATTTGTCCACGCGGGCGTAGGTTTTGTCGGTGTGGGTGCTGTCGTAGGTTGTGCCGTTGCCGCCGACGAGAGCATAGCAAGATTTGAACATATTGAGAGTTTCATTTAAAACTGATGATGTAGTCCAATCTGTGTCTTCTGCAACATAAATTGTTTTGAGTTCATAACAATTATCAAAAATGCCACGATTA
>JAFSJX010000004.1 GCA_017449285.1 Treponema sp.
AAGATCATCCAGAATCTCTGTAAAAGGAAGCGTGTGCGTAATGTTATAATGCTGGTTTACAAAATCTATGGCATTAAAGCGGTCAAGATAATTAAATGCCTGTGTCGTGGAAAGCGAATGTTTTTTTGCAAAGTCGCTTACGAGAGCAACGGTATATTCTATTTTGTCTTTTACAGGTACTTCCGCCATTCTGATTCTCCAACAAGGAAATTATACCATGTTTCTCTTAAATTTTCAATAAAATCTCACGAAATCGGGAGAAAAGCGAGAAAAATGTTTCCTAAGGTAAAAGCCAAAATTCTCACTGAGAATTTTTTAAAAGTCAGTGAGAATTTTTAAAAACTCAGTGACTTTTTGACCAAAACTCACTGAGAATTTTAAGGCACCTTCCTTAAAATTTTCAGAAAAAGACTTGCCGTCTGCAAAGCCAATTCCGACAGGGGATTTTTTAATTTGTCAGGCATCTTTTTGCGTTAGGGATTGGAGCACCGCCGTAAGGCGTACGTAAGTATGGAGCAAAAGCGGAAGTGCGGAAAGCCCGACGTCGCGAGTTTTCTTGTTTTTGCGTAGCAAAAGAAAACTCGTGAAGTGAGCGTAGCGAACGACGAACGCCCAATTTATTTATATACGCCCTACGCACATTATTAGGCACTTTTCCAAAATCTGTCGCTTATCGTGCATAAGCGGGAAAAGTGAACATTGGAAACAGGTTGTCATCTGTTAGACTGACCGCACAAACGATATAGGAGATTTTGCTATGAAAAAGACAGTGGGAAATGCAGCGTTTGCGGTGATAGCGGCAGCAAGTATGATGGTGATTGCTTCATGTTCTGCAAAGAAAGCGACTGGCACTTCGCTTGCAATCGCGGAGCAAGGCTTTTTTGCGGCTGGCGGTACGGTTCGCTCGAATGAAGGCGAATTCGTCAAAGGTAAGGCATATCCAGCTCGGATGCCGGGGGATACGGTACACGGTGACCATGCGGCAGTGTTCTACCAGATTCCAGAGAAACGCAAAAAAAATGCGATAGTCTTCATGCACGGCGTGGGACAGTCAGGACGCTGCTGGGGAACGACGGCAGACGGGCGCGAGGGATTCCAGAATCTCTATTTGCGCGATGGTTATCCTGTTTATCTTGTAGACCAGCCTCGGCGCGGTCAGGCAGGGCAAAGTACGATTGATGTGACCATTCCATCTGATTCTTCCGACAGAATGTGGTTCGAGCAGTTCAGAATCGGTATTTACCCGGACTTTTACGACGGAGTTCAGTTCCCCCGCGATGAAAAGTCAATCGACCAGTTCTTCCGCATGATGACCCCGAACTTCGGTGACTATGATATGCCCGTAATCTCCGACGGAATGGCGGCTGTTTTTGACCGCTCTGGGAAATCACTCATTTTCACGCACTCGGCGGGAGGTCCTGTGGGCTGGGTGACAGCGACCAAGACAGACAAAATCTCAGGTATCGTCGCCTTTGAACCCGGTACCTGCCCATTCCCTGCCGCGGACGCTCCAGAGCCAATTTGGAACTGGTATGAGGATTTGTCAGGAATCAAGGAAGCACCGATTGTAGTGAGCGACGAGGACTTTGCCCACATCATCAGCGTGCCGATTATCATCTACTACGGCGACTACATTCCCAGCGAACCGACCCGACTTTCACCCGGTCAGGACTACTGGCGTGCCTCCCTTGAAATGGCACGGAAATTTGCAGAAGTCGCGAACAAGCATGGCGGCGATGTCACGGTGGTCGCGCTTCCCGAAGTCGGCATCACAGGAAATACTCACTTTCCCTTCAGCGACCTGAATAATCTTGAAGTCAAGGCACACTTGGACAGGTGGTTGCACGAGAAAGGACTGGATAAATAAACAAGGGGGACACTCGCATGAAAAAACTAATTGCACTTATACTCACACTGACTGTCGTGATGGCGACAATTTCCGCCAAGCCAAGCAAAAAGGAGCTTCAAGTGAAACAGAATCAGCTTATCGACCGGATGGAATTGCGGGAACTGGTTGACCGCTACGCTGTGGAGAGCGACAGGGGAAATCAGGACTACTACCGCAACATTTTCTCC
>JAFSJX010000028.1 GCA_017449285.1 Treponema sp.
GAGTGCGAAGCCCATTTAAGCGCATTCTGTTGGGCTATCCATGCTCACTATAGCCCACTTTTCCGCCGTCGTCAAGCAAAAACGCGCTAGTTTCCGAGCAAGTGTGTTGCGAAGGTGTTTTGCCTTACCCCTTGCATGGGATGCACACACAAAAACAGCCGCACCACGAGCGTGATACGGCGGCGCACGGCTTACCGAGCGGAATGTACGCTAGTTCTTTATATTGGCGTACACATTGGCAATCGGAATGGGGTAAACGAAACAAAAGTTATATTTCCAATTAGGGTACTCAAGTGTTGGTGTTCCCGACAAACCAATCTTAGAACAATAAGTTTTGATTGACGAATAAGTAGAAGACCAATAGTTGCTAGTTGTTATAGAATCTGAATTCGGTATGTATTTTAATCCTTTGTTAATGCTCTCGTAATTTTTTAGAATGGCGGTCAGTTCATTTATTGAAGGCACAAACCAACCATCTTCGTAGGAACTCCCTGCACAGTTTAACTTACCATAGCAATAGGTATAATATATTCCTGCAAAATCGGCATCTGTAACCGAATACCATGTATCATTAAGCATATACCTAAGATACTTGTGGCTGGCGTCCCAGTCTACATTCTCCCACTTTATGCCTTTTGCTTCATCGAGCAATTTTCTAAAATTCTGAGTTCCATCAGAATCTGACTTTGTGAAAAGTAATATATTTTTATCAAAAATATAACCTGACATACCAGTATACTGTTTCAAACCAATCATATATGCCGTGTCCTTTCTGCCCAAATCTCCGCCCGTGCCGAGGTATGCAATCACGCCCACGGCGGGGTTTGATGAATTCGCCGTGTATGTTGAGGACGGAACGACCGAGCCGTCTTTCAGGACAATCCTGCCGATGAGGTTAAAGAAATCGTTTGATTGTTCTTTGGCGTATGCAATTGCCGCGTTCTCTATGGCTTTGGCTCGTTCTTCGTCAAGGCACAAATCCCAGATTGGTACGAGCGAGTTGGACTGAAAGCTCATAAGCGCGGCGTTATCGTCGGTGAGCGTTCCTATCCAGTCTTTTTCTGAGAGCACCAGTCTGGGGGCTCCGCCAACGGAGTTTATGCTCGATGTATAGAAGGTGCTGTCTTCTTTCATCTTTTCTTCGTATCTGGCAACTACATCCGCCTCTAGATTGACATCGTATGCTTCCTCTGCCTTATCATCCGTGTCACCAAACTTGTTCTTGTAGCCCGCCTTCAGGTAGCCTTCGATGACAAAGTCGTCGTCTATCTTGCTTGTTTTGATGCGCATGCTGTAGTCGCGGCGACCGCCCATAATTCCCGACACGATGACATGCGTTCCGTAGGTATCAAGCAGTTTTTTAATGCCCGCTTCACCCTTGTACGCGCTCGTAAGTCCGTAAATCGCCTTGTATGCGCCATCGGTCAGGTAATTGTTGGTGAATGAGCCGTCGGGGTTCTCATCAACGGCATTGTCAATCATCTCGCTTGTGTCAATCTTGTATGAGCCGAGCTGTGAGTTGTAAGAATAGATGCCATATTCTTCTGAGCCTGTCTCTTTGTAGTCTGAGCCGTAAGAAGCCTTCAGCTCGCCCGTAAATAAAAAAGTATTACCCGAATCCTTCTTACCCGAACCATCCTTATTGACATTGACTGCAACGTCCGCTTTGACCTCGAATGACTCGGACAACTTCTGGAGCGTTGTGCCCTTCCTGACGGTGTATTCTGCCCGCGCGTCTGCGGCGGTTGCGCCCGGGGAATTTTGACTAAGCGGTCAAGCGCGCACGGCCATTTCGAGGGGCTCAATGACCGTGCGCGCTATTTTCTTTGCCGTGCGGAATGGTGCGCTAGTCTCCTATCGACCAAGAATCGAACAAATCTGCGATTGGGATGGGATAGGCGACAAGGACACAGTTACGAACGCCTAGAGAATAATTTCTAGCTGTGACAAGCTTGTTACCCATGTATCTATAAACTCCTTGCAAGCCACTGTCATCTGCACTTGTTGATGACCAATATATATAGTCATTATATGTGTATTTTATGTCAGGAGTGCCACTTATCGGCTTCCCTTCTATAACATAATTATGTAATTTGGACGCACCAGTTATAACATCTAAACTAGCGTTCAGCAGGTCGTAATTGTTCAGTATCTCCTTTACTTCCGCAGAACTCGGTATAAACCAGCCTGTCTCGAATGGCGTTCCCGCCAGCCCCTGTGCCCTGCCGTAGTTTTGTGCCCATTCAAAGGCTGGCCACTCGCCGATTTTATATGATTGCCCGAGTTTAGCCAGAATTGCCGCCCAATTCCCCGTGCCATCATACTGAGAAGTAATCGATTTTGCATCAACTCCAAAACTATAAAATCCTCGATTCGGATTCACAGCAAGTCCATAATAATGATGTTCAAATATATCCCCGTCATCTATATTTGAAAATTCATAAGGGTAATTATCCGCTATCTTCACTCCCAGCATATATACGGTGTCTTTGCGCCCGAGGGTGCCGCCTGTGCCCACATAGGCTATCACGCCCACGGCAGGATTTGAGCTGTCCGAAGTATAGGATTTGGGAGATGCCAGCGAGCCGTCTTTTAGCACGATTTGCCCCACGATGGTGTCGGTGGATTGTGTGCCGCCATAGAGCGCAATATACTTCCGTATCGCAGTCGCCCGTTTTTCGTCCAGACACAGCTCCCAAATCGGAACGAGGGAATCCTCCTCAAAGTCTATGAGCGCGGCTGTATTCATATTGAGATACTTTTCATCTTGCCATTCTTCCTCGCTGAGTGCCAGATTGGTGCTGCCGCCGAAACCCTTGACCTTGACGCTTGTGTATTGGGCGGAGTTTTTTGTCATCTCCTTATAATCCGCGCTGACTTCCGCATCGACGCTTCCCCACAGGCTCTTGTACCCCGCCTTTACGCACGCCGAGACATCAAAGCCTTTTTCAACGCCCGTCGATGTCATTCTCATCGTGTAGTCCCGCCTGCCGCCCATGATGCCGGAAATGATGACATGGGTTCCATAAGTGCTGATGAGTTTTTTGATGCCCGCCTCACCTGCATAGCTGTCTTTTCCGTAAATCGCAGCGAACGCGCCGTCGCTCAGGTACTGGTTTGTGAATGAGCCGTCCGCGTTCTTTATGACGGCACGGTCTATCATCTCGCTTCGGTCAAGCCAGTACGCGCCGAGGCGGGCCTTGTAGTAATAGATGGCGTATTCTTCTGAGCCGGTCTCCTTGTAGTTTAAGCCGTAGGAAGCCTTCACCTCGCCCGAAAACTTGTAGATGTTCGTAGAGACATCCGCGCTTATATTGAAGCTGTCGGTCAGTTCTTTGAGCGTTTTTCCTGTGTAGGTGGTGTACTCTGAATCCGTATGCGCCTGGAACTCAATGGATTTTCCGCGGCTTTCCATTTTCTCCATGCTGATGATGCTGGATTTTTTCACATCGTAGGGGTTTGCCCACGCGCCCGTAAAGATGTCGTAGCCCCGCCCGACATACTGATGGTTCGAGGAAATGACGCTGCCTGTCACCAATCCGCCCGTGAGATTCGTGCCCGTCTGTCTGAGCGTGATTGCCGCAACCTGCTTTCCCGCCGCGTTTAAGATGTGCAGAATTGTGGTGCGGTCATCGGGCATCTGGGCGGCGGACATGTCGGGGTTTCCGTTCTCGTCGTAGGTCACGCCCGCCCAGAATTCGGCAAGGTTGTCCTCAATGTCGAGCGTGATTTTGGTGGTGGTCTGTGTAGTCGCATTGCTTTCTTCAGTTGAGAGCAACGCCCAAGTGTCATAGCAGCCGTCGCTGTATTCCTCGATAGTCCACGGGACGCTTGCGGTAATCGTAATAGCGTCGGTAAGCGTCTGCTCCATGTGGCTCAACGCGGCAAGCTGTTCCGCGTCGTAGGTGACGGTGAACAGGGCTTTTTCCGCCTCGCTCGCCTCAGTGTAGGTTTTGACGGTGGGCGTTGGGTCGCTTCCGCTGGAATTATTGTCACTGTCGTTTGAACATGCGCAAAAGCCAACGGTGAGGAACGCAAGCGCGGCAAACGCTACGCCGAATTTGCCAGCCGTCATACCGAAGTTGGCGAATGACATGCCGAACTTGTTTCGGCATCTCTTATGGTGTTTCATACGCAGTCTCCTTTCTATATAAATAAAATCTTTGCCGAAAATCCACTCGTTTGCTTCGCAAACATCGTGGATTTTCGGCAAAGGGCTTTGGCAAGCCCTTTGCCCATTGTACAATGGGCAAAATTTTTCGTGGGGCGAAAAATGGGAGTATTTTTCAGTAAAATCGGACTTTTACAATAAAAAGTCGGTTTAACCGTACTAATTAGAATGGTAGTTCATTTTAGCCGAATTGTAAAGGTAAAAAGTCGGTTATTTTGTTCTTATGGAAAAATATGCATCTGATTTTGTTGATAATATGATTTTTTACCGAACGCAAAAGAATATGTCGCAACTGGAACTTTCGGGAATCTGCGACTGCGCCAAAAGCACGATAAGCGGCATTGAGTCGCGCAAAAATTACCCGTCATTTGAACTGATTTTGAAAATTGCCTATGCTTTGGAAGTAACCCCCGCCGACCTCTTCTTGCGCGATGCGAGCAAATCAGATGAAGAAATAAGGGCGCATATTGAGCATATTCTTTCGGAAGGACTGAAAAATCTTTTGGAAACGGAATTTTCGCCACGCACATAAAAAATAAGATTGCGAAGTTCTGTATTTTCCTCGTCCAAATGTAATTGCACAAAATACATAACGAACGACAGGCATTTTTCGTTTATGCAGGTCGCGCTCACGAATCTGAAATTGTCTGACGCGAAGAAGGAGAAATCATCAAATTCTGAAAACGAAAAATAAAAGCAGAGGTAAAATGTTTTTTTTTATATTTTAAGCACTCTTCAAAGCTTTTTCTGCAAGTTCAGAATACTGGTCCACAGAAAATTTCTTTGGAGAGTACGGCTTCCCAGTTTTTAGAATCGCTAACATCATTTCTGCCATTTTTCTTGCAATACAGACTATTGCTTTTTTCTTTGACATTCCGCGAACAAGAGTAAGATACTGCCATTTACTTTTTAGCACCGTATCTTCCTTTGCA
>JAFSJX010000029.1 GCA_017449285.1 Treponema sp.
GCGCATGACAATGCCGTGGAGACTGCGCGGCGGATGCTTGCCGATGGACTGAATGCAGAACTAACATCAAAATATACCAATCTCCCGCTTTCCGAAATACAAATTTTGCAGAACGCATGACAATCGCAAACAGTGACTTTTCCGTCCAACTGGAAGAGAAAGTGGAGCGGGCAAAGAAGAACGCGCGATGGAGGAAGCAGTATATGACATGGCAGCAGACGATAGACGAGGAGCGGTTTGAGGCTCGCGAGGAAGGCAGACGAGAAGGACGACTGGCTGGCATCGCCGAGGGCGCACACGACAAAGCCGTGGAAACCGCACGTCGCTTCTTGCAAATGGGATTGCCCGCAGAGCAGGTTGCCCAAGGAGTAGACCTTTCAATCGATGAAGTAAGGACATTGTAACGGCACATGCAGTCTTGAACACAAAAAAAGCGGACCAGAAAAATCCAGTCCGCTAAAAATCCTTAGTATCTTGTAATCTTTACATCATAAAGTCTGACTAGGTTTGTAGCACCTATCACAACATCAACGGCATCCGTGCCAGTGTATGCATAAGAAAGCGTATCGGAATCTGTAGGAATATAATCATTTCCCTCTTTTGCCGTTTTTCCCGCAACTTTGATATATGCGTGACGGTCAGTCTTTGCAGAACCACCATTTGAGCCATACACCATCTCTATGGTAAACGGTCCTTGCATTTTCTCAATGACCACGGCATCTTTCCTTATCTGCAAGCAGCCCGCAGAACCTGAGCCCATAGTTTTTTCTTTCTCATATTTGTTGTATTGAATCGGAACAGAAGATTCGTCAAGAGCCTTGATGGTCATTATTCCAGAACCGCTTGTTGCCCAGTATGACACATCTTCTTTAATTGAGAATTTCTTTTCATTTGTGCCACCAAAGGAAGTATATACAACAGTCGCATTTTCCAATTCTGCTGAACTTTCAAGGGCAGGATCCGCATAAACACCCTGACAAGCAACACTTGCCAGCGATGAAAAATCCCAATAGATAGTTTCCGTAGGTTTTGTTTCCGCAGGTTTTCTTTTTATCGTGAATTCTTTCGTGGCTTCTGCTTTTTGGAGAAGATTGTATGCCTCCACCTTTACCGTAACTTTTTTGTCTTCGGAAGTATCGTTCTTTCCGATAAGTTTTTTTGAGCTTCCCCCTTGTACAGCGGTGTCGAATGTTACATAATCAGTATCGCCTTCGATTGACCATTTACACCAGTTCACCTCTCTGCCGCCGTTGACACGTACTTCAAGACTTACCTCTCCAGAAGCATCGATTTCAGACACATAAGGAGATGGATACAAATAAATTTCCAATTTTTCATTAGAATCATCTCTAAAAAATGCGTTGCACAACTTGATTGTTGTAGGTGACGGCATAGTGAAGTAACTTGTTTCAAGACGATACGGATAGTCCTCTATACATATTTCGTTACGCTGTAAATATGCCGTACCAGTCATTTCAACGGGGGCAACCCGCTCTAAAACTGTTCCGTCGCTTTCAGCAGCGTAGTATTGTTTTTTTGCTTCTTTTGTTTTGAGCGTTACGGTTGCACCAGTTGCCGTTACATCGCTGAATGTAATCGTGCCGGTAATATCCCCGCTGTCAACAATTTCGTAGGTCTTGTCGGTATAGATGTCTTTAACCGTCACACTTTCGGGGAAGCCGGAAACAGGTGTCATCGTTGAATCATACGGATAATAATAGAGACTATTCCCAGTCGAAGTATCTCGATACAGAGCATATATCTGAGTACGATATGGCGAGACAGTTTTTCCCAATTCACTGTTCAAGCGATAAAAAAGATTGTCCGCATACACAAACTCTTCATCATCTTTTATATCAGAATTATCTTTGTAACGCCAGAATCCTGTAAAGGCAGTATTTGTAGTATACGCATCTTTATCTTTAAATGTTACCCTCGGAACTACAGAACTATACTGCGGCAATGCAACAGACTCTCCATTCACTGTCAAAGAAAGGCTTTCGGGGAAAGCAAAACCGTTCGTGAACCATGTGCTAGCATCAGAGGTAATAAGCCCCGTCTGAGAATAGGTATCATAGTCAATCTTAAAATTGTCAGACAACGCCGGACTGCCATTACCTGTTTTTGGTTTATAGTCTACGATAGCAACGTTAAAGAATGTCGTGTATGTGGTTCTATAACTATTAGTACCCGTTCGTTCACGAACAGCATCTCTAAACTGAACTGAAATTTTATTGCTCGTGTTCGCATCCACTGCGCTTTCTGTAAAACTATATGGCATGGATTCATACGCAACAAGATGCTGACCATCCTCTGTCACTGAACTTCTCGGATAAATATAGACATGCCCCTTATCATAATCACGGTCAATCTGCAAATCTATACGAACAACTTTTTCTTTAGCAGAAAGTTTTGAGGGGTCTGCCGTAATCGTAACGCCTGTCGCGGCATCCTCTACCTTAAACGGCAATTCTTCCTGCGTAAAGGTAATTTTTCCGTCGGCAAAGCCCGTGCCACCCTTTAATTCAGTCGGAATGGAAGACCACGAACATTCTACGTCACCGCTTGTAACAGTCAGGCTCACTTTTGCGCCAACAGCAATAAGCGGTTTTCCGATGTGTTCGGTATTTGGGAAACCGAAACTTGAACATTGCATATTGTCCGCCACCGGAAACTGAAGCGTCGTACACACGGTAGATTCAACTGGCGTTGATGGCTGGATAGAGCCTTCAAGCCCCAAATATGCAGTCAACCTCGCCACTGCCTCTGCATCGTGGAAGTTAGAAATTGCCTGATACCCTTCCGCGCTAAACACAAAACCATCTTTCTGATAATTAAGTGTAATTGCGCCCGGCAACTGCAAGATACCATGCCCTGCCGTTGTGGTAATCGTATCTATTTCTGACTTACCCGTTATATGGCCATTCGCACTTGAAAGACCTACCGCACAGTACGAATACGATTTTCCCGATTCCACATAATAATCAGTATAACTTATTGTGCCTTGCAAGGGAGCGTTGGAATTTGTCTGATATAGACCGATATATTCCCAATTCTGAGAGGCAGGGTCTGCATCGTATTTTGTCTTGTCATATTCCGCACGATAGAAATTTACCTGTCGTGTCTTTGCAGGAACGGTCGCTTTGATAAGAACGCCATTCGGAGATGCCTGTAACGACAGCGAGCCTTCGTTGTCGATATACACCACGGGCGTTTCCGACTCTTTGATGATTTCTTCGACCTTTTCTGTCGCCGCTTTTTCTTCTATTTCTTTGACTTTTTCTTCTGTCTGTGTCACCTCGTCTTTTGTCAACGTCTCATACGACACCTTCTCAATTTCGGCAGAAGCAACCTCTTGTGTTATTTCAGAAACCGTAACCGTCCCATTTTCTTCGGCAGTGTTCGCAGCCTTGGAAATAGTAATAGCATTTGAACTAACGATGATTTTTGTTTTTTCTTCTGCGGTCGCAGAGGCTTCGGATTTTGTCACCAACGTAGTAATGGTGGTCTTTCCAGACAGCGTGACTTCTTTTACCGCTTTGTCTACAACCACACTTTCCACGAGAGACTGCGCTTCAAGGGCTTCAATCTGGCAATTTTTCTGCACCGCCATCGAAAGAATGCGGCATACTTTTTCCAGCACGATGCGCACATTCTCATACGCCGCGTTCAGCACAGCAACATTCGAGTCTTTCAGATGAATCGAATTTGAGCCACCGCCATTTACGGTCAGTTTTGCCACGTCACAATTGTCCAGCGTAAAATCGCCATCACCGACCGCTTCCGCGACAGTTACCGCCTTGATGTTCTTGATATTTTTGAGCGTAACGCCTTTTGCGCTCACCGTAATCACCGCATTTTTTGCGTCAAACTGCGTCGTACCGCCAGTCAAGACTATCGCCTTGTCAACAGAAAGACTTGCATTCTCAGCGAGCGTGCCTTGTGTAAGCGTAACGGTATCGCCGGCTTTTGCAAAAGAAATCAGCTCCGCCACGGATTTTTGTTCAGGAACATCAGAGCCGTCAGAATCATCATTTGAACAACCAAAAAGCACTGCCGCTATAACGACAGCACTCAAAACACGAAAAAACTTTTTCATGAATTTCCTCCAAATATAGGGATTTTACCCCCCCCTCAATTTGTCAATACGCCCTCTGTGAAAATTCATTTTTTTGTGTTATACTGTACTATATGAAGATGACCTTACTGGGAACAGGTACGAGTCAGGGCGTTCCGGCGATTGGATGCGATTGCAAAGTATGCACTTCCTCAGACCCGCATGACAACCGGCTTCGGTGCAGCGCATATATCGTTCATAAAGAAACAGAACTGCTCATTGACGTAGGACCGGAATTCCGCTTGCAGGCGTTGCGCAATCACATCAAGCATTTGGACGCGGTGCTGATTTCGCACAGTCATGCTGACCATCTGCACGGACTTGACGATTTGCGCATTTTCAGCCACACCCGTCCATGCGATTGTGACGCGCTGGCGTTCCCGGAGACAGAGGGAAACGGTCTTCCGATTTATGCGAACGCAAACACACTGCAGGACATCCGCTACCGTTTTGACTATCTTTTTAAGCCCGTGGTTGAAGGCGGAGGAGTTGCGAAACTTGACTTTCGGAATTGCTCTGCGTATAACGGAGCAAACCCGATTCGTTTTGGCGGCATTGCGGTCGTTCCGATTCCTTTACAGCACGGAAGCATTGAGGCGACAGGCTGGCTTCTTTCTTGTGACGCGGCGGACGGAGCAAAACACAGCATCGCATACCTGACGGACTGCAACGCCATTAGCGAAGCGTCTTTTGCGCTCATCAAAAATAATTGCGGTACGCTTGACCATCTGGTTATCGACGGGCTTCGCGTTCGTCCTCATTCAACGCACTTTAGTTTTGACGAAAGCCTTGCGGCGGCAGAAAAATTGAGTCCGCGGCATACATGGCTTATCCACATGAACCACGATTTGCTTCACACCGAAATCCAGAAATACATTGACACAAAACTGGACAATTTTCCTTTGCTGAAAAAAATCGTGCAGAACGGCGGAAGCGTAAGCCCCGGCTACGACCAACTGGAATTGGAAATTCCTACACGGTAATTTTTCCAGTCGTAATGCCGTCCAACGCCTGTTCTTTGGGCATGGGTTTTCCGAACAGATATCCCTGCATCCTCTCGCAGCCAATAGAACGCAAAAATTCAAAGATTTCCTCGGTCTCTACGCCTTCCGTAAGCGTCTGCATACCGATTTCTTTTGCAAGAGAAACGATACTTTTGAGAATCGGGCGGATTTTTTCGTTTTCAGAAAAATTATGCAGAAATTTCATGTCTATTTTCATCATATCAAATTCAAAATCTTGAAGAACATTCAGCCCCGAATAGCCTGACCCAAAATCGTCCAGCCAGAGCGCGTACCCCTCGCCTTTAAAGCGGTCGATTGCCTGTCTTAACTGCACTCCGTTTTCGCTCAACGCGCTTTCGGTAATCTCCACGTGAATCATATCTTTTTGCACGGCATGGCGATTCAGGCAGTCATCTACAGCGGCAACTACGTCAATCAACTCAAAATCAAGCCGCGAAAAATTGATGGAGATAGGAACATAATACGTTCCAGTTTTTTTTGCCTCAAAAATGTCTGTACAAACTTTTTCCAAAATGTACATATCCAGTTTGTAAATCTGACGGTATTCTTCCAGCACGGGAACAAAATCCGCCGGCGGCAACATTCCATACACCGGGTCTTCCCAGCGCGCAAGGGCTTCCATTCCGCATAACTTTCTGTTCTCCGCAAGCACTACCGGCTGATAAAAAACTTTTATCCAGTTTTCTTTTATCGCCCTGTCTATGCTGTTTATGACGTACTGTTTGCGGTGGAATTCATCGTCCATCTCTTTGGTATATTCACAGAAATTCCGTCCGTATTTCTTTTTGATGCTGTTACAGGCATAACGAGCGCGGTCACAGGCAACACTCGCCAAAACATCGCGATCCACAGGAATGTATGCCCCTGCCTTCAGACCCAACTGCACCTCATTCTCATCTTTCTGAATTCTTCTGCGCACTTCGTCAATGCGAACCTCTATCTGGTCTCGTTTTGCCAAAATCACAAAATGGTCATCAGAAAAGCGGGCAATAAGCGAAAATGGAAACACCAGACGAATTGCTTCCGCAGTCTTTTTAAGCAGCTCATTTCCCATCGGAAAACCGTAGCGGTCATTATAACTTTTGAAATTCTCAATATCAAGGTACAGAAACGCCAATTTAGAAATATCTTCCTTTGGGTCAAGCAGTATGGAGAGAGCCTTGTTGCGGAAATAGTGCATATTCGGAATGCCCGTCAAATCATCGCGCGTAGATTTTTCTTTGAGATACGAGTTGATTCTATCCAGACTTTCGTCCTGTTTTGCCTCCATCAGTTTCTGCGTATACACATTGACGCTCGTCATCAAAAGAGCAATCCACATCGTAAAAACGTTGATTTTCATGCCAGAATCTATGGGCGTGGCAGTACGGCCACAGAAATACATGAACGCAAGAAAAGAAATTGAAAGCAAGGCAAACGCCCAAAGCGGTCTCCAAAGAAACAGCCCGAACACAAAGATGGTCATCGTGACAAATGCAAATGCCTGATGCGCTTTCGCATAATCCAGATAACCGATGTATATGCCAAAAGCAAGGCAGATGAACGCAAAGCCATAGCGGATAATGCGTCCGACCATACGCGATGGATTTTTTCCCCGAAGCTGCAAAATCGAAAAGACAAGGAGCGCGACCGCAGACAAAAGCAGAATTATGTAAGATGAAAGATGCGAGACTATCCATGAAAATGTGCGCGCCTTTCCGCCAAAAACAACATTCTCAATAACAGACCCAATCATCCACAGTTCCAGCGTAATCACAACGACAGAAAGGTAGATACTGGAAATGGCATTTGAACGGTCAAAATATTTTTTTACAGCGGGACTATAACTTTCCAGCCCCAAAACTTTTCGTATATTCAGCATTGTACATACCTTATATTTTCATTATACCACAAGATTCCACAATTCGCACGAAAAAACAAGATAAACACAGCATAATTTTTTTTTGCTTCGGAAAAAACGACCGACAAAAAAGACTAAAATCACCGTCAGCAAGATAAATCAATAGACGAAATTTATATTCTATTGTATACTGTAATGTATGGGTGGAATAAAAAGTGGGGTATCAGCATCGGCTGAAAAAAAGCCGGTAGCAGCATCGTCTGCGGTCAAAAAAGCGACCGCTACAAAAGCAACAGCAACGAAAAAGGTGGTTTCGACAGGCTCTACCGCCACAAAAAGCGCGGGAAAACCAGCAACAAAAACGACGGCATCAGTGACAGCCGCAAAAACCGCGTCTGCAAAAAGTGTGGCAAAAAAACCGGTCGCAGGCGTGGACGAAAACGGCACCTTCCGCGCATGGGCAAACGCAAAATCCGTGGCAAAATCAAAGAAGTCCGCTCCGACCGCTTCTGGCTCCGTCATGGATAAGGCGACCGACAAAAAATCGCTGGCTGAGGCGGAAAAAAAACTTGCCGCGGCAAAGGCCGCCGACCCCAACGCAGGAAAGCCCCAAAAGACGGTCGCCGACTACACGGACGACAAAATTCAGCATTTGGACGCGCTGGAGCATATCCGTCTGCGAAGCGGCATGTACATCGGACGGCTCGGCGACGGCTCAAACCAGAACGACGGCATTTACATTCTGCTCAAGGAAATCATCGACAACTCCATAGACGAATTCATTGTGGGCTTCGGTACGCGCATTGACGTAGAAATAAAGGACAATCACGTTAAAGTGCGTGATTACGGACGCGGCATTCCGCTGGGCAAAGTGGTGGACTGTGTTTCCGAAATCAACACGGGCGGAAAATACAACGATGACGTGTTCCAGTTTTCCGTAGGCATGAACGGTGTGGGTACAAAGGCTGTCAACGCGCTCTCATCCTACTTCCGCGTCATTTCCATCCGCGACGGAAAATGCACCGAAGCCGTGTTTGAGAAAGGCAAACTCAAAAACCAACGCACCGGTCCGCTCAAGCAGAATCTTCCCAACGGCACATTCTTCGAGTTCGTTCCCGATGAGACCATCTTCGGAAAATACAGTTTCAATATGGAATATGTGGAACGGCGCATCTGGAACTATGCCTATCTGAACACCGGGCTGACCCTGCGGCTGAACGGAAAAGATTTTGTCAGCCAAAACGGGCTTCTTGACCTCCTTCAGAGCGAAATAGAGACGGAATCAATCTATCCTGTAGGAAGTTACGTGGGTGAGCACCTCAAATTTGCCTTTACCCATACCAATGCTTACGGTGAGAACTATTTTTCATTCGTAAACGGGCAGTTCACTAGCGATGGCGGAACGCACTTGAACGCATTCAAAGAAGGATTCATCAAGGGCGTAAACGATTTCTTCCATACAAACTATAAGTCTGAGGACGTGCGCGACGGCATTACGGCGGCGGTTCTGGTCAAGGTAAAAGACCCCGTCTTTGAAAGCCAGACCAAAAACAAACTGGGCAACACCGACATCCGCGCGTGGATTGTCGCCGAAGTGCAGAGTGGCTTGGACAACTGGCTGCACAAAAATCCAAAATCTGCCGAAATGCTCCAGAAAAAAATCGAGGCAAACGAAAAACTCCGCACGGAACTTTCCAGTGTCAAAAAACAGGCAAAGGAAAACGCAAAAAAACTGAGCATCCGTATTCCCAAACTCAAAGACTGCCGCTATTTTGTGCAGGACGGGAAAAAAGGCGAGAACAGCATGATTTTCATTACCGAGGGTGACTCAGCATCCGGCACCATGACCCATTCCCGCAACGCCGACTATCAGGCCATTTTCTCCCTGCGTGGAAAGCCTGAAAACATGTACGGCAAAAAACAGAGCGACATCTACAAAAACGACGAATTGTACCAGCTGATGATGGCACTGGGCATCGAGACCAGCGTAGAAAACCTCAAATACGCCAAAATTGTCATTGCCACCGATGCCGATAACGATGGCTTCCATATCAGAAACCTGGTGCTCACGTTCTTTCTGGGCTATTTTGAAGAACTGGTCACCAGCGGCCGCGTGTTCATTCTGGAAACGCCACTCTTCCGCGTGCGCAACAAAAAAGACAACATCTACTGCTACTCGGAAGGCGAACGCGATGCCGCCCTCAAAAAACTGGGCGCAAGTGCCGAAGTCAGCCGCTTTAAGGGTCTCGGCGAAATCAACCCCGATGAATTCAAGCAGTTCATCACCCCCGAAACCATGCACCTGACCCCCGTAGAAATCAGCCAGCTCAAGGTGATTCCCCAACTGCTCTCCTTCTACATGGGCAAAAACACGCCGGAGCGAAGACACTTCATTGAGGAACATTTGCTGAGCAATGCGGAAATTGATGTGTAGGGAAAGGAAAGAATGACGATAGTATCACTTTTCAGTGGGGCAGGTGGTCTCGACTACGGAATAAAATCAGCAGGAAACGATATTCTCTGGGCAAACGATATAGACAAAAATGCAGTTGAAACTTACCGCCACAATATCGGAAATGAAATTCATTGTGCTGATATATCAAACATAAACATAAAAGATATTCCTGACAGTGATGTCGTTATCGGCGGTTTTCCATGTCAAGGATTCTCACAGGCAAATTTAAGACGGACGATTGATGACGAGCGAAATCAGCTCTACAAGTTTTACTATCAGGTGATTGAGGAAAAACAACCGCTTTTCTTTATTGCTGAAAATGTAAAAGGTATTTTGAGCCTTGGTGATGGAGAGGTTATAAAGCAAATCTTAGCAGATTTTGAATCGGCTGGATATGTCGTTGAACTTCATAAAGTGAACATGGCAAATTACGGCATACCTCAGACAAGAGAACGTATTCTCATTATCGGGCAGAACAAAAAAAAGATTGGTAACAAGATGCTTTTTCAGTTTCCCAAAGAACTTTATTCAAAAGATGGTCTAAACGGACTTCATAAATGGGTTTCGATAAAAGATGCTTTGGATGCATATCCCGACCCTGACCAACCGAATGTCTTGAAAAATCATATTTATTCAAAATATAAAGTCGTTTATAGAAACTTCACGGCACATCGCCAGACAAATCCAGATTACCCGTCTCCAACAATTCTTGCACGAGGAAACGGAAAAGGCGGAGTCTGTGCTATCCCTCATTACAACGGAAAAAGACGGTTGACAATCCGTGAAAGCGCGGCGATTCAGACATTTCCTGATGATTTTGAATTTTTCGGCTCAATGGGAGCGTGTTACCGCCAGATTGGAAATGCCGTTCCTGTAAAATTTGCAGAGCTTTTAGGAAAGGAACTTGTACGACTTGAAAAAGAGGAACTGCACGAAAAGACGAAGGAGAAAGCAACGGCATGAAAGTCGTTTCTCTTTTCAGTGGTGCTGGTGGTCTCGATTTAGGCTTTAAAATGGCAGGGCATGAAATCATTTGGGCAAACGACAATTTTCCCGAAGCCGTAGAAACTTATAAAACAAACCTCGGCAAACATATTATCTGCGAAGATGTTCATAATATTGATGTCACAAAAATTCCAGATTGCGATATTGTAATCGGAGGCTTTCCATGTCAGGGATTTTCAATCGCAAACATGAAACGCCATGCCGATGACAGCCGAAACGAGTTGTATAAAATGCTTATAAAGGTAATCACTGAGAAACAACCGAAATTTTTTGTTGCTGAAAATGTAAAAGGCATTCTTTCGCTTGAACACGGTGAAGTCATAAAAATGATAATGAAGGATTTTAACAGTATCGGTTACACAGCAGAATACAAAGTCCTAAATGCGGCTGATTACGGAGTACCTCAACTTCGCAATAGGGTTATTATAGTTGGCGTAAAAAATGGCATTGATTTTAAATATGAATATCCTAGACCAACTCATAATGAGAACGGTTCTGGCGGACTGAAAAAATGGGTTTCTGTTGGTGAAGCTTTGAAAGATATTCCAGATCCTGATTTGCCAAACTCTGTTCTGAATCATACTTATTCGCAATTCAAATTGAAGTTCAATGGTTATATCGGAAACAGGGAAATTAACCCAAACAAACCGGCACCAACGGTTACGGCACGAGGAGATGACAAAGGCGGTGTTGTCGTCCTTCATCATCCTAACAACAAAAGAAGAATGACTTGCAGAGAACTTGCAACAGTACAAAGTTTTCCATTGAACTATGAATTTAAGGGTAATCGTTCTTCAATTTATCGGCAGATAGGAAATGCTGTTCCTCCGCTTCTTGGAAAAGCAATTGCAGAACAGTTCAATTTATACAGGGGAAAGTAGCGATGTTAGATAAAAATTTTATTCCAAAGAAGCCGTTTGATGACTTTAAATGGAAATGGGCGACACTTGCTCCTACTGAAAGTATAAACGACCCTGTTGTTTTGCTCGGCGTTTTGTTCAAATTGAATACGCTTGCAAAGAAAAATGTTAAATTCAGTTCTGAAGAATATGACGTAGCCATGAAAGAACTTCAATCAGATTTGGACAGTGCAAAAATTGATGTAAATGTAACTGGCAGGACAGGTGACAGGAATTTATTCCGCAATTCTGGGCAATATTGGAAGGCACTTGGACTTATTCCAAAAGATTCGCGGGGCATTATTACACTTACAGATTTTGGTAAGTCGGTAGCCGATAGAAAAATTTCAAAGACAGAGTTTTCTGCAATTACGATTCAAACGCTTTCTCTTCCAAATGACAGAATCCAATCAAAAGAGGAATGTGATTTGTGGGAGAAGCACAATATAAAAATCTTTCCGCTCAAAATAATTCTTTCAACCTTGCATCTTCTTAAAGATATGGAAATTAACAAGGAATCGCAGGGGTGGATTACACCTGACGAAGTGATAAAAATTATCATTCCACTTTCTGCCTGTAATGCAACAACTGAAGATTATGCGAACTTTATATACTGGTATCGCACGAATCAAATTTCTCTTGAAAACTGGTCAGACTGTGCAACAAGAGCAAACGATAAACGAATTGCCAGAGAATATCTTTTATTTTTGGAAAATTATGGTTATATATCATCAAGTAATATCATTACAGGAAATCGTTTTGAGCAAAAATATCTGTATAATGTAGAATTTGACGAAGAAATTATGAAAATTCTTGCTGTTCCGCAAAACAAAATTGACCTTTATGAACTTATGAAAAATACAAGCACTATCTCTGCCGTTCAGAACATTGAGAGAAAACGCTACAATAAAAACAACTCGCGACCTCTACAGGCTCAGTTCAGACAAGATTTGCTTTCGGTTTCTAATAAATGTCTCATTACACAGGTTCGTATGGTCGGGCTTTTGGAAGCCGCCCATATCAAACCGCATAAGTATAATGGCCCGGAAGAAAAAGACAACGGAATTCTGCTTCGCCGTGATATTCACTATCTTTTTGATTCGGGAAATCTTCGTATTGATGTAAACGGGAACGTATTTATTTCCCAGCCGACTTTGGAAGATTATGGAAGGACTATCCCGGAAAGAATAGAAATTCCAGACTATGTGAATAAAGACTATATACGCTGGAGATGGGAAAACTACGATGGGGCTTAACAGGGGTTTTAGGGGCTTGCCCCTAGGAGAATGGGGTATGGCGAAAACCGTATGGTTTGAGCCTAGGGGAAAGGCTTTTCCCCTCAATTTATAAACAAGGAAAGACTATGGCATTTGTAAAAAACTTATTTGACAAGAACTTCATCGAGTACGCGTCCTACGTTATCCGCGACAGGGCGATTCCTGACCTTGAGGACGGCTTAAAGCCGGTGCAGCGGCGTATTATGCACACGCTGTTTGAGATGGACGATGGTCGCTTTCAGAAAGTGGCGAATGTCGTTGGTCAGACGATGAAGTATCATCCCCACGGAGACGCTTCCATTTACGGTGCTGTGGTAACCATGGCAAACCGGGGGCTTTTTCTGCAGCATTCGCCAAAAGTCAAGTGGGTGAGTATCTTTTTGGAGACGCAGGGAAACTTTGGCAACATGTTTACCGGCGATTCTGCCTCGGCGGGACGTTACATCGAATGTCGTATCAATCCGCTGGCAAAAGATTTTTTTGTGACCAACCCGCATGTGACGCACTACATTCCCAACTATGACGGACGCTCAACTGAGCCGGAAGTGTTCAGGGCAAAGATTCCCATTGCGCTGATTATCGGGGCGGAAGGCATTGCCGTTGGCATGAGCACAAAAATCTTACCCTACAATATCAAGGAAGTGCTGGACGCGGAAATCAAGTGCCTGCAAGGGGAAAAATTCCAGATTTACCCCGATGTTCCCACGGGCGGGCTCATTGATGTCTCCAACTACAACGACGGAAACGGAAAAATCATCACGCGGGCAAAATTCGACACTTCAGACGAAAAGAAAATCATCATCACGGAACTGCCGCTGGACACCACATCGGAAGCCCTGCTGAATTCCATTGACAATGCCTACAAGGCGGGCAAAATCAAAATCAGTTCTGTGGACGACCATTCCACCGACCACTGCGAAATCGAAATCAAACTGCCACGAGGGGTCTACTCAAAGGACGTAATCGACTCTCTCTACGCCTATACTGACTGCGAAAAATCAATTTCCTGCCAGATGCTGGTAATCAAGGACAATATGCCTGTTGCAATGACGGCGACTGAAATCATCAAGTATTACGCCCAGCGGCTTACGCTTATCATCAAGGATGAACTAGAATTTGAGCGCGGGCAACTGACCGACAAACTGCATTTGCGCACGCTGGAACGCATTTTTATAGAAGAAAGAATCTACAAGCGCATTGAGGAGATGAAAACACAGGAAGCCGTGTTCAAGGCGGTGGTGGACGGGTTTGTGCCGTTTAAGGCGGAGTTGATTCGCCCTATTACCAAAGAGGACGTTGAGCATTTGCTTGCCATTCCGATTCGCCGCATCTCGCTTTATGACATCAACAAGAACCGTGCGGAAGTCAAGGAAATCAATGCGAAACTCAAGGAAATTGCAAAGAAACTCAAAAACCTTACCGCCTGCGCCATCGACTATCTGGGAAACATGCTGGGAAAATTCGGCACGACTGACCTGCAGCGGCACACGCAGATTAAGAAATTCAATGCAATTGACGTAAAGGAAGTGGCAAAGAGTGACCGCAGCCTGCGCTACGATGACAAGGGCTATCTGGGCATCAATGTGTCAGGCGGGCAGGAAATCAAAAAAGTGTCTCCCTACGACCGCATTATCTACGTGCGCAAGAACGGCATGTATACCGTTACCGATGTGCCCGACAAAATCTTCATTGACAAGGGCATGTGGTTCTGTGATGTGGCGGACAAGGAGAAAATCCCCAAAGTGCTGTTCACGGTGATTTTCCGCGACCCAAAGACGGGCTATGCGCTCATCAAACGCTGCCACATACCGTCTTGGATTATGAACAGGGATTATTTTCTTGCGCCCGACGGCATGGAAATCCTGCATATCGACACGCGGGAAAAATTCACCTTTACACTGAACTACATCAAAAAACCGCGCGTCAAAGTCACCGAAGAAAAATTCAAGGCGCAGGATTATGAGGAAAAAGGACTGAAAACACTGGGAGTGCGACTTTCTTCGCATGAGGTTGAATCAATCAAAGTGGACGGAGCGCAACTGGAACTGAAAGTCTGACGCTTAATTCCGCAGCATATCTTTCGTAATCTCGTATTCTGACCCGCAATTGTGGCAAGTTATACGAATCGGCTCTGCGTCGTGGGCAAGAATGTCGTCAAGTTCTGCTTTAGGAAGATGTTTTACCGCATCAACATAATGCTCCAAAGTACACGGGCAGTCAAACACAATGTTACGCTCCAGAACGGCGGCCGGCTTAAATTCGCGGAAAAGTCCGTAAATCACGTCTTCCATATCGCCGCCGTCCGCAAACCATTTTCCAATTGACGGCATGGCACGGAACGCATTCTCCACACGGCGAATCAAGTCTTCCGCAATCTCGTCCTTATTTTCCGCTCCGCTCGATTCTGTCTGCGCGCTCACCTTGCTTTTTCCGCCCGCACCGGGAACTGCCTGCACGAACATTCCGCCCGCTCCAATCACGCGCCCCTGTGAGTCAAACTGAATGCCCGTGTTGAATGCCGTATGAGTCTGCTCGCTCTGGGCAAAATACCACGCCAAATCCTTCGCGATATTCTTGTACTTGATTTCGACCATTCCCATCTGAGGTTCTTTCATACCCTCTCCAAGTCGGGAAATTGAAAGCGTTCCTTCACCCAAAAACGGCGTTAAATCCCAGTTTTCCAGCGGTTTTTCAATCGGAATCTGATTCTGCAGCAAATGACCGCGCACATAGCCCGTGCTGTCCGCCTCAACGCAAAATCCCGCCGCAGGCCCGTTCACATCATAGCGGAACGTCAGATGCTCCCTGCCCTTCATCGTGGGAATCAAAAGCGCGGCACACAATTCCGCCTGCCCAAGCACCAGCGTCTCCAAAATTCCCAAATGATGCTGAGCGCGCATTTGATTGACCATGCGAGTGCCGTTATAAAACGCGCCCCTGAATTGCCCGTCCGCCATCACAAACATAGTCATGCAGTCCTTGTGAATGGAATCAAGGTGAGAAATCAGCGCAGGGTCAGTAAGATTTTGTTTTATCATCGGAAAATCTCCTCTCTTGGTGTTGGTCTGAAATTTGAACTTTCGGATAGTGTAGCACAAAACAGGAGAATTTGCTATCATACAGTATGGCTACCGTAACGAACGAACGCGCAAAGATTGTTGTTTTAGATTTTGGCTCGCAGTACGCGCATCTGATTGCAAAGCGTCTGCGTATGATGGGGTATTACTCAGAAATTGCCCTGCCCTCTAGTGATGTCTCTTCGCTTGGAGAAAATGTCCGTGGCATCATTTTGAGCGGAGGACCTGCAAGTGTCTACGAGGCGAACATTCCCGAATTCAACGCCAAGATTCTTGATTTGCCCGTGCCGATTTTGGGATTGTGCTACGGTCATCAATTAATGGCGCAAAGTTACGGCGGAAAAGTCGGCAAAGCGGCTGTAGGCGAATTTGGTTTTGCCCAGTTGACCAAAACGGACGCAGGAAAATCTTCCCCCCTGCTTTCTGGCGTGAGCGATACGACGCAAGTGTGGATGAGCCATCAGGACGCAGTTCTTTCGCTTGCCGACGGATTTGAGGTCATCGGAACAACAAAAGACTGTCCGTTTGCAGCCGTACAGGATTTGACCCGCAAGCGATTTTCGCTCCAATGCCACTGTGAGGTAAAAGACACGCCCGAGGGAAACACGATTTTTGCCAATTTTGCGCAGATTTGCGGCATGGAGAAAAACTGGGACGAAGACACGGTGCTTGCTCATATTTTGGAAAGCATAAAAAAAGACGCAGGTGACAAAAACGTACTGCTCTTTTTGAGCGGCGGCGTGGATTCCACCGTGGCGTTCGCCCTTTTGAACAAGGCTTTGGGTCAGGAGCGCGTGCTGGGCTTGCACATTGACAACGGATTTATGCGCAAGAATGAAAGCGCGAACGTGGAGAAAGCATATCACGCGCACGGATTCAATAATTTTATCGTTGAAGACGCAAGCGAAAGCTTCCTCGCCGCAATAAAAGGACTGACCGACCCGCAGAAAAAACGCATGGCTGTGGGCGAAAATTTTATCACCGTGCGGAATGAGGTCGTGGCAAAGCAAAAACTGGACGAAGAGAAATGGATGCTTGCGCAGGGAACGCTATATCCCGACATCATCGAATCAGGCGGCACAAAAAACAGCAAGACAATTAAGACGCACCACAACCGCGTGGCAGGAATTCAAGCCCTGATTGAAAAAGGACTGATTATTGAGCCGCTCAAAGATTTGTACAAGGACGAAGTGCGTTCCATCGGAAAGAAAATTGGACTTGAAGATGAACTGGTGATGCGACACCCGTTCCCCGGTCCTGGATTGAGTATCAACGTGCTTTGTACGGACGGAAAATCAGAAGAAAAAGACGCGGAAGAAATGGCACAGGCGCAAAAAGAACTGGATGCCGTGCCGCTCACGCAGTTCTGCGAAAAATGCGCCGCCTCACTCCGCAAATCTATTCTCCCTGTGCGCTCCGTAGGCGTTCAAGGAGATTTCCGAACCTACCGCTTCCCCGCCGTGCTGACGTTCCGCGCGGAGATTTCGGCAGACTCAACCACCGATGGCTTCTATCATCTGCCAAAAAAATGGGAGAAACTGGAAGCCGCATCCAGCGCAATCACCAACAGCGCGCAGTTTATCAACCGATGCATTATCAAACTGTGGCAGAATCCGCGCGTCAAAGATGAGGATTTGCACTTGCAGGAAGGATATTGCGACCGCCGCCGCCTCGACCAAACGCGTGATGCTGACAATATCGTGCTTGCCGCGCTCCACAAAAACGGCTGGTACAATAAAATTTTCCAGCACCTGACGATAAATTTGCCGTATGCGTCAAGCGCAGACAGATGCAGTTTTGTCCTGCGTCCCGTATGTAGTGAGGACGTAATGACCGCGCGCTTTGCGCAGTTGCCACAGGATTTGCTCAAAGGGGTTGTGGAGGAAATCGCGCATCTTCCCTATGTGGATGCCATTTTCTACGACGTGACCAACAAACCGCCCGCAACATTCGGGTGGGAGTAAGTATTTGGAATGCCGTCCGTGGCATTCCAAAACTCGACAGAAGCATTCGCTTCTGTCCTGGCTTTTCACTCGCCGTCCTTGGCGGCTCGCTGTTTTTCTTTCAAAAACTACGTTCCTCAACTGAAGACAAAAAAATCCCCCGAAGTCATAGGAACTTCAGGGGATTTTGCTTTGTGGGCAAACTATGCTTCCGCGCTCTTGTCTACCACTTCGGCAGCAGGAGCATTCGTCTTGATTGACTCGATGCCGTTCTTTACGTTCTGCTTTGTAGTGTAGCCTTCGCCACTTGCAATAATCTCGCCATTTGATGCCTTCAGACGATAGCGGAATTTTCCAGCCTTGTCCTTGTAAATCTCAAACTTCGGATTTCTGAGAGTTGCATATCCTTCTACAGTCTGATCCTCAATTTCGGCAGTACAGTTCTTGCGCACACTTTCAATGCCTTTTTTTGCATTTGTCTTTGAGACATACACTTCAGAAGTAGCAATAATTTCGTTATTGCCTGCAACTAAATTAAATTTAAAGCCATTCTTTGCTTTATCAAGAATAAATTTTCCAGCCATATATATCTCCTTGTGGCATTTATTTTTCTTACTTATATGATACTACTTTTATATTGAATTAGCAAGAAAAAAATGAGCATATTTTTCAAAAGGTCTTTTCGTCCGCCGCAAAATCAGCCGTTATATTTTTCAATCAGCTCGCTCAAAAGAGGAATCAACTGCTTTTTTCGGCTCATCACGTCTTTAAGGAAATACACGTTGTCTTCCTGTTTGGGGAACGTGATGTAGGGAATGAACCGTTTGTCCGCCGCAACAAGCATAACTGAACTGAGCCGCGTAATATTGGTGACGAGCAGCGCGGAAAAAAGTCCGTTCTGGGAGCGGCGCGTAATTTCAAGCTCATCCAAAAATTCTTTTTTACGGTTCAAGATTTCCTGCGTGCTGTCAACTTCAATCTGGCTGACGGTGTACACATTCTTTTCGTCCCGATATTCTTTTTTGTCCTGCCTGATAACGTCGGAAGCAGACCTTGAACCGATGTGACTTCCCGCGTTCAGAATATCCTCCCCAAGCTGGTCAATCTCCAATCCCGTTATGCTTGAAAGATAATTCGCCGTCTCCCGGTCAGTGTCGGTCGTTGTCGTAGAATGAAGAATCAGCGTGTCGCTCAAAATGCCGCACAAAAGAATCTGTGCGATTTCCAGCGGAATTGAGATACGGTTCTCGCGGTACAAATTGGTGACGATTGTAGCAGTTGAACCGACAGGCTTATTGATAAAGGTAATCGGATTGCGCGTCGTTATAGAACCGATTCGGTGATGGTCAATAATCTCGCGGATTGCATAATGCTCAATTCCTTCCGCCGCCTGAGAGAACTCATTATGGTCAACAAGGGCAACCTCAACACGGGCATCATGCAACAAGTCATTTTCGGTAATCATTCCGACCACTCTATTATCATCATCAACTACGGTAAGCGAACGGCTAGGACTATCGTGCAAAAGCGGACGGATTTTTTTTACGCTGTCACTTTTATGCACCGCCGGAATATTACTGTCTGCCATAAGCGCGGCTGGAGAAGAATACGTCGTCAAAAGAACCGTGGAAGATGTGTCGTATGAACTTAGCAGAATCGGAATCTTCTTTTTTTCTGCCTTTGCGATAATCGCCTTGCTCGGAACAAGCGAAGACACAACCACTATTGCCCGCGCACCTTTTTCGATGCAGTAATCCTGAATATTCTCGCGGTCACCAGTTACAACAATCACTTTTTCGGAAAGATGTGACTCAAAAATCCGCTGGAAGGTCTCTAAAGAATCATCAGCAACCAGAATCAGCCCTTTAAAAATTTCCTTGTCATCACGGACACAGAGCGGCTGGGCATCCAATGTTTCGCGGATAAGCTCAACGCTGGTGGTAATCGCCGTATGCCGCTCAGGATTCAGAATGTCCAGGATGCTTTTTGCAAAGCCGCTGTAATGAAGCAACGCCTTGTAATGACCTTCCGCATCGACCACGGGCATAGAATGCCAGCCATTTTTCTGAAGTTTTTCCACCGCGCTCCAAACCGATTTATTTTCAAGGACAGTCTCCGTTCCTTCGGGCATATAAAATTCCGCGCGCGGCTGCAAATCGTGAAAATACACCGGCTTTGGCACATTAAAACGCTTCAGAATATAATCTGACTGCGGAGAAAGGTGTCCAGCGCGAGCAGCCACATATTCATCATGGCCCATCAAATTTTTGAGGCGCGCATACGCCGTTGCAGAAACGATAGAATCAGTATCAGGATTGCGATGACCGATAACGTATACTGTGTGTCTCATTTTTTAGTTCCTTTTTTGTCTGTCTTCGTTTATCTGCGCTTCATCATCCGTGCGCTGATTTTTGTGCCGACCGCCTGAATCACCTCTACCAACACAAGGATGACCACGACAGCCACAAACATGATGTCCGTCCTGAACCGCTGGTAGCCGTACCGAATCGCAAGGTCACCAAGACCGCCACCACCGATTGCGCCAGCCATTGCCGAATAGCCGATAAGATTGATAACCGTAAGCGTAATGCCGTCCACCAGTGCGGGCAATGCCTCTGGTAAAAGCACTTTGTAGATAATCTGCCAGTTGGTAGAGCCGATTGCCTTTGCCGCCTGAATCACGCCGGGGTCAACCTCTTTGAGCGCAGTCTCTATCACACGGGCAACGAACGGAGCCGCCGCAATGGAAAGCGGAACAATCGTCGCCTTAGTGCCGATGCTCGTGTGCAGCAAAAAACGTGAGAGCGGAAAAAGCAGAATCATCAGAATGATAAAAGGAAATGACCGAAGCACATTCACGATGCGCGAAAGCACTTGGTTCAGCACGGGATGCGGACTGATGCCGCTTATGGGGTCGGTCGTAAATAAGAGGACACCGAGCGGAAGCCCCAGAAGAACGGAAAAAATCGTAGAGAAAAGCACCATCAGAAGCGTCTGAACGGTTGCCTGAGAGACAAGGTTGAAAATCATCTGCGCGTTACTCATTGCAGTCCTCCACGATAATGCCGTTTTCTTTCAGATAGGCGATTGCCTTGGCAATTTCTGACGGCTCTCCGCTAAAATCCATGACCAGTGTACCCACTTTTTCTTCGGGCAAAGACTGGATTCCTGCCGCACGGATATTGAAAGACACGTCAAATTTCCGCGCCACATTGCTTATAACAGGCTCATCGGTCAGACTGCCGTTAAAACGCAGGGTATAGTTTCCGCCGCCGTTACTCCAGCGCACAAAATGCTTGTCCTGCGCCGCCTGCGGATTCTGCGACAGGTGGGAAAGAAAATCCTTGGTCACGTCGCTCTGGGGGCGCATAAAAATATTCTCTACGCTGCCCGTTTCCACCACCAGCCCGTCATGCACCACGGCAACCTGACTGCACGCATCGCGCACCACTTCCATCTGATGCGTAATCATCACCACAGTCAGATTCATCTTCTTCTGAATTTCGCGGATAAGATTGAGGATTGACTGCGTGGTCTGCGGGTCAAGCGCACTGGTCGCCTCGTCGCAAAAAAGAATGTCGGGATTGTTGGCAAGGGCGCGCGCAATGGCGATACGCTGTTTTTGTCCGCCGCTCAATGTGCTTACGGGAGCATTCGCCCTGTCAGAAAGCCCGACCAGTTCCAGAAGTTCCGCCACACGGCTACGGATTTTTGCCTTTGGTGTGCCGCAGATTTCCAAAGGATAAGCGATGTTCCCTGCCGCGTTGCGAGAGGAAAACAGATTGAAATTCTGAAAAATCATTCCCGTCTTGCGGCGGCGTTCAATCAAAGCGCGTCCCGTAAGAGTGTCCACGCGCTCTCCGTCATAAAACACTTCGCCCGAATCAGGTTTTTCCAAAAGACTGACCAACCGTATGAGCGAAGACTTTCCCGCGCCGCTCTTCCCGATAACACCAAAAATCGTGTTTGAAGGAATATGAAGGCTGATGTCACGCACCGCCGTCACCGAGCCAGATTCAGAATCCGTTTTATATGCCTTAACCAAATGCCGAAGGTCGATTTCCATAGTTTTTGTAGTATAGCACTTTTCCTAAGTTTGTACCATATCCTGCGCAAGAAGAAGAGTCCAAAAAAGATTCATGCTGCCGGACGCTACGTTACGCCCTTCGCTCGCGCTCATTGCCGCCCGTACCGTGCGACAACTTCGGGGCTTCACATCGCTGGCAGGAGCAGTTTACTTGCTGAAAGAGCGCACACAACACACGTAAAAACAGTCGCCCTTGGAGTAGCCGTCGAAGACGTAGCCACCAAGGAAACTGACACCCCACGCAAAGTAGTCGTGTTCGGACTGCGACGACGACCAATAGAAATCATCTGTCAATTCCACGCCGCCCAACGCTTTAATCACTTTGTTCAGCAGGGCTATGTTCCTATACACATAACACAGTTCCGCAAGGCTCGGCATGTACCAGCCGGTTTTATAGTTTTTGGGAAGGTTGTATGTTTCGCCATAGGTGTTCGCATAATGGAATGCGGGGTAATTTTCTTCGGCATTCTTTATACCCTCTGTATCAATCTCACCGATTTCCTGCCAATTGTCGCTTCCGTCCGTGTCTCCCTCAAAGGTCGCAGTGTTGGCAGTACCTCCTCCGCTGTCACTTGGTTTGCATTTTATACTTTCAATTTTCGTACTATAGCTTATTGTGCTCCGTTTTGCCCAGCGGTACCTTCCCACCCCTCCATTCTCAGCAGAATTGTAAATGCCTAGCCAGCCCCGTGGCGTTCCGTTTTCGTCAATGCTGTACAAGACTCCAACGGCATTCTTCTTCTGGTCATCCGCAAAGGTCAGGTCTTCGGCGTTGTAAGGCACAATCGTTCCGTCCGCCAAAAGTACATCGCCCACAGAATATGATTTTATCGTCACGTTTTCCGGCTCTGCAGGCTTTTTTCCCGCATTCCGCACATCGTCCAGCATCGTGCTACAGGTACAAAACACGAGCGCACAAAACGCAAGCGCACGAACACGCCGGGTAGAACAGAAATGTCCAAGCCGCTGTTTACAATGGCGTCGCTTTTCGGAAGGAATGCCAGACATTCGCCCCTGAGCGAAAAGCCCACATCAAGCGCGGAAAAATCCAATGGAAGTGTGCATTCAAGCCCAACGCCGCCGCCGATTTCTGCGGACACATAATCTGCCCAGTCGCCCGTGGCAAAAGCCGCCTTGCTATATGCTCCGAACGCAAGCCCTTTGTAGCGTTTTTTTTCTTGTCGCCCTCTTTCATGTAGTTCGCAACTTTTTCATCGCGAAGGGCAGAAGCGTCAACTTTCACGCTTTTTCCGTTCACGCTGAGGGGAATCACCATCTCTGTCTTTTCTGGCCAGTCCTTGTAGCTGGTGGAAAGTCCGCAGTTCTTTTTGGAAAGATTTTTCATCACGGCGGTCTTGTACCGTGCTACCGTAGCGTCTTTCCCAATGAAGAAAATGTCAGCATCAAGTTTTTCTTTTTCGTCGGCATCCACCGCATGAACGATTGCATATTTGTCTCGGCTTCCGTGCGACGAAGGCTTTTCCGCAACGACTGATTTTCCCAAATCCGTGCCGATTTCTTTTATCGCGCTTACGGAATCAATTTCCTTGTGTTCGCCCGTATAGTTGATGAACTCAACTGAGCGCATACCAGAGTCTTTCAGTTCAGATTTTTTGGTTTCCGCCGCAAAAATACCCCCCCCAGCATATACCGTACAGAGGAAAGCACAGGTTAGGAACAATACTTTTTTCATGCTTTGTCTCTCTAAAAACTTTATTATATGGAAATATTTTACAATGATTTTTTCTGATTGTCAAAAAATTATAACAATGAAAAAAGCGCAAGGGGGTGTAGCACCGCCGCAAGGCGTACCGAAGTGGCGGTGGTTGAGTAGGCGAAGCCGTATCGAAACCACCTGAACGAAGGTATGGAGCGAAAGCGAAAGTGCGGAAGACCCGACCCCGCCTTGTGCGGGGATGCGCCCAAAAAAACAGCAGAACAGGGTGACTTAAAAGAAAAATTGAAACAAAAATTGGGACAAAAGCGCGCCAAACGTGATGAAAGGAACATAGGGAATGGCAAAAACGGGGCGGAATACGAATTGTCTGCCTTTTCGCCAGCTGTCACGAACCGCAAGCGCAAGATAAAAAAGAATGCCCCCAAGCGCGGCAAAGGCTATTGAAAAAAACACCAGCGGAAATCCCGTGTACAATGCGGCATACGCTCCGAAAAACACGTCGCCCCAGCCAAGCGCACCGCCCGTCAGAAGTCGAGCCAGCACATACAGCACCACCGCGCACAGAACTGCCACCAGCGGATTTCCCAGCCCGAATACTTTGAAAGATGGACTGAACGGATAGGGATGGAAAACGTAAAACACTACCAGCACAACAGAGCCGATTCCCACGTACCACAGCGGCACTCGGAATTTGCGGCTGTCGTATATTGCAGCGGGAAGAGCAAACAACAAAAAAATCACCGTTTCAAGCAAAAACATATCCATACTTTTACCCCAACACTGAATCGACCAGTTCCTTGAACCGCAAATCCAGTTTGATTTGAGTATGCGGAAGCCGTTCCGCAATGTGATACGTGCCGTCCGCGTCCTCGACAATGGAATCCATCGGTTCTGCTTCGGCTAGTTCCTCTGCTTCGGCGACCGATTCTGCTTCGGCAATAGATTCGACCTCGTCCAGTTCTTCAACTTCGTCCAGTTCGCTAAGTTCGTCCGCCGAATCTTGCTCGGGCAGCATCTCCGTCACTGGATTGTCGTTGCGCCCGAAACTGCTGAACAAGAATGCGGGCGTATCTTCGGTAGATTCCAGCACAGGCAGATTTTCCGTCTCCTGATTCTGCGCATCAATCGCTTCTGGCGAAGGAACAGGCTCGTCGTCCGCTTCTTCCGCCACGTCAAATTCTTCACCTTCGTCAAAATCTTCTGTTTTTTTCATTGTTTCTATTTCTTCCAGTGTGTCTGCTTGGGTAAGCGGTTCGGCTTCGTCAAGCGGTTCGGCTTCGTCAAGCGGTTCGGCTTCGGGTAGTTCCTCTGCTTCTTCAAGCGACTCTACTTCGTCAAGTTTCTCTGCCTCTTCAAGCGATTCGGCTTCTCCCAAAGATTCTGCTTCGGGAATCGGTTTGATTTCGGCCAGTTCTTCCGCATCCTCCAGAGATTCGGCTTCTTCAAGCGGTTCAACTCCGTCCAATTCTTCGGCTTCTTCAAGTTCCTCTGCCTCTTCAAGCGATTCCGCTTCGTCAAGCGATTCCGCTTCGGGTAGTTCCTCGGCTTCTTCCAGCGATTCTGCTTCGGCTAACGGTTCGGCTTCGTCCAAAGATTCTGCTTCGGGTAGTTTCTCGGCTTCTTCAAGTGACTCTGCTTCTTCAAGTGGCTCTACTTCGGCTAGTTCTTCGGCTTCGTCAAGCGATTCCGCTTCGTCCAATTCTTCGGCATTCGTCATTTTGACTGGCTCAATGACCGAAACAGATTCTGCTTCAGGCAGTTCCTCGGCTTCGTCCAAAGATTCCGCTTCGTCAAGCGGTTCGGCTTCGGGCAGTTTCTCTGCATCCTCCAGAGATTCTGCTTCGGGAATCGGTTCGATTTCGGCCAGTTCTTCCGCATCCTCCAGAGATTCAACTTCTTCAAGCGGTTCAATCGTTTTTTTCGGCTGAGCGGGGGCGGCTTGGATTTGCAGGGTAGTGTTGCCTAGGACTTCTTCGAGCATACGTTTTAGTTCAGCGGTATCGGTGGAAGCGGAGATGGCGGGGGCAGAAATTGCCCCGAGTGCGCCCATGATTTCGTTCCAGTTGCGGTCAAGGAGACGGTTCACTTCGTCCTCATGTTTTTTGGCGCGGCTTCCAAGACTCCTTTTAATTTCTTCGTTCAGTTTTGTTTTGCGCGCGGAAAGGTCGGCGGGAAGCTGTTTCAGAGTTCCTGCGGCTTTTTTTTCGGTGTATTCGTCGATGAAGGCAATCTGGAAACGACGGATTCGGTCTTTTATCACGACCATATCATCATGGCGCAAGTTGAAAATCAGGAAGATGGCAAGGAACAGCGTGATGAACACGATGGCAAGAAGCAAAATGCGTACGGTTCGAGGAAAAAGCAAAATGTCATCGCGGGTCAGGCGGGCAATAAATCCGCTGTCTTTGGTCTGTTCGATAAAAGCAAGCCAACTGCCTGTTTCGGTGGAGACAATTTTTTCGATAGAGGTGAATTTTGGGGCGGAAACTTTTTCGACAAGGGCAGAAATCAGCACTTCAGAACCGACTACGGGAAGTCCATACACATAGCCGCCCACATTGTTCTCTGCGGAAATTTCGCTGGAAACAAGCACAAAGGTGTCGGTCAAGGAAGCAAGGTTTTGGGTGACAAGGAAGCGGTTAAAATCATTCGGGTCGCAGTAAAAGGCAATCGTTCCACGGTAGACGGAATAAGTGTCATAAAACGGGAAAGAATAGATGATGCGGTTCTGTTTTTGGTCACGAAGCATTTTATGAGCGGCGATTTTGCCCCCACGGGTATCCTCGCACGAAAATGAGGCGAACGGAATTTCGGCAAGGTCGGTATAGTTTTTGTATGAAATCTGATTTTTCGCCTGTAATTTGACATCATCGGAAAATGAACTGAAATGCAGATTCCTGCCGTTTGCATCGATAATGCGGATTCCTTTGAGCGCGGGCGTTTCGGCAAACAGTGTTCCCGTGCGGTCGGTGCGGCTTTTTTGGTCGGCTTCAGCAGGCATGGCAGATGCATACGTGGCGACATCTTTTTGAGCGGCATACGACTCAAATCGTTTTGCAAGAGTATCGCTGTATTCGTATTCCTTTTCGGCAACCGTTTTTAGCCGTTGTTCGATTGACTTGACCACAAGTGGCTGATAGAACCGAGCCTCCACAAATGAGAACAGCCCCGCAAACGCAGCCACCGCAAATGCGGCAAAAATAACAACCGAAATCAACAGACTGACGGCAACCTTCTGCCCCGATGTCACCTGTTTTTAACTCCCATAAAAAGTCAAGAAGAAAACTTCAGTTTTCGATTGACTTTTTCTCTTCTTTATATTTTCGGCGTTTTTCTGCTGTGACTATATACCAAATCGGTGGATAGTTCCTGCGTTTTTCGCTATACTGGATTTATGAAAGTTGACCTGAACAAAGTCCTTGTCGTCACGCTTGCCGGCATAGCGGTTGTCATCATTTTAGGTACGGCAGTCGCCATCTTCTCAAAAAAGGCAGTTCCTGGAGCGGGCTTACGCAAAAATGACCCCACACCAGAGCAGACGGCGGCGATATTCCAAAAGCAGCAGAAATCGGCGTTCACCAAAATCGGGCAGTTACGCACATCGACCGCCCCCGATGAAAACGACAATCGTTCGGTCATCGTCATTACACCGTGGCTGGAATACGCAGGAAATGACGCGGCTTTTTTTGAGGAACTGGACACCAAACTCCGCTCAATCCGCGCAAGTATCACAAATTATTTTAACAACTTCACCAAAGACCAGCTGCTTTTCCGCGGAGAATCGCTCGTCAAAGCAGATTTGCTCTTCCAAATAAACGAATCGCTCGTCCTCGGCAAAGTCACCGCGATTTATTTTAACGAGTATCAGTTTTTAGACTGAAAAGAAATGCGAGCGCACAGGAGATTGTTTTGAATACTCCTAGTTCCACAAGTTTTGCGGATTCACTGTCTTTCCGTTTTTGTACACCGTAAAATGCAGGTGCGGACCGGTACTCAATCCTGTGCTTCCCACCTTGCCGATGACTGAGTTTGCGGTGACGTATTTTCCTTTCACCGTAAGAATCGCGCTCATGTGACCGTACAGAGTCTGGTAGCCGGAATGATGCGACACAATCACGTAGTTCCCATAGGTGGGATTGTACCCCGTAGACGTTACCTTGCCGTCCATCGCCGCATAGATATTCGTTCCCTGCGGACACGCCATATCCACGCCGCTGTGATACGAACGCGCACCCGTAAACGGACTTGCACGCCAGCCCCAGCGGGAAGTCAGATACCACCGCGCATGAATCGGTTTTTTGAACAGGTCGCCGTTAATTTCCTGGCGCGTTACCCAGTCCATCTGCGCATCGGGAACGAACAGAGTCGTTCCTGCGTTCAGTTTGTCAGAAAGCGCAAGATTGTTCACCTCGGCGCATTTGTCCGCGTCAATCTTATATTTTTGTGCGATAGATTCCACGGTCTCTCCGTTCTTGCGCACCGTGTACAAGATTCCCGTCATGGAAGGAATTTTCAGATACGTGCCAATCTGCAAAAGACGCGAGGAACGGATATTGTTCACGCTGATAATCGTGTCCTCGGTAATGCCGTTTTCCTGCGCGATAATGCCAATCATGTCGCCAGGCTTTACGCGGTATGCCGCATAGGAAAGGTCAAGATGCTCTGTGTACGGAGCCTCCTCCGTTACGGCAAGCCCGTCAATCACCTCTTCGGTCACCACAGGAAGCCCCGGAGTCTCCAAGCCACCCATGCCATCCTCAACAGGGCGCGACCTCACCGTAATCACGGCAACAAGCACCACCAGCGAACACGCGCCAAGCGCAATCGTCACACATTCCAGAATTTTCTTAAAATCAGTGTGTTTCAATATCACTTTTCAGTCCTTACTTTTTTACCCGGCCTATTTTTTGTTCAGTCCGATTAAGTATGTTTCAAATGACTCAGAACGACACGCCTGCGGCTTAAACCCCTTCGCCGTCTCAAACAATTTCCGCATCTCAGAGAGGATTTTTTGCTGGTCTCCGTTCTGAAAAATCTTCACGGCAAAATTTCCGCCAGTTCTGAGCATCGTCTGCGCATACCACACCGCCATCTTTACCAGACCCGTAGAACGCGCCGTATCGACCACCCTGTTTCCCGTCGTCAAAGGAGCCGCATCGCAAACCACCAAATCAAAAGGACCTTCTTTCTGAATCACCTCACGAATTTCCGCGTCGTTCAAATCCCCCTGCACAAACACAAGGTTATCGCCCTTCACGTCCTTCGCAAGCGGATTCAAATCGCACGAAACAACCTTCCCGCTTCCGTCCAGCGACCTCAGCAAAAAAGTCGTCCAGCTTCCCGGAGCCGCACCCAAATCCAGCACACGATAATTTTTCTTTATCATGCCGAATTTTTCGTCGATTTCCTGCAACTTGTACACCGACCGCGCAGGATACCCCTCCGAAAACGCTTTCCGCGACCAAAAATCAGGCTTTTCATACGAGTTTGCCATACTTAATTGTCGGCTTAGTCTACCAGTTTTTTAAGATTTTATCCACACAATTCAGCCTTTTTGCGCCTTTTTTTGAGGGGGAAAGCCTTCACCCACTCCCCCCCCCCTTCTCCGTAGTTTCACGAAGCGAATACTACGGGTTGCCGCCCTAAAACCCGCTTCGACCATCTCTCTGACAAAAACCAAAACGAGCAACAAAAAAAATGGGAAAAAAATTGACGTACAAAAGATTACAATGCGTTCACCTTGCAATTTCATAGACTTTTCCGCATTCCTGCATTATACTAATGGTATGGACGCGCGATTTTTCTCACGGTTGCATAAGATTGAATCCGTTCTCGCAGAGGCTTTGCCGCACAAGACCAATGACGCATGGCAGACGCTTTCGTTCGGTGCGCTTGACCCGTGCGTAGACCAGCGGCACATCGGCGAACTGATTGCCCCGAATTACGAGTTGCTTTCGCTTGGTGGCAAACGATGGAGACCGCTTCTGCTCGTGCTGTGCGCGGAACTTGCCGCCGATGCAAAAAAGACCTGCGCCGCAAGCATTGAAGTCGCCTACCGTCTTACGCCGTTCGTTGAATTTGCGCACACCGCAAGCCTTATCCACGATGATATAGAAGATTCTGCCGATATGCGGCGCGGAAAACCAGCGGCTCATCTTACGTTCGGAATGGATGTCGCGCTCAATGCGGGAAGCTGGCTGTACTTTGAGGCGGCAACGTGCATCGAAAACATCAACCTGCCCGAATCCCAAAAAAATATGTTCTACGCGCTCTATCTGAACGAACTGCGCCGCCTGCATCTTGGTCAGGCAATGGATATTCTCTGGCACAGAAATCCCGCGCTCATTCCGTCCGTCGAAGAATACACGGCAATGGTGCGAAACAAAACAGGAACGCTCGCCCGCCTTGCCGTCAAAACAGGAATCCTTGCAGGAAATGGAACGGCGGAAGAAGCCGACACCGCAGGAAAAATTGCGGAGGACATCGGCGTAGGTTTTCAGATTATTGACGACGTAACCAATCTGACCACGGGAAATCCCGGCAAAAAGCGCGGAGACGACATCGTAGAGGGAAAAAAATCCCTGCCTGTGCTGCTACATTTGCAGGAGCATCCCAATGCCCAGCCCAAACTGGAAAAACTGTTCGCCCAGGCGCGGCAAGAAGGCATTGATTCTCCCGCGGTAGAAGCCGCAATCGCCCTGCTTTCCACCAGCAATGCAATTGAAAAAGCCCGCGCAAAGGGTCAGCAACTGGTTCAGCAGAAAAGTCGTGACCTTGCCGCGCTGTATTCGACCGATTGCGAAGCGTCCCAGTTGATTATTGGGTTGTTTGATAGTATGCTTAACAAGTGAGGATATATGCGCGAATCTCCTGAAAATCTGAACACACAGGCTATCGAACTCGCCCAAAAAGGTGACTACACGGAAGCAATCGCCTGTTTTAAGCGCGCGCTCTCGCTGGAACGGTACAATTATCTTCTGTGGTTCAATCTAGGAATCACTTACCGCGATGCAGGAGATTTATCCGCCGCCCGTCACGCGCTCGAAAAAGCCTATGCCATCAACAGCGAAGATGACGACATCATTGAGACGCTTGCGCTCGTCTGCTACAATATGGATCGCACCGAAGAAGCCATGTCCTATTGTGCGGAAGGCATCGAACTAAACCCAAACAACGCGCACCTTTGGAACACCATCGGCGTAATTTACTTCAACCGCTCCGAATACGACCTTGCCTGCGAAGCCTTTGAGCATGCAATCACGATTCATCCGTACTATTATGACGCGCTTTACAATCTGCGCGACACCTACGAAGAACTGGGGAACGCCGCCGGTGCAGAAATGTGCCGAAGACAGATGGCGCAAATTTCGCCCAACGGAAATCAAAATGCTTAATCAGGCGTTCATCATACGAATCAACGGCTCAAAAATCTACGCCATGCAACTGGTAACCGCCGCCTGCATGGGCTGTACCACCGGCTGCATTCAGCGCGGAAAACCGTTTCTTGTAACGAACAAAAGAAAACTTCCCATAAAAAAAGGCTGTATCGTCCGCATCGGAATGAGCAGCATAAAACACGGCATTCACGCAATCGCATCCCTTTTTATTCCTGTCATCTGTGCAATTCTTGGATATGTGTCTGCCCCTGTGCTGGCAAAAAAAATTGGTCTTGAAAGCACCGAATCATTCAAAGCAATCTGCGTGGCAGGATGTATGGCTGTCTCTGCCGGCATTGTTTTCGCCATCAGCAGAAGCAGCATTCATTTTTCAAAGCCCGAAATATTGCAGATTATGCAGAATTAAGCCAGCGTATGTTCGCGAGCAAGTTTGCTGATTTCGTCAGCCATCTGCTCCAGCGGAACTTGTTTTTGCACTGCGCCCAGTTCATTTGCCACGCGCGGCATACCGTACACCACGGAAGTCTTTTCGTCCTGCCCGAGCGTCCACGCGCCTTGTTTTCGCATCTCTGCCAGTTGCACCGCACCGTCTTTTCCCATGCCGGTCATAATAACGCCCAGCGCCTTGTTCTGATAGACTTTTGCCACGCTCTCAAAAAGCACGTCCGCTGAGGGGCGGTGTCCATTTCGTTGCGGCTCTGAGGACAGTTTGATAATATTCTTGAATCCTTGCGGCTCCACCACAATATGATAGTTACCTGGCGCAATATAAATGTGTCCGCCTTCGATTTTATCTCCGTCCTCGGCTTCCTTTACGTCCAGCGCACAGATTCGGTTCAGGCTGTTGGCAAATTCCTTGGTAAAGCCCGCGGGCATGTGCTGAACCACCAAAATCGGCTGTTTTAGGCGCGGGTCAATCATCTTGAACACATCGCGCAAGGCATTCGGTCCGCCCGTAGAAATACCAATCGCAATAATATCAATCCGACCGCTCTTTCGGAGAGGAACAATTGTCGGAATTTCCTTGGGCTTATTGCTAAGACTCGCCTGAAGCGCTTCGCTTGCCTTCCGCGCCTCTTCGGCTTTGTTGGCAGTTTCTTTCTCTAAGAATTCATTCGCCTTTTCCTCACCCATAACGCCTTGCAATTTGCGTTTAATGGCTCGGTCGGCGGCAATCTTAACATAAAAATCATCACGATAGACCGTCTTTCCGTGCAGACGCGCGTATTGTCCGCCGTAAGACGAAATCATCTCAATCAGCTGGTCGGTAACTTGACTGATGTCAGCAGAAATAGAGCCGTTCGGTTTGGTAATAAAGTCCGCCGCCCCCAATTCAAGACACTGAATCGTAACCGCCGCACCTTTTTCCGCAATGCTTGAAAGAATGATAACCGGAATCCGAATGTGGTTTTCCTTGCGGTACTTGAGGAATTCAACGCCCGTCATAACAGGCATTTCAATATCCAGCACGATAGCATCAGGTTTAAACTGAGGAATTTTATCAATCAAATCCTTGCCATTCTCAGCCTTTCCCACCACATGCATACCAGGCACGCTTTCAATAGCACGGCTGACCAAATTCCGCATCAATGCTGAGTCATCACAAACCAATACCGAGATATCATCCATCAAAATCTTCTCCTACCCCACATTTTTCTGATACAGACAAGCCCAGTCAGTCTTCAGAAACTCAAATTTTGTCTCCATACCGAACAAAGACTCCGAATGGCCGATAAACAAATATGAGTGAGCCGCCATTGAATTGTAGAAACGGTCGATAACAGCCTTCTGAGCAGCCTCGTCAAAATAAATCAGGACGTTACGGCAGAAAATCACGTCCAGATTGCGCATACCAGAATCGTTGCGAAGATTATGGTAGTCAAATTTAATCTTTGACATCAGTTCGGGAGTCGCCTGATATCCTTTGTCGTTTTTCGTAAAGAATCTGTCAAGATATTTTTGGGGAATACCCGTAATGCGGGACTCAGGATAGAATCCCTGCTGACCGACCATCAGCGATTTTAGAGAAATGTCCGATGCCGTAATATGGAATTTGTACGGCGGTGGCAACACATCGCAAAGAATCATCGCCAGCGTATACGGCTCTTCCCCCGTTGAGCAGCCCGCGCTCCAGATGTTGATGGTATGGTCGCCCGTTTTTTTCTTTTGCTCAATAATATGAGGAACAACGTAATTCACCAGCGCGTCAAAATGCGGCTGATTGCGGAAGAAACGTGTCAAATTCGTCGTAACCGAATCCAACATAAGCTTCATCTCTTCTTTGTCGGACATGATGAGTTTGTAATACTCACCTACGGAAGCAATCTGCTTTTCGCGGAGTTTCTCTTTTAAACGGCTGTCCAAAATTGAACGATTCGTTGAGGAAAAAGTAATTCCGCTCTGGTCATAAATGACTTTTCGGAACATATCAAATTCTGCGTCTGTTAATAAGTCTGCCATAATGAATATTATACACCCACAATCCAAAATTGTAAATCAAATTAAAATTTTTTTTAGGCTGCCGGCAAGGCTTCGTATTCCCCTATGCGCGTGAATTCGCTATACTCTCTTCATGCTGAAAAAATATCTGTGGATTTTTTTAATTTCGATGATACCGCTGATTGAACTGCGAGGGGCAATCCCGGTCTCTCAGGCACTGGAACTGCCGCTTCTTCCTTCATATATTATTTGCATTATCGGAAATATGATTCCTGTGCCGATTATCTATCTGTTCGCACGGAAATTTTTGGAATGGGGACAAGATAAGCGGCTGATTGGTGGAATCTGTACGTTCTTTCTGATAAAAGGAACAAAGGCTGGTCAGAAATTGCAGGAAAAAGCCGGCCGCGGTCTTTTCTTCGCGCTGTTTTTGTTCGTGGGAATCCCGCTTCCAGGAACAGGCGCATGGACGGGAACGCTCGCGGCAAGTCTTCTGAACATGAAATTCAAAGACACCGTGATTGCCGTGCTTGCCGGAGTGCTTTTTGCCGGCGTGATTATGATGCTGATTAGTTTTGGTGCATTCAGTGCGCTGTTCGCCGCTCTTGGCAGATAACGTCTAGCGCAAAAGCGGAAGAATCTGCCCCGGATGCGCACAGGTGATGTCGGCAAGCGGAACAATTCTTCGCCAGTCTGTCTCAGGTGGCTCGCTAAGGTCTTCGGCAGAAGTATCGTACACTGCCACCACTGGGAAGCCAGCGTTGTGAGCGGTGCGGATTGCGTAGAGCGAGTCCTCAAAAACGACGGCATTCTGCACGGGAACGCCAGCCATTTCCGCGCTCTTCTGGAAAATGAGTGGCTGGCTTTTCGACGTGTCAAAATCCTCGCAGCTGTTCAGGCGGAAAAAATACTTCTCAATGCCAAGCCTATGCAGACACGCGCGAACCAGCCGTTTGTCCGTTGCCGTCGCAAGAATCGCAGGAACGTGCAGTTCAGCCAATCGCTGAAGCAGTTCCATCGCCCCTGGTTTAAGCGGCAAATCCGTGCTGTAATGGCGCAATGCCGTATCATCAATTTCTTCTATTATATTCTCCACCGATTCAGAAAAACCGTAGTTGTCCTTAAAATACTGCGCCGTTTCCGTGGAATTAAGCACCTTCAAATCGTACCACACATTCTTCGCAGGCGTTTTTCCATGGGTGCGAATAATCTCTTCTCCCAGCGTCCGCCACATCCACATCGAATCAAGCAACGTGCCGTCCATATCAAAAATCGCGCATTTCATCGTCTCTCGAATATTCATACTGCAAGTATATCGAAAACGACGCATTTTATCCATTGATGATTTTAATTTGATTTTAATTTTAATGACAAATACGTTTTCTTGTGTTATAATAACGATATGAAGATTCAGCCTTTGCGGGGAAAACTTAAACTGACCAATGACGGCTCACTGGCGTTTTTTTTCGTGGGAACGGGGAGCGCGTTCAGCAGGAAGAATTTTCAGAACAATATTCTTGTCATAAAGGGCAACGACCATCTGCTGATTGACTGCGGTTCACTCTGCCCTTATGTGCTTTCCACATACGGCATTTCCATCGGCGACATACAGAACGTGCTGGTCACTCATTCTCATGCTGACCATATCGGTGGACTGGAAGAGATGGCGTTCACAGGAATGTACAACACAAAGCAGAAACCAAACATGATTATCTGTGATGACTACAAAAAAATTCTCTGGGAGCAGAGTTTGCAGGGAGGCTGTGGCATAAGCGATGCGCAACCAGGCTTTTCAATGCAATTTGACGATTATTTTAATCAAATTGCGCCCAAACCGCTCCCAAATTCCCCCCGTCCACTGTATCACACAAAAATAGGTTCAATCGACATAAAAATCTTTCGGACGGTTCATATTCCGCCGGCAACAGATGACTGGAACAATATGTTCTATTCAATAGGCGTGCTGATTGATGACCGCATCCTGTTTCCCGCAGACACAAGTTTTGACAAGCCTCTTTTGGACTGGATGCTCAAGGACTATCCGATAGAATGGATTTTTCACGACTGTCAGTTTTTTTCAAGCGGCGTGCATACCAGTTATGACGAACTGAAAACTTTGGAATCTTCCACAAAGAAAAAAATATACCTGTGCCACTATGGCGACAATTTTGAATCCTACGACCCAAAAAAAGACGGATTTGCGGGATTCGCACAGCGTGGCATTTATTACAACTTCGGCTGAACCGCTTTTCCACGCAAGAATACCACACGCAGGGCGATTGTCAGAGGAACGCATTTCTGCTATAGTGAATTATCTGGCCCATTAGCTCACTTGGATAGAGCGGCCGCCTCCTAAGCGGCAGGTAGTGCGTTCGAATCGCATATGGACCATATCCATAGTCCATGAGCAGCAAGGAAATTATTGTCGGTTGCGTGTCCGTGCAGATGCTTATGAACCAAATCCATGTGCATAAAAAATGCCGGGGCAAGCCCGGCATCAGCACAAAATGCGCGGAAAAGAATTAGTTTCCGTCTTTGATGGTCAGAAGTCCGCCGATAATCAGCGCATTCTTTGCCAAAGACAAGAACCAGTGCAAAAGAAGTGAAGGCTGCTGGAAGTCAATCTTCGCATAGTAAATCAGCGCGATAACCGTAACGATAATCCACAGCACAATGATAATGCGGCGAACGATATCGTCAAGTTTACCAAAATCAACGCCCTTGTTCTTTGAATTGAACACAGCAGTAATTGCTTTGATAAAGAGCAACAGTCCGCCCAAAATCAGCAATGCGCCAACTACGATTGCAAGCACTCTGATAACATCCGCGTTTCTTGCGAATCCCAAGAAAGCCTGAATTTCTGCTGAAGAAATTGAGCTTCCAACTTTTGGTGCTACCAAACAAATACCTGTTACGACAAGGTACACTGAAAGCGCAACCTGAATAATAGAAATACCAATGGTTCTGACCTGTTTTGCCATACCAAACTCCTCATAAAGCCGTTTTTTATGCGACCTACGATTTTATTTTGTTCCACATACGCGGAACGTATTTTGATTATACCACAAATTTTTAAATCATACAAATAAAAAAATAAAAAAGTCTTGAAATCAACGGTAAATCACCGTAAAAAATTCGCAGACAATGCGCATATCTTCCGTAAAATCAAATCCGCAGACAGCCGCTTCGTCCTCAAAATACTCCCGTTGTTTATCGCGCCAAGCCGTAAGATTCTCGTCCTCACCCTCGCGTTCAGCCATTTCCCACGAAACTTCGTTGAACGGAAGCACCTGCACGGCGGTCAGTTCGATAATACAGCGCGGATTTTCGTCACGGTCTTCCACTATGTAGACTTCACCCGCAACAGGAATCGGCTCTCTGTTGATTGCATACGAGGGAAACGCCGAAAAAGAAACCGTCTTCCGTCCTGAAAGAATCAGCGAAAGTTGTTCCTCACCAGTAAAGCCTTTGTTCTCAAAGATTAGTTCGCCAGAAAAAGTCGCCTCGTCCTTGTCCTGATTTGTCGCTGCAAGATAGCGTTCCCAATATGCTTCTGCTTTTGTCATAATTCTCCCTGCCAAATTTTTCAACGCGTCCTGTTAAGCATCAAGATAAATGCAAGAATAAAAAAGAGCGCTGGAATCACCGTAAAAAACAGGCTGCTCAACGGAATGCCCGCAAGACGGATTCCCCCGGCAATGATAACGCCCATTTTGACGAGCAGTTCAAACACAATGCCAGCGTAACCCGTCACCGCACCCGCAACAAGGCTCATCCATGCCGCATCACGGGTTTTGCTCCACAACGCGATGGCAAGAAAAGCCGCAATGCCAGAGAGAATCAGTTTGATGATATATAAGATGATTTCGTTCTCTTCCATAAAATACTCAATTTTTTTTCACCGATTCCGTTGAATCTGCTGATTCAATTGATTCTACCGATTCGGCCAGCAAAAACGGATTCTTTTTCAACTGAGCGAAGACCCCACGGTCTGCCCCGAACGGAACAATGCTCGGCTGGTCATACACAGGACTAATCACCACGCCGCAGTCAAGACAATGCAAGACAAAATCCGCATACCGCTCCTTCGCAATTTTGGGGAAAAGATATGGGCCTTTTCGCGTCCAATATTTTGCAAGCACCGTGTCATAGATGAACCAATCCTTTTCCGAACGATTCTGCAACGCCGCAATCAGATTGTAGATTGACCGAGTGACCGCCGCACACAAAGGAGCCGCAAGACGCACACTTTCCACCACACAAGGAAGTTCTGGACGAACAGCAAGAATCCAAATGCCCTGTGTCCACGCCAGCGGCGGCTCAATAATGACGGCATCAATCTCCGACCAGCGCACATTCTCTGACCACGGACGGAAAACGGATGTTCCCTGCGGCGCAATTTCGAGGGCAAGTTTGAGTGCAGATTGCTTTGAGGAGAAAACAAACACATTCCGCTCACCTGCCAAAAGTTCTGAGACCGCGCGCGCAAGCGGATTTTTTGCCGAACTGTCCGCGCGGGGAGTAAAATCAGTGTCAAAACTACCGGTAATACCGCGCGAAAGCACATTTTTCAGCACGGTGAACGCACTTGTTCCTCCCCAGCCCAGAATGGCTCGTCCCGCCTCCTGATACAAATCGGTCAGACGAACACCTTTTGCCGTGTACAAAAAGCATCCTCTGGCACGTTTGACCGTTCCGTACCGCTCCGTTATCTGAGCCGCAAGATAATTGACTTCATTCATCATCAGCAGTATACCATATTAAGCAAGTTTCTTCCACATCTTTTCGTGAAGTTCTGTGCGGAGTGTTGACATTATTGAGCGATTTTTATATTATATAAAAACTCACGTAGAATCAATTCAAGGTAGGTAATATATGTCTAGAAGTTGTGATGTTTGCGGAAAAGGCTCAATGAGCGGAAACAAGGTCAGTAAGTCATACAACCACACCCGCCGCACTTGGAGACCGAATCTTTTGAAGGTAAAGACAGAAATCGGTGGAACAACCGCTACAATTAACGTTTGCACACGTTGCTTGCGCAGTGGTTTTGTTACAAAGAAAATCAATGTAACTCCGGCAAACGCTGGCGCACCGAAGACAAACTAAGCGAAATGTCTGCTAATTGCCATTGCTTTAATGGCTCTTATCATTGTCTTTCAAGGAGCTGACCTTTTTTTGGTCGGCTTTTTTCTTTTAAATATCTACGGATGCAAGCAGGACAACCGCCTGTAGCATATTTTTTTGGAACTCGTTATAGTAATCGCATGAAATTCTTTTCCGTCACACGGCGCGCGCAAAAATATCGTTCTCCTTCCGCAGAAAATGCCATGACCGAAGGCGTTATCTGGAAAAGCCTGCTCAAATTCTTTTTTCCGCTTTTGATGGGAACGCTTTTCCAGCAGTTGTACAATACGGTGGACGCAATTATTGTTGGCCGTTTTGTGGGAAAAGAAGCCCTTGCCGCAGTGGGCGGAGGAACAGCCGTCTACCTGAACCTGCTGATTAGTTTTTTTGTGGGACTGACCAGTGGCGCGGGAATCATCATATCGCAATTTTTTGGCGCACGGAATGAAAGCGAAACAAGCCGAAGCGTCCATACTGCGATTTTCCTGTGCTTCGTGGGCGGACTGATTATGACAATAGGCGGACTAGCCGCAACACCGTGGGTTCTGCGCATAATAAAAACGCCCGAAGACATCATGGGTCTTTCGCTCACCTACCTGAACATTTTTTTTGTGAGCATGGTACCGATGTTCATGTACAATATGTGTTCCAGCATTATGCGCGCGGTGGGAAACGCAAAAGGCCCGCTCTACATTCTGATTGCCGCCGTCGTTACGAACATTGCGTTGGACTTGCTCTTTGTGGTGGCGTTCGGCTGGGGAGTGGCGGGCGTAGCGTGGGCAACCGTTGTATCTCAAGCAGAGAGCATGATTCTTTCGCTGGCAGTGCTTGCAAGGTCAAAAACGTCAGTTCGATTGCAGTTCAGAAAACTGGGATTTACGCCGCACATTCTGATAAAAATGCTCCGTCTGGGCTTACCAGGCGGCATTCAGTCCACGTTCTACTGCCTGAGCAACATGATTATCCAGACGGCAATCAATTCGTTCGGCACAATTACAGTCGCGTCTTGGGCGGCGTTTGGCAAGATTGATGCGATTTTCTGGACGCTGGTCAGCACGATGGGAGTAGCCGTCACCACGTTCAGCGGGCAAAATTACGGCGCGCGAAAATATGACCGTCTTAAAAAATGTATGTGGCAGGCAATGCTGATTACCTTCTGTATGACCGCCAGTTGCACGGGATTCTTCCTGCTGACAGGGCAATACGTGTTCAGGCTGTTCACTACGGAGGCGGTCGTTGTGGCAGGGGGAATGCAGATTCTGCGCTTCCTTGCGCCGTGGTGGGTCAGTTACGTGGCGATTGAAGTGCTTTCGGGCATCATTCGTGGCGCAGGAGACAGTTTTATCCCGATGGTGATTACGCTTTTCTGCGTGTGTGTTCTGCGCCTCGTGTGGCTTTTCACCGCCGTTCCCCACTGGAACACGATTCTGACCGTGTTAGCCTGCTACCCAATCACATGGACGACAACCAGCATATTGTTCCTCATTTACTGGTTCAGCGAAAAATGGCTTCACAAGCGGGAACAGATTTCGATACCGCAACGGTAAGTCATTTTGCAGCATTCATCATCACGGAAACGAATTCGGGCTCGTAGAGCGAACGGTCAGAACGGTTGATTTCTGCCATCGTACCGTCACGGTCATCGCCGCTTTCCCACCAGAGAAGGCTCATTTTGTGCTTCCGCGCCTCGCTCACAAAAAATTCTATCCACTTTATGCGCTCTTCAATCGGCACTTTTTTGCGAACCACTCCCACTTCACCATACACAATCGGAAGCCCCTGCGAAACAAATTTTTCGGTCAACGTTTCAATCGTCGTCTTTGTCGCTTCTTTCATCGCATCGGTATATTCGGTCTTGGTCGTGCCTTCCAGAGATGAGCCGAACGGATATGAATGGACGGAAAGAATGATTTTATCCGTCGCAGAATCTTTCGGCAACTTGAATTTTTCATGCACGATAGTCTTTTGCCCCGTGCAGAGCGACGGAATTATCACAAAACGGCTGGCATTATTCCCGCCGGTCGCGCGGATTGCGTCTAAGCACACCTGATTGTATTCGTTCAGCACCTCATATTCCCGAAGGCATTCCGCGCAGGCAGTCGCATCGCACCAGTACCCGCCAATCGAGCCGTCCGCTTTGTACCACGGCATCTTCAACCCCGGCTCCCATTCGTGGTCAGCCCTGCCCTTGGGGTCTGGAACGTGGTCATCGCGGGCATTGCGCGGCTCGTTCATCGTCTCAAAAATCAAATGCTCGTCGTAACTGGAATTAAACGCGGTGGCAATCTGCGTCCAGACTGCGTTCAAAAATCGTTTTGACTCCGCAATATCCGCCTCGTCAGAGCAGACAAGGTAGCCGTCACCGCGCTCCAGCGGCTTATTCATCGCGCGGGATGTGAACTTTTTTGAGCCGTCCTCCTGTACGGTAAATTCGGTCGTGTGGTCGCCATGCACAGAATGATGCTCGTTCAGAATCACGTAGTAGCCGATTTTTATCGCCTCATCTACCACAAATTTTACGCGCGCCATCCAGTCGGGGTCAATCGTGTAGTTGTCATCAATAATATGGCAGTACCAGGTGACAGGAATCCGCAGACTCTTGTAGCCATTGTCAAAGGCGAATTGCAAAAGTTCCGTGGTCGTCTCGGCTTTTTCCCAGTGAAATTCAGCCTCCATGCCTTGAAGAAGCGGATTTTCCTGCCAGCTAAACGAATGAGCCTCAAAGGTGTTCCCCAGATTCCAGCCGATTCCCATTTTGTCCACAAGGTCTATCGCAGAAATATCGCTGATTGTCGCGCTGCCATCAGAATCCACTACGGCGGGAGAAAGCACTTTGTTCTGCGTAAAACAGATGCGCTTGATTTTAAAGGAAACGGGTTCGGTCGTAATCGACTGCATAAAAACCGATTTCAGGCTTTTCTTTTTTGTTCGGTCAAGAGCGCAATACTGGGTCAGCCGCTTTCGCTCGCACAGTTGATAGGAAGACGTGTTATCAGAATAGCGGTTATGCAGACGGAACGGCTGATTTGTCTCCGGGGAAACCGCCTCGTAGTCAATGCGCACGTAGCGGTACTGCGAGGCATCAAAATCTCCCAGCCAGATTTGGGCACTTTTCCACTGCGCCGCAAGATTCAGCACATGAGTTTCTTTGTCGTAAGAGCCGCCATCCGCAGAATTCACGCTGATTTTCGCGAGGTCAAGGTCGTAGTCATCGGCTTGCTCCAGCACTTCTTCAGTTACTTCTGACTCGCTGGAAACGTCATCATCACCCTTGCAACTGAACACAAAGGCAAAAACAAAAGCCAGCGCAACGAGAAAAAAGAGCATTCGTTTCTGACTCACACGCACCTCCGTACCTGTTCTATTATAACACAGTTTACGAACTAGTCAGCAAGCAATGGCAGGAATATGCAGTTCCTGGAGCCGCTTGAGCAATGCCTCTGCGCCCGGCTTGAGATACAAATCCGTGCTGTAGTGACGATACGCGCATCGTCAATTTCCTGAATGACATCTTCTACCGTACCCTCAAAATCATAGCGTTCAATCAGATAACGGGCAGTCTCCACGGCATTGAGCATTTTTTATTCGTACCACACATTTTTCTCAGGAATTTTTTCATGTGACCGAATCAAATCATTTCCCAGTTCAGCCCACATTCCCATGGAATCCAGCAGCGTTCCGTCCATGTCAAAAATCGCGCATTTCATCGTCTCAAGCAAATTCATAAATCCCAGTATAGCAGAATAATGACAGGGATGAGAGGCTGGCGCATCTGCCTTATTGTAAAAAAATAGCCCTCCGTTCTGAAAGGCTGTTTATGGGCGCACGTCAGGCGGTCACCTTTTCACATGCAGTGCCCTCGGCATATAGCACGCTCGTTGCTATATCAATTGCTCCGTCATTCCAAGAGACAACGCCGTAGTCAAGATATGCCCGATTGAACAGTTTTTCATCACGCAGGGGCGCATAAAGCGGAGTTTTTAAAAGGGGCTGCATGTCAAATGTTTTCCGTTCGCCCGTTGAGAAAGTCAGCCGCAATTTGAAATCTTCCAGCGGTTCAACCACCGTAACGCGCAGGGGTTTTTCGGGCGTTCCCGCATACACAATTCCGTTATGTATATACATGGCAACCTCCTATTTAAGCGGCTCAATCTTTTTCACTGGCTCGTTGCGCAAACAACGATTCCATGCGTCATACAGCGCGTCTTCATGCAGATACAACCACGCTTTGACCAAAGTGTATTGCTTCTCGGGCAGACTGCCAACAAGCATATCGCCGTCAATGCCGACTACCGCTTCGTATTCATTGTAATACACATGAATATGCGGCTTGTGATGCCTCTCGTCTTTTTCCCAATGAATCTTTATACTAATCCCATTGAACCAGCTTAATTCTGGCATACCGCCTCCTGTATTCCAGTATACGCCATGGAGAGGGATTTTTCAAGAATACCGTCCGTGCTTTTGGGCGTGCCCCGTCGGTGGCTTTCGCCACCTTACCCAGTTTTTGCCATGCAAAAACTGGCGGGTCGGGCTTTTCGGGGTTACGCTATCGCTCCATTGCTCCACTTTGTTCCGCAACGGCTTCGCCGCCCCTCCAATCCCTCACGCATGTGGGCGCACATGGAGGTGCGCTGAAAAGCCAAGACAGAAACGCCGTTTCTGTCGCATTTTTTCCGTGCCATCAAGCAAAAAGCGGAATTGCCCCCGTTCCATGCCCTCACGCTTGCATTGCGCTAAAAAGCGCGAACTCCACAAACCGAGTATCTGCGGCTCTTGTTGTAGATGCTGAGGATACCGTCGTCGAACAACACAACCCAGGCAAGGTAATTGTAGGAAAGAGACTGACTAGACGACGAGTATGTGGTGTCCGCGATTTTCGTTCCGCCGGCTTTTTCAAGGGCAGCGTTCACGGTCGCTTTCTCGCGGTACATCATGCTCAGTTCCGCAACTGTAGGAAGATACCAGCCACTTGCATAATCACCTGTGAGGGAATATGTAGTGGCGTAAGTGTTCACCCAGTTGAACGCTGGATAATTTGTCGCAGCATTTTCTGCCGCACTCGTATCGGCAGCACAAACTTTCGCCCAGTTGTCGCTTCCGTCAAGGTATCCCGTGAATGTCGCAGTCTCAGCAGCTCCAGTTCCGCTTGCACTTGGTGTACACTGAATATCCGTGAACTTTGTTGTATAACCTGTCGTGCCGCTTGGTGCCCATGCAAGAGTGTTTCCACTGCCCGTCGCGTTCTTCAAGCCAACGCCGAGTGTTCTTGCGCCAAGAACATCAGTGCTTGCCCCGCATAGAAAATCACGGCAACCGCTGCGTTTTTCTGCGCATCTGTCAGAGTCAGGTCGCTTGCATAAGGTGTAGCAGAGCCGTCATTGAACACAATGTCGCCCACGGCATACGGTTTTTCGTACATGCCGATTTTCCCAACGGCAGGATTTCGTGTGACTTCCCACTGCGCGGTGAGAGTAACATTCTGCGTTCCCTAGTGAAGGTCTTTGTTCCGTTGCTCGTGTAGGTAGTCGTTCCGTCACTCCAGCCCGCAAATTCGTAGCCAGCACGTGTACCGATTCCGTCAAACTTTACGGTAACGGTGTCGCCAGCCTTGTATTTCGCGCTGTCCGCAGGCACGGCAATTTCCTCACCATCTACGCCGTCAGCATAAATCACGGTGTAAACAGCCGTCCACTTTGCGTACAGCGTGATGTCTTTCGTAATCGGCGTGTCAAAATCGAACACCGTTGTCTTTCCGCTGTCGCTGTACCAGCCCGCGAAGGTGTACGTTTCCATCGCGGTCGCCGTTTTTGTCGGGTCGGTCGCGGGCTTAGTCGCCTTTGCGCCGCTGTTTACTTTCTGCGCGTCAACCGCAGTTCCGCCGTCCGTATTGAACGTTACGTTGTAGATAACCGGTGTCGCGTCGCTTCCGTCATCATCGTTTCCGCATGACACAAAGCCAGCCGCCAGCACCACTGCCACAAAAAGCGCGGCAATCCTCATCAGATTCTTCATCTGCTCCTCCTCATGCCGTTGTTCCGGCACATTGTCTATTTTCCCCGCCACTCAGGTGCGGAAAATGCCATTTAAACGCAAAAAGGACGCTCCCCGCTCATCCGGCAACGCGCCGAACGGCAGAAAACGTCCTTCGTATATGGGAATATGGTTCTGTTTGTTACGCTGAAACACCCCCCACCACCACCCGACGGCGACCATGCACAAGAAGCATCTCAAACTTATCAGAATGATACAGCGAATCCAACAACGAAAGTTCTTTTGCCCTGCCGATTAATACTTCTTCGTCTGCGCTCATAATTTACTCCAAAGTTACTTACTACAAAATTACTTACTCTAGAGTAAATTATAAATCACTTGCCTAAGAAAATCAACATTTTTTTGTAAAAAGCAAAAAGAAAAGAATATCGTCATAAATTTATTGACAAATACATCATCACATTATATCATTTTATTTATTGATATATACAACTATCCGTGAGGTCTGCGATGGGATTACCAAAATACGACATGGCGACTGCCGCAAAAATGATTCACGCGTTTGTGCCAATCAGCCGCTTTAACAAAGGCGAGGCAGGAAAAATCATTGAGGACGTAAAGAATGACGGCATCTGCCTTATCGTAAAAAACAACGCCCCCGAATGCGTGCTGCTCTCTCTTGACGAATACGACCGCCTGATACGGCTTTCCGAGAACTCAATCAAAATCATCCAGACAAAGGAAGAAGAAGCGAAACGGAAGGCCTTTATCCAGAGAATCAGGCAGAATGTTCCGCCGCCATTGCCACCGACAATAACAGACCGAAAAGCCCTCATGGACTCCATTGGCTCTATTGATGTTGATGAAGAAGCCGTATATGAATTGCGGAGGATAAGCACGCTATGATTCTGCTCGATTCAAACATCATGATAGACTATTTTCGCTCCCGTGATTCAGACCTTGCAAAAAAGATTGACACCATGCCCGCCGCAATTTGTGGAGCGGTAAAGGCCGAGGTGCTCCACGGTGCAAGAGATGACCACGAGATAGACGATATGCTGGGCGCATTCAGAACTTTTGACAATCTTGTGAGCGATGATTACGACTGGGAAGGAACGGGCTTTGTCCTGCAGACGCTCCGCAAGAACGGCGTGCAGGTTCCGCTGGCAGATGCCGTCATCGCGTTCACGGCGATGAAGTACGACATTCCGCTGTGGACGAACGACATTCATTTTAAACTGATTCAGGCATGTTATCCGGAACTGCGGCTGTATGAGGACTCTGCGAATGATTCATGATGCCGCATCCTCATGCCGACTGCGGTAAGGATTGGAGCACCGCCGCAAGGCGTACCGCTTGCGGTATGGAGCGAGAGCGGAAGTGCGGAAAGCCTGACGGCGAATGCCGGACCGCCCATACGAAGCATATGACAAAACTACTTCCTATAAACTTCAAAAAGTGCTATAGTTTCTTCTATTGATATAATACGAGGTTTTTTCATGGCATATCCTTTTAACACCATCGAACCGAAATGGCAGAAATATTGGGACGCAAACAAGACGTTCCGCGTGACTGAGGACACGCATTTTCCCAAGGCAAAGCGCGCGTACGTGCTGGACATGTTCCCCTACCCGTCTGGCGCGGGACTTCACGTGGGGCATCCCGAAGGCTATACGGCGACTGACATCTACTGCCGCTACCTGCGCATGAACGGCTACAATGTGCTGCACCCGATGGGATACGATGCGTTCGGGCTTCCGGCGGAAAATTATGCGATTAAGACCGGCACGCACCCTGCGGAAACCACGTTCAAGAACATCGAGCATTTTACCGAGCAGATTAAGGCCCTTGGTTTTTCATACGACTGGGACCGCGAAGTACGCACCTGTACGCCCGATTACTACAAGTGGACGCAGTGGATTTTCCTGCAGCTCTACAAAAAGGGCTTGGCGTATGAGGCAGAGACTCCGATTAACTGGTGTCCGTCCTGCCTGACCGGCCTTGCCAATGAGGAAGTAAAGGAAGGTCACTGTGACCGTTGTGGCGCGGAAGTGACCCGTAAGACCATCCGCCAGTGGATTTTGAAAATCACCGCGTATGCTGACCGTCTGCTGGAGGACTTGGACGGACTTGACTGGCCGGAAAGCGTTAAATTGATGCAGAAAAACTGGATTGGCAGGAGCGAGGGCGCGGAAGTTGATTTTGTGATTGCCGACAAGGACGGAAAGCCCACGAGCGACAAACTGACCGTCTACACGACCCGCGCGGATACGCTGTACGGAGCGACCTACATGGTTGTCGCACCCGAGCACAAGCTTGTTCCCCGCCTGACCACGCCTGAGCAGAAAGGCGCGGTGGAAAAATACGTTGCCGATGCCGCAAAAAAATCCGACTTGGAGCGCACTGATTTAGCAAAGACAAAAAGCGGCGTGTTTACGGGAAGCTACGGCATTGACCCGGTAAACGGTGCGCTCGTTCCGATTTGGATTTCTGACTACGTTCTTACCAGTTACGGCACAGGCGCAATCATGGCTGTTCCCGCACACGATGAGCGCGACTGGGATTTTTCCAAGATGTTCAATCTGCCGATTATCAAGGTTGTTGCTACCAAAGAAGAAATTGCAGAACTCGGTGGCGGTGACGAAAAGAAAGGCGCGGAGATTCTTGCAGCCGCGGCAAAAAATCCCGACGAATACAAGAAACTCGTGGAAGCGCATCCCGCCATCTTCAACGTGGCTGACGTATGCACGAGCGCAAAGGACGGCTACTCAATCAATAGCGAGCATCTGACCGGTCTTCCCACTAAAAAAGCGATTTCTACCATAATCTCTTTCCTTGACGAAAAGGGCATCGGCAAGAAAGCCGTAAACTACAAGCTGCGCGACTGGGTGTTCAGCCGACAGCGGTACTGGGGCGAGCCGATTCCGCTGGTGCATTGCGAAAAATGCGGCACCGTTCCCGTTCCCGAAAGCGAACTTCCGCTGGAATTGCCGAACGTAAAGACCTACCAGCCGACTGGCACGGGCGAAAGTCCGCTTGCAGGAATTGACTCATGGGTAAACTGCACCTGCCCCCAGTGTGGCGGAAAGGCAAAGCGCGAGACGAACACCATGCCCCAGTGGGCGGGAAGCTGCTGGTACTACCTGCGCTATCTTGACCCCAAGAACGAAAATGCATTTGTCGCGCCGGAGATTGAAAAATACTGGATGCCCGTTGATTTGTACGTAGGCGGTGCGGAACATGCGGTTCTGCACTTGCTTTACGCGCGCTTCTGGCACAAGGTTTTGTACGACATCGGCGCGGTCAGCACCAAAGAGCCCTTCCAGCGCCTTATCAACCAGGGCATGATTACGAGTTTTGCCTTCCAGAACAAGGCAAAGTCTCTCATTCCCGTAGACCAGGCAGTAGAGACCGCTCCCGGAGTATTTGAGGACAAGGACACGCACGAGCCGCTGGAGCGCATCATCGCAAAAATGTCAAAGTCACTCAAAAATGTGGTGAACCCCGACGAGATGATTAAGCAGTACGGCGCGGACAGCGTGCGCATGTACGAGATGTTCATGGGACCGCTCACCGTGTCTAAGCCGTGGAACACGCAGGGGCTTATCGGCGTAAACCGCTTCCTCGACAAAATCTGGCAAATCAGCGAAAAGCCTCTCTCCGACACCGACATCAAGGGCAAACTCGACAAGGATTTGGCGGCGCTGCGCAAGACCTACGCAAAAACTGTCAAAAAAGTGACCGATGACACGCGAAACCTTGACTTCAACGTGGCAATCAGCCAGATGATGATTTTTGTGAACGAGGCAAGCAAGTTTGAAAGCCTTCCGCGCGAAATGTGGAGCGGCTTTGTGCTGATGCTCTCTGTCTACGCGCCGCACCTTGGCGAAGAGTTGTGGCAGAAACTCGGACACGAAAAGACCTGCGCCTACGAAACCTGGCCGACATTCAGCGAAGAGTTCTGCAAGGACGACACCAAGGAATACCCCGTGATGATAAACGGAAAACTCCGCGCCAAGTTTGAGGCAGCCGCAAACGCCGACAACGCCACGCTGGAAGCACTTGCGAAAGAAACCGACGGATTCAAGAAATTCACCGACGGAAAGACAATTGCAAAGATTATCGTCGTGCCGGGAAAACTGGTGAACGTAGTGGTAAAATAAATTCCTCACAGAGAACACGGAGGACACAGAGTTTTCTTGACGCTCCCTACTTTTTCTTCCAAATGCCTCTGTTCTGTCAATTCCTTGGCAAGACAGAGGTGTCCTTTTTTAGGCTACGAGAAATGCAGTAAATGTTTGCATTTTTCCCAAGCATGTTCAATTTTTTGTTGAATTTCACTTGTATTCATATTCAATTTTTTGTTGAATTTCACTTGTATTCATATTCAATTTTTTGTAAAATCTATGTAAAGTCCGTTTATGGGAGAATCTTATGACTTTACACAGAAAGGCGTACGAAAATTTAAAAGAATGGAAGAATTCAAAAAATACTTCAAAGGCAATCATCATAAAAGGTGCGCGCCGTGTCGGAAAAAGTTTTCTTGCAGAATGTTTTGCCCAAAATGAATACAAGTCATATCTCCTCATAGATTTTGCAAGCCCCAAGAACGGCACATTGAAGATTTTCGAAAATTACGGGAACAAAGACAGCCTGAACGATTTTTTCAATCAGCTTTCGGTTTTGTACGGTGTTTTCCTGCATGAACATGAATCGGTCATCATCTTTGACGAGATTCAAAAATATCCGAAAGCCCGTGAACTCATAAAATATCTGGTTGCGGACGGCAGGTATGATTACATTGAGACAGGCTCGCTCATTTCCATAAAAAAGAATGTCAAGGACATTGTGATTCCATCCGAAGAAGAGCCATTTGAACTTCATCCGCTTGATTTCGAGGAATTTTTGCAGGCAACAGACGACACGGTGACAATTCCTTTTCTAAAAGACGCTTTTGAAAACAAAAAACCTCTCGGCAACATGCTGAAGCCCATAATGGACAAATTCAGAAATTATATGATTGTGGGCGGAATGCCTCAGGCGGTCGTAGAATTTGTAGAATCAGGGAATATTGCGAATGTCGAAAAGGTCAAGCGGGGAATCATTAAACTGTACCGCGAGGATATCGCAAAGTATGCGGAAGGTTATGTTGCAGAAGCAACGGCAATCTTCAATTCAATTCCTTCGCTTTTGGCACACCACGACAAAAAAATCAAATACTCATCTTTGGGCGAGGGCGACAGATTTTCCAGCTACAAGGATGCGATTCACTGGATTGCCGATTCGATGGTCGGAAACCTTTGCGTAGGAACTGACGAGCCAGACATCTTCGCAGGATTTACGGTTCAGCCCTCAAAACTAAAGTGCTACATGGAAGACACAGGCATTTTGCTCACCCTTGCCGCAGGAGAAAATTATCTGACTAGCGAATTATACAAATCTTTTATGCTCGGAAAAATTTCCGTGAACAAAGGCATGATGACGGAGAACATGATTGCTCAAATTCTTGCGGCGAACAATCACCCACTGCGATTCTATGAAAATATCGTTGAATCAAACGGGAAAAAAACAAAATATGAGGTGGATTTTCTGCTCAGAAGCGGCGACAAAGTTGTTCCAATCGAAGTAAAAAGCGGGAACATCAAAGAACACAAGTCGCTTGACTATTACCAGAAGAAATTCAAGTCGGTGGCGAAAAAAGGAATCGTGCTTACAAAAGGTGATTTGCGAGTGACAGAAGATTACTTGTATCTTCCGCTATTCATGGCGATTTTTTTGTAATCTTTTCAAAAACGCCACGCTGCCCGCTCCGCTTCCATGCATCCCAGAATGCCGCACGGCTACTCGCTTTTCTTCCATGCATACAGAAATTCCAGCATGAACTGCTGCACGTCGCCGAACCACTTTTTCTGGAAGCGGCAGGCTTCTTTTCCGATGTAGCGGAAATGCCAGCATTCCCACATGTAGCCAGTAACATCCTCGTAGCCGCGCGGAAAACTGAGACTCCAGCCATAGTCCGCGGCGTGGCTGTATACCCACTTTCCCATTTTTGTGTCGCCCCAGTCGTCTGTGATTGAGCCAAAATCAACCGCCACACCCAACTGGTGCTGGCTTGTTCCCGGTCGCGCGCTGTACCGCTCGGCTAATTCCAAACCGTCCTCTTTTACATAACGGTTAAAAAGCCGCTCCTGATAGGCGTATGAGCGGTATGTCGAGCTGACCATGAGTTTTATGCCGTCCTGCAACGCCGCGCGGGAAAGGTCTTCCAAAGCATGGTAGGCTTCGGGGCGCAGGGACAAATCGTTCCGGCTCACGTTCCACAAATCGTTTCCTTTTACGGGCATCAAGTCCTTGGGAACGTAGTCCGCACCGATGTTGTGTTTTTTGTCAATCAAATAGAACAGGGTCACATCATCCGCTCGGAAGTTTTTTTCTACTGCCAAAACTGTGCGCAAGTCCGCCAAAAATTCCTGCGGATTACCGTTGGGAATCGCTTCTTTTGCCCGCTCGCTCATGCCGCTCAAAACACGACCGAGCCGTGCGACTTCGGGGGAAACGACAGCCTCATGGGAAGAGATGCTTTCATTCCTTTCAGATACCGATTTTTTTGCAGGGGCGGCAGTCGCTTTTGAACAAGATGAAAGCAGCGCACAAAAAAGCACTGCACAGGCACAAAAAAGCAAAACGTTTCGCCTGTACCCAGAATCCGTTCCCAAACACGCTACATCTAATTTGCAGTATGCGACATCTTGCGGCAGATTTTTCATTTCAGCGGACTTCCGTTACCGAGCGAATCAAATGGAATGTGTCGGAAAAGCCGGTGTCGTCAACTGCCTCGCGAACAGCATTCGACATATTCATCAGATAAAGCCGATGTCCTGTTTCTTCACCGTCATTAAATCCCGCCATAATGATTCCCATGCCAGTTGAATCAATCGCAGACACGTTGGCAAGGTCAAGCACTAGATTCGTCTTTTTTACATAGTCATACACTTTCGTCTGAAATTCCGTCGCCGTGTAAGAATCAATCACGCCAGTCAATTCCAAAAGAATATAGTTCGCGCCGTTTTTTTCCCAAATCGTCAATTGTTCCATTCATTCCTCCTCATGCAAACGCCCCGACCTTGGTCGGGACAAAATGGCAACTCAGAACGCGTCACGCACAACGCAATTTCCTGCCTCCCCATGCAAACGCCCCGACCTTGGTCGGGACAAAATGGCAACTCAGAACGCGTCACGCACAACGC
>JAFSJX010000030.1 GCA_017449285.1 Treponema sp.
GATACACAATGCGCTCCTCCAAAAATCGCGGGAAATATTATCTGCAATGCTACAATCGGCATATAGCGAAGGACGCCTGTATTGGCGCGTTTATTTCCGTGGATAAGTTGGAGCGCATTGTGAGCGATGAATTAAATCGACTTTCGTCGGAATATCTGAATCAGGACGAATTGGAGCGCGGGATTGAGTTTTCCAATTCTATCAGAAGCCAGAAGCAACGGCTTCTGTCCGATTTTGCAATCTGGCGGAAAAAAATTGACGAATGCACAAAAGCTATCCGGGATTTGTATCTGGATAAGGTAAAAGGCATTCTGTCTGAATCGGATTTCATATCGCTAACAAAGGAATTTTCCTCTGAAAAATCCCGTCTGGAACAACACGTCAAGGAAGGACAGGAACGCTTGGAGGAATTGGAGGCGCGAATTATGGCGGGGGATAATCGCCGGGAATTAATTGAGCGGTATACCAATCTAAACCATCTGACACGAGAGATGGTAGAAGTTCTGATTGACTATATCGTAATCGGCAAACGACAGCCGGGAGAAAAATCTCCGCCTGTGGAAATCCATTGGAACTTCTGAGACAAAAAACACAGATATTCGGGTGAATATCTGTGTTTTTTTGTCCCTTCTTTGAACACTTTCACATTCTGTCCGACTGGTAGCCTTTCAGAAAACTATAAATGAGCAAATCAGTCAAATTGCACAAGCCGCGGGCAATAAGGAAACGACTTTCTCCAAAGGAATCTGGTTTTGGGCGCAACAGTAGATAAATTCCACGCGTTCCTTTTGGATTGCCTTTTGGAAAAATGCGTAACCATCCTCAAAGGACATCCGACTGGATTCCAGACAGCAAAGCAAATGCGCTAAAGACATCAGCGACCAAAAACGCTGAATCCCAACGGCGGAACGAATCTGGCATTTATCCAACGCCAGCCTTTGCTTCGCCTGACGAAAAAAGACCTCAATGTTCCATCGCTTCATATAGAAGTTCAGAATCGTCGTCGTAGACAGGGAAGGATTGGTACAGACAAAGGCGCGTAAAGCGGACGCGACGCCAAAAGCGTTGCGCGGATAAGAAATCAGGACAACGGCGTTCGGAACTCCTTTCCACCCCGCTTCGAGACGGTAGACAAAAAATTGTCTTTTCCCGACGGTGACAAGGTCGGGGGTCACGTCCGCGAGGTGAAAAGAAGGAGCCAGTTGTCCGATTTGCGCTTTGCCGCCTTCAGAGCGTACAAGACGGTTTGTCCGAATAGCCCCGATTGTACGGAAACCCTTGTTTGCGAAAGCGGAAATGATTTTGTCGCAGACATGCCAACTGTCGCATAAAAAGCAGGCCGGAACAGGCACGTTCGGCAATTCTTCCGCAATTTCCCGCACAATTTGAATCTTAGATTTGGATTTGTCGTAAAGAACGATTGCGTAATTGAGCGTCAGTTCGCCGCAGGAGAGCGTGATTCCCACAGCCTGATGTCCGTAATCTTTCCCCCTTTTCAAATGGGAATAGTGGCAATACGCGTCCTGAATCGGATGCAAGGCCTGTGACGAGGGCTTTGTCTTCGAGGAGACGGTATCGTCCGCGAAACAGAAAATCGGCTTTCCCGTGCGCATGGCTTCCCGATAGATTTTGTTTATCACAACCGCCCGAAGCGTGGATTCCAGTCTCTGGCTGTCCCACTTTCCATGATTGAGGAAATGCGCGACGGTTGTGCGATGAGCGGAACTGACATGAGCGAACTGCGTCGTTTTGCCCTTGTATCCGTAGCAAAACGCGGCGATAAGAATCGTCATAATATGCTTCAACGCGATTTTGGTAAGCGTCTCGCAAAAATGATTCTTCAACAGGCTCTTGTAAATCGCTTCGGAATGGCATATACTCTGTTCCACAAGACATCTCTCCTTACTGGGGTATACAGTTTGTGTGGTAACGACAGTATACGCCTGTGTCGGTTAGATGTCTTGTCTTTTTATGCTTTTCCGCTTTTGTGCTTTTTGACGGAACTTTTTCCAATTTGCTCATTTATGGAAACACCGCAAAAAAAGGTAGCCAAAAAGCGACAAGTGTGCTATAATGAAAGGCATGAAAAACGAAACGCATGTGTCCACATGGAGGGACGAACTGGCGCAAATGCGCACAAACAAAAAGGAATTTCTGGAACAGATGGAGCGTCTGATTCCGTGGGGAGAATGGAAAGCCATCATTGAGCCGTACTATTATAAAGGAGAGCGCGGCAATAAGCCCTACGATTTGGAACTCATGCTCCGGCTGTTCGTGGTTCAGAACCTGTATTTGCTGTCGGATATGGCGACGCGGGATGAGGCGATTGACAGCAGGGCATTTTCGGAGTTCTGCGGGACAAATCAGACAGGACAGGTTCCTGACGGGGACACTATCGGACGTTTCCGGCGGTTGCTGGAAAAACACGGGATGCAGGAACAACTCTTCGCGCAGGTGAGGGAACTTCTGATTGAGAAGGGGCTGATACTCAAGAAGGGAAGCATTGTGGATTCCACCTTTATCGAGGCGCCCTCTTCCACAAAAAACCGGGAAAAGAAGCGTGACCCGGAGGCCCATTCGGGGAAAAAGGGTTCCACGTGGCATTTTGGCTACAAATCGCATATTGGCGTGGACAAGAATAGCGGATTGGTTCACACGACGGTCACGACCGCCGCAAATGTCAGCGACGTAAGCGTAACATCCAGCCTTCTTCACGGCGAAGAGGAGAGCGTCAACGGGGACAGCGGATATATCGGGGCGGAGAAACGGGAGGACGCGGTTCTCCGGAACAAGAACGGTAAGAAGATAAAGTACAAAATCAACCGCAGACCGTCGCAGTACAAGAACAACAGCGCCCGTAGCCGCGGACAAATCAAACGCCGTGAGAAGGAGAAGTCGTCCGTCCGTTCCAAAGTAGAGCATGTCTTTGGCGTCGTGAAGAACCTGTTCGGCTATCGCAAGACGCGATACCGGGGCTTATCCAAACAGAATGCCAAATTGAACATGATGTTCGCTTTGGCGAATCTCTATCTGGCTGGCAAGCGGGGCTTGGCGGCCTGATTGTCATGCCATAAAACGGATACAATAAGCATAGAAACTGTCATTTTCCGCTGACGTATGTCGGCGGCTCTTTTTTGCCCTATTATGCGGTGTTTCCTTAA
>JAFSJX010000031.1 GCA_017449285.1 Treponema sp.
AAAAGTAATCCACAATGTCTTAAACTCAAGTTGTGAGTAATACTTACATTCAAAAATTAAAATAACTTGTTAAGAGCGAAGGCGGCGTTAAATTATTTTAGCAAAATGTGTAGATGTTAGTGTCATTTGGACGAGACTAAGAAACGCAAAAAATTGCCAAAAAGCCGCAGAAAATCATAAACGCAACCTTTCCCATTTCGCAAGAGAAAAAGAATTGCAAGACAAGGAAAGGCTGTTATGCTATGATAGCTCCGGTGATGGAAATGTTGACGAGTAGGCAACGTGAAATATTGGAGCATCTGGTGCGGCGAGAAGATTATGCGACGAGCCAGCAATTAGCGGAAGAGTACGAAGTGAGTCAGCGGACGATTCGGACGGACATTCAGAGCATCCAAGTCGAGCTGAAGAAATTCGGAGCTGAAATAGAAAGTCGCCCGAAAGTCGGATTTCGACTGGTTAGGGCGAAAGACTCGGATTTATCGGAGCTTTTGAAGCAGTCGGAAGAAATTTCGGCTCAATCGAGAGTTTTGGCAATCATTCTCCTTCTTTCACTTCATGAAAAGTTGACGACCGAGAAGCTGGAACAAAGATTGCAAGTGAGCCGAAATACGATTGTCACTGACATGAAGTTGGTCGCAAGGAAAGTGACGAGTTCCAGCTTGGAATTGTACGCCAAGAGTTACGACGGAACCCAGCTTCTCGGTGAGGAGGTCGCGTTGAGAAATTTTGCTTTGAAGATTCAAGGCGAGTTACGCAAGCTCAATGCGAAATTTCTGGCAGAAGTCGGTGCGGAGTTAGCGCAATTCAAGTCGGTGACGGATTCGCTGATTTCTTACGTCGAGGAGATGATGGGAGTAAAACTGTCGGACAAAGCGGTTTGCGAACTTCGGGACATAATTCCGCTTTGTCTGGCAAGGAGTGCTTTGAATCATCATGCGTTGCCTTCTTCAAATATGGAGAATTTACTGGAGTTGCGAGCAGGAATTTACAGCTATCTTTCGGAGTTCAGTGCGGTTTCGATAACGGAGGGCGACGCGGATTACTTGGCTGTTCTCTTTACAAGCTCGCAGAAATTGAATCAGAAAGCCAATCCCGATGACAAAGTTGCGCAGGATTGCCGAGATTTTTTGCTTGAGTACGCGGCGGAAGTGAACATTGCGATTGACTTCGAGGACGTGCTGGTCAAGCAATTCGTGGTTCATTTGCAAACAGCAATCTTTCGGTTGAGACACGGCTTGCCGATAGAAAACGCGTTGCTCGACGAAATCCAGTACGCTTCGTCTTTCGTTTACGATACGGCGGCAAGATTGTTGAAAAAGGTTGAGACCGCTTGGAAAGTTTCGATGCCGGATGCGGAAATTGCGTTTGTGACGATTTACTTGGAAGCTCTCCTTCAGCAATTTTCCGAAAGAGAGCGACCGTTACGGGTGATTGTGGTCTGTCACGGCGGTATGGCGACTTCGACTTTGCTGAAGAATCGGCTGGCAGTTTGTATGCCGACGCTTCGGATTGAAAAAATTTGCCGGTATGAAGACTTGGACAAGGAGTTGCCGATTCTTCGTCCTGATTTGATTTTGACGACTCTGGGCATGAACATTGCCGGTTGTCAGTGTGTGCAAGTCAATCCTATTCTTCCGGCAAGCGACATCAAAAAAATTTCGGAGGCTTTGTCGAGGATTGCTTATCGAAAGAGAAACGACTTGCTCATCAGCAAGACGGACAATGAGAATCTCAGCCTAATTGAAGAATTGTTGCCGAAGGAGTTTTGTCAATTCCTGACGCGGTTGCCTGAATGGAAGGTTGCAATTCGTCAAGCGGCTGTGCCTTTGGTCAGAGCGGGAAAAATCACGTCGGATTATGCAGAAGATATGATTGGCGTGGTGAAGAAAATGGGCAACTATATGATTTTCATTCCGGAGATTGCGTTCGTGCACGCCAAGACCGATAACGTAATGGAAAACGGGATTGCGGCGTTGTTCCTGCCGGAGACGATTGACTTCGGATCGCTGACTGTCAGTCCCGTGAAAGTTATCGTCGTAGTAGCGAATCGCGAAGAAAATTTCGTGTTGACGCGGCTGATTCGACTTCTCATGCAAGGCGGCAACATCGAGAAATTCAAATGTGCGAGAAGTTACGAAGACTTGAAACTTTTGGAGGCGAAGTAAATGCAGGTGATAGAAGTTCTTTGCAACACGGGTTTGGGTTCGGGCTTGTTCATTGAGATGAATATTCGCGAGATACTGGAACGGCACGGTTTGGACGATAGATTTGAGACGAAACACGGAGCACTCTACGACGTGGATTGGCTTGCGATTTCGTTTGCAGTCGTTGCCAAAGACCTTGCGCCTTTTGTGAACGCGCCGCCTTCTTGCAAGCTGATTGTCTTGGACAGCGTGGTTGACGCGGACGAGTTGGAGCGAAAACTTTTGACGGAGCTCAAGTAAATGGACTTGGTCAGCTGGATATTCTTGTTGCCGGACGTTTTCTTGAGTCTGATAGTTTTTGTCGGGCTGATATTGCAACGGAGACGGTTCTCGGAAATATTGAGCGGCACGGTGAAAGTTTTGCTGGGTTATCATTTCATCTTGTTCGGAGGAAAAGTCATCGCTGAGGCGTCGGCACCGCTGGTTGAAATGTTTTCTGCGAGCTTTCATTTGAGCGGCGTGGTCGTGAATGTAGAGGCGGCGACTGGCGTCGTGCTCAATGCTTATGGTTTCGACGTGGCGTTGATAATGTGCGCGGGGCTTGCAGTGAATTTGTTGTTGGCGAAAATATCACGGTGGCATTACGTCTTCGCGACGGGACATCAGGCGTTATATATGGCGTGCGTGCTGGTTATGATTTTGCGCGGTTTCGGCTCGGAGGGTGTTTGGCTGTATTTGCTGGGCGCGTTAGCTCTGGGCTGTTTGATGACGCTATCGCCGGCATTGGTTCAGCGATACACGGTGAAAATCTGCCGGAACGACAGAATCGCGCTGGGACACTTCGGAAGTTTCGCTTACTTTGTCTCGGCATTTCTTGGCGAGCTTTGGGGCAAGTCGGATAAATCAGCTGAAGATTTGAAAATTCCTGCATGGCTGGGTTTTATTCGAGATACTCCGGTCATGTTGTTTTTAACGGTGGCGAGCATTGATATTTTCGCGGCGTCAATGTCTCCAAAATTCGTCGAGCAAAATTTATCTTCGGGGCAAAGCTGGCTGATTTATTCAATGGGGCTGGCGATTCAGTTTACAATAGGCTTCGTGATAATTTCGACGGGCATTCGCTGGATAGTAGATGAGATAGTTCCGGCGGTTCGCGGGATTGCAAGAGCTTGGATAAAGGGAGCGATTCCGACGGTAGATTGCCCGCTGGTTTTTCCGTATGCGCCAAATTCGTTGGTGATAGGATTTTTATCGTCATTTCTCTCAGGAGTAATTTCGATGTTTCTGATGATGGCTTGCGGCTTGCCGGTTATTTTACCGAGTGCAGTGCCGCATTTTTTTTGCGGAGCGACGGCGGGAATTTACGGCAATGTAACGGGTGGAGTTCGCGGCGCGATAGTTGGCGGCTTGATGAACGGAGTTTTGATTTCGTTCTTGCCATTGTTGGCGATGCCCGCGCTGAAAAATTTAACTCAAAGCGGCGTGGCGTTTGCTGACGCAGATTTTAATTTGGCGGCGATTTTGCTGAACTCGTGGCTGGAACGGTCGGGCGAAGGCGGCGT
>JAFSJX010000032.1 GCA_017449285.1 Treponema sp.
CCGTCGCTTCGTTGTCGCCGTCGAACACAACGGTCATAAAATCATCGTCCATTAGCCTCAGCGCTTGTATTCTCGCCAGCATCTTCGGATCGATTGATTTCAAAGTATTTGTCATTTTTTCCTCCTGCATATATATTTGAAAAATTTTCTCGTTTTCGGCAGTTTTGAACGAAAATTCTTTGATTTTTTTTAAAACAAGAGATTTCATAAAAGTTTCATCGAGGCAAATAATCGACAGGAAAGAAAAAAATGCCGCCCCGCCGTGGAGCTGTGGCGACAGCCAGTGCGTAGCACCGAGCGTGAGCGAGCAGCGGAAGGGCGGTTAGGAAATGAATGCGGCGCCTTTATTTCTGTGGCATTATGCAAAATCTGTGAAGTCGCCGTCAAAAAGGCTTTATGGCACTTGGTCTGTATGTTTTTTAATTTTCAGTTTTCTACTTTCAACTTTCACTTCGTCAATTTCTCTGCGAATTTTTGAACTTCTTCCAGCGGGAGTGAACAGCACTCAGCGATTTCCTCACAAGATAGTTTTCCAAGTTTGAGCAAGTTCTTCGCATTTTCAATGGCGGTTTCTCGTGCACCTTCCGCTCTGCCTTCCGCCATTCCTGCCGCTCTGCCTTCACGCATTGCACCGTGAATCATGGTGGTGTAATCGCATCGGATTTCTTTTTCACGGTTCTGAAAGAACCATCGCCAGCTGTCCATACTGATTTTGCTTAATGTCGCTTCTGCGCCCATGATTCCCTCCTCGCTTTCTGCAAGTTTGCTGATTAAATCCTGTCTGTCAGGGTTATCCGCTTCCTGTAGAAATTTACACCATTTGACGGCACTTGGCAAGGTTTTGACATCGTCCAGATTTGTGATTTCCGGCATTTTCGGAAGTTCCATGAAAATTACGTTCAGAAGTCCTGAAAGGTGTGAATCATCGGATGGATCTGTGAGGGAGTAATGATGAATTGGATTCTCGTTCGAATTGTCATATTTGAAATCGAGAACTGAAATCTGGTATACTTGCGGAAGATTTTCCCAGTCATCGCCTACATCTGCAACCGTACTGAGCAATCGGGAAACATAATATTCAACTCGTTTTCCATACCCTGTCTTATGAGAGCTTCCCTGCATTTCGATTTCTGCTTTTGTACCGTCTGAGAATTCACAGTTGATATCATAGCGGATTGTGCGTTCCTGTTCATACTGTTCAGCCACCTCATTTCCAACAACGGTGACATCGACAACTTTTCGTCCTATTGCTGCGCTTAGAAATGATTTTAGTGCGCAGCGGGATTCTGGTGTATTCTGGGTGAAAATCGCTTTAAAGTTTAAATCCAGTCTCGGATTCAGAAGTTTCTTTGGTTTTGTAACTGTCATGTTCTACCTCACTTTTTATTCCGTTCTGTATATTTATTTGCAAAAAAAGTGAGTTTTCGGCAATAATTGAAAAAAAATAAGAAGATTCTTAGAAAAGAAGAAAAAATCCGACTCCCCCATGGTGAATTGGGCTTTCTTTTGCTTGGTTTCCGTTTTTAACTTTCAATTCGTCAGATTCCAGTGTTTGTATCTTTGATTGAAAACAAGAGATTTCAGAAAAGTTTCATCGAGGCAATAATCAACAGGAAAGAAAAAATGCCGCCCCGCCGTGGAGCTGTGGCGACAGCCAGTGCGCAGCGCCGAGCGTGAGCGAGCGGCGGAAGGGCGGTCAGGAAATGAATGCGGCGCCTTTATTTCTGTGACATTATGCAAAATCTGTGAAGTCACCGTCAAAAAGGCTTTACGGCACTTGGTCTGTATGTTTTTTAATTTTCAGTTTTCCACTTTCAACTTTCCATTTTTAAGGACAGAGCCTGCACTTCTTCCAGGCTTAGTGCCACAGTCTGCGCAATCTGCTCGTTTGTAAGCACATGCAGGGCTAACAGTCTTTGTGCGTCTTCGAGGGCTCTTTTTCGCTCACCTTGGGAAATTCCTTGTGCAAAGCCTTCCTCTCTGGCATCGTCTATGCCTGTGTGCCAGCGGCTCGTCCAGTCTCGCTCCCACTTCTCGGCGGAGAGCTGGTAGGCCCAGTTCTTGCGGCTCAAACTTAATTTAGCCAATAATTTGCTTACCATACCCAGCTCCTCCTTGTGGCCTGCATACTGTGAGAGCCACGATTTTATATTGGGATCATCTCCTGACAAAATTATCATAGCCCATAATTCCAAATCGCTCAACTGTTGTAACGCAAAAACAAAAATGAGAATATATCTGATTTAGTTTGAGAAAATAACATGTTTTATAGTGTTTTTATATGCTTTAGCTCGCATTTTTGTGCTATTTTTCCAGAGTAATGAACGATTTTTTTAATGTTATCCATTTTTTTTCAAACCATTGCCTTTCAAGAATTGTCGGATGTCCGTGTTTTTTTTGGCTTCTCACTAAGGGGCTTCGGCAGTTTGTCGTGAATGCCGAAATCAATTTTGACAAGGCAAAGATTTATCAGAACATAAAGACCTGGCACATGGATAAAAGCGGAATGTATGAGCATGACAGGACTGAGAGGCAAAAGAAAAGCGGGCGGCTCATTTGACTTTCCGCCCGCATGGATTCATTCCTTGCCAATGAGGCTCATGTCCCCGCACAATGAGCAGCGCATGGGCTTCCCGCCTGCGCATGGAAGGGGCTTCACCCAAACGAAATCCGGGATAAGGACTTTCTCAAGGTGACATTCTCCGCCCTGGCTACGCTGACAGGCCTTGTCAATGAAGATGTCTACGTGATTCCAGCCTGTCGTGCATATATGCCCGCAAATCGTAAGGTAATGCCCGTCCTCCGCAAGGTCAAGCAGCATCTTGTTGCGACCGGCATATTTCCTTACCGTACCGTCCTCCATGGTGACGAGGTAGCGGTCATCTCCGCCGACTCCCTCACGCACCCAACCCGAACGGCATTTGGCGACCCTTTCCGCAGGATCAATCTCCTTCCGTAAGTCAGCCTCAATCTTGAAAGGGATTTTCCTATCGCTCATTTTCTTCGTCAGCTCGTCAATCGCCTCGGCATTTGTCAGAGTTGAGACGGTCTCAACCGACACAGAGGCGAAATCAACTAGACTGTCAACTTTTTCGAGAAAATCGTCAATTTTGGCGAACTCCTCGTGATAAGAGCACTCCATGCGCAGGGAGCACCCTTCCGGCAGGCTGTCGCGCACGCTTTTCCAGTAGTCAACGGAAGCCGAGAGGTTCGTGGTCACATGAATCTTTCTCAGCTTTTTCGTCGTGATGTGAGAGAGTATTTCCGGCAAGTCCAGAAGGGAAACTTCCCCACCAATCAGTTTCAAGGTGAATGTTGAGTGAGGGGCTTTCTCCATCATCTCGCTCAGTTCGACTGCCGTCCTTGAAAGCCGGGCGTTTCTTTCGGCGATGGACTCACCGTTGTCACGCCGTGAAAGCGCCGTTATCAGCTTTCCGTCCCTCCGCTGGATGCAGTAGGAACAGTTGTAGTTGCAGGCGCTTGTCATGCGCCATTTAATCGAGCAGTCTGTCTCTGTTTTTTGAATGATTTTTGTGAATGTCATTTAATACTCCTTCATTGCTATATCTCTTGCCACTGATGCAGCGGCGGTTTTCCATCCTTCCCCAGTAACGGAGACATAGGTCGATACCGTTTCCTGGGGGATAGAGAGCGTGCTTCCATCTGAGAAATAGGCTGTTCCCGCTACGGTCACATCCAGCCGCACCCGCTTGCAGAAAAGTTCCAAATCCGGGCGGGAGCTTGCGCTTAGCGATAATTGCACGGAGAATGAGTCCGTGCTCACACTTGCCGGATTGCTCCTGTACATCAGCGCGGACTGGCCTGCTGCATCGTAAGCGTAGGCGCTGACCGTGACGGACGAAAGTGACAGCCTCGACACGCTTTTTGCAGTGCCCCACGAAATTCCAAGGCTCGCACGATCCGCATAGGTGGAGTCATGGCTTGTGCTGCATGAGGTTTCCTGGCCCGTGTAAAACGAAAGCTCGGGGGAAAACATGAAGCGAATCATTCCGCTGACGAATTTGTGTATTATGTCCGTGTTGTTGGCCCTGAGCCTGAATATCTGTGTGCCGTTGGCCATAACCTTCGCCGGCACGACTCCATTAACACGGAGAGATGAATAATCATAGGTTATTTCTGATACGCTCCTACAGGAAAGACCAGAATAAATGTCAACGCCTTCGTGGCATTGCGCGAACACGGATACCGTTTCCTGGGGGATAGAGAGCGTGCTTCCGTCCGAGAAATAGGCCGTACCGCTTGCGGTCACATCCAGCCGCACCCGCTCGCAGAGGAAGTAAGCACGGAAGTCACTTCCTTGCCTGCTTAGTGAAAGGTTGAGGCCGTCCTTTACCTGTGCTGATGAGACAGTCTGGCTCTCAAAAAGAGGGTATGCCGTCCCGTTTGCGTCGTAGCCATACACGCTGACCTTGATGCCAGAGAGCGGCACGCTCGTAACGGTTTTTGATGCTGACACATTGGCTGTAAGCCGGACATCCGATACATACGTTTCCTGAACGAGGTCATTGCAGGAGATATATTCATTGGTATAGAGATGGCAGGACGGAGTAAGGGAGAGTATGAACATGCGGGACTCCTAAAAATCGAGATAGAGGGTCGTGCCGTCGAGTCGGGCGCGGGGAATATGGGCTGACTCATTGTTTTTCTTATTGACAACTAAAAGCTCGGGAAATCCTTTTGCTGCGTCAAATATAACTGTCTCCGGGCCATCATTTATCATGGGGTTAAGGCTGAATCTCAGAAATCGTCTGGACTTCCCGTTGATGGTGCCGTCCTCAAGCTTTATATAAGCCTGCATGTGTGAGGAGCTGTAGCCCGTGATTACCGATGGGTCACATTTATACCAGGTAATGCCAAAAGGTGTCATTTCCACGCCGCGTGTTTTCACCAGCCAGTCAGCACTTGGGTCTGTGCTCCTCTCGTAGTTGTGGGCATAGAAAAATCTTCCCTCTATTTCGTTGGACGCTACGTCGTTGAATCTTCCTTGAGCACAAGAAATAGCGCCTCTCAGATAGCCGGTATCGGGGGTGTTTCCGTTCACACAACAGGCTTCTATCATAAAGCCTTTGATCAATCCCACAATGTTATCAAGAAAAAGGTCTCGCTCATCTTCGGAGAATCTCGCCGATTTTATTTTTGAGACTGTATCGCCCTGATATACTACATTTTCCCAGTCTTCATTGAGCGTGAGTTCGGTCGAAAACAGCTTTTTTATAAACGCCTGCTGGGTGGCAAGTGTCTTTGCGAACACCGCCGCAAAAGCCCCTACGCTGGTGGTGTCAGCCGTGTAGTCGTCTACGAGGCTCATCATGTCGTTCATCGCCGCCATAAGGTGGCTTGTGTCGGTGTCCTTTGACCATGTCGTGCCGTTCCAGACATAGACATTCCCAACCGTCACGCTGACGGAGTTTACGGTGAAATTTGCTCCAGCAAGGAACCAGTCCCAGTTGCTTGTCGCAGTGTATGCGGTGAATGCGGCTGTCTTCTTGCCGATGTACTTTCCCGCCGCCCTGAGTTTCGCCGTTCCTGCGTTCTCATACTCCATGTCACGAACGACTGTGTCCCGTGAACTGCTCTGATATGTTCCGGCTGAATTATAGATTTCTGTCTGCGTGCATGTGTAGTAATATTTTCCGACAGAATATCCTGTATACTTTCCCTGGGTCCATGTAGTGGTCGTGGCGGCTTCGGTGGCCGTGATGCGGGTTGTCGGCTTTGCCGGGGCTGTCGTTGATGTACTGACATAGTAGAGCGGGATGCGTTTGGTGAAGTTGCCAGTGGAGCCAGTAGCGCCTTTTGTTCCCTGTGGACCTTGAGGTCCCTGAGCACCCGTTGCACCTGTCTTACTTGCAGAAATCGTTATGGTCTTAGTTTCTGTACTGCCATTATCATAGGTAACGGTAACGTTTACCGAAAGGTTTGCA
>JAFSJX010000033.1 GCA_017449285.1 Treponema sp.
TCACACAAACCGCCGTGACTTATTACCGCTATTCCAATCATTTCAATTTCCTCCTCCGATTAAGCCGCCGTAGTCAACAAACCCGTCAGCGAGCAGATGATACCGACGATGAAGATTATCAGGATGATGTACGTCGCTTGCATTTTCTTGCTAAGCAACCACCAGACAAACAGCGTCGCCGCAAGAGGCAACATACCAGGCAGGAGCGAATCAAGAATTGACTGCAGATTGAACGCAACTTCTCCGACTTGGAACGCTACGCCAGTCGCGATATTTACTCTTGACGCCGCCATATTTCCAACGACCATCAAACCTACGATGCTGAAAATTTCCGTGATTGTGCCGAGTGTGCCCGCTTGCAAGATATTCAGAATTGCCGACTTGCCTTGCTTGTAGCCGGTCATATACATCGTGAAACCCAAGCCCAACATGATAACTTTGTACAAGACTTCAAAGAGAATCGGTCCGGCGAAATTTCCTGCGAGCGCAAGAGAGCAACAGATACCGGCGAGAATCGGGTAGATGATACCTTGCGAAACCGTGTCGCCGATACCGGCAATCGGTCCCATTAAGCCCGTGCGCACTGCGTTAATATCTTCCGCCGTGACTTGCTTGCCGTTTGCGGCTTGCTCTTCCATCGACGCCGCCACGCCGTGAATCACTGTGCCGACAAATGAAGGCTCGGTGTTGAAGAAGACCATGTATTTTTTCAAAGCTTGAGCGCGTTCCGCATCTGTGTCATAAAGCCGATTAACTATCGGAATCATCGCACTGGTCGTGCCCAACGCTTGAAGTCTTTCGTAGTTGTAACACGTCTCGGAGGAATAGCCCAAAAGCCAATGCTTGATTAAATCCGTCCGCGTCAACTTTTTTTCCGTTGCCATTACAATTCCTCCTCGTCGTCATCATCTTGAGCCGGAGCCGCCGCCGCTTGCTGTGGTTCAGGCTTTTTCATTGCCGTGAAGAAGTAAACCAGAATGCCGATGAGCACTGCGAAGACCGTGATTGCCATTGTGTCAAGATGTCCGTAAATCGTAGCGAAGTAACCGATGAAGAAGAACGCGAAGATTTTTTTCTGTCCGAGAAAGCTCAGCAACATCGCGATACCAAGTGCGGGCATAAGACCTGCAACAACATTGAGTGCGTCAACTGCAACTTGAGGAAGTGCTGCAAGTGCTGCCTGCGCGAAGTCGCCGCCGAAGTAAACAAGTGCAAAAGCCGGAATGCCGTAGACAACCATTGAAGTCAAGCAGGACGGTACATAGTTCATAATCCGAACGCCCGTGATATTTCCTTCTTCGAGATATTTATCAGCGCGGTGTACCCAGAAACTGTTGATTGTCATGTATGCTTGATTCATTAAAATTCCAATTAAGCTGAACGGAACTGCGAAGGTCGGAGCAAGTGCCGGATCTGCGCCTGACAAAATCGTAAGGGCTGTACCGAAAACACCTGCAACCATGAGATTACCGGGCATCGTGCCGCCCGCCGTTATCCAGCCAAGATACGTCAGCTGAATATATGCCGCCGCTATCATTCCGTTTTGCGGTTCGCCCAGTGCCAGAGCCGTTAAAAATCCTGCCCAAAGCGGATACAGCCAAGTTCTCGTTATGACGTGACTGAACCACCATTGGCTTATAGTCGCTATAATTGCAACCAGTAACGCAGAGAACATCATTTGAAATCGCTCCTTTCAATCAGCGGCAGACCCTCTCGAAGAATCTGCCGCCAAAATTTTTTTCTACTTGAGCAATTCGGCTACATCAACGATTTTATCCGCTGGAATGACTTGGATTTTCACGTCGACGCCTTTGCTAATCATGTTCTGAATCGCCTCGCGCTCCGCGTCGGAAGCCGCCAAATTTTTGTACAGCGTCTTGCGTTCGCCGTTAATGCCCATGCCGCCGAGATTCACTGCGGGCAGGTCGACGCCCGAATCAATCAGCCGCCAGTACGTTATCGGAGTTTTCGCCAAAAGGATTGTCGGATTCTTGACGCCTTTTTTCAGGAGCGTTGCCGCCTTTTCCACGCCGAACACGCGAACTTTCACGCCGGCAGGTGCAGCCATCGTCAAGACGTTGATCATGAAGCTGTCCTTAACAACCTCGTCGTCGATGATAACAATTTGCTTCGCGGGATACGTCTTCATCCAAGCCGTCATCACTTGCCCGTGAATCAAACGGTCGTCCACTCTTGCCAGATACACATTTTCCATTTTCAGTTCCTCCTTAAAATGTTCCTTTGAATTATTACTTATCTTTGTTGTGCGCATTATAGTCGCTCCAAAATTTCTCAACCATACCAAACTACTTCCGCAAATGCGGCAATAAAAAAAGGGCTTGCGCCCTATTTCTGCATGAACCACGGTGTATCTTTGTCGCGATCCTCCAAGCTCGCCGGAATCAGTATCGACAGCAAAATTATTCCAAGCAAAATCACCAGTACGCCGCCTTCGCCCGACCGTTCCAGCCACGAGTTCAGCAAAATCGCCGCCAAATTAAAATCTGCGTCAGCAAACGCCACGCCGCTTTGAGTTAAATTTTTCAGCGCGGGCATCGCCAACAATGGCAAGAACGAAATCAAA
>JAFSJX010000001.1 GCA_017449285.1 Treponema sp.
ATGATATGTCGCGCTCGCCTCTCTTTTGAAGAAAGAGAAGGAATCTGGCGCACGCGCTTTTTTCGAGGGAAACGGTAATTTGCCCTATATCCCTGTCGGCAAGATACGCGTCCAATATGGACTTATAGTATGGATTAAGTTCTCAAACTTCGCAGAAGCGAAGATTGAACGTGAACAGGCAAAAGATGCGGCATAAGACCACTGTCAACAACTTAGGCTATAAATTTACTGAAAGATTACATTGAATCAAGGTGCTAAAGCAATCAGACATTTGACTTTTTGTTGTGATGATATTTTTCCTTTCGTGCTTTTTTTCTGGGGACATTTCTGTCGGGTCTTTCAGGAACCACACTTGCGGCAATTTCATGGATTATCGCGTCAACACGGGTTGCGCGTACAGAGGGGTTCGGACAGAAAACAGCATCGGCGAAACGGTTCCGCAGGGAGGCAATCGCGTTGTTCACATTCGTTTGATACTGATATTGATTCGTCTTTTTCTCACGTTTCTTCTGAATCTTCCCGTCAGCCTCCGCTTTGGCTATGGACGCCACATTCGCAAGGAGCATGCTAATCCAAAAATCCTGATAGAGTACGTTGACCGACCGCCCCGTAAAATTGGGCAGTTCCAACTTGTTTTTTACCACATCATATTTCTCCTCCACAGACCAGCGGAGAAAATACAGTTCCTGAAACCGGGATTCCTCCATGTCAAACAAATCGGTTATCAGCGTTTCCGTCTGACCGGAAGAAAGCGTGAATTTCACGACCCGGACACGCGTTCCGCCATCCAAAATGACCACGCTGCTGCCCATAGGCGCCGCGTCAATATCCACGTTGAATTTTCGTCTTACCCGCATAATAAAGTGCGCTTTCGCTTCCAAAATCGCCTCTATCATCTCTTTTGAGGGATATCCGCGGTCAAAAAGGAACACAGTGTCCTCCATGCGAACCCGCCCTTTGAGCTTGCGGATATGTTCTCTGGCCATGCTTCTTTCGTCATCGCAAAGCGGCCTGAACTCCGCTTCCACAATCCGGTCATTGAGTACATCTAATACAATGTCCGCCCGCGCCGAAGGAGAGCCTTTCACATCCCCGAAGAGCTTTTTCAGTTCCGGAAGATTGGGCAGAGGAATTACGGAGCCGTCAATGGCAAAGAATTTATATCCGTAACGGCGCGGCAGATTCGGGTCATTGGCGAGATTGTATTCCGCGTTCACTACCTCATAAAACGCCTTCACAAACGGGCTGTGGTCAAAATGGCTCCGCGCTTTGGACAACGCTTGCTGCGTCATATGAATCCCCTCTCCCAGACGCTGAAAAAATTCGTTTAACACGCTCTGCGCCGCTCCTTTGCTTCCGTGCAACAGGTATTCCAGAAGCGACGCAAACGGCATTTTCCGGTTGCGTGTAAAATGTCGCGCCTCTGTCCGCGCTTCTTTCATGGTGCGCGGGTTTGAAAAGATTGCCCCTATCTTTTCCGCACATTCCAATAATGTCATCATCACATCTCCTCTCACTTTTCTTTCCTGCTGATATTCGGCTCTGTGACATGAAAATTAACAGTTTTCTTTTAGTAAATTTGTAGTCTAAGTTGTTGACAGTGTTGGAATACCGCATTCAGACCACGAAAACCTATCTTCCCACAAAACAGGAATATGACCTGATGAATCAGAATACGCCCGTCCGCCTGCTCCAATCGGACACTTTACGCATTTTGTTCGACTGGCTCAGGGAATATACGGCTTTCAGCGGATGCGGTTATCAGGAGAGCGTTTCCCTGTGCGAATGGATTCTTGACGAGATGGCGGCGCTTTACCCGAAGAGGGAGAATCTTCAGAGACAAATCCGGCGTTTCCGTCAGCGCCTTTCGGATTTGCTCGCTTTCCTGCCCCGCCTTCAGCGCCACATGCGGGATATGGCGCGTCAGTTCCACGCGGAAGAATCCGCTTTCGCCCTGCTCTACGCTCAGAAAGCGTGGGATTATCACAGCGAAGAATATCGTTTCATGGAAAAGAAACTCTACCGTATTTTTGGAGAGCGTCTCCCGGAAGCGCGGGAAACGCTCACGGAAATGATTCGCCATACTTACCGCGCCAGCAGTCCGGATGAAAACGTCAACGGTCGGCTCCGGGTATTTATGAACGCCAGACGCGGCGTTCCCTCCTGGCAACTTCCCTTATATCAAATGTTCCTCGTAACTATTCAGTCATACAATTTGTAGGTAAGCGCGTCACAAGCACTATATATTGTGGTTTTCGGCGAGATTTTGGAGGTTTTGCTATCGAAATTTCCGTAAAAAGCGAGCCGATTTTACAGATTAAGGAAATTC
>JAFSJX010000034.1 GCA_017449285.1 Treponema sp.
CAGATTTGAAAGCCCGATTGTCGGCATTGCTCGCCGATGACGAAGACGTTCAACCGCTTGCGGCGTTTGAAACTCCGATTGATTTTGTATCAGAAACGACGCAAGATTTTTCTGCAGATGTGATGACAAAGGAATTGACGATTGGCGAAATGCCGACGGCGACAACTGATGACTTGCCGATATATGAGGCGACAGCCGCGCAGATTAACTATTGGCATGCCTTTGGCTGTAATGTGTTTTTACAAACATTGCTCCGCGAATACGATTTAGATTATTCGTCTCCGAATGTGGCGGCGTTCAATCATTTCAAAATTGGAATGGACGAAAAGCGGCATGTAGCGACATTTGCAATCGACGATATTCATTACTACGCGATTGCTTTTGACGAATATAACGCCAGCCCGCTAAATCGAAATCAGGCGCGATTGGTATTGGAAAAAATCAGCGCGATTAGAATTGCAACGAGCCGCTTTAAAGCTTTTTGCGGTTTTCAAGTTGAATATTTTGATTAGGGGCAGAGAAATTGAGTTTTTCGCAGAATGTTCACTTCCGCATTTCACTACGTGAAACGCTAAAAACCCCGCGTTGTGACGCCGTTTGTCGGCGGAAAAAATTTGTTAAAGCGAGGAAATGGCATGAGGATAAAAATCGTTATTGAAGGAGACGTAATTCCGGCGGCGCGTCCACGATTCAGCGGGCGAAGGTGTTATCAACCAGCGCGGAATGTGGAATATCGCGAGCAAGTTCAATGGACGGCAAGGCAAGCGATGAAAGGACGCGCTCCTTTTGCGGGGGCAATGTCGGCAATCGTCAAGCTGTATCGTAAGTACCGACCGACGGCGCGGATATATGGCGATGTCGATAATCACCTCAAAGCGTTGTTCGACGGAATGAATCAAATCGTGTTCGTTGATGATTCGCAAATAGTTCTCTGTGTCGTGGAAAAACACAAGGACGCGGACAAGCCCCGCGCAGAAATTTTTCTATCAGAGGCGCAAGGTACTTTCGTGGATTAAAACATTGCGGGGCGGGCACGGACGGCAACGGCGATGCAGATATGAGATTTTTAAAGGAGTAAATTTGCTAAATAAGGAGGCAGGCATTATGGAAACATGGGATTTACCAGAGGAAGTGGACTTGCGGACGCTTACTTGTAGTGAAAACCAACTGCGTTTTGCTTTAGGCTTAAGTCGGCATAAATATGAGGAACAGGTAAATGCGGGCGTTTTTAAATTTGCAGCGGGCGGCTCGTCGACGAATGCAATTCCTGTGGACGTTGAACTAGACATGATGACAGTGACGCAAAAGCAATTTGCGTTGGCAGTCGGTAAAAGCCCTGCGCGAATCAATCAGTTGGTAAAGCAGGGTGTGTTGGTTGTTGCTCCTAATAGCCGAAAAGGGCGGTTAATGTTTTTAGCAAGTATGGAAAAATTTTTCACCGGTTGCAAATGAGACAATCTGCGCGGAAAAAAATTAAAGTCGGTAGATGTTGCCGACTTTTTTTGTTGTCAAAGTTCACTTACCACTTATCTTGCGATAAGTGACGAAAAACGCCGATAGCGACGCGGTTAATCAGTGAAAAAATTTTGCAAGCTAGATAAAATCAGCTTTTGAGACGGCGATAAATAGTTTTTATAATATCTGCGAATGGAATAATGATATTATGATAATATCATTTACAACTAATATTAGTTTATCGTAAATGCTTTACAAGATTAAAGTATTATGATAATATCTAAACGAAAATTAAAGATAATACAAGTTAGGGAGTGGACGAAATGACAACGGCGATTGTGAAAGTAGAATCTCGCGAAGTTCAAACGAAAAATTTCTTCAACGGCGACTTGCTCAATCGTTGGTTGCGTTTCGCGGGTGTTAGCGATAAAACGGCTTTGACTTATAAAATCGCTCTTAATCAGCTTGCTAAATATTTCAACACTAATGCGATTGAAAGACCTGCGCGGACTGATTTGGAAAATTGGCGCGACGAACTTATTGCCGCTAAGAAAAGCCCCGCGACCGTTCGCTTGTACTTGACGAGCGCAAAAATTTTTTTCCGTTGGCTCGCACAGGAAGGTATCTTCCCTAACATTGCCGATAATCTGAAAGCGAAGGTTAAAATTGTCCATACTCATAAAAAAGACGCCTTGACGAGTAAACAGGCGGCAAGCCTTTTGCAAACTGTCAAAGGTACCAGCGTTAAAGATAAACGCGATAGGGCGATTATGGCACTCATGATGACGGCAGGCTTGCGCTGTATCGAAGTCTCGCGCCTTGACGTTGCCGACATGGTTAATCAATTCGGGCGGACTTACCTTTTGATTCAAGGCAAGGGACATTACGAAAAAGATTCACAAGTTTTATTACCCGCGCAGGTTGAAAATCTGATTCGCGATTATTTGAAAGCTCGCGGCAACGTTGAAGATAACGCTCCGCTGTTTGTGTCAACGGCTAATCGCAATCGTGGACAGAGACTTTCAACACAAACAATCAGTAAAATGGTTAAGGCGAACCTCCGCGCAGGCGGTATGAATACGCCTCGTTTGACTGCACACAGCTTGCGTCATACGGCGGCTACTACGATGATTCTTGCGGGCGTCGGCTTAATGCAAGTTCAACAAGTCTTGCGCCACACCAACATTAACACGACGATGATTTACAATAACGCGATTGAACGCATGAAGAATTTGGCGGAACAAACAGCTGCCAATTCGATTTTCGGAATTCCGGCTTAAGGAGGCTTTGTCTATGGCAAGACCAAAAACTTTAACCGACGAGACAAAAAAATCTGCGCGGGTATCATTGCTCATGACACAGCAAATGCTTGATGATGTCACGACACTTGCGCAAATAAAAAAAGTCTCGTTGAACGATTTATTTACCTCGCTTGCCGCGCAGGTTGTAAAAAAAAATCGCGGCGTAATTGATAACGTCAACGCCACGCTCAAAAAAGCCGCCTTAGACGTCAATCTGCAAGTCGTCGAAGGGGGCGGCTCCGATGAAGACTAAAGACGCCTTCGCCCTGTGTGATTTTGACGAGACAAGAATTTTGAAACGTCCCTTTTTCTATCGAATCAAAGATAAGCGTGGAACATGGCTCTTTAGACTTTACGGAGCCGATGATGAGGATATTTTAAGTAGTTATCAAAACAAAGCACAGAATTTTTTTGACTTAGATAATTTTGCCGACGCTCAAAGGGAACTTGATAATCTTACGCATATCTTAGAAAATCTCAAAGCTTATGAAAAAAAATTAAATCACCATTACTCCCGACTGGAAAAATATTTTCAACGATTAAATCAACGAGTTTGTTCTGATGAGACTTTATCAGCCGACGTTATAAGACAGAAAACTCGTCGAATCAACTGCCTACGCGAAAGATATTTATCAGCTTGCAATGCAACTGCCCGATTGTGGAAATCTATTGAATCATTTATTGCAGGACTTGAAGAAGATTATTCCCTACAGTATAGCAGGACTTTTGCAGTTAGATTACGACAAGCGAGGAAAGAAGCGAGATTGACGCAAGCGCAATTAGCCGCTCAAATTGGTATGACGCAAGGCGGCTACACACAGTATGAAAACGCTGGACGCGAACCTTCATTATCAACTTTAGCAAAACTTTCAAGAATATTAAAACGTCCTACCGATTGGTTGTTAGGATTAGCATGACGCCGCGCAGGCGTTATTTTTTTCCTTTACATTCACAATCCTGCGCTATATAATACACCAAAACGATTTACTTCAAAACAAAATTTTAGGAGGTTATATCATGAAACTTGACGGCGTGAAACTTCAAAATGAAATTGCTCGTCGGCAGATGACAATAACCGACTTTGCAAAACAAGCGGGCTTACCTTCGTCGACAGTGTATCGCGCAATCAATGGCGGGCGTTCCTCAACGCGTACTGTAGGGAAATTTGCAACAGCTCTGCAAATCAATCCTGCTGATATTTTCTATTCGCATTCCGCGCAGAGGAAGGAGGCTACTTAATGGACGATTGGGCAGATAAATTTTTTAACTATAGTATTCGTGCTATTATGACGGCTCCGCGTGGACAACCTTCACCAAATCTGCTAAACGCTTTTCACCGAGCTTATAGTCAACATGAAATGGCGAAGTGTTTCTGCAAAGACAAAAAAATTAACGCCGTTGACAGCGGCGCGAAGAAACGACCTTTTACTACTGGAGGAATTATAGCATGAATAATGACGAAAGGCAAAACAGCATTGACGAGACTAAGAATTTCCTGCCAATGACAACCAAGCCGAATTTTGACGCTATACCACAAGTTTTGAAAGACTTGCCGCGCTGGTTAGTTTGGCGTCTCATTCCCGCCGACCCGAAACCTAAAAAAGTTCCTATGACGCCCAAATATGGCAAGCTCGTTAATGCCGCCGTCAACAAGCCCGAAAATTGGTTGTCTTTCGACGAGGCTATCAGCTATTACAATCGCGGGCTTTGTACTGGAATAGGATTCGCGTTGACCAATACCCCGCCTAAAGTGTGTTGTGTCGACGTTGACCATTGCTTTAATCCCGACGGTACCTTGAACGACGAGGCTAAAGCCGTTATTGAGACCTGCCAAAATTCTTTTACCGAAAAATCGCAATCGGGCGACGGCATTCATAACTGGTTTATCGACGACGAAGGGGGCGGCGGGCGCAAGAAAGGCAACGTCGAAGTCTACGCCGCCGACCGATATATTGCTATGACGGGCGTCCGCGTTCCTAATTCGTCGGAGGAACTTTTGACCGTCAATGGGGCTTGCAACGCCGTTATCGCAAAATTCATTGACAAAGACGAAGCAAATCTTTTCGATGATGATCCTGCGCGGACACCCGAATTCAAATCTGCCGACGTTGCAAACTTTGATTCGTCGCTTTCCTTAGATGACCGTCGACTAATTGAATATTTCCGCTCCTTGAAGTGCAAGGCTCGCGATATAAATATGTTTGACCTGTTCAACGGCGACACTGCCGAATACTTCAAAAACACAGGGAAGCCCTTTGATGATTCTGTCGCCGATTGTGATTTTATGCTTAAGCTTTTGTACTACGTCGGCAATGCAGGTACCGATGAGCAAATCGGATGCCGCGCTTTGAAAATTTTCGGGCAGTCGGCATTGGCGAAGCGCGATAAGTGGTTAGACCGTGAAGATTATCGGCTCCGTACTTTAAACGCCGCATTTGACATTTGGGTTGAAGGCGGGCGCAAGACTATTAAGCAGCCGATGAAAATTTATAACGGCTCCGCGCAGATTGAAGACCTCAAAGACGAACTGCGCTCCGTTGGCAAGGCTATCGTCGACTTCGACGCCGAAAAAAGCGCGGCTCTGGAAAAGTTGAGGAATGTTGAAACTTTTGATAGCGAAACTGTATTCGCTGATGAAGTTGTGACAGCGGGCGCGTTTGCTCTTCTCTTCGACAAGCAAGCTTATTCAGATTTTAGGCGCGAAATTAAACTTTTCGGCGATAAACACAAAGACAAGAAAGCCGCTGTTAATGCTTGGGTTGCCGATGTTCACGATAAAGCCGACGCTCTCCGCTCCCGCCGCGCCGATTTGATAACGCGACGCAACCAAATTCAAGCTCAAATCAATTCGCTCTCCTTCGTTGGCAAGCATGACGCGCTGAAAGATTCTGTGATACCAGAAGGGTACAGCATTTCAGAAACAAGCGGCATTGTCAAAGTTGACGGCGAAAAATCAATTCCCGTTTGTCGCCGACCTGTCGTTATCACCGGCAAAACTTACAGC
>JAFSJX010000035.1 GCA_017449285.1 Treponema sp.
GTATTTTATGCCAAATAAGCCGATTCCGTTGCCGCGTTGACAAGAAATCGGCCACGTGTGCTTTCTGTTCGTCAACGTGGCAAATAAAGGTGATCTTTGGCGCCTAATTTTAGCCATAAAAATAGTAGTTTGATGAAACGCGTTTCATCAAACTACTCATAATTGCATAAATATCAAATAGTTTGGCGCTGTATCACCAACTACTTTTTGCACATATACCTTTTCCCCCTGTTTTGCACACGCGAAGTGTTTTGGGGCGCTCCCGTGTGCGTTTTGGCCCGTTTTTACACACGGGATGGAGGACTGTCACGATGTTTATGTGTCAAACGATTGGAATTCTGGTCTAAGATTGCTAACTTTGAAGAAATCACATATGTTATGATATTCAGCTGGTTCCGCAAGCAGACTTCTGTATCGCCCCAAGAAGATGGCTCTCTTAAAGACTTGTATTCCCGTTTTCCCGATTACTCGGCTCTTACCCCTGAAGATGAGGATCAATTCGATGACTTGCTCACGCAGTTGTTCATTGATTATTTCGGACGGGTTTCCACTTTACGCCGGCATGAAGTCTTAGCAAGTTGGAACTACGACTTTCCCAAAGCCATCTTGGAATGGGTGGTCTCCCAGGCTGACACGGATATCGCGACCGCTCAAATGATCTATTGGCGGATGGAACCCGAATCCGTTCGGGATTACGAAGTCGAGGAAGACCTCCCTATTGTGGAAACTGTTGAACAGCGAATTGGACAAGGCTTTTACCAAGACAATGGTTGGGCTTACGATCCAAGAAACGACAATGGATGCAATGAGGTCAAATCCAACACAGACAGCACTCCGGAAGACTTCTATCCGCCCGAATTACTGAAGGCCCGTACTGGAAGGCATATTGAAGGGATACAAACCAACAATGCTATTCCGGAAGAACTCTATCCCGCATTCGCCCGCCTTGTCAAAGCTTTAGGTCTTGATTTTTACTTGGAATGAGTTCCTGTCATCATCCTAGTATAATTCCAGTTTATCTGTCCAGATCATCAATGAAAGATTGGATTTGAAGCAACCCTTCGATGAACGACAGGTTCGAGATTCGGAGTGTTTGGTCTACTACAGAGGACATTTCTTCGGAAGTGTCCTTTTTTCTTGGCTTCACCATCGTAGGAGCCATATTCCGAGATATTAGACATTTCTGGTTGGTAATATTCCGGGGCAGACGGCGCAGGTTCAGGAGCAGGCGGCGCAGGTTCCAAAACAGGGGCTGAACCTGCACCGCGAATCGGCCTTCTGCGTTGCTCCGGTGGCGCAGGTTTCGGCCCTAAAATGGAACCTGCGCCATTTACGGCTGAGCCTGCGCCATCGGGGTGCTAGTGGTTTTTTTCGCAACTCCCCAGCCAGCCGATGTACGTACATCTGTGCAAACGGCTAGGAACAGGCACTTTCTCCGATGTACGTACAAAAAAACGGCATTCCAGCGAGGTTTCGATGTATGTACATCCATTAAACTAGCCGTAGAACGGCGACTTACCCGATGTACGTACAAAAAAACGGCATTCCAGTGGGGTTTAGATGTACGTACATCGGTAGCCGTGGCGCTTATCACACTGACAATCAGCGCATTAGAACAACTGACGGGTACGTTCTGAGCACCCGTCAGTTGCTCTAATTAATTAGTTTTCAGCCATTTAGGCGCCGCCAACTGTCACTGCGGCGGCCATGTAAAATAGCCCTCCTGGCGGCGGCCGTCACCAACCACAAATGCCACCGTCATCAACCCAAAATGTAAAAAAGGCAATTATACTCCGGAAAAGCGGATTCATTTTCTAATTCCGGAAGAAAGTGTTATATTTCCTGACTTTGGCGGTCTAAATTGACGGTTTTTCGTTAAGATCTATATATCAATCAGTTACCGAAGTTGGCAAAATTTTTTGGGTGAATCGCTCCACCTTTTCGTACCTTTGCGGTATGTTCGTGCGAAGAAGGAGGAA
>JAFSJX010000036.1 GCA_017449285.1 Treponema sp.
CAGATTTGAAAGCCCGATTGTCGGCATTGCTCGCCGATGACGAAGACGTTCAACCGCTTGCGGCGTTTGAAACTCCGATTGATTTTGTATCAGAAACGACGCAAGATTTTTCTGCAGATGTGATGACAAAGGAATTGACGACTGGCGAAATGTCGATGGCGACAACTGATGACTTGCCGATATATGAGGCGACCGCCGCGCAGATTAATTATTGGCATGCATTTGGTTGTAATGGTTTTTTGCAAGACTTTCTCCGTGAATATGACTTAGATTATGCGTCGGCGAATGTAGCAGCATATAATCATTTTAAAATCGGGCTGGACGAGAAACGGCATGTGGCGACGTTTGCAATCGACGACACTCATTACTACGCAATACAGTTCAACGAGTGGAATACTGCGCCGATGAATGAAGAAGAGGCACGGCTTGTATTGGAAAAAATCAGTTCGATTAGAATTGCCACGAGCCGCTATAAAGATTTTTGCGGTTTTCAGATTGAATGCTTTGATTAGGCACAGAAATTTGAAAAAGCGAGGAATGAACATGCGGATAAAAATTGTGATAGAAGGGGAGCCAATCCCGGCGGCACGTCCGCGATTCAGTGGCAGGCGATGTTACCAACCAGCGCGGAATGTGGAATATCAGCGGGAAGTGTCATCAACAGCTCGTCTGGAAATGGGGGAACGTGCGCCGTTGACGGCGGCACTGTCGGCAGTCATCAAGCTGTATCGAAAGTACCGACCGACGGCGCGAAATTACGGTGACGTGGACAATCACCTCAAGAATCTGTTCGACGGTTTGAACGGGATAGTCTTTGAGGACGATGCGCAGATAGTGCGCTGTGTGGTAGAAAAGCACATGGACAAAGAAAATCCTCGCGCCGAAATTATTTTGACGGAGGCATAGGTTCTGGTAAAAGTTGGCGGCTCTTGCGGGTCGGGGACGACGCTCAACAAAAGGCTGGGCATAACCCGAAAAAAGCACTGAATCTTATTAAGATGCGTCGGCAGGTGTTGAAGCGGTGCGGGAAATTTCATTCGAAGATTAAGTATAAGTTGCAAAAAAAAATCCCGCGGCGACGGAAACGAGTAACTGATTTACATGTAATCATTATTAACTGTAAATGAGTAATCCGCAAAAAAAAAAAACGAGTAACTATGTTGACAAGTAATTTGTTATGTGCTATATTTAGCGTGAAAATTACGAAAGGGGTTGTTGAAGATGACAACGACAAACAAGGTAACACGAATCGAAAGTAACGAAGTTGTTGCAAACAACATTTCCCTTTCGGCGGCTCCGGTTGCCGATTGGCTCGCGTTCAATGCCGACAAGTCGGAGGCGACACGCAAGACTTACTGCAAAGCTCTCGAAAATTTTTTCAGATGGCTTACTCAAAACAACGTGTCCTGTCCGCGCAGGGAAGATATAATCAGCTACCGCAACGAGCTTTGCGCGTCGAAGAAAGTTTCCACGGCTCGCTTGTACTTGACCGCCGTGAAAATCTTCGCCCGCTGGTTGGCAAGCCGCCACCTGTATCCGAATTTCGCCGATGGTGTCAAGGCACCCTCGCTGGCTGAAGCCGCCGACGTGCACGCCCGCGAATCTTTGACGCTGGAGGAGGCAAGGCAAGTACTTTCTTCCTTCAAGGGAAAAGATGTTAAGTCATTGCGCGACAAGCTCATAATGCGCCTCATGATTAATTGCGGTCTCCGCTCGATTGAAATCATTCGCCTCGATGTGCAAGACATTGAACGTCGCCACGGCAAAATCTTCCTTAAGGTTTGGGGCAAAGGACGCTCCGGAAAAACCGCTCGCGTCGAAATCAGCAAAATCGTGTACAACATGATTCTTGATTACTTGAACCTGCGCGGCGCGAAATTTAAAGTCGGGGAACCACTGTTTACGTCGACGGCGAACCGCAATTTCGGGCAGAGGCTCCAAACTCAATCGATAAGTCGCCTCGCGAAGAAAACTTTTCGCTCGATCGGGATAGATGCCTCTGCCCTTACTTGCCACAGCTGCCGACATACCGCCGCAACGCTCATGCTGCAGGGCGGCGTCGACATTGCCAAGGTACAGAAAATTCTTCGCCATCGCTCTGTGGCGACGACTGAAATCTATCGCCATGACATAACCGCCGCCACCAACGACGGTGTGCAGATTCTTTCCGATTTACTTGACGTTGCTTGAAGGAGTGATTGATATGTCGAAATTGACTGATCAGCCCAAAAGAGAAAAACGAGTGAATGTATCGTTGACACCCGACTTGAAAGAAAAGTTATCGGTACTTGCGGCGATTGACCAAACCACACCGACCGCACTGGCAGGAAGAATTCTTTCAGATTATGTCACAACCCGCGAGGAGGAATTTGAAGCTTACACTCGTTCCCTCAAACAAATCCGAAGTCAATATGCAAAATAAAAAAAATAACCGCTCGTCGATTTTTTGACGGCGTTTTTTGTTTTTTATGCCGATGCAAAAATTTTCCTGCATTGACAAAACACAAAAAATGAATAACATTTTAAATACGGAAAAACTAAAAAAAGCTCACAGCGTCTCGAACACGCCAGTGGCTTTAATTCCAAATCATTGAGATAAAGCTAAAATTGATTGTACTGTAATCGCTTAGTTGTTGTACATA
>JAFSJX010000037.1 GCA_017449285.1 Treponema sp.
AATAGGGACGCAAATTGTTGCAAAGCTATTGACAGTTCAGACAGATTTTACTATACTTAACACAGATCTAGAAGAATGCTTCGCCTCAAATAAATGCCACTAAGAAAATATTTCAAAAATTTTCCGATTTTTTTGGTTGTTGGGCTGCCTCTTAAGTCCCCAGTCAAGAGAATCTAAAGTGGCCAGAACGTCCAGGTGGTTTGGCCACTATAGATATCCTCGGCAGAAATGCCGAGGATATCAGCGTTTCCGGGCTTTTTGGGGGCCGAAATTTGAGTGAAATTTCCATAGATATCCGAGGCGCGTTTTTCCCGACCACCCGGATTTGAACGGAGATTTTGGAGAGATTTGACTGCCAAGAGCAGCGTGGTGCCCTTTTTCAGCGGATCGCGCAGGACCGAATCAGCCAGATAAAGTTGAACAAAGATTCGTGCGTCAGTTTGTCGAAAGTGTAAAACCGACAAGCTGGCGCTTCGTAACAGATACGGATAAGAGAGAATTTTCGCAGCGGAAAGTGCGATTAAATTCATTACCTGAAAAAGTTGCAAAACAAACTGATAACGCCAGAAAAGTTGTGGTGCCCTTTTTGGAAAGTTGCATTCAAAAAGGGCACCAGAGCTTTTTTGCAATAACCGGCAGCAAGCGGAGACCGGCGGAGAAAGGCAGTAAGTCATTTGATTGACAATACAATGCAGAAGCAGGAATATGGAATGCCGGACGCCAGCAGAATATCGCCGAAATTGTTGCAGAAGATTCTGAAACTCAGTCAAAAATGCTGGTGCCTTTTTTCAACAGTTAAGAAAACGCCTTCGGAGAATTGTCAATTATGCTTCGTTTGTCCGTCAAACTTCGTTGCTTTCGATGAATAGCTTTCACTTGGGCTTCTGGCTATACTTGCTTCACAGAACAGGAAAGGAGACGGAAAGTATGGCCCAAACGAAAAGCCTGTGTGCTATCGTGCCCCTCGACCTGCACCAGCGGGTAACCGCTGAAAAGGACGCGGCGGGGATGACCACGAACGAGTACATGACAAAACTGCTCATCGAATACTTCAACATGAAAGAAAACGGAGGGAACAACACCATGGCAAACGGCAGCAGAACAATGGCATTCACCATCAGCGAGGAACTCTTCCGGAGGATCAAGGCGCACCTCGACCGCGAGAGCGCCCGCACAGGCAAACGGCTCACTCAGCGCGAGTTCGTCCTCGGGCTGATTGAAGCGGCGCTGAACGAGGCCGAGAGCCAGTCGACAGAGGACAGCCAGACGCAGGACCAGGAGGAACAGCAGGAAATCCCCGCCGAGGAAGCGCAGCCGGCGTAACCACAAAGCAACACCCCCGCCCCGTGCGGCATCCAAAAACAACCGGATGCCGCACGGGGTATTTTGCGTTTTCGCGGAGATTTCGCCTCCGCCGCGTGTGAGACCGTTGTCGCGCCGTTGTCGGGAGCGATTCCGAACCAGCACCGTACACGCAAAAACGCTTTGAACCCGGTGTTGGCGATTTGTGGGGGCGTGTCGCGCAAGCGAAGAGAAGTGAACTGAAAGACATGGATTCCAGTAGATATTTCGGAAGCGGCGTGGTATGTTGCGTTGCTTGAAGGAGGGGACCTGGCGGCTGAAATCTGACATCAGCAATACAATGAAAAGGAGGACTTTGCCTATGCGGGGCGAAGACGCTTACAAAGAAGACTACGAACACATCGAACTATTCGGCGAG
>JAFSJX010000038.1 GCA_017449285.1 Treponema sp.
AAAGTCTTTTTCAACGCTTCGGATTATGATAAGATGGGTTCTGACGAAGAGAGGGCGTTTTTCAAGTTCCTGTGCGGAAAGGCTGCCGAAGACGATTTCACCCGAATCATAGAGCAGAAAGTCGCCCGCGCCAAAAAGAACGCCGGATGGAGGAAGTACTATATGACATGGGATCAGGAAATCAAGCACCAGCGACATATGGCGTTTGACGAGGGCAAGGCGGAAGGACTGAGCGAAGGCAGGGAGAAAGGTCTTAGCGAAGGCGCGCGGCAGAAAGCGGTTGAGAATGCAAAGAACGCAATTTTGCAGGGGTTGAATGACGAATTGATTTCAAAAATCACAGGGCTTTCTGTGGAAGAAGTCGCAAGCTTGCAGAACTCGCTCTGCGCGGAGAGCATGTCCGTATAATTCGGGCTGCTCCTCAGAATTGTTCTAAAACTCAGAACTGATTGCCAGTTCGGGCTGAGTCGGGACCGCGTTCCCAAACAAGCAATCTGACACAAAAAAATACGCGTGCGCAGGTTCGCACCGCCAAACTCGTTCTGTGCGTGCGAACCAATTTGCAACGCAAATTGGTGAGACAAATACCACTTACGCACAGTCACGAAGTTTGAGCGGGGCGGTTCTGCGTAGAGCGTATTTTTTTTGCGACTTGGGGCTGATTTGTTCTGGGCTGCCCCTCAGATTGATTCTAAAACTCAGAACAGATTGCCAGCTCTGGCTGAGTCGCGGGGGCATTCCCAGCCAGCAATCCGCCATCGCCAATTATGGTATAATATGCAATGTATGGAACAAAACACAATCAAAGAAACAAAGACCAGGATTTTTGATATACACTGTCCATCCTGTGGCGCGCCCGCATATTATGACATCAAGTCTCATGTGTATAAATGCCGTTATTGCAGCGGCAAAGTCGGGGTGGACGAAGCAATAAAAGCCAATCAGGGATTCCGCTCGATTCAGAAGCAGAAAATGCACGAAGCCCTCGGTCATTTTGAGCTTGAAAAAGGCGAGTGCACTGGCTGCGGAGCGGAAGTTATCTTTGACAAGGGCGATGCAATCGCGCATTGTGCTTTTTGCGGGCGGGAGCTTGTGCGCGGGGAGTTCCTTAAACTCAAGGATATTCCCGAGCTTATCATTCCGTTCTCAATCACGAAAGATGAAGCGCGCGACATTCTTTCTGAGTGGTGCAAGAAAAATCATTTAAAAAAAGAAGCCCGAGAGCTTCTAAAAAATGCCGGTAAGATTACAGGCTGTTATCTTCCGTATGAACTTGTGAAAGGTCCGGTCTACTGCTTTGTCTCGCGCGTTGAGGACGGAAACAGCTACGAGTGCGACGGCTATGTTGACGGAATCTTCGTAAACTGCTCCAAAAATCTTGATAACATGCTTTTGGACGGAATGGAGCCGTATAATCTTGATGAAATCACTGGATTCGATTTTGCGTACATTGCAGGTCATCAGGTGAAGGTAGCAGACATCACAGGCGAAGAACTGAGCCGGCGAATCGGCGGAGAGGTCAGCGAAGCCTACCGTCCTTTGGTTCAGAAAACGCTTGAAACAAAAGTCGTCGATGTGGATGTAGGAACTTGCGGTGTAGTACGGATGCCAGTCCTTCTCCCTGCTTATTACATTTCGTTCGGAAAATACATGGCGGCTGTGAACGGGCAGACCGGCAAGGTGAGCGTTCGCGCAATCATGGATTCCCATTACTACATCATGCCGTGGTGGATTCGGGCCACTCTTTCGACGAATATTGCGATGGGAAGCATAATGCTCGGCATGAAGATTTTTGGCGCAGAGAACGATTTGGTAATAGGCGCCGGCCTTGCTCTCTGGGCTTTCTTTACTGTCGTGATGCTTTGCGCATACAGCGACAAAAGGCAGAAGTGGTTCAGGGTAAAGCGGAATCCGAGAATTTTTACTTCAAGGGGCGGGCCTTATGTCAGGGAGGCTGGACCAAACGGCAGTTTGAAAAACGGAAAACTTGTCCAGTCTGATACCGAGCTAAAAAAGCCAGAGATTCTAAAGCCCGTGTTCGTCATGGATATAGACGGAAAGGAAACGCCCGTAATCATCAAGTTCACAGCTTTTTTCCGTATGCTGCAGATGCTTGGCTTGGCTGCGGTCGTGCTGTTCTTCCCTGTAATCATCGCCCTGTTCATCAACAGATTCAATTTCTCCCAGATTTGGTTTGGCGGTTCTGCCGTGTGGTTCTGCATTACAATACCGCTAATCCCAGTATTCCTTGTAAAATACGGAAGAATCGAACTGTATGACCATCCGTGGATATACATAATCAAGGAAAACGGGCGGAAAAAGCGGTACAAGAACAAGAAAAAGCTGAACCTTATGTTAGAATTGTGTATACTATTCGGAATTTACCCAAAGAACTATTATGAGAACCAGTGGCTTGAAAAATATGGCAAAAAAGCTAGTTCAAAGAAAAAAAAGAAGTACTCCGGCGACTACAAAGTTTCTGGCAAGCAGAAAAAAGAGCTTGCAATGGCAATACTGAAGCTGTTTTTCAAGCCGCCCGTATGCTTCGGCGTGTGGGCAGGAATCGCAATTTTCTGCGGAATGGTCTATCTGACGGCATTCGGAATTGAGTGAGGATGGTTTCGATACGCTTCGCTACTCAACCACCGAAAAATTTGCTGACAAAACCTTCTTTTTGAATTAAAATTATCCTCACATTTATACAAATACTATAGGAGAAATTCTATGAAAAAGTCAAATGTATTGTGGGTGGGGTACTTTAGTATAGTCTTTCTCCTGTCATCCATCCTTTTCGCCTGCTCGGGCGGAACAAATTATGTCGGAGGCTCTTCGTCCAGCGAAGGCTCTTCATCAGAAACTACCTACACGATAACGATTTCAGACTCAATCACGAACGGCACAGTTACCGCAAGCAAGACAAAAGCTGAGGCCGGCGAGGAAATCACGCTCACGGTAACGCCATCGGACGGCTACGCTCCGGACACGCTCACCGTAAAGGATGCGGGCGGAGCAGATGTGACCGTGACGGCCAACAAGTTCACAATGCCAGCCAAGAATGTGACGGTCTCGGCGGTGTTCAAGGTTGCCACGGTGACATACTCGGTCACTGTTGACGGCGCGATTACAGGCGGAACGATGGCTTCGGACAAGACGACCGGCATCTCGTCTGGCTCCACGGTCACTTTGACCATAACACCAGCGACAGGAAAAGTACTCGACACGCTCACGGTCAAGGACGCTTCCAACAACGCGGTCGCAACGACGGCTGTTGTTGCTGGTACGACATACACATTCGCCATGCCAGAGGGCAATGTCAGCGTTACGGCGACGTTCAAGGCGGCGAAATATTCTATTACGAGTGGAGCAATTACAGGCGGAACTGTGGAGGCGTTACATAAGACAGGCATATCTTCTGGGGAAACCGTGACGCTCACGGTAACGGCGGAAAGTGAAAATGTCCTTGACACGCTCACGGTGATGGACGCTTCCAACAATACTGTCGCAACGACGAAGGTGACTCCTGGTATGACATATACTTTCACGATGCCTTCAAGCTACGCCACCGTCACTGCCACATTCGTCAATCCGTACAGCACGGGGCTTGTAGGCGACATAGTTCTCTCGGACGGAAAATATATCACGGCTACGAATTATGAAAAATACAGCGAGCAGCTCACTCAGACAGCAGTTGCAGTTATCTTTGATGTAAGTGGCAGCA
>JAFSJX010000002.1 GCA_017449285.1 Treponema sp.
CCTTGAGGTGTTTTTGGAGAAATTCGGTCCCAAACCGGAATATGCGAATATGTGGGCTTACACGACTGCGTTCATCACATACGGCACTTATGGTTGGATTGAAGAGTGGATCAACAGAGGAATGCAGGAAGCTGCGGAAACGATGGCTGCGCTTTTTTCCTCACATGGAATGAAATAATTGTACGCCCTGCAAGCCGCAAACTTGCAGGGCGTTTCTATGTAGGCACCGCAGGGACCTCCTGCGGTGTTTTCTTCTGTTTTAGCGTCCTCTGTCATAATCGTGGCTGCGAGGTCGGGTCTGCTGCCGCCGTGTATCATTCCGGCGCTTGGCCTCCGCTTCCATGTCACGGAGCTTCTTTCGGATGCTCTCTTTTTCAAGCGGTTTTGGAAGTAAGGCGAAATACCCCTTGTATAAAGCACGGCTTTGTGCGAGACGTGTATTTCGCTCTCATACGGCGAGGCCTTGGAAGTGTATTCGTCATGTAATACACTTTCCCTTGTTTTGCCCCATAAGGGCAAAAACAAGGGAAAACGGAGCTTTTTATGGTAGCAGTCCTGCGGAAAATGCAGGAAAATCAAGGGTTTTCAGAGAATCGGATAGATAAACCGGAATTTTTCAGTCCAGTATCCTTTCTATTGCCTGTTCATAGTTGGAATCGATCAGCAAAACCTGCTCTCCGGCACTTTCAAATCCGTCAACCGTACGCCTGTTTTCTGCTTTCAGCACTTCCTTTGTGCAATTCGTATCTGCAAATCTGGCTTCAATTTTCGATTCATGGCCGATGATCTCAACAAAATGATTCTCAATATAGTTCCCGGTCATGGCAAGGCAAATAAAACGAATTGACGGTAAATACCGCTCATCAAAATCCCGCCTCCAGGAAAACGGAATATAGCATCCTTCAACGATAAGATTTTGCCGATTCTCAATCGCCGTCTTTACGATCTCACGGACGATAGGCCACAGGTACTCTGTCAGAGCATCGTCATCCTCCGGTGTCAGACCGGTAATGCCGCTGCGGATTAGGCCCATTTTCAGATGATCTATTGACAGATACGGATAGTGATACTTTTCAAGCATCTTCTGTGCCAGAAGCGTTTTCCCGGTATGGGACGCGCCGGCAATTAGAATTATCATATTCTCGTCCTCAGTTCCTGTTCAACCTTCTCCAAATTGCTGTTTGTCAGTATCGGGATCAAGTCGTTAATTTCTTCAACGCTTTTATCCCACCATCTGAATTTGAGCAGCAACTCGATCAATTCGTCGTCAAAACGTTTTCGCAAGAACTTTGCGGGATTGCCGACTGCGATCGTGTACGGCTCAACGTCGCTTCCGACCACACTGTTTGCGCCGATGATCGCGCCGTCGCCTATGTGAACGCCCGGAAGGATAACGGCGTTTTGTCCGATCCATACGTCATTGCCGATCACCGTGTCGCCCTTCAGCGGCATATCCGACGGGGCAGGCTGCGCCATATCCCAACCCGCAAGCGTATAAAACGGGAAAGTCGAAACCGCGTTCATCTGATGATTGGCGCCGTTCATCACAAACTCCACACCCGCCGCGATCTGGCAGAACTTGCCGATGATCAGCTTGTCGCCGTTCCATTCGTAGAAGTGCGTCACGTGGCTTTCGAAGTCCGAATCGGCGATATAGGTAAAGTCGCCGACAACGATATTCGGATTCTTTATCGTCGGTTTCACATATATTTCTTTTTCGTATCCTGCAATCGGATGGATTATATTCGGATCAGGCGTCTTTCCGTCTTTCATTTTCTTTACCTCCGCAATCCCGATTTGCCGGGATCGTTTATGATTTGCCTGCCTCTGTAAACCGGAATTTAGAGTGTCAAAACAAAAATAGCTTCTCCGTCTTCCATCTCTCCTGTTTCCTTAAAGCCCGCCTTATGGTACACGTGCAATCCGACCTCGTTCTCAGGTGCAGTCGACAGATAGATCGTGTCCACACCGTTCTCTTTGAAATACTTGATGATCTCATGAAGCGCCGCCTGACCGTAGCCCTTGCCCTGTTCGTTTTTGTCGATCATAAAACGCC
>JAFSJX010000005.1 GCA_017449285.1 Treponema sp.
AATAGGAAGTCCGAAATCAACAAACCATATTTCACCACGAGTCATTTTTTAAAGCCTCTCTTACAGTTTCTATGCCTACATCACAATATTTCAGTTGTTCCGATTCTGGAATTCTGTCAAGGACGGCATTTATTCTTGCAACTTCATCTTGTTCATTATCTTTTGAATCAGGTTCATGGTTTTTCTGTAATAGTTTTGCCAAATACTCAATAATAGCAAGTTGCTCTGTATAGGAAAGAAGTTCAAGTTGACTTTCAAAACGGCGTAATTCTGCGGCACTCATTTTCAATACCTCCATTCATGATTACTAGAGTTGTTCGGAAACTGGCTAGAAACCACGCTGTCAAAACAGTTCTCCTAACAAATCTATTATAGCACCTTTTTGAAAGAAAATCACCATACCTCGCCGCAGAGCGTCGGGGTATGTAACCCTCCGCACGAATCAAAAAAGGTACTTTTTTCAAACGCGATGTATTTTTCAATTCCCCTCACTTCACGATGTACGGAATCATATAAATCGGCTTCAGTTGCAGCGGGCCTTCGTTGCCTACGTCTTTTTGGGAAAGGAGGAACTGTTCGCCGGTGCGGTCGGAGTATTTTTTTGCGAACTCGGTGATTGAGGCGTGGTGCTGAATTGACGATGACTTTACTTCAATCGGAACGAGCTTTGTTTTCTGCGAGAGCAAAAAATCAATTTCGTAATAATGGGTGCTGTTTGTTTTTTGCCAGGTGTGATAGTACAAATCATGCCCGCTGGAAACGATTTCCTGTGCAATCAGATTTTTGTATAAGTAGCCCAAGTTCGCATCAAGTTTGTCGCCCATCAACTTTACGTAGATGTCAGAATAAATTTCGCTCTTATCGTTAAAAAGCATGGTCGTAAAAAGCCCGGTATCAGAAAGGTACAGTTTGTATGAATCAAAATCCTTTGACTGGCTGAGCGTAATTCTTGGGTCGGTCGTGTTGTAACAGGCAAGAACCGTTTTTGAATTAAGAAGATTAGAAAACAACTCCTCATCTTTTGTGGTTGTTCTTTTGTCCAAGACATTCGAGAGTATGTAGCGTTTTTTGTTTTGGGCGAGCATTGCGGGAATCGCCTCATACATTGCGCTGATTCTGCCTGAATCATCTATTTTCATAAAATCATCTTTGTACAATTCGATGATGGCGCGTTTTACAAAATCAATTTCCTCAAAATTTTTGCCCGAAAGGTATGCTTCAACCGCCTGTGGCATTCCTCCAACACACATGTAAAGGCGCATGTCACGAAGCAATTTTTGATTCAACTGGTTTCCGACAGGCTTTTTAAGCTCGTACAACTTTTTTACCGTCTCATAATTGCTGTTTCCGCAGGCTGCGAGGAATTCTTCATAGTCCATCGGATACATCTGAATTTTGTATTCTTCCGAAGGGATGACTATATCTTTTACGTTTTTCTTGATGCTTAAAAGAGAGCCTGTTTCTATGTAAAAATAGCGACCGTCAGCAACAAGATATTTTATGGCCTGCCGTGCAATAGGAAATCTTTGTATTTCATCAAAAATGATGACCGAGTCTTTTTCGTACAGCGTGACTTTGGTCGCCGCCTGAATCCGCAGAAAAAATACATCAAGTTCGGCTATGTCGTCAAATGCGGCAAGCACATCTTTTTTTACATTAAAGTGCAGAAATTTCAAGTGCTGGAATATAAAAAAGTGCAGTTTTTTCAAGTGTTTTGTTGTGAAAAAGTGCAGATATTTCAAGTGAATTTCAATCTAATTGCACTGGGGGATAGAAAAAGACTCATAAACTTGTTTTCAAAGACTTGTAGCTCTTCAGCAGATTTACCAATCATTGTTGCTGAAAGTCAGTCTGAACGGTTAGTTCACGAGTTTGAAACTAATCTGCTATTTTCAGAATATATAAAAAATGGTATCATACGGTATGCAAACAAAAGAGAATCTGCTATTACAAGAATATAGAAACAAAAAACCAGATTTTGAGCGGCTGGAGATTATTGTTGCTGACATATTACAAGACATTATGCAATCGTCATCTCTCCATATTTACAACATTATGCATCGAATAAAAACAGAGCAAAGCCTTGCGGGAAAATTACAGCGCAAAGGTGATAAATATGCAACGCTTTCTGATATTACTGACATCCTTGGTGCGCGTGTTGTCTGTTATTTTTCTGATGAAGTTGACGCATTGACAAAATGTATTGAATCCCGTTTTACCGTAAACTGGGAAAAATCCATAGACAAACGAAAATATCTGAATTTCAATACCTTTGGCTATCTCTCGGTGCATTATATTTGCTCGCTAAAAGATGACGGTACCTATCCGCCTGAACTGACAAGCAAATCATTTGAAATTCAAATGTGTTCAATGATGCAGCATATTTGGGCAGTTTTGGAACATGACCTAGGCTATAAAACGAAATTTGGCATACCGAATGCAGTCCGGCGTGACTTTTCCCGTCTGGCAGGTCTTTTGGAAATTGCCGATGAACATGTGGTTCGGATTCGTGATAATGTATCAAAATATACAAAATCCGTGCATGAAAAGATTATTAATGATAATGCTCATGACATACAGATTGATACCGTCTCTCTCAATGAATACATAGATTACAGCAAGAATATGCGCTCATTTTTACAGACCATTTCTAACGTTTGCGAGGCAGAAATATATTCCGAAAAAGCAGACAGTTATTTGGAACAACTGGCATGGCTCAAAAAGAATACTTTGGGTGACCTTCAGAATATGCTGGAAGAAAACAGTTCTCTTGCCCTCAGAATGATAGAAAAACAACTTGCCATGTCTGAACTGGATATACTTTCCTCAACTATCGCCATTCGTTTCTTGTGCCGCGCAGAACTCATTCACAAGCAGTACACCCAAGAGCAAATAATGGAATTTTTCTTGCTTTCCATGGAAAAGAAACGTGCGGAGCGAGCGGTAAAACAAGTATTTGAATTGAAATAAAATATTAACTACCGTTTGTTAGTTTTATACAAACCTCTCTGTGCTTGGTGCTAAAAACTAACGTTAGTTATATAACTATCGTTAGTTATAAAACTACCGTTAGTTTGTTTAAGTATTTGCTCTTTTGCTTCTTCCGCAGAGTTTACAATAACGCTTGCCCCATGATTACGCAAAAAATCCACGCTTCTAAAGCCCCAAGTGACGCTTATGCAGTCAAGTTCTGCATTCTTTGCCGTCTGAATGTCCACGTCACTGTCGCCGATGTAGACGGATTCTTCTTTGGTCGCCCCGCACTCCTGTAGAACAGCCAAGACACTGTCTGGCGCAGGTTTCCGTTTGATTCCCTCTCGCTCGCCAATGGCAACATCAAACAGCCCCGGAAAATACCGCGCACACAATTCCTGCACGCCATAATCCGCTTTGTTGGAGACCACTGCTGTCCGTACCCCCTCTGCGCGAAGTGCCTGTAAAAGTTCGGGAATACCGTCGTAGGGGCACGTCTGGTCAGCGCAGTGGACTTTGTAATGTGCGGTAAAATTTTTGTGTACGCTGTCAATGAGCGAAAAAAATGCGTCTTTTTCAGAGGGGGTCGCTGCGGGAGCAAATGCCGGGCTAACGGTTGCGCCCTCAATTACAGCCATACCCTTTGCCGCGCAGACGGAGCGGGTTATCAGATTGCGGATGCCGTTCCCTACAAATTGACGCACTTGCTCGCTTGTACGTGGCGTAAGTCCATGCTGAGAGAGTGCATAATTTACGCTCGTGGCAAGGTCGTCCAGCGTGTTCAAAATCGTGCCGTCAAGGTCAAAAATGGCAAGGGTGTAGCGTGGGGAAATCATCAATTAGAGTATACATTTATTTTGCCAGTGTTTCTACCAATTGTTTGACGGCAACTTGTTCTTTTGTGGTCAACTCTTCAAGTTTATTCAAAAGTGTATTATATTTTCGATATAACTTGATTGCTTGTTGAAATGCTCAAAAAAGCACTTTTTTCTGGTACGTGTATTTCGTTGAGAATTGATTTTTAAAAAGTTACCTTCTTATACAAGTTTCTCAGAATCTCGGTCTTGATGTACTCGCGGATTTTCTGCTTGCGTTCGGCTTCTTTGGCAGCGGCTTCGGCGGTTTTTGCGAGGGCGGAAGCTTTGGTTATGGTGTCGAAGAGATTCCTAATTTTGTTTACTTGAATATACAGTTTTCACCATTTTTTGTTTACCAAACTGTACAATTTTTATTAAATACTGTTTATTAAAATATACAATTTCATTTTATATGCTATAATAGAGCCATGATGACAGATTATACAGAGCTGATAGAACTATCCGCAAAAAAATCAGGAACACAAGGGAAACTTTTGTAAGGTCGCTGGATAAGAAAATCAACTGGAATTCCCGGCTGATTGGAATCAAGGGTGCCAGGGGCTGCGGAAAAATAACGCTTCTTCTGCAGCATCTTAAAAACAATTACATGGATTTAGTAACTTCTGGAAAATGCCTTTGTTGCCGCGGATGGAATTGAAATCGGCAACGGCTCAAAGATTCCGCTGTGGTTGTTTGGATTTTTGTATTAAGGATTGACTGTAATGGAGGTGCATTTATTCTGATTTAGTAATCTTTTTATTTTTCTCTAGTTTTGCTACAATATTATTGATGAAATTTCTTGATTCGCGCGTTACAAGGCGATTTCCGATTTTTTGGTTTGCATTTCACGGTGCAATAATTTTGGCATTTTTGATTTCGCTTGCGGTCGCTCGTCCTGTGTGTTTCAACACTAGCCTGTTTGACATTCTGCCGCCGTCTCATTCGCTTAAATCCGTATCAAAGGCTGACTCCGCACTTTCGTCTGCAACCAGCCGCGCCATAACCGTGCTTTCGTATGCAGAAGATTTTTCGATAGCAAAAGACGCGGCGGTTCAGTTGTATGGGCGGTATACTTCAGCTTCGCTCAGTGAACAAAAAATTTCGCTCAGTGAGCAAGAGAATTCTGCTGGTAAATACGCTTCTTTTTTTGAGGACATCAGCCTGTTTGTGGATGCCGCCGCTACGGCTGAACTGACGGATTTTTTGTTTACCAACCGATTTGTTCTGCAGGACAAAGAAACGGTCTCTCTTTTGGAAAAAGATGATGCCGCCCAAGTTGCAGAAGATTCTCTCTCCCGGATTTTTGGCGCGTTCACTTTGAGCGATTTTTCTTTGCTAGAAGCCGACCCGTTTGATTTGACGGGCGGAACGCTTACGCGCTTTTTGTCAGCGGCGGGAACGAGCGGGACGATGAGCGTAAAGGATGATGTGCTTGCCTGCCAGAAAGACGGCGTATGGTACGTGATGATTCGTGGCACGCTGACCCCAGAATCCATTTCGCTTGCGGGAAAAAAATCGGCCGTTAAAGATATTTTTTCCGCGTGCGAGCAGATTTCCGCACGGAGGGGGGCACAGTTTGCCTTTAGTGGCGTGCCGTTCCACAGTTACGAAAGTTCTTCTGCGGCACAGCGGCAAGTTTCGGTCATCTCCACGATTGGAATTTTGCTGGTTGTTCTGCTGTTCTTGTATCTGTTCCGCTCGGCTATCCCTGCGCTTGTTTCGGCGGGGGCAGTGGTTTTTTCGTGCGGCATGGCACTGGGAACGGTGCTGCTCTTTTTCCGCGAGATTCATATTCTGACCTTTGTGTTCGGAACGACCTTAATCGGTACGTGCGTGGATTATTCGATTCATTTTTTTGTGCATTGGAAAGGGGATGTGGCTGTAGCGGACGGTTTTGAAATCCGCAAAAAAATTCTGCGTGGCATCGGCATCAGTTTTACTTCCACAGAAATTTGTTTTGTCGCGCTCTTTTTTGCGCCGTTTCCATTTTTAAAGCAGGTTTCCGTTTTTTTGTTCACGGGGCTTTTGAGCGCGTTTTTGTGCGTGATTTGCTTGTATCCGTTTATCAGATTGCCGAAGAAAAGATTGCTCCACCCGCTTCTTTTGGTCAGAATGAAAAATATGCCTGTTTTCCTAAGCGTAGCCGAAAAATCCTTTTTTAGAAAACTGCTCCGTATTGTACCGCTTGTGTTTTTTATGCTTGCGCTTGGTTTGCTTGCCGTAAACAGGAACTCGCTTAAAATTGACAACAATCTGCGGGATATGTACACGATGAGCGGGCATCTTTTGGAAAGCGAAAAAATTACGGCGCAGGTGCTGGATTACGGCTCTGCGGGCTGGTATTTTTTGGTGGAAGGCGAGACTGAGGAAGACGTTTTGCAGACAGAAGAAGCGTTTTCGGCACGGCTGGAGCAGGCAAAACTGGACGGCAAACTGGAAACTTTTCTTGCGACAACGAATTTTATTCCTTCGCAGAAGACACAGAAGCGCAGTTACAGGGCAAGCGCATCTCTCATTCCTCTGGCAAAAAATCAGTATGAAAATCTTGGGTTTCCTGCCACGCTTGCAGACAGTTTTTCTGCGGAGTACACGGCTGCAAAAAATAAATTTGTGTTCCCCCAATCAGAAGTTCCCGCTATTTTGCAGAGCGTGACCAAAAATCTATGGCTTGGCGAAATTGACGGACGATATTATTCCTGCGTTCTTCCGTTGCATACAACCGATGAATCATATTTCCGTGCGCTTGCCGCCGATTTTTCAAACGTGCATTTTGTAAACAAAGTAGCAGACATTGGAACGGAATTGAACGCTCTTACCGCCATGATGCTCAAACTTCTTGCAGGAGCATTCATCGTAGTGCTAGGACTTTTGTTCTTCTGCTATCCCGTAAAAACCGTGTTGCGAATTGCGTTGATTCCGATTTTGGTTGTGGTGGTAACAATTTCTATTCTGCCCGCCTGCCATCTTCCTCTGGGATTTTTTAGCGTAACGGGATTGGTGCTGACGTTCGGGTTGGGCTTGGACTACATCATTTATGCGGTAGAAGGTGAAAAATCTGACGGCAGATTGAATCGTATTGCAATTTTGGTTTCGTTTGCAACGACGGCACTTTCGTTTGGTGCGCTTGCCTTGATTAATTTTGCTCCTGTGCATACCATTGGGCTTACGGTGTTTGTGGGATTAACGACAGCCTGTGTGGGGGCTTTTGCCAAGCGGTAGGGCATGAAAAGGTGGCGGCGAAGCCGACAGTGCGGAACAAAGTGAAGCACCGCGCGTAAGCAAGCCTTGTAACGCCCGACGGCAATGCCGGACCGCCCAAAAAATTCTCCTGAAAAAAAAGAAAATCCATTTGACATTTTGCGCAATCGGTTGCACAATAGCGATATGAGCATATTTGATGATGTAAACCGCCTTGTTTCGTATGGGCTGACGACTGGGCTGATTGAAAAAGACGATGTGATTTTTGCGAAAAATCAACTTTTAATGCATTTGGGCTTGGATGGGTTTGAGACACAGGCGCAGGCAGAAGCATTGCCCGCCGTTCGTGTGGACGACCTTGAAGCCATCCTGAAAAATCTTTTGGACTATGCGGTGGCGCACGGACTTACGCAGAATGATGGCGTTGTGGCACGGGATTTGTTCGACACCAAATTGATGGGTGTTTTTGTCTCCAAGCCAAGCGAAGTGACCAAGAAATTTCGTGCGCTGTACGGACAATCTTCAAAAGCGGCGACCGATTTCTTCTATAAATTAAGCCAAGATAGCGACTACATCCGCCGCTACAGAATCAAACGCGACCTGAAATGGAAAGCGGCGACCGAATACGGCGATTTGGACATTACGATAAATCTTTCCAAGCCCGAAAAAGACCCCAAGGCGATTGCGGCGGCGCGGAACAGCAAGCAGTCAGGTTATCCGCAATGTCTGCTCTGTAAGGAGAACGTGGGCTACGCAGGAAGACTGAACCATCCCGCGCGCGAAAACCATCGCATCATTCCGCTTACGCTGGCGGATGAGAACTGGGGATTTCAGTATTCGCCGTATGTGTATTACAATGAGCATTGCATTGTGTTCAGTTATGAGCATACGCCCATGAAGATTTGCCACAAAACCTTTGTGCGCCTCTTGGAATTTGTGAAGCAGTTTCCGCACTACATGCTGGGAAGCAACGCCGATTTACCGATTGTGGGCGGCTCGATTCTGACGCATGACCATTTTCAGGGTGGGGCGTATGAATTTCCGATGGCGTGCGCACCGATTGAAACGCCGTTTTCTGTGCCAGGCTTTGAAGATGTAAGCGCAGGAATCATCAAATGGCCAATGAGCGTGATTCGCATTTCTTCTGGCGACCCTGCGCGGTTGGTTGCGCTTTCTGACCATATTCTTGAAGCATGGCGCACCTACACTGACGAAGCGGCATTTATTTTTGCCGAAACCGATGGCGAGGCGCACAACACGCTCAACCCGATTGCCCGTATGCGGAACGGAAAGTTTGAGATGGATTTGGTGCTGCGGAACAACATTACCACAAAAGAGCATCCGCTGGGAGTGTACCATCCTCATGCGGAACTGCATCACATCAAAAAAGAAAACATCGGCCTGATTGAAGTAATGGGGCTTGCGATTCTGCCCGGTCGCCTGAAGACAGAATTTGCCGACTTGGGAAAAGCAATCGTGGGCGGAAAGGACATCCGCGCGGACGAAACGCTTTCCAAACACGCCGACTGGGTAGAAGAAATCCGCGCGAAATACCCGAAGATTGATGCGGCGAATGTGGACGAAATCTTGCGCACGGAAACGGGCATTGTGTTCAGCAAGGTGCTGGAACATGCGGGCGTGTACAAACGGACGGCGGACGGCAAGGCGGCGTTCCTGCGTTTTGTAAATCAGTTGTAATCACACCCAAAAAGTGGAGTTTCAAAAGGGGAACCTATGGTCAAAAAAACGGAACTTGCAAAGGATATTTTTCTCTACACGGTGACGAACGGACACATGTCATTTAGTGCGATGAATCTTGGCTGTACGCTGACCAATTTGCTCGTGCCAAACAAAAATGGCGGATTGACCGATATTCTTTTGGGCTATGATACGCTTGCGGAATGGCGGGCGGGAACAGAAGCACACAATGCGATTGTAGGACGCGTGGCAAATCGAATCGGCGGGGCACAGTTTGTGCTTGACGGAAAGACCTATGCACTGAACAAAAATGATGGCGAAAACTGTCTGCATGGCGGATTTAATCGATTTGAAAAAATGCTGTGGCAGGGAGAGCCGATTTCTAGCGCAGAGGGAGAAGGCGTTCGGTTTATACGGACGAGTGCGGCAGAAGAACAAGGTTTTCCCGGTAATGTGCAGATAACGATAACCTATCGGCTGACGGCGCAAAATAAACTGCTTTTGGAATACACTGCAACCACGGACGCACCTACGCCAATCAATCTGACTAACCATGCGTATTTTAACCTGAATGGTGCGGGTAACGTGCTTGGTCATCACTTGCAGTTGGATTGCGATGAGGTGCTGGAGATTGACGATAATTTAATTCCAACGGGGAGCATTTTGCCCGTTGTGGGAACGGCGTTTGATTTTCGCACGGAAAAACTGATTGGCAGGGATATTATCCAGATGGATGCGCGGATTGGTGGCGGCTATGACCATTGTTTTGTGACCCATGCGAACGAAACGGAAATGGTACGCGCGGGCAAAGTAAGGTCTGACCAAACGGGAATCTGCATGGAAATCAGCACGAACCAGCGCGGACTGCAGGTGTACACAGGCAATTATCTTAGCGGCATACAGGGCAAAGGCGGCATGATTCATCAGAAATACGATGGCGTGTGTTTTGAGACACAGCGTTTTCCTGATGCGGTACATCACGCGGAATTTCCAAACTGTATTCTGCAACCAGGCGAAACATACCATGCAAAGACTATGTTTTCCTTTACTCTTCACTGACTCTTTTTGCTTCTGTTGATTAAAGTGCCAAAGTGCATTATAATAGCACATAGTCTGCCTGATGTGGCAGCAACCTACAGATTCTTTCTGACTTAGAGGAGATAACAAATGAAAAAGATTTTTGTGCTTTTGGCAGCGTGTATGCTTGCCGCAACTGCAATGATGTTTACTGGCTGTGATGAGGTTAAGGACGAAATAACCTCTGCCACTGCAAATCAGTGGTATAAGTATAATGGTACTACTTCAACAGCTACTGCAAACGCCGGTGGAACAACTACAAATTTTAAACAGATTTATATCTATTACAGCAGTAGCGATCAAAAACTACGTGTTGTTGCTGCTCCAGAAGGTACACTGGCTTCAAGTTATTACATTAAATATGAGAAAGACTTATCTTCTTCAACATGGATGGGTGCTGTCGCTGGCGGAGCTCTTTCTGGAAAACTTACTTCAGCCTCTGATCCGACAAGTGGAAGAACAGATGTATCTAATTCTGCTAACTGGGGTAACATCGCTGAGAATGCAATTCTTGGACTGTTAGGTTTGAATTAATGCGGTTTTTCTGCTTTTAGTTTTATCTTATCCCCCGCCATCCCCGCGATGGCGGTTTTTTTGTCCATATAGATTTTTCGTCAATCTCCGCAGTTACAAAGCACGGATTTTTTCAATCAGCAGTTGGGTAATGTCTGCCACTTAGGCAATGCATTATACAGAGAAAGAAAATTCTTTTTTGCATCGTAAAACAAAACTACCGTTAGTTTGTTTTTTATACAGAATAACTAACGGTAGTTAATTTAAGTTATTAAAATATACCAAACTAACGGTAGTTTGTGTTATTTAATGCTCGTCAGTTCAATGTCAAATGCGATATATGCGCCACCGGGAATACCTGCTTGTGGAACACCACGTGCGCCATAAGCCAATTCTGGAGGGATAACTATCGTTCGTTTTTCTCCCACTTTCATATCCTGCACCATCAAATCAAAACCCGGAATCATCTCGCCCGCGCCAATTCTGAACGAAAGTCCTTCGTGTCCTTGCGGATGGAATCCTTTGGAAGCATCGAAAATGCTGCCGTCCTGCAAATAGCCTTGGTATTCCACGCTGGCAGTTTTACCTTTGCCGGCTTTGTTTCCTTTGCCTTCGCTAAGAATCTTGTAATAAATACCGTTAGGAGATTTTATGCAGCCTTCGGTAAATGCGGCAAGTTGTTTTGCCTTCAGTTCTTCCGCAGTCTTTTTTGCCGTGGCTTCGCGCTCGTTCCAGTCTTTCTGGCTTGCAGTAAATTTCTTTGCTTCATTTCCCTGACGAACGATAGTTATTTTTTTAATCGTGTCGCCCTGTTTTGTCTTGTCAACAATCTTTTGGCTTTCTGCGTCAACAACTTTGCCAAAAATCGTGTGTTTTCCGTTCAACCATTCTGTCGGTGCAATCGTGATAAAAAACTGACTACCGTTAGTTCCTGCACCTGCATTCGCCATAGCAAGATAGCCCGGTTTATCAAAAGTCAGACCGTTCACAATCTCGTCAATAAAACGATAGCCCGGACCGCCAGCACCCGTTCCCTGCGGGTCGCCACCCTGAATCATAAAATCTTGACCGTCACCGTTCGCCTTGCTGATGACGCGGTGGAATTTGAGTCCGTCATAAAACGGCTTTCCTTTTGCTGCATCCAACGTCCCTTCTGCCAAGCCCACAAAATTCGTTACCGTAAGCGGCGTTTCCTTATAGAACAACTCCAGCAGAATTGTACCCTGCGTAGTCTCCATAATCGCAAAGATACCTTCTTTGCCTTCCAACCTCTTGTCCATGTCCTTACAACCCCCAAATGCAATCGTCAAGCAGCAGAAAACCGCCGCAAACAATGATTTTTTCATATCAAACTCCTATGAGATGATTTGAATATAGCATATTGCACAAGAATTTGCTAGCAGGATAGATTTTCACGCATAAGCGTATGTCTGTATCTGCTCAATTTCAGATGCAAGTTCTATGCGGGCATTTTGTGGCATTTTGTTCAGTGCGGAAATTTTTGCGTCAGAAAATTGGATAGGAAACTATAATCTTGGATTTGGTATTCCCCTTTTTGGTTTGGAAAGTCTAAAAGCAACTATTGGTAATGTCAGTTCGTCTCAATCGTATGACATAAAAGCAGGCGGATATTTTATTCAACCTGCGTTTGGTCTAAGCATTACGATTGATTAAATACAGAAAATCGCAAAAAAAGGTATATTCTTAGCAATAATATTTCACCGACTCTAAAAACCTGCGGCCACCTATACTATATTATAAAAAAAGTGCTACTAGGATAGAAAAAAGAGAAAGACGCGAAATTTTCACTCTGACACATTGACGAAAAATGTCAAAATGGATATGATAAAGTAATGCTTGCGTATTGTGGCATTCAATATTAAAATAGAAATGATATGTGCGATGTATGTGTCGCTAGGAGATTTCAATGGCTGTTATTAAACCGATGGTTCGTTCAAACATTTGTATCAATGCTCACCCGATTGGATGCGCAAAGGACACGGTGCGTCAGATTGACTATGTGCTTTCTCAGAAGGCAAAGCGCGGAATCAAGACACTCAAAGAGGGCGGAAATGGTCCCAAGACAGTGCTGGTTCTCGGATGTTCTACCGGATACGGACTTGCAAGCCGCATTTCCGCTGCGTTTGAATACGGTGCAGATACCATTGGCGTTTCCTTTGAAAAAGAAGCGACCGAAACAAAGGGCGGTACTCCCGGCTGGTACAACAACATGCAGTTTGAAAAATCTGCAAAAGCCGCGGGTCTTAAAGCGACTACCTTTAACGCAGACGCATACAGCGATGAATGTCGTCAGACCGTAATCGACGAAATCAAAAAATGGGGAACTAAGTTCGACCTGATTATCTACTCACTGGCTTCTCCCGTCCGCACAGACCCCGATACAAAAGTACTCTACAAATCAGTCCTAAAGCCGATTGGCGAAGTCTACAAAGGACCGTCTTTGGACATGATGACTGGAAAAATGACCGACCTTGAGGCACAGCCTGCAAATGAAGAAGAAATCGCCAACACCGTAAAGGTTATGGGCGGCGAAGACTGGGAACGCTGGATTAAGCAACTGGGTGACGCAGACGTACTGGCAGAGGGTTGTCGCACTATTGCCTACTCATACATCGGCCCAAAACTGAGCCACGCAATCTACCGCGATGGAACGATTGGTGCCGCAAAGAAAGATTTGGAAGCCCGCGCAAAGACAATTGATGCGCAACTCAAGAAAATCGGTGGCGCAGCCTACGTCAGCGTGAACAAAGGACTGATTACCCGCTCATCCGCAGTTATTCCGATTGTCGTTCTCTATCTGGGCTGTCTCTTTAAGGTGCAGAAGGCACAGGGAAAGCACGAAGGCTGTATCGAGCAGATGGAACGCCTCTTTGCAGAACGCCTCTACACGGGAGCAAACAACGCTGCTGGCAAAGTGCCTGTGGACGAAGAAAACCGCATCCGCATTGACGACTGGGAACTTGACCCTGAGACCCAGAAAATCATCGACGGAAAAATGGCAAAACTCACGCAGGACACAATTTACGACGTTGTTGACTTGGACGGCATCCGCCACGACTTCCTTGCAATCAACGGCTTTGATGTGGAAGGCGTTGACTACGAGAAAGATTTGGCAAGAATGGATGTGATAGCGTAGTTCTGTCTGGCTTTTCAGCGCACATCCTGTGCGCTCAGTATGCCGATTTCGCGCAGCCAGGGGAGCAGTTTTTTATCATTCCAGTGCTGCGCTTTCATAATGGCAGAATTTTCTTTCATGCCAAAACCATGCCCGCCGTTTTCGTATTGCACGAAGATGTGCGGGATATTTTTTTCTGTAAGCGCGGCATCCAGTCGCACGGAGTTTTCAAAAATCACCACCGGGTCATCGTGGCAGGCAAGCAGAAATGTGGGCGGCATATCATCGGGGATTTGCAACTCCATTGAAAACTGATTCTTTCGCTCCTCGCTTTGGTTGCGGTGCAAAAGGCTTTTGCGGGAACGCTTGTGGGCTATGTCGTCCTGCATACTGACCACAGGATAAATGGGCATGACAAAATTGGGGCGCACGCTTTCTTCCGTGTGAATGCCCAGTTTTTCCAGTTCGCTTGTTGCGCCAAAGGCTCCCGCCATGGTCACCAGATGTCCGCCCGCACTGTAGCCGATTGCGCCGATTTTCTCTTTGTCGATATTGTATTCGTCCGCATGTTGTCGTATGTAGGCAATGGCCATCTGAATGTCTTCCAGCATGGCGGGGTGATGATGACGGTTATATGCCACCCGGTAGCGCAACACAAATGCGCTCATGCCCACGGAATTGAACCACTTCTGGGAAGCAAATCCTTCGTGAGGCATACCCAAATGATGATAACTTCCACCGGGGCAGATAATCACCGCCGCCGTTTTCTTTCCGTCTTCACGCCGCACGACAGAGGGGTATAAAATTGTGTCGCGCACATTCGTTTCCATGCCCGCAACATCTTCCCAGAGGAAAATACGCTCTCTGGCAAACAATGAAACCAAAGAAAAAAATACAATTAGAAAAAAAACGGTCTTTTTCATACTATGCCATTCATTTTACAAAAATATACAAATCACTGTGCATTTTTGCCGTGTTGTAGCGATACTTTTTTCCGTTGTGAGGAACTACGCCAAAAAAACGGAAATTCGTTACGGGTTCTTTCAAAATGGAATACACCTCGTCTTCATCGGGGGCGACCTTTAGGTATGCCAAGCCAATTTTCTGCCATGAATCGATTTCTGTCTTGCGTCCGAACACATCAAATCCAATGCCCGCATCAGCAGATTCGTTTTTCAGTTTTATTTCATCCGTAAAAGCACCTGCAATCAGCATCGAATCCACCACATACGCTTCTGCATTCATCGTTGCGTCTGAAACAATGTAAACATACAGGTCATGGTTTTGTTTTGTCGCTGTAATGGTGACGGGTTCTTTTACGTTCGTAGCAATAGCAAAATGCGAATACTTTTTGAGAACTCCTCGCCACCGTGACTTTACCTTTTTCGCTGCTCCAGGGTCTTTTAAGTTCACCGTGCCGTACAGTTCCCATCGTTCTGTTTTTTCTTGAAAAGTCGAAACCGTCACCGTGATATTGCTTTCGTGCGTCAGATTGAACACTTTGACTTCATCTCGCAGTGTTCCGGGAATTGCCGTTGCATCAATGATAACCGCCTCTTTTTCATCAGAAGCCGATTGAGCGCACACTGCCGCGCACAGGAAAACAATCGCTCCAAAAAGCAGGAATTTCTTCATTTGGTTTTGCTGCTCCCGAAGATTATACCCGCTTAAAAATCAGGCTCGTGTTGATGCCGCCGAACGCAAAATTGTTGTTCATCACGTAGTCTGTATTGATTTTGCGGCCGTCGCCCATGATGTAGTCCAATGGCGCACACGCAGGGTCTATTTCTTTCAGATTTAAATTTGGCATGAACCAGCCTTCACGCATCATTTCAATTGTAAGCCAGGATTCAATCGCCCCGCACGCGCCCAACGTGTGACCGATATAATTTTTGACGGTACTGCAAGGTACGGCTCGTTTGAACACATCATAAGTTGCGCCCGTTTCGGTTACGTCTCCGGCAGTTGTTCCCGTACCGTGTGTATTGATGTAACCGATTTCACTTCCATCAAGACCAGCATCGTCCAGAGCGAGTTGCAGGGCGCGGGCAATGGTGGGGCGGTTTGGGCTGGTGATGTGCGTTCCGTCTGTTGTAGTGCCAAAGCCAACAATTTCCGCGTAGATTTTCGCACCTCGTTTTACAGCATGCTCATAGTCTTCCAAAATGAGTGTTCCCGCGCCCTCTCCCAGAACCAAGCCGTCACGATGAACGTCATACGCGCTGGGGGTCAGTTCTGGCGTGTCATTTTTGGTTGAGGTGGAAAAAAGCGTATCAAAGGTAGCAGTGTCCATCGTACAGAATTCTTCCGCTCCGCCCGCAATCATCATGTCCTGTAAGCCCGCACGAATCGTTTCATACGCATAGCCGATGGAAATTGAGCCAGAAGTACATGCCGTATTTGTCGTGATGATTCGCCCAGTCAGGTGATAGTACACTTCAAGATTACACGCGCAAGTCTGAGGCATTGCCTTAATGTAAGTGGTAGAACCAACTTTGCTGGTATCATTAGTGACGAGCATAGAATACATTTCCATAAGCGAATCCACGCTACCGATTGACGAGCCATAGGCGATTCCCGTGCGCCCTTGCGTAATCTCTTCGTTTCCGAGCATACCGCTGTCTGCCAGCGCATTATCCGTAGCGACCAAAGCCATCTGCGCCACACGACCCATGCCACGAATTGATTTACGGGGGTATTTTTCGCGGTCAATTTCAAAATCAACAGGAACGGCAAGCCGTGTGTTCATCAGCGGATATTTTTCGTCCCAGTCGTGCATATATCTGACAAAATTCTTCTTTGCTTTCAGACTTTTCAGCGCGGTCGGCCAGTCATTTCCCAGCGCGCTTACCGCACCACACCCCGTCACCACCACACGGCGACCTCTTTTTGTAGTAAATTCCATATCAATCTCCAAAAAATAACGGGTTTAGGCTTGTTTTTACACGTCCGAAAGATATATTTCTACGGCGAAACTCCAAACTCGTGCTATTTCTTCATCTTTGCGAACGCCGCTGCAAAAGCGTTATACGTCATGCCGTCATCGCTACCGTAATCGCGGCGTGGGCGGTCATTTGAGCGCGGACGGTCACGGTTGAAATCGCGCTTTCCGTCATGCGCTGTATTTGCGCCGCCTTTTTTAATCACGACAACTTTTTTGCCGCCAGTCACAACGGTCTTGCGTTCACCACTTGCAGATGTGCTTCCTGTGCTTGCTCCTGCCAGACGCTGGCCTGCATCACTCTTCAAACTCAATGAGATGCGGCGGCGGTCGGTATCAAGCGCGATAATCGTAAACTCCTTTACATCGCCCACTTTGATTACGTCCATCGGATCGGACACAAAATTGTCGCTCAATTCGCTGATGTGAATCAAGCCTGTCTCGTGCAGACCGATGTCCACGAATGCGCCGAAGTCTACAACGTTTTTGATTTTGCCGGTCACTTTCATGCCCACGGTCAAATCCTCGAACTTCACCACGCCTTTCTGCATAATCGGCGCGGGGTAGCCGTCGCGCGGGTCACGGTTAGGCTTACCCAGTTCGTCAATGATGTCGTTCAGCGTGGTTTCGCCGATATTGTAGGTTTCGGTCAGTTTTTTCTTTAGGTCTGCGGGAAGTTTTTTACCTTCTTTTACATACGGTAAAATCTCACGCGCAACCTCGTAATTTTCCGGGTGAACCCATGTATTGTCCAACGGATCGGTGCTTTCTGGAATCTTGATGAATCCCGCGCACTGCTCGAATGCCTTGGGACCTAAGCCCGGCACCTTCTTCAAATCCTCGCGGCTGGTGATTTTGCCGTTTGCATCACGGTAGGCTACGATTTTCTTTGCCGTCGTTGAGTTGATGCCTGACACATATTTCAAAAGCATATAACTTGCCGTGTTCAGGTTTACGCCCACCTGGTTGACGACAGAGCCGACAACTTCGTCCAGCTGCTCGGCAAGTTTCTTCTGGTTCACGTCATGCTGGTACAGACCGACACCGATTGCCTTGGGGTCAATCTTTACCAGTTCGGCAAGCGGGTCCTGCAGGCGACGCCCCATGCTGATTGCACCGCGGATGGTCAAATCCAGTTCCGGGAATTCCTCAGTAGCAACTGGGCTTGCAGAATACACGGACGCGCCGCTTTCATCAACGACGGTATATTGCACGTCGCTGTCCGCATAGTTCTCGCTAATCACTTTGCTGACAATCGCCTGCACTTCAGGGCTGCCAGTTCCGTTTCCGACAGCGACCACCTGAATGTCGTACTTATCAATCGCCTCGTTTAACTGGTTGTATGCGTCCGTAGGATTCTGCACTTGGAAAATTTTAAAATAACCAAGATATTTTCCTGTTTCGTCAAGCGCGGCGCATTTTGTTCCCGTGCGAATGCCGGGGTCAATGCCCAGAACACGGCTTCCCTTAATGGGCTGCGTCATCAGCAGGTTCTTTAAATTCTCGCTGAAAATGCCAATGCCGTGGTCGTCCGCCTCATCGGTCTCGTCACTGCGGATTTCACGCACAACTGCGGGACTAAGCAAGCGGACAAGTCCGTCCTCAATTGCCTCGCGGTGATATTTGTTTGATATTGCTACTTTTTTCTGCAGAAGAGCAACCGCATCGTCCACAGGAACATCAATCGTCACGCTCAGCGCATTTTCGCGTTCGGCACGGTTAATCGCAAGAATGCGGTGCGGCTTAACTTGGTTCAGTGGCTCGGTGTAATCCCAGTACATTTTGTAGGTGGACATTTTTTCCGCCGTTTCTGCATCCTGCCCTTCGGGAACAATGCCCTTGGTGATGATGTTGCCACTTGCCATGTACAGTTTGTGTACGTCAGCGCGGTTTTCGGTGTCCTGTGAGGTGCGCTCGGCGATAATATCTTTTGCGCCCGCAATGGCATCTTCTGCACTTTCCACATTGAGCGCGGCATCTTCGTTATCCGTCTTAATGTATTTTACGGCTTCTGCTTCCACTGCCGCATCATCGTTTTCTGCCACGATAAAATCAGCAAGCGGCTCAAGCCCTTTTTCTTGCGCCACCATGCCGCGCGTCTTCTTCTTTTTCTTGAACGGTGCCCACAAATCTTCAAGTTCAGTCAGCGTTTTTGCGCCCATAACGGCATTGTAGAGCGATTCGGTCAATTTACCCTGAGCAAAAATACCTTTCACGATTTCAAGGCGGCGTTCTTCCAGATTCTTATATGACTTGAACTGATGGTCACAGGCGGTTACCTGCACTTCGTTTAAGTTGTCATGCTTTTCTTTTCGGTAGCGGGAAATGAACGGAATGGTACATCCTTCGTTCACCAGACTGATAACGGCACTTACCTGTGCCACGCGGATATTCAATTCCTCCGCAATTTTTTTCATAATATCGACTTCGTTCACTACGAGCGCGTCGATTGACTCTTGTGTAAATTCCATAGTGCAGTCATTTTAGCGAAAAACAAGGAATTTGAAAAGCGGAAAATCAATAATAATGGTTCTGAATACCACCATCTTCGCTGGGAGCAAAAGCCCTGCCATAAGAGGGATTTCTCTGGGATTTGCGCGCCTCGTTAAATTTCATCCACATAAGGTGTTTAACTTTTTCGCTGACCATCTGGTAAATTTTTTGCAATAAGCGAGACCTTAGATCAGGATCAAGCCCCTGCTTTCCCGCCGAAGTTGCGAAAACAAAAATATACATCGGTTCGCCGTGAATCGGGCGGTTCATCAGCAAAATGGCATCGGTACTAAAATGCAGTCCGTTTATGTTCACCATCATCTTTCTGACTTTTTCGTACAACTTAATTTCAGGCGGAGTATCGAACACACAGGAAAAATGGCTCATGCTCACGTCAAGGATTTTGCCTTTGATTAAACCATTTTTCGACTCAAAATTGACTTTGCTGTTATTGTCGCAAATAGCACGCACATTCTTTCGTCTGCCACATGCCTGATTCGCGAACATCACCTTGTCAATCAGCGCAAAATTCTTTGCTTTTTGATATTCCAGCGAAATACATCCGCACTGAATGCCAACGTCAAACAGATAATACCTTTCCAGACGCTTTTTTTGTTCTGCGGTAGGACGTTTTGCATACAGCACACCTATCAGAATTTTTTCGCCATACCGTCGCTGTAATTCGCGGATATAAATATGCCAGTCAATACCATCAACCAGTGTATCTATATAGAAGAAAATGATAGAATCCGTAAAAGTCTGGATGATGACATCAATCTTTGTTTCCAGCGGACAATAGCGATCATCTCCAATGATATAAGTTTCATAACCACGCGCCATGTAATCTTCCAGATATGTTTCTGGCAAAAGAGAAGCATCGGGAACAATAAAAAATGTTTTTCGCCCTTCTACGATATGTTTCGTTGCCTCATCCACAATCAAACCCCTTAAACAATACGCCACGACTACAAAAGCCGCACCAAATCTTCTGGCTGAAAGGTAGTATGCCCTTTAGGATCGCGGTCTCCCCTGCCAACTTCATCAAAAACGAGTTGCAAAATCATCTTCACCTTGTCGGTTACCATCTGATAAATTTTTTCAGAAAGCCTGTGCTTTAAATCTCCGTCTAATCCCTGTGAACCATCATGCCGAGAAAAAATAAATACATAAAGCATTTTATTTTTTATGACACGTTGCAAAAGCAAAATCGCATCCGTTTTAAAATGCAAGCCATTTATATCCACAAATACATTTTTGATTTTCTCATACAACGGAATATAAGACTCTCCCGGAATTGTACAGGAAAAATGCGTCAGGCTGATGTCGGAAAGCGTTGCCGTAAATTCAATGCTATTATAGACAAACGTCACCTTGCTGTTGTTGTCACAGATAGCGCGTACATTTTTTCGTCTGCCAGAAGCCTGATTTGCGAACATCACTTTGTCAATCAATGCGAAATTCTTTGCCTTCTGAAATTCCAGCGAAATACATCCGCCTTGGATACCTACGTCAAACAGATAATATTTTTCTATCCGTCTGCGCTCATCGTCATTGTGCCGCTTTGAATATAATACGCCGATTAAAATCTGGTCGCCGAAGCGTTCTTGCAATTGCTTGATGTATTGCTTCCAATTAAGCCCGATTATTTCCGCATCAATATAGAAAAACAGAATAGAATCTTCAAAGATATTGATAATAGATTCAACTTTTTTTACGAGAGGACAATTTCGGTCATCTGCAATAATGTATGTCTCATAACCGCGAGTCAAATAGTCTTCCAAATATGACTCAGGGAGAAGAGAAGGTTCTGTTGCAATAAAGAAAGTTTTACGTCCTTCCAAAGCAAAAGTAATTGCATCATCCATATCACTACGATTATAATCTATAATTTTTGTTTTTACAAACATAATCCTTGTTTATCAAAGAAAAATTTGGTATTTTTTAGTATGATTTTATGCCCTGCGCAGCCATTCGACCTTTCTCAGATTATGCAGATTGAACGTGCCGCCTTTATCCCGTCCATTCAAGAAAAAGAACGGGTTTTCGACAGTCGTCTGCAATTATTTCCGCAGGGCTTTTTTGTGCTGATTGATTCTAGCGTAGAAACCGTAAAAAAAGCAGGTCATGCCGTAACCGCAGGCTATTTTTGCTCCGAATTGTGGCAATCAATTCCCGCTGACAATGATTTTTTTGCACTGAACCACAAGCCACAAAAATCTCATTTTCGTAACGGTACAGTGCTGTACGTAAGTTCAATCGCATTGCTTCCCGATTATCAGGGAAAAGGCTATGCGCGTTCATTTTTTGTGTCTTCATTGGCAGCCCTGTGTGGCGCACTTCCTCAAATTCAAACCGTGATGCTTTTGGTAAACGAAGAATGGAAAAACGCGCTCCACATCTATACGGGCGAAGGTTTTACTGAAGTCCGCCGCCTTACAAATTTTTTCCCATCGCTCCACAAAAAAGAAAAAAATGACGGTATCGTGATGACCTGTTCCGCTGATACATTCCGCAAAGACGGGCTTTTGAAACACAACGAAAACGGAAGCGTGGTGATAAAAAATGACAAATGAAACTAGTATCATGCAAGCCTCAGAAATGATTAGCCGCGTATTCAAAAACATTTCTCCTGAAGATATGCAGACTGGCACACAAGTAGTCAGCAGCTGGCGCGAAACGGTGGGGTCAATTTCGCGGAACGGGGCAAAACTTGCGGCGCACAGTCATGTGGTAGATTTAAAAAATGGCATCCTGCTGGTTGAGGCAGACCATTCTGGGTGGATTCAAATGCTGCAACTTCACCAAAAATATATTCTGACGGGTCTGCAACGGAAAAACAAATCGCTCAACATTCAGTCGCTGGCATTCCGTCTGACAGGAAGTGATGCGCACCTTGCAGAAACCGCTCCCTTCGATATGGCAAAGGAACGCGCACGCCTGCAAAAACAGTTTGATGCAGAAGAAGAAGCGCTAAAAAAAACAGGCTACGCAGAACGGCAAATGGCATCCAAAAATCAGCAGGCAACAGATGCAAAAAATTCTATAAATTTCCAAAATTCCGCAAAATCAAGCACTCTTCCACCCGAATTACAGCAAATATTTGATAAATTCAAAAGCGAAATATTGACCAATCAATCATAAATTTGCTAAAATCTTCTCTACACTACCATAGGAAAAATTTTAAGGTGAATTGCTCGTTCACCTAATATATAAGGAGAATGTTCTATGAAACGAACATACCAGCCCAGTAAAGTTAAGAGAAATAGAAAATTTGGTTTCCGCGCTCGCATGGCAACTCGTGGCGGTCGTATGGTACTCGCTCGCCGTCGTGCAAAGGGTCGCAAGAAGCTCACCGTATCTGACGAAAAGAAGCCTTACTGATGATACATTCTCAGCGTTTTACTCGTGAAGAGCGGATAAAACGTGCCGGAGAAATCAAGAATCTATTTAAGAGCGGGAACAGGGTGAGCATTGCAGGGGCAAAATTGTTTTATTTGCCCAACAATCTTCAGTTCAACAGAATTGGCTTTCCCCTGCCCCGTGGTTATGGCAATGCGATTCAGCGGAATCATTCAAAGCGACTGAGCCGCGAATCGTACCGCTTCATAAAAGCACACCTGAACATCGGATTTGATATGCTGTTTTTGGTATATCCTTCTTCCGAAAAATCTTCGTTCCATTCGCGGTGCGCTCAATTCCGTACATTATGTGAAAAGGCCGGGCTTATAAAAGAACAGAGCGTTTGTGAACAAAAAGAATGAGACATCTTGCATCAAAAATCCTGTGTTTTTTTATCCGCTTGTATCAGTTATGTATCTCTCCATTGTTCCCACCGTGTTGCAGATACTATCCTTCCTGTTCACAATACGCAATTGATGCGCTCAAAAAACATGGTGCGGCAAAAGGTTCAGCCCTCGCTTTTAAGCGCATTCTTCGTTGCAACCCGTATCACGCGGGTGGCTACGACCCTGTACCGTAAAGGAAATAATTATGGAAAAAAATACACTTTGGGCAATTATTCTTTCTACCGCCGTGCTAGTGGTATTCTTTGGCATTCAGGCAAAATTTATGCCGAAACAACAGCCTCAGACATCACAGCAGACACAGACAGAAACAACAGCACCGTCAGCGGAAACATCTGCTGAAACAAACACCGAAGCCACCGCAGAAACTCAGGCAGTATCTCCCGAACTGGCTTCTCTTTTGCAGGACGTGCAGAATTCTAGCACCAATCAGGCAGAGCAGACCTACACGATTACCACCAACAAAGTCCGCGTAACGTTTACCAACCGCGGCGGCGACATTATCAGTTATGAATTGCTGGAGCATCAGGACACCGACACGGGAAAAGGCGTAGAAATGGCGGATAATGTTTCTTCAACAAACCGCGCGTTTGCCCTTTCGCTTGGCGGAACGAATGCGCTTCCGTTACAAACGATTTTCACCGCTCGCCAGATTGATGACTACACCATCGGCTTTTTCTACACCGTGCAGAAGCAGGTAGATGGAAAGACACAGACTGATTTTACGATTGTAAAAACCTATTCGTTCAAACCCGATGACTACACGTTCAAACTGGACGTTACGATTGACGGTGGCGAAAACTTTACCGGGTTGAACTTTGACGGCGTTGCCTATTCGTTCAGAACGTCACCGCAGGTAGGACCGCATTACAACCGCAAGGTAGACCGCTATGATGTGCGCCAGTTTATGTCATACAGTGGCGAAAAATACAAAAAGATTCTGCTGGGCGAAAATCAGCAGAAAACGTATGACAAAAACTGGACATGGGCAGGTATTGCCGGAAAATATTTTGAAATTCTTGTCATTCCCGCAACGCCTTTAAATATGTCAACAGTGGCAGAGTATTCCAGCGCAAAGGAAAATGACTACGCGAACGCACAGGCTCGGTTCAGCCGTCTTGCAATTGGCGCAGGACAAACTACCGATACCTACTATGTGTACATCGGTCCAAGAAGCGAAAAAGAACTGGCAAAATACAATACCGCAGACAAAAACGACTGGAATCTGAGTGGCTTGAAACTGGGCGAAAGCCTTGACACGTCAGGATTTTTCAGCTGGCTGGAAGTCATCCTGAAATTCCTGCTTGAACAAATTTACAAGGTCGTGAAGAACTGGGGTATTGCGATTATCATTCTGACCGCACTGCTTAAATTTGCGATGTTCCCGCTTACCCGCAAAACCGCGCTTGGTACGGCAAAAATGCAGCAGATTCAGCCGCAGACACAGGCATTGCAGGCAAAATACAAGGACAATCCGCAGAAACTCCAGCAGGAAACGATGAAACTGTACAAAGAAATCGGCTATAACCCGATGGCAGGATGTTTACCAATGCTGTTTACGTTCATCATTCTGTATGCAATGTACCGCCTGTTCAACAATTATTTTGAATTCCGCGGGGCAATGTTCATTCCGAAGTGGATTCCCGATTTGTCAAGGGGCGACAGCGTGGCAACGCTCAAATTCAACCTGCCGTTCAACTTTGGAAACCAAGTACGTCTGCTTCCGATAATTTATGTTGTTTCGCAGATTTTGTTCAGCAAGTTTACGCAGAACGGCGGAACAGCAAGCACAAACCAAACGCAGATGAAAATGATGATGTACGGTATGCCGCTCGTATTTTTCTTCATTTTCTACAACGCACCCGCAGGTCTGTTGATTTACTGGATTGTAAGCAACGTAATCCAACTGGGGCAGCAGTTGTTTATCAATCATACAATGAAAAACCGTCAGTTTACGCTCGTGGAAGCAAAGACAAAAAACGGCAAAAAACGAAAATAATGCGAGAGTCCGAAACAAGTTTGGAATGGCGGAAACATATCGTCATGCTGAACTCGTTTCAGCATCTCATATAGGAGTATACAATGACATACGAATTTGAAGGAAAAAACGAAAAAGAAGCCATCGAAAAGGCTGCCGCAGAACTCGGTTTGGAACGTGACCAGTTTGACGTAGAAATTGTGGAGACACAGAAAAACACGCTGTTCAAAAAAGGCTATGTAAAAATCCGCGTCCACACGCTTACCAATCAGCCACACGCCCCCGAAGCAGAACGTGACTACACTCCTGCACCGCGCCGTGTTGTGGCAAATCCGCTTCCGCAGGACGAATTTGAACAGAAGTTGCTCGAATTTGTTTCAGAAATGATTACGAAGATGGGCTATGAAGTGACCACTGAAATCCTGTTCCGCGAAGAAAAGAAACTCGGCATCAAACTGACTTCCGCATCTTCTTCGATTCTGATTGGACGCAAGGGAAAGAATCTGGATGCAATGCAGTTGCTCGCTAATGTGTACGCTGGCAAACTCGGTCGCGAAGATGTGCGCGTTATCCTTGACACCGAAAATTATCGCGTCCGCCGTGAAGAAAATCTTGTTCACCTTGCATACACCACGGCAGACAAAGTGCGCTCTTCCCATACATCAATTCTGCTTGAACCGATGAATCCGTTTGAACGCCGCCTGATTCACACCACGCTGAACGACTTCTCTGATATTGAAACAAAATCAGAAGGCGATGGTCTGTACAAACAAGTACGCGTAATTTACAAAGGCGCATACTAAGTATTTTATATCACCCTGAACCGAATCTCCGCTTGTGCAACCACGGCGGAGATTTTTTCTGCAATCATCGGGTAAATATCAGAACGAACGGTAGTTAGTCTATTTACTTCTTCCAGCATCGTGTAGAATTCAGTCTTGTATTTTTTCTGCGCGAATTTTTTAAGCGTGGCGGGAATTTGCTTGATATATTTTTTCGCGCTGACAATAGGAAGCGAACTATCGGTAGTTAGTCTAATCAATTCGCGGAGTTCTTCAACTTTTGTATAACAGACGCATTTTTCCAGCACAGCACAGATAGACTTTAATTCGGCATAAGAATACTGTGACGGATCATCGGGAAGCGAAAGCGTAAAGCCATATTCACAGCGAAAAACTATCGTTCGTTTGTTTACGGAGGCATCGCTGACAACTGACGGATTATCCGCCACTTCGTTTAGACTGATTTCAAAACTATCGTTCGTTAGGATTCCATTTTGCGCCAAGCGGATATGATTGTATCTTCGTTTGAGAAGCAACAAAATCTTTTTTTCCAAAATCACCTTGTCTATACGCTCACTACATTCAGGCTGGGCTTTGCGTGTGGTGTCGATGACGAGGATAAACTCAATGTCTGTATTTTTGCGGCTGTTACTTTGTTTTCCGCCACGATAGACCGTGTAACTGCTGGTAACAATCGAAACGTAGCCTTTCTCCAGACAGATTGTTTTCATCTCCTCAAACGGAATGATGCCGTCACTAGAATAACTAACTAACAGTAGTTTGGCACGAATATGCCGCACCAAATCGCGGAAAGTTTCTGCGGCGGTCTTTTTGTAGCAGTAGAGCGAGCGAGTCTTTACCCAGTCTGCACGGATAGCCGCCTTGTTTACAAGTATGCCGTTTTCGTCCAAGTCCATTGGCTCTGGAATTTTATCCCATTCGGCAATCGTATTCAAAAGATGATAGTTGCTGCCGTACTGATGCTGATTATACGGCGGGTCAAGGTAGACCACATCAACTTCCGGCAAGTGCTGAACCAACTCGTTCGCATCCTGACGGAAAATATGCACGGGTGCGTCAGAATCAATTAGCACTGGCGTATGCAACCGTATCGGCGCAAGAATACGATTCAACGCATCTTTTCCGTGTCCGCCAAATCCTTTGTGGAATGCTTTGAACACACCAGACGTATTGGTATGGGTTGCCGCCTCATAAATCAGCAGGGCAATTAAAATGTGTCTGCGCGGGTCATCTTTGGCAGGAAATGCTTCTTCAATGTAATTCCGCATTTTATCGAGCGCAAGGGCATTTTCCCTTGTGTAAAAAAGCCGCTCCGTATGAAAATCTGCCTGAGCAATGTCCGTGGTATGTGGCGCATAATATTTTGCGATGTACTGGTCATCAGGCGCAGGGTCAGGAAGCGCATTTATTTTTTCGATGAGTGCATTAAAAGACTCTTCCCCTCCGAACAGTTTTTTACATTCCGACTGATTGAGCGCGATAAATCCCTGCGAAAGCATTTCGGCATACGGTTCCCAGTCGTTTGTATATACCTCAAACCCAAGAGACTTTGCAAAACGAGACACCACACCGCTCCCGCTGAACACATCGGCAAAAGTCGTTCCCGCTCCAAATTTCACGCCCGATTGCTCCAGTGCGGCATAAATGAGCGAAAGCAATTTACGTTTGTTGCCGATGTACGCGATAATTTGTTTTGTCAGATATGGGGTGTCGAAATCCATGAATTCCACTGAATATGCAGATGATATGAAAATTTTACCGATAGAATTCAGCGTTGTCAATGCGCATTTGCTTTTTTAGGTATATCGGTTTATACTAAGACTATGCAAAAGTCAAATATGTCGCATAGTCTTGCGCTGAAACTGCCTGTGTATATTGTGTTTTCTTGTGCGATACTGGCACTGGTAATCGGAGTTATCGGCTACAAGGAATTCAAAAGTCTCTCCGAAAATGAATACGCAAAATTTTCAAATCAGTTCGCATATACGGCATTCTCTTTTATCGATGCGGAAAAAGTCAGCGAGTACGCAAAAACAGGTCAACTGGATTTAACATGGTTCAAAATTGACCGTAAGTTGCGCAATCTGACTGACATTGGTTATCTTGCCTCAATTCATGTGACGGTTCCCGATACAGAGAATTATGAAACGCAGACCTATATCTTTGACACCGTAAACAAATCCATTTTTTCCAATGCAAGACCTCATATACTGGGTGAAAAAGAATCTTTGTTAGGCAAAAGCGAAGAATTTATCAATCAGCAGCGTCTTTTAATGGAACTTGGCATCGCTCACTCTGAATATATTACCGACGAGGTTATGGGCGGATACGTGCAAGCATCTATTCCGATAACAAATGCAAAAGGAGACAGTGTAGCAGTGCTGACGGTCATAAAACCAATGAGCGAAGTGCTTTTTTTACGGCAACGATACATTCGTTCCACCGTGCTTGCGTCAGTTGGATTTATGGTTGTGTTTGTGGCGATTTTCGGATTTATAATTATGTTCCACATTATCCGCCCGCTCCGATTTATTACATTTGAAACATCACATTTTGCCGAACATGGTGGAACGCTTTCTGGAGTCCTCAAAAAAATCAAGAATAAGGATGAATTTGGTCTTTTGGCGCAGTCTGTTGAAAAGATGAGTGTTGATATGATGAATTACATCAACAAACTGACCCAGATGACCGCAGAAAAAGAGCGTCTGAGCGCAGAACTTGATGTTGCCACCGAAATTCAGGCTAATATGCTTCCCAGTCTGTATCCTGCTTTCCCTGAACGAAATGATTTTGATTTGTACGCCAATATGACTCCCGCAAAAGAAGTTGGCGGTGATTTGTATGATTATATGCTTTTGGACGATGACCACATCATGCTGGCGGTGGGAGATGTTTCGGGCAAAGGCGTTCCGGCGGCGTTGTTTATGGTCATCACAAAAACACTTCTTTCTTCCCATGCGGTGCAGGGGCTTTCTCCCGTAGAGATTTTTGAGGCAACAAACAATCAGTTATGCGAAAACAATGAGGCGGGAATGTTCGTCACCTGCTGGCTGGCTATTCTTACGCTCAGTACGGGCGAACTGCGCTTTGTAAACGCCGCACATCCAAATCCCATTCTGTATGCCAACGGGGAATTCAACTATTTGAACACAAAGCCAAATCTTATGCTTGGCGGTATGGCGGGAATGAAATACAAGGAGCATACAATAACGCTGAAACACGGCGACAGGCTTTTTATTTACACTGACGGCGTAACAGAAGCAACCGATAAGGATAATGTGCTTTTCGCAGAGGAAAGATTGCTCAAAGCAGCCAAAGAAACACTTGCGCTAAACACAAAAGACACGGTAGAATATATAAAGAAAAGCATAGACAGTTTTATCGGAACTGTGGATCAGTTTGATGATATTACCATGTTGGATTTTATTTATAGGTAGTGAGGCAAAATGGCAAGTATAGTCGTAAAAGCAACAGATGAAAGTCTCGAAACGGTGAATGACTTTATTCACACAGAATTGGAAAAGATTTCTTGTTCCCCAAAACTTTTGTTCCAGTTTGACCTTGCGGTGGAAGAAATCTTCGTGAATATAGCGCATTATGCATACTCCCCAGAAATCGGAGATGCAGAAGTTATTTGCACGTTGGAAAAAAATGCGGAAAACAAAGTTGTCCTTTCAATCACATTTAAGGACAGCGGCGTACCGTTCAATCCATTGGAACGCCCTGATCCGAATCCAAACGCATCTCTTGAAGAACGTGGTATTGGTGGCTGGGGAATCTATTTAACAAAAAAATATATGGATTCCGTGGAATATACTTATGCGCACGGAAAAAATACGTTGACGCTTACAAAAATTATCGAATAATTGTAAGCAACTCGGTCATTCCGGTCGCATCAAATACCTGCATACAGAAGTCGCTTGGTTTTTTAAGGGCAAAACGCTTTCCTTTGTCTGCTGCTTTTTGAGTGGTAAGAACAACACGCAACCCCGCAGAAGACATATATTCAACACCTGATAAATCAAGCACTAACTCAAGAACACTTGGCAGAACTTCTTTAATCTTTTTTTCTAGCAACGGTGCTGTTGTTGTGTCAAGTCTTCCTACAACAACCAACGTCATCTTCATATCATTTAAGTTTTCTGTAATAGTCACGGGAATTCCTCCAAAATATCCGCTCTTATTCTATTTTCTTCAGTTTTTGTTTTATTGTCAATAAGTTCTGTTCATGATATACTATAAAATATGTTAGTCTGCTTAAGTTGTGGAAGTCCCGTCAAAAAAGAAGACGTTCATTGTCCTGTTTGCAATGCAATGCTTGTTGCAACGACAAAGTGTAAAAAATGTGGCATTCAGTTTGCGGGAGAATTTAAATACTGCCCAAAATGCGGCCAATCATGCGAAGTAAAATTAGCCGTTGTCGAAGTAATAAAATATGAGCCACCAAAAATGGATATGGTTTTTGTAAAAGGCGGCGAATTTACCATGGGAAATGAATTTTCTGGCGCGCACACAGTTCTGCTGTCTGATTTTTATATGTCGAACATCCAGATAACCCAGTCAGTTTACAAACAGATTAGGCATAAAAATCCGTCAAAAATGAAAGGCGATAATCGCCCCGTTGAATCAGTCACTTGGTACGACGCGGTTATTTTCTGCAATAATCTGAGCCTGATAAATAACAAAACGCCCTGTTACAAAGCGGGTTCTGTTGTTGAACTGGATAAAATTTCTTTGGACAATATTGCGTGGTCAAAATTCAGTTGCAACTTTAATGTTGACGGCTACCGATTGCCTACCGAAGCAGAATGGGAATATGCCGCTCGTGGTGGTGAGCGTCAGAATCCGTTCCGTTATGCTGGTGACAATAAAATTGATGAAGTAGCATGGTATGGCGAAAACAGCGATGTTTCCACTCACAATGTCGGCATGAAAAAACCAAACGCACTCGGATTATATGACATGAGCGGCAACGTAGAAGAATGGTGCTGGGATTTGTACGGGAGCTATTCTAATTCCAGCCAAATGAATCCAAAAGGCGCAGAAAGAGGTTCTATGCGCGTAAAACGAGGCGGAAGCTGGCTGGACGATGCTGCCCAATGCGGCGTATTCTATCGAGGGTCAAGTCCTGCGCTCGCAAAAGGCAGCAATCTTGGCTTCCGCGTCTGCTGCACAAAAGTTTAGCCTGCTATTTTTCGCCTTGGATAACCGCGTCCATATCGCAGGGAACAGGCTTTCCGCCGATAACAGGTGCAGTTCCAGCGTTCGCATACTTCATCAGTAAACCGCCGCCCAACTTGGGATTGGCAATAATACCAGGGCCTGCGATACAACCGCCTTCACAGCACATTACTTCCACTAGATTTGGTGCGCTCGGCGGAAACGGCAACGCTCCGGCAACCATTCTTCCCCACATCTGAAGTTGTTTTACCATCGGCGCAGTCATTCCATTCACTACATACGGCTTTAGGATAGCGTCATTCTTCAGGCGAAGGCGCACACTTTCTGCAACGCCGCCCGTCTTGGCAAAATTACGTCCGCTTACCGTAGGCAAATATTTTCCGGGCTTTGCTTCCATCTTGGTGATGTCAATTTCTTTGGCGGTAAACCATGCGTCCAGTTCGTCCACCGTAAGCACATAGTCGATGAATTTATCATCGTAGGCTTCGCGGCGTTTTGCCACACATGGCCCGATGAAAACGGTAATGCAATCAGGGTCATCTTTTTTGGAAAGTTCGCCGTTGTAGTGCATGGGACTTCCTGTTGAACTGATTGCAGGAAGAATATCAGGAATGTGAACATGAGCCAACCGAACCCATGCAGGGCAACAACTGGTGGTCATCATCTTTTCGCCTTTTTCCATGCGCTCTTCAAATTCTTTTGCCTCATTGTCCGCAGTGATGTCCGCACCGATAGCCACTTCCCATGCTTTGGTAAATCCAAGTGCCAAAAGCGCACCTTCCAACTGCCCTGGTTGCGCCCTAAACTGCGCTCCGATTGCGGGGGCATACATGGCGTGTACCCGTTTGCCATTCATAATCTGGCGGATAACATCGGTCAACTGGCTTTTTGGCTGCATTGCTCCGAACGGACATTCGCGCGTACACGCCCCGCAGAAAATACATTTGTCGTAGTCAATATGCTCAATGCCATACGCATCCTTGGAAATCGCTCCTACAGGACATGCTTTTTCGCACGGCGGCGTAAATTTTACAATCGCCTGATACTGGCAGTTCTGCTGACACAGACCACATTTGATACATTTACGCTGGTCAATGTGCGCACGATGGTCTACGATTTCTATCGCCTGTTTGGGACAGTTTACTGCGCACGGCCTGCCTTCACACCCCTGGCACGCATCCGTAGGAAAAAAATGCTCCGTCCGACAGCCATGACACGCATTCGGTAGCATAGTCATTACTGGCCATGTGGGTTTTTCGCGGCTCATCACTTCTGGCAAATAACTGGAAAGCGGCTTATGCACGTCCGCCGTCTCCAAAGAAATTCCCAGTTCCGCAAGAACACGCGCCTTAATTACGTCTTTGTCGTGTGCAATGGAATACCGCACTGGCTGAGAATCAGCAGGAATAAGTTCATCGGGAATACCGTCAATTTCTGATTCCAGTTTTCCTTCCAACAAAAGTTTTGCAATACGAACAAGCACAGCCTTTTTGACCGCAGTCATATTATTATTGATGTTAAGCATAGTACCTCAAAAAAACACAAAGAATAATTCTCTACTATTATATCGGAATATTTTGGCAGTTCCAAGAGGGGAGAAATTACAGGGCAAGCGCATTATAAATTTTTCGATTCTGCTCTACGAAGAAGACGATGCGACGTATATCGTCCACATCAGAAAATTCTTCAATCTGGAGCATATTCCCGTGCATCTTTTTACAAACGGCGTTCCTTCCGCAGAAAACGAATATGTTCTGTGCCAAAAACTCGAAGATTTTTTCAACAACCGCATGATTCCCAACAGTCGCTCGCAGTTCAAAGAGATGCTTTCAGAACTGAAACTTGATTCAAGCGAAGGACTTGCGCGAAAAAGTTTTTTTTTAAGTCTTTCCGACAACGGAATCTGCGACTGGTACACCAATTTTTTAGCCCCGCTCCGCCGAGTGACGCAAGACAAAAAAAACGCCCTCGTAAAAAAACTTGCAGAGCGCATTGAGGAAAAAAAATCACTCTGCAATATTGATGACTCGTTCAAAAAAATTGTAATTACAAAAAACAATTTAAAGCCAGCTGTTGATGAAAAAGGAATTGTCACGGTCGATTTGTTTGATTTTTTGTGCGGGGCATATACTTTAT
>JAFSJX010000006.1 GCA_017449285.1 Treponema sp.
TTGGGGTCGTCAGGCAATTCGAGATTCATAAGCCGCTGGTCGAGAGCGAGTTTCCTGCCGTCGTTGACGATTTTAAGCATATTGTCTTCTTCTGGCTCAACTTGCTTTTCTCGAACAAGTCTTGCCCTGTCAGAAAGTTCATCTACCATTTCTTTTTGCGCGTCGGAGGCGGGGACACGGGTGGTGACAAATTCGGCTTTAGGCACGTCAAGATTGAGTTGGTCAGCAGTTTTGATGTCAGCAATTTCCTTGAACATTGCCATAAGCTCAGGAAGATTGTAGAATTTAGCGAAGCGAGTTTTTGTTCTGAAGCCTTTGCCTTCCGGCGACAACTCAACGGCTGTGACTGTTTTGCCGAAGTTGGACGCCCACCTGTCGAAAAAGCCCAAACCCTCTTCTCTCAATCGGTCGGGTTGCAAATAGCGTTGCATTGTGTACAGCTCGCACATACTGTTAGAGATAGGCGTGCCAGTTGCGTAAACGATACCACACCGACCGCCATTTATTTCGTTCAGGTACTGGCATTTCTCGTACATATCAGTGGTTTTCTTCGCGTCGGTCGTCGAGATGCCGGGTATGTTTTGCATTTTGGTGTAGGTAAAGAGATTTTTGTAGTAGTGAGCCTCATCAACATAAAGCCTATCGACACCGAGTTCTTCAAAAGTAACGGTGTCGTCGGTACGGTCATTCTGTAGAGCCTCCAGCCGCTCCATTAAGCTTTTTTTCTTCAATTCGGCTTGCTTGATAGAAAATTTTTCGCACCGCTCAGCCTTCATTTCTTCGATAGCGTCAACCAGCTCATCAACTTGAACTTGCAACATAGTTTCAAGCCGTTCCTTGCTGATAGGAATTTTCTCGAATTGAGTGTAGCCCATAATAACGGCGTCCCAATCTTGTGTCGCTATCTTCGAGCAGAATTCCTTGCGATTTTCGGCAGTAAAGTCCTTTGCGGTAGCCACAAGAATCTTGGCATTGGGATAGAGTTGTAAAAATTCCGTGCCGAATTGCTCCGTCAAATGCTTAGGAACGACAATCATAGCTTTTTTAGAAAGTCCGAGCCGTTTGGCTTCCATAACCGACGCGACAATCTCAAAAGTTTTTCCTGCACCAACGCAGTGAGCGAGCAGAGTATTGCCGCCGTAGAGAGTATGAGCTATGGCATTTTTCTGGTGGTCGCGAAGGTGAATTTCCGTATTCATGCCGGGGAAAATCAGATGACTTCCGTCGTATGAACGCGGTGTTATGTTATTAAAGTGACGATTGTAATAGGCAACAAGGCGGTCGCGTCTTTTTGTATCGGCGAAAATCCACTTGGTGAAAGCTTGTTTGATAAGCTCCTGTTTTTGCTGAGCGACTATGGTAGCCTCTTGGTCGACAATTTTCTTTTCAACGCCGTCAATGTAAACGGTCTTATGAATGCGCGGCTCTTTCATATTCAAAGCCAATTCGGTCAGCACAAGAGCGTTCATTTGCTTTACACCGTAAGTTATCTCAGCTTTTGCCGATAAGTGCGGATACGTCTTGGACTCAACGCGCCACGTTCCAGTAATTGGTGAGAAATGTACCTGCATACTTGAATGATAGACATCAAAAGTTTCGCGAATAAATCTTTCGATGTCTTGCGGAGGAATCCATGTGGCACCAATTTCGACGTGAATATCGGCAGCAGTCAAATCCTTCGGCTTAACCAGTTCCAATGCCGCAAGATTTTTTTCCAGACGCGCTTTGCTTTGCCGAAGAAAGTCCAAATCAGGACTAATTCGGTCTTGTTCGACGGCTTTTTTCCTTTGATAATCAACCTTATAGCGTTCCCATTCCGTTTTGATAGAATCGTCACCGAGCCGTTGATAATAGTTGTTGACTTGTTCCTTGATAGCGTCCATATCGTTTTCAAATTTAGCTAACTGCTTTTTAAGGAAGTCGTAAAGCATCAAATCATGTTCAACATCAGTGCGAGTAAAGCTTTCGTCGATAGTGCGTAAATAATTAAGAATTAACAAGTCAGCTTGTTTACTGTAGCCGACTTCCCTGCCGAGTCGAATCGCGTCGAGAGCTATTAACGGCTTGTCCGATAAAAATTCGCCAACTCTGTCGCGATAATTGCCGGTACCGTGTCTCAGAGCCACTTGTACCAATAATTCGCGGTTATCTTTCTGCGACAAAATGTAATCGTCGTAGTAAGTTTCCGCATTGGCGTCGTACAGATTAGAAAAAATAAAATACGGATCACGATTGGGGTTGCAGTCCAGAATTTTTTGCTCAAGTTCGTTTTTCGGCTCGTATTGCGGAATATCGTCGAGTTGTAAAACCGCCGCCGCAAGTTTTTCGTTAATTTTTGATTCAGTTTGCCTTATTTGAGATTCCGTGAACTCAATCTTGGCACGAACGTCGCCGGAAAGATATTCTTCAGCGATTTGATATTCTTGCTTCTGAAAGTCGAAGTAAATCCTGTCAAACTCCAGAGCGTGTACAATTTCTTCTTGCGTCTGTCCAGTCAAAGCCTTCATATAATCGAGTTCGACGCGCCCGACCTCCTGCATTGAAATCGCCAGCGCATCGGCGGGATTATCGGCATAAGTAGGTTTTCGATGCGGCTCAATCATGCGCTTGCTGAAAATAGGCGATTTGCCCTTGTAACCGTCCTTGCCGTACTCTTCGAGCGAACGCAGGAGCGGATAAGCCGAATCATTGCCGAAAATTTTCTTGAGCGACGTATCTTCGCAGATGTGACCGTAAATTTTGACGTATTTGTCGTAAGTGTCGTTCAAAGTCTTTTGTGCGGTCTCAAGTTCCTCATTGCTACCGTCGTTGACTTGAATGTCGATAACTTTGCGGACGGAATCGCGCATTTCCATAGCCAAAAGCATTTGAGCACGGTCTTTGGCATTGATTTTGACGGTTTCGGTCTTCACGCCGTTATAAAATTTGAGTTCGCCATTCTCAATGAAGAAACTCGACGAGCGTCTATCCTCAACATCAGCAATTTGTTGCGGCAGAGGAATTTCAGTAGCACTCGGCAGATAAATTCTCGGCAGAGACCGCATAACTTCGCTTAGAGATTCGTTTAGTGGACGAGTTTCATCAGGATTGCAAGTCAAATCGAATCCGTAAGCCGTACTTGTCTTTTCCAGCTTGCCCAAAACGTCGTCGGGGTGCTCATCGAAATAATTATTGACAGTGATGTCGCGTTCGCCGTTAAAAGAGTGGACGTTTACCCAATTCGGCAGGTTTTCATCGTCGCGAATGTTTTCAAGCTTGCGGAAAAACAAAATGTCGCAGGTAACTTCGGTTCTGGCGTCTTTGAAGGCATTATTGGGCAGACGAATAGCCCGAACGAGGTCTGCGCGACGAGCTAAGTATCTTCTTGCCCTGCTGTCTTGCTTATCGAGAGTTCCTTTCGACGTAATGACCGCAACCAATCCGTTCGGGCGCACTTGGTCTATCATTTTCGCGATAAAGTAATCGTGAATCAAAAAATGGTGCTCGTTGTAACCTTTGTCGTTGACGTGATAATTTCCGAAAGGCACATTGCCGATTGCAAGGTCGAAGGAGTTGTTCAGGTACCGCGTATCCTCGAAACCTTGAATATTTATCTCGGCGTCAGGATAAATCGCCTTTGCAATGCGACCGGTCAAAGAATCAAGCTCGACGCCGTAGAGATGACTACCATTTTTCATTTCGTCGGGCATATTCCCGAAAAAACCGCCCACGCCCATTGACGGCTCAAGAATCGTTCCTTGATTGAAACCTAAACTTTCCAAACCGCTGTAAATATTTTGAACAATCGCGCCGGAAGTGTAATGAGCGTTCAAAACGGAGCCTCTTGCGGCGTTATACTCTTTGTCTGTGAGCATACTCTGCAAAAGCCACGCCTCGCGATTCCAATTTTGGTCGTTTTTGTCGAAAGCTTTTGGAATGCCGCCAAATCCCGCATATTCTTTCAAGACTTGCAATTCTTCGGGCGTTGCAGGTCTTTTTTCGTGCTCAATGTGTTGAAGTGTGCGGATAGCGATGATATTCTTGCGAAAAATATTTTTCTCGAAGGAATTGCCGCGAATGACCGCCATATCTTCAGCTAGAATTGTCTGTAA
>JAFSJX010000039.1 GCA_017449285.1 Treponema sp.
ATAGTAGCCGCGGCACCAAAATTCCCGATTCCTGTACTGGTAACGTGCATTGCCCCACTTCTCGAATATCATGAGACTGCTCTTTCCTTTGAGGTATCCCATAAAACTCGATACCGACATCTTCGGTGGTATCTCTAACAGCATATGCACATGATCTACGCACACTTCCGCTTCTAAAATTGTTACGCCCTTCCATTCACACAATTTCCGCAGAATTGCTCCTATATCCAGTCGCCTTTCGCCATAAAACGCCTTCCTCCGGTACTTGGGCGCAAAGACTCACGACAAACGCATGAATTAAAAAAGTGTTAACACACCCCTACCCAAGCTCTGAAGATTATGGTAAACTAAGTAGGGGGTGTTGTGTAAAATGAAAGAATTGCTAGAATGGATGGACTGTATAGAGGATTCACGGCAGCAGAGTAAAGTAAGACATAAACTGAAGAATATTTTGGTAATCGTATTGTTTGCAACATTAGCAAATGCGGATGATTGGGTAGAAATAGGGCTTTTCGCAAAACAACACAAGGAATATTTGAGCAAGTATATCACGCTGGAGAACGGGGTGCCGTCACACGACACGATACAGCGAGTCATGGCAATGATAGCGCCAGAGACGATGCAGCAGTTACAATCGAAGTGGCAGGAGCTGTTAAACAGCAATGAGGGAGAAAAGCTCAAGAAAATAATAGCAATTGACGGAAAAACCATGCGTGGAAATACGCAAAACGGAAGCAAACCGTTACATGTGGTTTCAGCATGGTGTGATGATGACGGTTTTTGCATGGGACAAGTAGCCGTAGAAGAAAAGAGCAATGAGATAACAGCGATACCAGAACTGTTGAATCATATCAATATCGAAGGTCAGATCGTAACAATAGATGCAATGGGAACACAAACAGCAATAGCAGCGAAGATCAAACAGAAGCGGGCGGACTATGTGCTGGCATTGAAGGGAAATCAGACGAGCTTGCATGATGATGTAAAACAATACTTTGATGATGCTGAACTCGTCAAGAAGATAGAAGACACTGGATATTATAAAAAGACGCAAGAAAAGGCACATAGTCAAATCGAAACGAGAGAGTACTACCAGACGGATGATATCAAATGGCTTCCACAATTAAAAAATTGGAAGGGCTTAAAAAGCATCGGAATGGAGCGAAAAACCCTCGAACGTCAGGATGGAACAAAATCAGAAGAATACCGCTACTTTATTAGCAGTTTGAAGCCGGATATCGAACTTTTCAGCAGAGCAGTGCGCAAACACTGGTCCGTTGAAGTTATGCACTGGCATCTGGATGTAACATTTCGAGAGGACGCCAATCAAACAATTGAGAAGAAGTCTGCGCAAAATCTCAACATTGTTCACAAATTTTGTCTGAGCATATTAAAGACAGTGGAATTGTTTCGTACTAAACTCTCCGCGCGCAAGAAGCGCTTTGTCATATCCATGAGTGCAGAGCAGCATTTAGAAACCGTACTCAATTTTTGAGCTGCGGTTAGTTCGGCTTGCTCTTCAAAGGTGTGCTTGAAGATTTCTATGGTTCGTTATTTTCAAAAAAAATCGAAAAAAAACAAATGAGCAAGGACAGACATTCATGCGTTTGTCGTGGCGTTATCCGGAATCTGCTTGCCGCAGCTGCAGCACACATGGATTGCCATTTTGCATCCTCCTTCGGAATCTCTGCTACACATCCTGCTCTCAGGAACATCGGGCGGAATGCTGCGTATGCCAGGCAAAAAGCGACATTTCAGGCTTATTATGGATATTCGCAATGAAATCAAGTTCATCGCGCAAGCCGGGACCCGGCAGTACGTCGCGGAAGACACCCTTCCTGTCTACAATATAGCAAAATATGACGCCGCTTGTAAACCCCAATCATTTCCGCACGAACGGGTGTCGGGGGGACATTCGGTGGAAAAATGCTGTCAAAATGCGAAAATTTTCATGTGAGACGAAATTGATTCAGCTTTGAGACTGAATTGATACTGTTTTGAGACAGGGGTGATATTGACATGTGATTGCAAGTGTGTTACGATATCCATGCTCAAAACTGTAACCAAAACCGAATACACGCAACGACGGGCGCTGAGGCGTCCGTTTTTTTGCGAACGATAGGCGGCGCTCGAACGAGTGCCGTTTTTTTGTATTCGTAATCAGCA
>JAFSJX010000040.1 GCA_017449285.1 Treponema sp.
CATGGGATTTGACAATGTGGTGACCATTGAAAACGGCACAGACATGGTTGGAATAACGAATACAATCTATTCGCTTACCAGCGATACGACGCTTAAATTCAAGGGTGGAATTAACGCTATCACGCTTACCACCATTGCCGCTGCCATTGGTACGAACGACAGCGTAAAAATTGCGCTGGATTTTTCTGAAACAACGGGCATAACGGAATGGACAAACAAATTGGCAGGGCAAAAAACATTGTACGCAATTTCGCTTCCGAACACGGTGACAAACATTGCAGATAATGCATTTTATGAGTGCACTAATTTGAGGGCGATTACCATTCCTGATTCGCTTACAATAAATTTTTCTGTGGATGCTGAGTATATTAACTTTGCAGGAACTTTTGTCAATTGGCTAAAGAGCTCTTTTGAACTTGCTTCAGACCAAATACTGTTTATAAATGGTTTAAGTCTAAAAGGCATTGTTGAAATACCAGCTACTGTTACAAGCATAAAAAATAAAGCTTTTTACAGATGCAATATGGTAGAAAGCGTTGTAATCCCAGAAAGTGTTACAAAGATTGGTGATAGCGCATTTTCTGGCTGTAGCAGTCTTACAAGCGTGACAATACCCGACAGTGTTACAAGCATAGGAAGTAATGCCTTCAATGGTTGTAGTAACCTTACGGACATAGCGATACCTAATAGCATAACTTACATAGGCGACAAAGCTTTTTATAATTGCACGAATCTTAAAGAATTATTTTTTGAAGATGGGAATATCGAACTGCAATTAAATGGCGAAGTTAATGTTGGTGTTGGCTGGGATTACAGCGGTATATTTTATAACTGTCCCTTAGAAAAATTGCACTTAGGAAGACCTCTATCTTATTACGAGATTCCAAATTGGTATGCACGGTATGCTCCATTTTATGAAAAAACAACACTTACTTCTGTAGAAATTAGCACTAATATCACGGAGATTGGTGAGTATATGTTTAGCTACTGTTCAGGACTTTCAAATGTAGTAATACCGAGTAGCGTAACGAGTATTGGACAATCTGCATTTACTGGATGTGCAGGACTTACGAGCATTATAATTCCCGATAGTGTGATAGAAATCGGAGACAGTGCTTTTTCGGGATGCAGTAGCCTTACAAGCATCACAATACCCGGTAACATAACAAGCATTGAGGGAGGCACCTTTAGAGGGTGTACTTCACTTAAAGAGGTAACTATAGCTGATGGAAATACACTCTTGGAGATTTCAACTGGATATTCCGCGGGCAGTTGGTACAGCCTATTCACCGACTGCCCATTAGAAACAGTGTACCTTGGTAGAAATCTTTATTTCAGTAATTTTAGTAATTCGGCAACAGCTTCGCCATTTTGTAATAAGTATGAGCTTGTTTCAGTGAATATCAGCAACAATGTTGCATTGATTTGGGAGAATCTATTCTATGGATGTACAGGGCTTAGGAGCATTACGATACCTGAGAGCATGAATCATATCTACGAATCTGCTTTTTATAATTGTACTGGACTTATCATCGTAAACTATCGTGGCACTGAATCTCAATGGCAAGGGATAACCATTGATTTAAATAATGAATCTCTGACAAACGCAACGATAGTCTACAACTACACTGGCGACTGATTTTTCTGGTAAGCCAACACGCCTTCGCAGCATAGTTGCTCGGAGACTCGCTCAAAACTTGCCTCGCAAGTTTTGTCCCTTTCAGGGTCGCTCCCTACGTTAAGGATTGTAGCCCCTGCGTAGCAGTTCCGAAGTGAACGCAGTGAGCGTAGGAATGGAGCGCGGTTAGCGCGGAAGGGCGAAAAGCCTGACCCGAAGCAAAGCGTAGGGGAACGTCCAAAGATGCAAAGGGCATCGCAAACAAGGTTTTGAGCAATGTTGACTTCTGGAAAGAAGACCTCACAAAGGTCGCAGGACTCGAAGCCGCTGTTGCCGGTCACTTGGCTGATATTCAGTCTAAGGGTATGAAAGCTGCACTGGCTGAGATTGTGAAATAATTCGTAACGATTACGATAATTGCTCCCCGTGAGATTGGCTTGCGGGGAGTTTTTTTGTTTTTAAAGCCCCCTACACCATTGGGAATTTATATGCTATAGTAGCTCATGGATTTTTGCACGCCCCCGCATTACATGTCGCTTGCAAATGCGCTTGTCTCGCTGTTCGGCACATCGGTTGCCATCACGCACACTGACCGTCTGCACGGCGGCGACATCAACAAGGCCTATGCGCTTACGCTCTCCACGGGCGACCGCATCTTTATGAAGGCAAACGCCAAGGAAAAAGCGGGTTTTTTTACTGCCGAAGCGGCGGGTCTTTCTGCGATTGCCGCCACAAACACCATTGCCACGCCGCCGATTCTCTGTACCGGCACTGACGATGGCGAGGAAGTGGGCTACAGTTTTCTCCTTTTGAAATTCATTGAGGGCGGCAAAAAATGCACTGACTACTACGAAACCTTTGCGCGCGACCTTGCCGCGCTTCATTCTGCGGACACTGTGCCTTTTGTTCCGCACCACCGCTTCGGCTTCTTTCAGGACAATTTTATCGGTGCACGGGCACAGAACAATACGCCTTCTGCCTCTTGGATTTCATTCTTTCGTGACCGCCGCCTTGCCCCGCAATTCAAATCTGCCGATGCGCATTTTTCTGCCGGCGACCGCGCGAAAATCACCCGCCTGCTTGACCATCTGAACGAATTTTTGGTTGAGCCGGAAAAACCCAGCCTGCTCCACGGCGATTTGTGGGGCGGGAACGTACTCTGTGGCGCGGATGGAAAAGCCATGCTGATTGACCCTGCCGCATACGTTGGTCATGCGGAGGCAGATTTGGCAATGACGGAACTTTTTGGCGGATTTTCCCCAGCGTTCTATGCCACCTACCGCGAAGTTCGTCCGCTCCAAAACGGCTACGAAGACCGCCGTGATTTGTACAATCTGTATCACCTACTGAATCATCTGAACATGTTTGGAACGGGATATTTGAACGCGGTGCTGAGTGTCGTCGATGAATATGTGGGGTAAGTCCGCATGAAAGATGAGCCTTCCCAAAGACTTGCCGAACGAATCTACGCCGCCGTCCGTCTTATCCCACGCGGAAAAGTTGCCAGCTACTCGCAGATTGCCGCGCTCATGGGAAACTGCAACCTACGCCGCTACGTGGGAAACGCACTGCACAAAAATCCCAGCAACACTGTTACTCCCTGCCACCGCGTAGTGAATGCGAAAGGCTTTTGCTCAGGCAGTTTTGCCTTTGGTGGTGGCGACATTCAGCGGCAGAAACTGGAAGCGGAAGACGTTTCATTCGTGGATGGCCATGTGGATATGTCGCGGCACGGCATAACCGAAGACGATTTTGAGCAGATGAGCGCGGAACTTAGTGAAAACTTTTTTTGAATTCGCAAAAGTTTTCAGTAACTGATGCGTGAAGAAGATTTTGAGGAAAAAAGTGAAACAAAGTAGTATAATTAACGTATGAACACAGCGATTCTAAGCAGTTTCGACAAATATACGACCTTTTCTTTTGGTGGCAAAACACTCAAATTCCGTACTTGCAACGGTTTGGAAAAATACACAAAAATTTTGCTATGGGATAACGGCTACATTGAAGTCATGGCAAAATATAAGCATAAATAGGAAGTCCGAAATCAACAAACCATATTTCACCACGAGTCATTTTTTAAAGCCTCTCTTACAGTTTCTATGCCTACATCACAATATTTCAGTTGTTCCGATTCTGGAATTCTGTCAAGGACGGCATTTATTCTTGCAA
>JAFSJX010000041.1 GCA_017449285.1 Treponema sp.
AACAAAACGCTGCGTACCGGCGGCTGCGGAGAATGCCCGGCTTCCTGCCAGTCTGCATGCAAGACTTCCTGCACGGTTGGCAATCAGGTTTGCGAACACAAATAATCAGTTTTTACAAAAAACCAGCGTGTTAAACAGCTCCCTGTTAATGCGGGGAGCTGTTTTCATATAAGAAAGGTTGGGAAGATGGATAATCAGTTAATTCACCGTATGAAAGTGAATGGTGATATGGCCGTATTAGATGTAAACAGCGGGGCCGTGCACCTGGTCGACCAGATCGGGTATGACGTGCTGGGCGTGTTTGACGGTCACAATGACGAGGAGACGGTTGCCGCACTTGCGGATACCTATAGCGAAGCGGAGTTGCGGGAGGTTATTGGGGAACTGCATGAACTGATGGAACAGGGGGTTCTGTTTTCTCCTGAGTTTGATGTGCCGGAAACCTTTGCGACAGAACCGGTTTTGAAATCATTGTGCCTGCATGTGGCCCACGATTGCAATCTGCGCTGCAAATACTGTTTTGCCGGGACCGGGGATTTTGGCGGCAGGCGGGAACTGATGAGTGCGGAAACCGGGAAAAAGGCAATTGATTTTGCCATTGCCGGAAGTCGTAAGCGCCATAATTTGGAAATTGATTTGTTTGGCGGTGAACCGCTTGTTAATTTTGGCGTCGTCAAAGAGATTATCCAATACGCAAGAAAGCGCGAGGTAGAAGCAAATAAAAATATCAAGCTTACACTGACCACGAATGGTACGCTGTTAAATGATGAAATCATACAATTCCTGAACGATAACCGGGTCATGGTCGTGCTGAGCCTTGACGGCGGTAAGGAAATGCATGATGCCATGCGTCCGTTCCCAAATCAAACCGGCAGCTATGATGCAGCGGTGAGCGGTTTTAAAAAGATTATTAAAAGCCGCAGGGGCTGGAATTACTATCTGCGTGGGACATACACGCATTTCAGTACGCATTTTGCGGAGGAAGTGCTGAAGATGGCGGAAGTCGGAAAAGAGATTTCCATGGAGCCTGTTGTGGGAACCACGGAGTCGTACACACTGACCGAAGAAGACCTGCCGGTCCTGTTTGCAGAATATGACAAACTGGCTGCCGAGTATCTGAAACGGCGGCGCGGGCAAGGTGAGCCTTTTGATTTCTTCCATTTTAATGTAGCGCTGGATAACGGTCCCTGTGTAGCAAAACGTCTGGCCGGCTGCGGCGCAGGACATGAGTATTATGCCATAACGCCCTCGGGAGAGATTTACCCCTGTCACCAGTTTGTGGGACGGGAAAAGTATCTGATGGGAACATTAGACACGGGTATTGTTCGACCTGACCTGGTTAAAAAGTTTCGCAATACCCATGTCATGACCAAACCGAAGTGTAAGGAGTGCTGGGCCCGCTTTTTCTGCAGTGGGGGCTGTCACGCCAATGCGGATCTGGTGAACGGGGATATTACAAAACCGTATGAATACGGCTGTAAGATTCAGAAAAAACGGTTGGAGTGCGCTATCGTGCTGCAGGCACTGCTGACAGAAGATTCGCTGGAAGGCGCGGAAGATATGCGCCCCGATATTGATAATTTTAAATTCCAGACAGGGAAGACCGAAGAAAAAGTGAAGTAGTCAGGAAAAAAGTGGGCAGACGGTTTGTTTTGCATTGGATGTAGAATTGTAATATATCACGGATTAGCACGACACCAGTCAGGAGCATAACCAGACGATTGATACTGATTCCCGAATTTAAAGAGAGGCGCAAGCCTCTCTTTTCTGCATTTTTCCAGGCCTTTGCGGTAATCGAAAGTATTAAAGGCAATGAGCCTAAAAAAACTTTTGATTTTTTTGAAAAAAGGTATTGACAAATAAAAATAAAAGTGCTATTATAATCAAGTCGTCGGTTGACGGCAAGGAACCTTGAGAACTGAATAACAAACCAAATGATTGTGCGGGTCAGTCCCTTTTGGGACGGACCTAACGAAGTCAAAAAATTTCTGAAGAACA
>JAFSJX010000042.1 GCA_017449285.1 Treponema sp.
GGCCTGGCAGAAGCGCATGATCTCCATGTCGCTCTTGCCGCGGGGGTCGAAGTCGGAGCCGCCCTTGCCGCCGCCGATGGGCAGGGAGGTCAGGCTGTTCTTGAAGGTCTGCTCAAAGCCCAGGAACTTCATGGTGTCCAGGGTGACGTTGCTGGCGAAACGCAGGCCGCCCTTGTAGGGGCCGATGGCGCTGTTGAACTGGACGCGGAAGCCGCGGTTGACGTGGGCCTTGCCGGCATCGTCCACCCAGGTCACACGGAACTGGATCTGACGATCGGGCTCGCACATTCTCTCCAGAATGGCGTACTTCTCGTACTCGGGGTGCTTTTCAACGATGGGCTCCAGAGACTCGAAGACTTCTTCGACAGTCTGCAGGAACAGTTTTTCACCGGCGTTGCGAGCCTTGACTTCATCAAGAACTCTCTGCATGTAAGCATTCATTGTGGAAGACCTCCCAATAAAGAATTACAATTTTTCCGAAGTGGGCGGCGGTGGCCGTCCGCACTTTCATACAAATATATCTTAAATCCCCCCCCTGAAAAAGTCAAGTGCTTTCCCCTGTGATTTCCCCTGATTAGCCGGATTTTTGCGGTTTTTTTCCCTGTCTTTTTCCTTATTTGCGGAAATCGCCCCTTCTCTCCGAAGAATTTTCGCTCTTTAGCATGGCGCAGCGCAAAATTGACCTTGTTCTTTTTTCGTTTCGTGTTATCATTTGAAAAATAAATTTAAGAAAAGAAAGGTAATGCGCATGAAAAAGAAAGTCCTGCTATTCTTACATTGTTTCGCCGTCATGTTTTGCGCAGTTTTTCTTGTCCGCATTGTTACCGCGCTGATTTATGGCCTTGCGGACGGCACATTCCTCTCGCGATTGTTTTCCATGGATTTCTGTTCAATCGTGAGCACCGCTCTTGTTTTGACCATCTCTTATCTCGCCGCAGTATTCTTCTTTCCATGCCTCCGCAGGCGGAAATGATTTCATGCCTTGCTTGTGAAAAAAGCGCCGCTTTGCGCCGCTTCAGCTTGTCAAAGAACCCTCGTTTTTGTTAAGCAAAAGCGAGGGATTTGCTGTATTTGGGCAAAAGCAGCGAGAAAACAAGGCGAGAATAAGAACCTTTCCAGCTCCATTCTGCCAGCTTTTTCAGATTCATCGCAGCATATTTAAGCCTCACCCAGTTCGTTACCCGGGCCAGACCTCGATGATGTGTATAACGCATCGCGTGTTTCTCTTTTGCGTCGGCAAAGACACGTTCTATGGTTTCCTTGCGCATCGCATAGACTTCTTTGCCTCGCTCCGTTCGCCGAAGCTGCTCGACGAGATCCAGATACTCCTGCCAAATGTGCGTGGTTATGACCTTCTGGCCTTTTTCATTGGCGCCGCACAACGCTTTGAACGGGCAATTCTTGCAGTGCTTCGTATTACTTCTGTAGGTTCGCTTTCCGTCTCTGTCTGTCGTCGTATGCCTCAGTATGCCGCCATGCGGACAAATGAAATGGTCTTCTTTGGGATCGTACGCATATTCCCACGGTTTGTAAGTGCCTTCTTTGTAATGATGTCTGGTATAGGGAAGAATGGGGATTCGTCCATCGTCTAAGGTCTTCTTCGCAATCCACGGAGTTTTGTACCCCGCGTCCATCGTCACAAACTCTACTTCCGGAAATCTGTCGGTTACCTGGTCATACAAAGCATCCCATGCCACGCTGTCATGTACATTTCCCGCCGTTACTTCTACTCCAAGTACAAAGCCTTTCCTGTCGCTGGCTGTATGCGCCTCATACGCAAACTGCCGTTCATGCTCTCCCTTGACGAACATTCCGCTTTCCGGGTCTGTCGTGGAAACCGTCTGCTCTGTCATTCCGCCGCCAGGAGTTGAATCATCGTCATCCTCGTCTTCTATGGGTGCCTTCCCCAGAGCAGCTCGTTCGGCATTCACTTCTTCCCGCAGCTGCGTGGCATAGACCTTTGCTGCCTTTACTACTTTCTCTTTCTGAAACTTCTTCTTGTTTGCGCTGGCCTTGATGTGCGTCCCGTCGATGAAAATCATCTTCGGATCTACCATCTTGTTATTCAGCGCCTTGTTCAGGATGTGAGCGAATATCTCTTCCGTCAGTTCTTCCGGGAATCGCTTGCAGAATGCGTAGCTCACCGTCGCAAAGTGCGGGATTTCCTCTAACAGTCCATACCCAAGAAACCAACGGTATGAGAGCGTGTCCTGTATCCGCTGGTGTGTTTGCCGCAATGACGGTATCCCATAAAGATGCTGGATCAATACCATCTTGATCAGCACCACCGGGTCCGTTCCAGGCCGCCCGTTGTCATGGCAATAATATGGATCCAGCCGCTCATACAGCCAATCATAGTCCATGACCTTTTCTATCTTTCGCAAAAGATGATCCTTCGGCACCAGCGCGTCCAGGTCTGTGATCACCGGTTCCCGCCGTGAATCCTTTTTCCATTCTTCCATGACATCGCCCCCGCTTCTATTGTACCAGAAACGGGGGCGCTCGTATAGTTTTTTGACAGACTGA
>JAFSJX010000043.1 GCA_017449285.1 Treponema sp.
ACGTGAGCGATAATCACGTTCGTGTCCTTGGGGGCTTTGTGCAGCAGGACTGAAGCGCGCTTTGCCGTGTACAGGAAAGATGTTCCGTGGAAACCGTAGCGGCGAGCGGCATATTTTTCGTACCATTCGTGCGGAATGGCATACATAAATGATGACGGCGGCATAGTCTGATGCCAGGCAGTATCCATAACGGCAACATGCGGCACGTTGGGAAGCACTTTCTGCGCAGCCTCAATGCCCATGATGTTTGCCGGCATGTGGAGTGGCCCCAGTCCGATGACCGAGCGGAACGTGTCCAGCACCTTTGCGTCAACCTCGACGCTCTTGGTGAACTTGTCGCCACCGTGCAGAACGCGATGACCGACCGCACCAATCACGCTCATGTCAGAAATAACGCCGTGAGCCTTGTCGGTAATGGCGTTCAGAATCAGCTCAATCGCTTCCTTGTGCGTAGGACAGGGGCTTTCCAGCACAAACTTATCCTTCCCCTTGGGTTTGTGCGTAATTACAGAACCGTCCTGCGTAACGCGCTCAACAACGCCCGTCGCCAGAACATCCTTGTTATCCCAGTCATACACCTGGTATTTTGCGGAAGAAGAACCGCAGTTCAACGTAAGAATAACCATTGTTTCGTCCTTTTAAAAAAGAAATATACATTTATTATACACCCAAAACCGATTTTATGGAAGAACCTGCATTGAATCACGTTAAATCTCATTCGGAATAAGCATTGACGATTACCAGATTATGATGTAAAATGATTTTTATGGGTGTGACAACAAGCCAGCAAATTGCGCGGTATTACGATCAGTTTCGTGATACGGAGATAGCTTTTACAAAAGATATCATTCGCGTACTGAACCTGGATCCGAGACAAATTTACATCAAATGCAATGGAACGCAGTGGCCCTGTATCATAAATTCCACTTCATTTCAGTTAGCGCGAATCATTGTGGGTACAAAGGGCGGCGCATATCAGCAGATATCCCAAAAAGAATCTCCGGCATGTCAACTCCGTTTCTGCTTCAAGGAGTCGGGCAATCAGATGATGAGTTTTTTTGTCTCAGCAAAAGTCTCAAATATCTCTCCCTACATGAATTCGCAGGACTTAGTTATTGTCACGCTTACGTTTACCCAGCGTCCTCCAGATGATTTGATTGAGCAGGTGGGCAGCCTTCTTGAGGCGAACCAAAACGCAATCCGCCGGCGCGAAGAATACATCCTCATCAATGACGAGAACAAGCGAAAACTTGGTCTTATGCGCGCAGAAACAGTCGTTACGATTTCAGAAGTACCACGTCACTGTATTCTGCGAGAACTTTCTTTCAGCGGGGCAAAATTTATTTTGCTGGGGCTTTCGCAGTTTTTGAACAACAAAGAGGCTGTCATCATCATGGATTTTGAAGACCCGCCAGAACGCATTCAGCTCAAAGGAATAATTTCCGCTTCTGGCATGGTCGAAGGACGAAGAGATATTGTCGCTGTTGCCATGCGCTTCGATGAAAAGACCGTGCCGCTCATCTATAAAATGCACATAAACGGATTCCTGCAGCAACAGCGCAAAGTCAAAGTTTCTGCGGCAGACCAACTTGCCCAACAACGCGCAAAGATGCAGTCAGCAACAAAAAAATCGGATGCCGCCTCCGCAGAAAAGGCTGCCGATTCCGCCGCCCCGAACGCGGAACAAAAGCCCGCCGATGCAGCCGCACAAAACGCAGAGCAGAAACCCGCAGACGCTCAGCCAGCGCAGTCAGCCGAAAACCATGCAACCGCGCCCACACAGCCCGAAGCACAAACTGTCGCTGCACAACCTGTGGCGGTCGCACAATAATCTTATTCCGTAAGGAAGTTACATGAAACCAGTAAATCCTCTTGAATCAGTCTATTTTATCACGTTGCCTGAAAATTTTTCGTTCAGCAGCAAGGCAATGCACATCGACCCGACCATTCCCCTGCCCGTCCAGAAAAAAGATACGGATGCCCCTGGGTCTTTCAATATGGCGGAACTGACGCAGGAACAAGTGCTTGCAGGACTGCTTACGGTCATGGCGTATGACACAAAAAATCAGCACATCCAGTATTATCGCTCTGTCCTTGCGAATGCCCGTCCCGACATAAAAAAAGAACTGAGCGAGGCGGCAATTTTAAAGGCGAAGAACGAGGATTTTGAACTTGCGGAAGAAATTTTCAGCGCGCTCCACGGCTTTGACCCCGAGGATATGGCAATCACGCTGAACACCGCGCTTTTCTTTGACCAACGGGCAGATTCTTACCGCCGTTCAGGACTGTTTGACGACGCCGATGCCTATGATGACAGTGCGCTTTTATATTATAAGGAAGCGATGAACGCAGAGCCTGAAATCCCGGACGCATTCTTCAACGCGGGATTTTTCTATCTCAAAAAACGGAACTATGCCGAAGCAAAGGGGTGCTTTGAAACCTACCTTGCGCTCACCTGTGATGCAAAAGATGAGGATTTGGGAGAAAACGGTCTGTACAAAAAAACTCGTGCGCAGGAAATCCTCAATGAAATCAAAAACCGTAATATGGAAGATGACCACTTCAAGGCGGCTTACGATTTAATCAATCGCGGTGAAGAAAAAAAAGGACTGGACGAAATCCGCAAATTCCTGCAGAACAATCCCGATGTTTGGAACGCATGGTTTATGCTGGGCTGGGGATTACGCCGCATAGCCCGCTACGATGACGCAAAGCAGGCCTTTGAAAAATCGCTCACCTGTGAGGGCGGCGAAAACAATGCGGACACCTACAATGAAATTGCCATCTGCGACATGGAGGCAGGAGACCTTGCCGCCGCAAAAAAAATGCTGGAAAAAGCACTTGCCGTCGCCCCCGAAAGCACAAAAATTATGTCGAATCTTGGCTATCTCGCGCTTAAAGAAGGAAATCCCGCCGTCGCCGCAAGTTATTTTCAGACGGTGCTTGAATTTGACCCCAACGACAAAATCGCGCAGACAGAACTGGCAAAACTAGATGTGTAAAATTTCAGAACGCGGGTTCAACGGATTTTAATCCGTGTTCATCTGCGTAATCTGCGGATTTAAAAATCAAGTTCCAGTTTGTCGCCTACATCAATGCCGACTTTCTCAAACCATCCCTGTGGAACTTCAAGCGCGTACCGTGTGCTGACCGTACTGCTGACAGAGGCAAGACTGAATGGAGTCATATTGAAGATATTCTGAATCACGCCGTTTCGGTCAATGTAAGCAATCGAAAGCGGGTGCGGAGTATTTTTCATCCAAAAATGAAGAATCTGGTCATTCTCAAACACAAAGAGCATTCCTGTGCCATCGGGAATTTTTTTGCGCCCCATAAAACCATGCTCACGCTCAGAAGGAGTTTTCGCCACCTCCGCAGAAACTGTCAATTTTTCGCCGTCCGCTTTTATCAGCGCCAATTTTTTTACGGGAAGCCTTTGTGTCTTACAGGAAGCAATCGCACAGACAAGCAGGACAAATGCGGCGGCACAGCAAATTTTCCGGAACATCACAGCCCGCCCAAAAACGTATCGCGATTCTGTTCGCTGTAAGATTTCTGCACATTCGCCTTGTCCTGCCGCTCGGCAAACACTTTCGCATCAATGTATTTGAGAGCCAGCGGACGCTCCAAACTCATCATCACCTCATCATCTTTCCACTGCGATTTCTGCGGACTGATTTTGTTGGGGCCACCGTATTTTGAGCACAATTTGCTGAACACCGAATAATGGTCAATTTTTTCCTTGTTCAAATTGATGGTGATGATATATAATTTTCCGTCTGCAAACTGAAACCAACAGCGGTCAAAAAAAGAGAATCCCGCAAGGCTCGCGTCCGTTTCAATCAGAATCTGGTTATCCAGCGGCGAAAACGAAACGTCCCTGTCCCCGCGGTAGCCAAATTCGCGATTTTTGAGCAGGATTTCTTTCACTTCGTCCACGCCCATACCCAATTTTATGTCGCCGTAACCAAAAGGCAGTTTTTCCGGCCATTTTTTGTTCGCCGTATTCTGCCCGTTATTTTCAGCGGCAAACACAAAGAGAGACACGCATAACGTTATCATGCAAAAAAATGATTTCTTCATCATTTGAATTTCGGCACGAAACGGAAAAAAATTACTTTAACTTGCTGCGGGTAAACGCCGCGTGCTTAATCAGCTCATCGCAATCGGAAACAATGATTTTCTGCGTTATGGGGTCAAGTTTGATGTGTGAATCCTTGCGGAACTCATACATCTGCCGCATTTTTTCTTCGCCTTCCAGACCACACATATCCGCCACGTCTTCCAGCGAAAGCCCCGTCCGATAATCGCGCATAAAATTCTGCGGAAGTTTCGCCTTTTCCACCTGCAAGGCAATCATATCCAGCATCTTCGTAATCGGATCTGCAATCTGCGTGTTGGTCAGCTGACGCGACATAGACCAAAGCCTCTCCGCAAGCGTCGTCGTCAAACGGGCAATCATCTGCGGCTGAGTCGTTACCATCTGATTAAAGTTCTTGCTGTTTACGACCATCAGCACACAATCCTCATTGGCAATCGCACTGGCTGAACGCGGCTTATTTTCCAGCAACGCCATCTCGCCAAACATATCGCCTTTTTTGAGGATTGCGAACGTCACTTCCTTGCCGTCAACAACCTTGCCGATTTTCACCTGCCCGGACTGAATGATGAACATCTCCGCGCCACTCTGGTTCTCGCAGAAAATCATCGTGTCTTCTGGATAACGACGCGTCATATCGGCAGTCGGCTCAAAATACACCGCGTTGGTCTTTTTGCGAAGCTCAAGAAATCTTCTTTTTGCGTACTCGGCATATTTTCCGCGCTCGCCCGTCTTTAAGTATTGATAATAAGCAAACGCCGCAATGTCAGTTTTTTTCTGATGCTCGTAAAAAGTCGCCACATTAAAAAGTGTCAGCGGACTTGAATTTGACCCGCCGGCAACCGCACGGAACATAAGCATTTCGTTCACCACGCGCATACGGTTGGCAAACGTGCGAATCATCTTCATAGCGATGGGAGTATTCTGCTTAATCAGTTCGGGATACTGGTCACGGCGAACCGCAATCACAACCACATCGGAAATCGCAATTGAAGTCTCAATCTGAGACATTCCCGCCATGCAGGAAACTACGCCCACAAAATCACCCGGACCGAGCATATCAACGCCCGTACCAGACATAGCATCACGACGTTCACACCGAACCTGACCAGCCTGAATAATGAAAAAACGGTCAGCGACTTTTCCTTCTACCGTTAGATACGAACCTTTTTTATAATTTATAAAAGACAACTGCAGCATAAACGCCCCTCGTTTTTTCGCTTATCTTACATTCCCGCTTATCTTACATTCTCACTTATCTTATAAGTATAAAATTGACATCTCTTTTTGTCAATGAGAGAACTCGTTCCCGCAAAAAATAATTTCCGTCTCCAAAAAAATGCCTTTTTTTTCGCGCACCACATTCCGCACTTTCTGTACCAAGTCAAAAATATCCTGCGCCGTCGCATTCCCCGTGTTCACGATAAAATTCCCGTGCCAAGGCGCAACCTTTGCCCCGCCAATCTGGAAGCCCTTCAATCCGCACTCGTCAATCAGTTTTCCCGCAATCACACCGTTCGCCGCATCATTTTTAAAAACACTTCCCGCACTCGGAGCCAAAAAATGCCCCTTTTCCTTCCGCTGTGCAATGCAATGCTCCGATTTTGCAAAATCAAATCTCTTCGCAACCGAAAATTGCGCCGAAAGAATTATCGCAAGGGGGGAAGTCTCCCCCTCGCTCCAAACCTGCGAATTTTCCAAACAGTCAATGTGTCCTGCCTGAAAAGGCGATTTTTTGTAGCCCCAGTCTGCCGCACGCTTTTCTTCGTCCATCACATACTCGCCAATCTCGCCGCTCGCTGTGTCCAGATAGCGCACACTCACCAGCCTGTCACATGCGCTCAGCCCAAAGCAGGTGGCATTCATGTACACCGCGCCGCCTACCGTTCCGCTCAAGGCCGTAAAGCCTTCCAGTCCGCCCAAATCATGCTCGCGGCAAAACGCCATTACGCTTCCCCATGAAGTTCCCGCGGCAACGGCTATGCGTCCGCAGATTCCACCGATTTTCGTAGATTCCGCCTTTTCTACGGGAAACTCTTCCGCGCCCATGGTGTTACGTTTCCCACAGAGCGTAGGAGCGCACGGAGAGCATTCTGATGCAGAAGTGTTTTTTTCCTGGAACTCATACTCTGTGCGCTCTGTGGAAAATTCCACCCCGCACATTTTCCGCGTGGAAATTACCGCGCCGTCAAAACCGCTGTCAGAGATAATCACGTTGCTTCCGCCACCCAGAACAAAAAACGGCACGCCCGTAGAACGCAGTTCCCCCAGCGCAAAAAGCAACGATTTTTCATCGGCTGGCTCTAAAAATAGAGCGGCTTTTCCACCCACACGCATCGTCGTCCGACCTGCCAAAGGCTCATCGCACAAGACTTTTCCATTATATTCGCCCGCCGCATTGCACTTTTCGGCTAATTCTCGTATACTGTACATTAGGGCTTAGTATATCACGGACTATGCGATTTGATAAGTCCTGATTAGAATTCCTCACAGAGCGTAGGAGAACACAGAGGAATTTCTAATAAGAGAAGCATTCCCGTCCGATGCGCTCTCTGTAAACCCTGTGTTCTCTGCGAGGAATTTTTTATGGCGTTACGACTGTTCAACACGATGGGACATACCATGCAGGAATTCAAGCCGATTACGGCGGGTCACGTGGGCTTTTACGGATGCGGACCGACGGTATACAACTATGCCCACATCGGAAACCTGCGCGCCTATGTCTTTCTGGACATTCTGGACAAGACGCTTTCTTATCTGGGTTACGACATCAAACACGTTATGAACATCACCGATGTAGGACACCTGACTGGCGACGGCGACGACGGTGACGACAAAATGGTAAAGACTGCCGAAGAACGCCATCAGTCCGTGCTGGAAGTGGCGCAGTTCTATACCGATGCCTTTATGAAAGATATTGACGCGCTGAACATCCGCCACCCCGACGTTATCTGCAAGGCAACCGACCACATTCAGGAAATGATTGCGCTCATCAAAGAACTGGAGGCAAACGGGCACACCTACATGGCGGGCGGAAACCTCTACTACGACATCTCAACATACCCCGACTACGGAAAACTCGCAAACCTTGACTTGGAAAAACTCGTGGCGGGAAAAGGCAGACGCAACGTGGTCGTCGTGGACGAAAACAAGCGCAACCCCGGAGACTTCGTGCTTTGGTTTACCAAATCCAAATTTGAAAATCAGGCTATGACATGGGATTCCCCCTGGGGACGCGGCTATCCCGGCTGGCACATCGAATGTTCCGCCATGAGCATGAAATACCTTGGCAAGCACATCGACATTCACACAGGCGGCATTGACCACGTACCCGTACACCACACAAACGAAATCGCGCAGAGCGAAGGCAGTTTTTCAGAAGAAGAACGCGCAAAAGGTCCTTGGGTCAAATACTGGATGCACAACGAATTCCTGATTCTCGAAGGCGGCAAAATGTCAAAGTCTTCGGGAAGATTCATCACGCTGCAGACCGACATGCCCGCCGAAAAAGGCTTCTCCCTCACCAGCAAGGGCTTTGAGCCGCTGGACTACCGCTTTTTCCTGCTCGGCGGTCATTACAGAAAGCCGCTCATCTTTTCGATTGACGGCATGACTTCGGCAAAGAACGGCCGTGCCGCACTGAACGAGCGCGTCGCAAAACTGATTGCAAAAGCCAAGGCAGAAGAAAAACTGGAACTGACCAAAGAAAACTATAGGGCCGCGCTCGCAAAGATTGCAGAAAGCCGGGCTGATTCCGAAAACCTTGCCAAATTCAAATCCGGTCTGGAAAATGACTTGGCTACTCCTGTCGCCCTCTCCGCACTGCAAAAGGCTTCCAACGGCAAAAACCAAAAGGCAAGCGAAGCACTGGCGGATATTTTTGAGATGGACAAAGTGCTTTCCCTCAGCGTGATTGAAAACGCCATCGCACTCGCAGAAAAACAGGCAGAGGAAGCCGCCGCACACACCGATGACCATGCAGGAGACCCCGAAGCCGCAGAAATCACCGCACTCGTTCAAGAACGCACCGCCGCCAAAAAAGCAAAGGACTTTGCCCGCGCAGACCAAATCCGCAACGACCTTGCCGCCCGCGGAATTACAATTGTAGATACGCCCAACGGAGTCGTGTGGAAAAGGAACTGATGGAGCAAAACAACATAATGTCGTTTTCAGGCAGTGTCAGATTTATTGATTTGTTCTCAGGAATTGGGGGGATACGGCTTCCATTTGACGAATTAGGCTACAAATGCGTCTTTTCGTCTGAATGGGACAAAGCCGCCTGCAAAACCTATGAAGCAAATTTCGGCGACTGCCCGCATGGCGACATTACAAAAATTGATGAAAAGAATATTCCTCAGCACGATTTGCTTCTCGCGGGATTCCCCTGCCAAGCGTTCTCAATTATGGGGAAGATGAAAGGATTTTCAGATACACGCGGAACGATGTTTTTTGAAATTGAGCGTATTCTTTCATATCACAAGCCAAAAGCAATTCTCCTTGAAAATGTAAAACAACTTACGACGCATGACAACGGAAATACATTCAAGACTATTTTGGAGCGGCTTTCTGCACTGGGCTATTCCGTAAAGTACAAAGTGCTCAATGCGCTTGATTTTGGGCTTCCCCAAAAACGGGAGCGCGTCATTATCGTAGGATTTTTGGATTCTGAACTTGCAGAAAAGTTTAATTTTGATTTTGAAAAAGTTCCCTATAACCTTGCGACTATTCTAGAAGATGACGCAGACATAGACGCTTCATTTTTTGCGTCTGAATTCATTCAAAAGAAACGAAAGCTCGCGGCAGAGGGAAAAAAGAAGTTTTATCCGTCAGTATGGCATGAAAATAAATCAGGCAATATCTCCATTCTTGATTATTCCTGTGCGTTGCGGACGGGAGCATCATATAATTATCTCCTTGTGAACGGAAACAGGCGTTTTACGCCGCGCGAACTTCTTCGCTTACAGGGATTCCCTGATTCATACAAAATTGTAGTTTCATATCAGGAGATAAGGCGGCAGACGGGAAATTCTGTCGCAGTGCCGATGATTCGCATGGTAGCACAGAAAATAGATTCACTTTTGGGAGGAGAACAGCATGGAGCATCCAAGGCTAAGAGATTCGAAGCATCTTGTGACAAAAGAACTTTATCCGCTTAATGTCTTTCCAAAAGATTTGATAACAAAAATCGGCGGCTATTTCGTGTACCTTCTCTATGTCGGACGCACCGATTTGACGGGCAGTGATTGGGGAGACGCATTCGCAGAAGCAATCAATGCTACACATCTTGACTCACCCATAGGAATCGCTGATGTCGTCCTTGATAAAAATTGCTGGTCGATGAAAACGGTAAAAAATACGAATCCATTTGAATGTAAGAATGTCCGTTTGATAAGCGGACGATGTTCTCCTGACTATTCATACGGCATTACAGACCCGCATAAGGATGTTCAGCGCACAGGCGAAGCAGTCTTAGGGATTTGGAACGAGCGGGTGAATATTGCGAATGACCATTATAGCCAGACACGGACTTCTATCCTTGTCCGCAGCAATAATTTGCTTTCATACTGTCTTTTTGAAGAGGAAACTCAGCGGTACAGGACAACGGATTATCACTGGGAAGTCAACAAAAACGGAAATCTTGTCGGCATGGACTCAAACGGAAAAATTCATTTTACATGGCAACCTCACGGCTCGCAGTTTACTATTCATACGGAAGTGCCGATACATGCCGTGAAATTCCGAATAAGAATGCCTCCAAAACTTGAAAAACAGGCAATTTTGGAAAATCTTCATTTTGATAGTTCATGGGTGGAGATTTTATGAGCAAAAAATGCGTTAGGGATTGGAGCCGCGCCGAAAGGCGTTGGAAAGCAGCTTGCTGCGTCCAATGAAGCGGCAGCGGAACGGCGCAAAGCCCGACCGCCGCTTGCGGCGGTAACGCCCAAATAAATAGAAAAACATTGTAACGAAAAGGACAGAACGTGGTTATAGATGATAGAGGAAATCAGGCGAACAGACCGATTCATGCGGGCGACCCGGCTGATTTTAGACGGCTGTATAATGAAACGATGGCTCTCTTGTACAAGGTTTCGTGGCGAATCGTCAATGACGAGGAAGCGGCGGAAGACTTGGTGCATGACTCGTACATCAAGGCAAACGAAAAGGATTTGGTGTTTCCCAGTCTTGATGACGCGAAATTTTGGCTTATCCGCGTGGTAAAAAATGCCTCGCTCAACTATGCGAAGCGAAAGACCCGCGAACGGAAGGCGTACCAAAAAGCGTTGTACGAAGACCACCGTAAGGCAACTTCAGGCGAAACTGAGGTGATTCAGGAAGAAACCAAGAAGCATACAATAGAAGCCTTGTCAAAACTGCCGCCGAATTTAAAGGAAGTGTTGATTCTCCGCGAATACGGGGATTTGAACTATAAAGAAATCGGAAAAGTGCTGGGCATCACGGAAGGAAATGTCAAAGTCCGTGTGTTCAGAGCGCGTGAGCAACTGGAAAAACTGCTTGGTGACTACATAGAGCCATAATCTGTGCAGACCTGGCAGAAGGAGCAATGCAATGGATATTGAAAAAGATTTGCACTCAGTCTACATCGATAACGAACTGCCGCCGGCATATATCGAAAAATACGAATCGCTGGTACAGTCAGACGTAAAATGTGCCGCCGAACAAGCCAGAATGAAAAAACTCCACGCGCTCCTGCAGGAAGATGCCGATGACATCACCGTTGATGACGCATTCCTTGAGGCCAGTTTTGCCCGCTTACAGACCAAGTTGAAATATCATCAGCATACCGCCGCAACGCAGGAAAGCAAGCCGAAAATCTATCAGTTTACGCGCTGGGGCGTTTCTTTCGCGGCGGCTGCGGCTGTGTTCGCGCTTATTTTTACGCCAGTGTATATCCGTTCCGCATCAAACGCACAGAATACCACGGTCAATGCGATTACGAACACAAAGTTAAAGCCACTTGCCCAGAACAACATCACGATGGACGGCAACTTTGGAAACACGACGCTTTTTTCTCTTGCCGTAAACGATTCTACCGCCATTCAAGGAGCAACGACCGCCTCTACAGCCACAAAGAGCGCATATCCGCAGAAAACGCACAGCATCAATCTGAACGACAGTCTGACTTCAATTGATGTTTTCCGCCCTGCCTCTGCAAACGCAGACAATGGACTTTCCATACACATTTCGATTTCTCCGATGTCTGCTGTTCCGGGTGAAGAAGAGATTATCGTTCCGCTGCCTAATTTTTTCACGACGCAAGCAGAATAAATGAGCCTACGAAAAACGCTTTCTCTCCTATTCCGCAAATATCCTCTGTTCAGACTAGGGCTGATTATATTTACCTGCGCCGCGACAATCGGAATAATTTCTTTTATCACCAGAGAGACTCAAAAATCACCCGAAATCATTTCCATTACGCCTTCAGTCGGTTCTGCGGGAGACATCATGTCAATCCACGGACTCTATTTTGGCGATTCGCGGGGAACATCAGGCTATGTTGAGGTAGGAGGCTCCCGGCTGACTTCGGGAGGCTATTTGAACTGGAGCGAAACCGAAATCCGCGTCATTCTGCCCACAAACGTACAGGACGGACTGGTAATCGTCGGAACAAAACACGGTCGCTCGAACCCCGGATTCTTTGCGAATACCGCCGACATTCCCGTGCAAGTTCCACCAGACACGCAGACTTCTCTTCCCGTCATAGCCTCAATCAGTCCTGCAAGCGGAAGTTACGGCACATTGCTTTCCATAACTGGCACTAATTTTGGCACAATCAGGAACAACGGCTACATCAAATTTACGGCGAACAGGGACGATGCCACGCAAGCAACGCTGACTTCTCAAGAATCTTCCATGGATTTTGACCCCCAGTATATCGCCGCAAACGAAAATAATTATGACTACGAATATTGGTCAGACAGTGAAATTCGGGTGCGCATTCCTGAGGGAGCGGCAAGCGGACCGGTTTCCATCATCACAGAAAAAGGCACAAGCAACACCCTGCAAGTGGAAATAAACCTTCCCGCAGGAACAAAAAAATATGTCGCAAGGCGGACATATCTTCTGCAACTTGCGGAGGACATTGAGAACCTTGACTCAAAAAATCCCACGTCGGTAACAATGCGCGTTCCCCGCCCCGTAGTAACAGCAGAGCAACCTATGGCTGAACTGACAGAATGTAAGCCGCTCCCCGTTATCGACGACTATAGAAACACGATTATTTATCAGATTGAACTTGCGCGTACCACAAACAGAAAAATGCGTTTCACACAGAATTTCGTTGTTTCGGTGTATGCCGTGCAGACGGAAATCAATCCTGCACGAATACGCGGCTATACCGAAAAAGACCGAATGCTGTATCTTTCGGCGACCCAATCTGATGCGCTCATAAAATCGCGGGATGAAAAAGCCATCGCAAAAGCAAAAGAAATCGTCGGCAGAGAAACAAACCCGTACCGTCAGGCAAAAAAAATCTACGACTATATGCTTGAACATTACGATTTGCAGGAAAAAATGCAGAAGCAGAACAACGCGCCGCTTTCCATGCTTGAAAAAAAGCAGGGAGATGCGTATGACTTTGCCGTAGTGTACACAACGCTGCTCCGCGCCTTGGGAATTCCTGCTCTTCCTGTAAGCGGAATTCTGGTGGACGCGGACTTAAAGGTTCAGTATCATTGGTGGACTGAATTCTACGTTGAGCATTTCGGTTGGATTCCCGTAGATATCGTTCTTGCAAAAGGCATCACCTACAAGGCATTCAAGCAGCCAGAAAACCCGCCGTCATTCTATTTCGGAAATCTTGACAGCCAGCACATCGCATTCAGCCGTGGCTGGAACGAAGTCAAACCCGCGCTCACCAACAGCAAAATTGTGCAGCGCCCAAAAAGTTATGCGTTCCAGTCACTTTGGGAAGAATCGTCAGCAGGAAAAGTAAATTACAGCACATTGTGGAACACTCCCGTAGTGCTGGGAATCTACTAAGTTTCATAAAGATATTCGGAATATATCGCTTTTCTCACCTATGAAAGCCACCATTCCACGTTATACTCTGGAAGATGCGGCAACAATTCCTCGGTCCAGAAACGGTCGGCAATTTTCTTTCCGCCGCTGGTTTTGCCTAGGTGTCTGTCCGCGCGGACTCCTTCTCCGTGAAAATCGCTTCCCGCCGTCACAAAACAGCCCAATTTTCGGGCCAGTTCTTCAAGCCGAATCGCCTCACCAACGCGCGCACCGGGATGCCATGCCTCAATTCCCTGAATGCCGTGCGCAACAATGTCGGTCAGAACTCCCTCCATTTTTCCCCAGGAAACGTAGAGCGAAAGCGGATGCGCCAGAACAGGAAGTCCCCCGCTTGATTTGATTGCGCTGATTGCCTCATCCAAGTCTGCACCGTTGTGATGAATGAACCACGGTCGCCCTTGAGCAAGATAACTGTCGAACGCCGCCTGCCGGTTTTTAACCACACCGCGATAAACCAAATAGTCGGCAAAATGAGGACGACCCAACTGCTCCACCCCGCAGAACGCCTTGATTTCTTCAGTCGTGGCATGAATTCCGTCCTCAGCCATTTTTTCAAGGATATGGTCATTTCGCTCATCGCGGCTTTCTTTTAATTTTTCAATCAGATGGGTCAATTCAGAAGAACAATGCGTAAGCCCATGTCCAAGAAGATGAAAATCCCCCGGCTGCCAGTTTACCGTGATTTCAATTCCCGGCACAAAAATAACGTCAGCCTCCTTGCAGGCAACAGCAGCCTCATGAAGTCCCGCCACCGTATCATGGTCAGTCAACGCCCAGACGGACAGTTTTTTTTCCGCCGCATACCGTGCAGAATCAGCAGGAGATTTTCTTCCATCGGAAGCATTTGAGTGAGAATGTAAGTCAATCATAAAAAAGATGATAGCATATTTTTAAACTTTATGTTATACTATTCTAAGGGTACGAGTTATGCCAAAAGTAATGCAATATACAAAAGGTTCTATAGTCTATTTTGAGGGCGACAAAGACGATCGCATCTTCATTCTCCAAAAAGGTCACGCAGTCAGCACGACCACTGACATCGAAACAAAAGAGCCGATTACGGAGCAGATTAAGAACGGAGAATTTTTCGGCGTAAAATCTGCACTTGGTCATTTTCCGAGAGAAGAAACCGTAACCGTTTTGACTGACACACTTTGCGTATCGCTCAGCGTTCCTGAATTTGAAGCGATGTTCGGCGGAAACAAAGCCGTTATGATGAAAATGCTCCGCGTGTTCTCAGGGCAACTTAGACAGGTTCACAAAAAAATCGAAACGATTCTCAACCAAGATTTGACCATCAACCCGATGACGGCAATGCTTTCAGTCGCACAGGCCTTTTATGATGATGAGAGATTCCGGTCTTGTTGTGATGTGTGCATTTCGTTCCTCAAACGCTACCCGAATTATTACGAAAAGAACGAAGTAGTCAAATTGTACACGATGGCAAAGGCTCAGGCTGACCGACAAAAAAACATCAGCACTGACGAAGATTTAGGTGATGAAGTTATCGCACCAAGCGCACTCAGACAATTTGCCCTGCCAGCGTTCCAACGTTTTGCAAAAAATTACGATTCGGGTCAAGTTATCATCTGTGAATTTGAGCCAGGTGACTGCTTCTATTTGATTCAAAGCGGAAAAGTCCAGCTCGTAAAATGCGTGAACGGCACGAACAAAAACCTTGACATCTTAAAGCCCGGCGAATTCTTCGGCGAAATGGCAATTCTTGATAATTCTCCGCGCTCCGCAACCTGTATGGCCGCAGGACCAGTGCAATGCCTTGAATTCAGCAAGGCAAATTTTGAGCTTTTGGTCACGGGTAACCCGCAGATTGCGCTCATGCTTCTCAAACTGTTCTGCAAACGCATTTATGACCAAAAACGCCGCCTCAAGATTCTGGTCATTTCCGATATACAAGCGCGCATTGCGGACGTATTTGTCATGCTTGATGAGATGAATCCTATCTCGGCATCCAATAAATCATTCCGCCGTTTTGACGTAACTATTCAGGATATTGCGCGCTGGGCAGGACTCTCCCTAGATTTGACCAGAACTGAAATCGACAAATATATTGCTATGCATAAAATCGAAGTCTTTGAAAACCACATGATTGTTCACAGCATTGCCGATATGCAGCGAATGGCAAACAACGGACAAATTTCCCGCAATTAAATTGCCAAAACTCGTTCGCACCGATTGACGGAACTATTCTTTTCTGCTATTATATTTTCATTCGCCAACTTAGCTCATCCGGTAGAGCAGCGCACTCGTAACGCGCAGGTGGTTGGTTCAAGTCCGACAGTTGGCTAGAATTTTCTGTAAGAAAAGTCGTGTTTTCAAGCACGGCTTTTTTATTTTTTAAAGAACATTTTCGGCTTGAACCAACCAACAAACGAGCGCGGAAAAATCGCGAGCAGGTGCGAGCAATTTTTCCGAAAAGGGCGCAGGACGCGCCCGTCAGCGAGTGCGGAAAAATCGCAGTTCGTTTTATTTTATCTGACTGTACAACCCCGCCATTTCCTCTCGCCATGCAGAACGCTCGGATTCTGCGCGCTCCCATTCGATTTCCTTGACAATCGAAAAATGTCGCATATCGTGGGGATTCTCAAAGTGAAGCACGGCGAATTTGCCGTTCCCGATATACGTCATGCGGTCTTTTTCGCTTAACCGTTCATGCTCGGACAATTTTTTTACGATGCAGTCAAAGTGAACGGGATTTCCGCTGCCTTTGTTCGCCATCGCGCTCGCCATCTCCAGAATCGGCTGACCGCACAATTCACACACAGGATTACGCGACTTGAATTCACGGATTGCACTCTCATTCTCTGCAATTTCTTTGCGCATCTGCTGCTGCAACTGCGAATTTAGCGGGGTATGCTTTGAATCGTGCCTCTGCTCACGTGATTTTTGAGTATTGTTTTCTTTCTGGCTAATATTTTTTTTCTGATTGCTGTTCCAGTTGTTATTACGCCCACGGCGGCGTTCATTTCGACCCATATTCGCTCCAAAAAAACGGCGCGGCAGCCTGGGAATAATCGTCCTACACTGCCTCTACCAATTCAACTTTTTTGCGTATAAAGACCTGCTCATCGCCGTCAACAAGTTTTCTGCTCAGCACCTGCGCGATACGTTGCACTGCAAAATCCACCCATTCCTCATCGTGAATTTTCTGGCGCAATTCCATTACGCGGGGAGAAAAAGTTGTTGTAGCAACATCAACATTCGCAATCATACAAGCTCCGAAAAGGCATCTTCAATATGGTACACATCATCAAAACCAGGCATATTCACCACTAAAACATCAAACCTGATTATGTCGTTACTATATTTTCGATGATTTAACAGAAACAATTTAGCAGTTTCTACAATTCTTTTCTGTTTTCTTTCATCAAGCTCGTGAGAAAGCGTCTCTACGTCTCCGCTGGGAAGCGTTTTTACCTCCGCAAAGACAAGCAGATTCTCTTTTTCCGCAATTATATCTATTTCGCCACGCCTTACCCTCCAGTTCCGCGCGACAATTTCATAGCCTTTGTTTTTCAGCCAGAGACAGGCTTTTTCTTCGCCCTCGTTCCCGACCTGACGTGTTGATTTTTCCGTCAAAGCGTATCCAACTCTTCCAAATCTTCCAGTTCTTCCACGTCCTCATCCTCGACTTTGTTCACGCCGTTCGCATCAAAATCACGGATAATATGACCAAATGAAAGCAAATAGGGAACTTTCCATCGCTTTAACGTGGCAAGATGATATGCTTTTGCAGATTTTCCTTCTGCCAGAAACATATTCTCGCCATCATCAAAAAAAACGGGTGCAGAAAAGCGAACTCCGATTGCAATGTCGCCACAATTAATCTTCCTAAAATTCATTGCCTGTCATGCTCCATTTTTGCGATGAACGCAAAGATTTTTGCCAACACCTCATAAGTTTCTTCGGGAATCAAATCGCCTACGTGCTGAATCGAAAGCAGATTCGCCACCGCCTCGTCCTGCACAATTGGAACGTTGTTTTCACGCGCAATCTGAAGAAGCCGTTCCACATTCCAGCCTTTTGCAATCGCCGTGATGTAGGGCGCATCCGCATCTTCCGGGTATCTGAGTGCGACAGCCTTTTTCATCAGACCAGCCCTCCTACCGTACCGATTGCCTTGTCCTGCGCACACCAGCCATCAAGTTCTGCCACGTACTCAACTGACTTCAGCGAGCCGAATGATGGCACAAGCATTTTTTTCAGCCTGTCAGTAAGTTCTGCTTTATCAGAAACCATAGGAATCCGCGAAAAGCGCACGGAGTCAATTTTTCCCTGTTTACAGTATACCACAAAATGCCAATTTGTGTGCAGATTTTTTGCATTTATTATGATTTCGCGCACATTTTTTTGATTTTTTTCTGGAAGAATCCGTATAATTCCCCGGTAATCGTCCTTCCATTCAAAGGGAAACAAAAGCCACCCCGAAATCTCCCCGGAATCCGCACCGCCCCGCAGGGAATTGAACAAAGTAAGCGCGCCCATTTCGTTTTCACTGGCGGCTTCGTCCACGGAAGTAAAATACCCACGAACAAGATTACCGGGATTTTCTGACGCGGATGGACACGGATGCACGCGGATAGAGCCGTCGGGATTCTCATCCGCATCTAACCTGCGTTCATCTGCGTTTATCTGCGTCTCATTTTCATTTTGCTCTTGCCGTTCTTGCTGGCCACGATGTCCATGTTCTGCGCTTCCGCCCATACAATCGGAAACCACCTGCACAGAATTGGGCTCAAGCCCCTTTTCTTCCATGACCAGTGCCGTCTGCGCGCTCTCTTCGCCGTCACCAGCATTCCGCCCTGCTGCCAGCGCGCGGCGCAATTTCTGCGGGTCAAGTTTCATGCCCATTGCCTGCGCAAACTGGAGGAGATGGAAACTGTCCGCCTCAGGAGGAAGCCCCAGAGACGCAAGCAATGCCGCCAGTTGCGGCGAAAAATGCTCCTGAACCTGCGCCGAAGTAAACTGCGTCACCAGCGACCGCGCCTCTTCCTGCCCCACGAGGGAAAGCAGCACCTGTTCCCCTTTCACGATGATTTTCGCGGCGAACACCGAGCCAGGCTCCAGCGCAGCCTGAGAGCGAACGGCAATCTTCTGCCCCGCAAGCGAAATTGCATACTGCCCGCCGCCCATATCGTAAAGCACGCGGGCATTCACCACGTTTCCCGCCTGCAGGCCAGGGCGCGCGGACAGAGACGATTGCGAAGAAGACTGGACGATACGGACAGGTATCATGGTCATACTATACTTGGGAAACCAGTCTTGTGCAAGGTAAGCCCCGACCCCCCTACGACTCTCTGCAAGGAAAATGTCGTGAAGCAACTTCAGGTTGCGTCTCACACGTATTCGATTTTGCACCATATGTAAAACTCGCTAAAAATACGCAATCCTCACGCTTTCTTTTTATTTCATACGCATATTATACCAGAAAAAAATGCGGCAACACCTTTCAGTTTTTTTGATATACAAAAATTTATATAATACGTCTAATTCTTACTGGGCTTATTCTAATTTAGCCCATTAATACCTTCGTTCTCGTATAGCAAAGCCTTTTGCAATAGCTATATATTCCGTAGCCTCCCACATATACAATGCCAATTGTTTTGCTTCTGTAACATTTCTCGGTTCTCCAAATAAATTTTTATAAGAATCGTATACTCCCCGAAACCCCTCAAATGCCGCATACAGTATAAACATACAAGGTGTTAGTGTTTTCTCGGTCTTTTCAATTTTTTCAGCATACTCATTCACTCCCCATTCATAGTAAAAAATAAGCTCATTAGCCTCTGAGATTCTTACAAGTTCATCGGAAACATACTTTTCAGGATTAAACGCATAAATTTGAGACGATAAGAAGAAAAATAAAAAAAGCACGACAAATTTCCTCATACAAAATACCTCCACTATCTTTTTTCTCGTACAATCAGATCCCATTTCATAAAAACATAAAGATAAAAATCCCAAAGTGCCTGTGCATACATTTTTGATTCAGCAACACTTTTAGGTGCCGGCAGATCGCCAAGTGGAGCGTCTTGTATTCTATCCATGCAATACTTTAACAAATTATGCACCAAGACTTCTTCTGATACACCATAGGATTCCCATTGTTTTCCTGCATAAAAATAGTATTCATGTCGCTGATTCTCTGCAATATTTTTCAGTTCGTCAATAATATACTGCCGAGGCTCAAACGCATAAAGAAAATCCACAAGAAAGATGAAACATAAGATTATCAAAATTCGCTTCGAAAAATTCATTTTTTTTTTGCCTCATACATTCAACAATTTTGCATTCCATAACGCACACACAACATCCATTTGATGATTATGCGTTGAAGGGGCTGAGGGAATCTGTCGCCATAATTCATCCGGCTTATCATGCATGGAATTATTGGTCTTTAAAATCTCTACAGCTTCCAGCGCATATTTTTTATTCTTTTGCGAACTAGTATATTTTCCTTTTGGAATATATTTCACCAGTCCCTCCTGGCACAAGCCCAAAAAAGCAGATTTTGGGCAACCCTTTTTTGCCATGCTATCCGAAAACCCATTTATTTTTGCGAATTCAAGCCAATCTTCAGATGAAGGGATAGATTTTTCTGCTATACATTTCTTCACACACAAAATAGCAACATTACCAAAAGATTTTTCTTTTTTGTCCATAATCACATCCTCGATAGATATAATCGCAAATCATATAATTACCATTAGATACATTTTATATTCCAGTTTTGTTATTTGTCAAATTTATTATATCCGTTTAGATACAATAACGATAAGGAAATATATACGGTTTGCGGGAATTCCAATAAACGTACAAAAAAAATCCCCCGACACATCACTGCATCGGGGGATTTGCCACTGTCATTTAGACAGACTTATTTTGCTTCTGCTCCGTTGTGTTCGGCGGCTTCCTCTGCCTTTACCTCAGCCTTGAGAGCCTGTTCTGCGGCAATCTTTGCCTGAGAAGCAGCGCGTGAACGCTCCAGATAGGCGGTAGCCTGTGCACCGATAAGTTCCTTGACTTTTGCGCCCTTACCAACCTTGTCGCGGATGTAGTACAACTTGGAGCGGCGAACCTTACCGACGCGCACCACTTCCACGCGGACAACGCGGGGGCTGTACACGGGGAACACGCGCTCTACGCCAACGCCGTAAGAAATCTTGCGGACAGTGAACGTCTTGCGTACGCCTGTATTCTTGATGGCAATGACAACGCCTTCATAAATCTGAATACGCTTTGTCTTGCCTTCGATAATCTCAAAGTGAACCTTTACGGTGTCACCAACGCTGAAGTTGAGGCTGCCCTCTTTCTTCTGCTGTTCTTCTATGGTCTTAATCAAGTCCATCGTTTTCTCCTTGAACCGTCTTTTGTGCGGGTTTACCCCGTGCTCGGCGGCGTTTCTTCGGATTCTCGTGCTTTAGGAAGCACTGTTCCGTAAGTTCCTCAATCATTTTTTCGGCTTCTGTAGTGAGCGTTCCTGCATTTCGCGCCGTAGCAATCAAATCAGGTCTGTTTGCCAGCGTCTTCTGCAGCCGCTTTTTCAGCCGCCACTTCCGAATATGCTCATGGTTTCCGTTGGTCAAAACCTCGGGAACTTCCATGCCCTTGTACACAGCCGGACGAGTGTACTGAGGGTATTCCAAAAGTCCGTCAGAATAACTTTCTTCATCCAGTGACTCGTGAGTGATAACATCGTCCACCAAGCGATACACCGCATCGATGATGACCGTTGCCGCCACTTCTCCGCTTGACATGACGTAATCCCCAATGGAGATTTCGTCGTCCACGTACTCGTCAATAATCCGCTGGTCAATACCTTCGTATCTTCCGCAGACAAGAACAATCTCGTCTTTCTGACTCAATTCCTGCGCCTTTTTCTGTGTAAAGGGCTTACCCGATGGCGTGACATAAATCACGTGTTTCTTGTAGGCCTTTACGCTGTCAAGCGCGCGTCCGAGCGGCTCAGGCAAGAGCAACTGTCCAGCCCCGCCGCCATACGGCTTGTCGTCACATGTCCTGTGCCTATCAAAGGCAAAATCCCTGATATTCACTAAATCGTAGGCAATAATTCCCCGTTCAACCGCCTTCGCCATGATTGAGGCTTCAAAAAAAGCGCGCGGAATTTCGGGAAATAAGGTCAGCACGGTAAATTTCATGGAATTACTCCAGAATCCAGAGGTGCATCAACTGCATCGTCTTGTTGTTTACGTCAATCTCACCGATAAACTCATTCTTGAACGGCACCAAAACCGTGCGCGTCTTTCCGTTTGCGGTAAATTTCACGTCGTCAGCAAGCAAATGACAGTCCTCGGCAAGTTTAATCTCTAAGAGATTTCCTGTACCGCCTTCCAATACGTCTGTGACCCTTCCCACTGTTACAAAATCAGCGGGAGAAGCCTTTGCTTCCAATCCGTCTTTGCCCCATCCATCTTTTGGATAGACAAGAGCACATTGTTTAAGATCCTCTGCGTACCATTCGTTTTTTTCAAGCGGGCACGCATACTCGCGGGGAACCACTATCTCACACCCGTTGATTTTCTTGACTTCTTCGGGGGAGTCAATTCCTGCAAGTTTCATCAACAAGGTCTGACCGCTCAGTTCCAGTCCCTCTACCCTGTAGAGTTTTTCAGAACCAGTTTTGCCATTCCTCAAAGTCACCTCAGCCATATCAGCAAAATGCCCATATTCGCCGGAAGTGCTTTCAACTTTAAAATTACCCGTCACCCCGTGGGAGCCCCGGATAATGCCAACCACAAACCGTTCGTTCATCAAATAACTGAATCCCGCTTAGTCAAGAATGTCAAGGCTGTAATGCCTTCCTTCTCTGTTTGCCGAAGCGGCCAGAACGGTGCGCAACGCTTTTGCAATACGGCCGTATTTGCCGATAACCTTACCAATATCACCCTGGGCAACACGCAACTCCAGAACAGGACCGCGCTCCCCTTCGGTTTCGTTTACCGAGACTGCACTGGGATCATCGACCAATGATTTTGCAATGTATTCAATCAGGTCTTTTTCCATTCCCCGCTACTCCCTGTAACTTATTTGGTAATGCCTTTCTTGCCAAAAAGCTTTTTGACGGTATCGGTCGGCTGAGCGCCAACACCAATCCAATACTTTGCGCGTTCCTCGTTAAAAGAAACCTGCTGTCCTTCCTCAGAAATGGGAGCATAAGTTCCGATTTCTTCGATAGTCGTGCCATCGCGCGGCTTGCGGACATCCTGAACAACGATACGATAGAAGGGACGCTTCTTTGTACCGAACTTCTTGAGTCTGATTTTGACCACGATATTCCTCCATAGGACTGATTTGCAGCCCTAAAATTTGCAAATGAGCATAGTCATACGAGTGTAGACTAGAAAAATATCATAAACTATTGGGTCTTTTTGGTCAAGGCAAAGAGAGACTGGAATTGCGAATTTTCCAGCAGCCCTGACACTTGCGTTCTGCATATTTTTCTATTATGATCGTTTTATGGTAAAGATATAGCAAAGCAACCTCAATTCAAATACAGCACTCAAGCGGCGGGACTTGGTGTACGCTACTGTGGCGTTGAGATTTCTGGTGTTCAAGGCAAGGTAAAAGTCACCCTCGATTGGTGTGTAAGAAGTGCAATTCCAAAAGATGCCGAATATATGGCGATAAAAGTAGGAGCCAATGTCGTTAAATCCGTGGGGAATAACGACACCACTGTAGTAACTTCTGGATTCCGAGATATAGAACAACCAGCACTTACCGACACCTATGACTTTGGCTCAGCTGGTGGTAAAATCTATATTGGATCAACCGTTACAGAATTCTGCATAAGATCTGTCGCCATTGAGCCCGCTAATTAACAATCAGTAAAATAATATAAATCTCTTTATCATTCCCGGTGGCATTTGGCATCGGGATTTTTTATGCAACAAAATACCTCTCCGCATTCCGCTATTACGCACCGCTCATGAATCTGGACATCACCATCATACAGGGCGACGGACAGAACGAATCAAAAGCACTGGACGCATTCACCAACCTCGGCAGATACGATGGATTTGCGGTCATCCCGCTGAGAAGCACTTCCAGTCGGGACTATACAGACAAACTGAAATACTAGGAAAACCCATGCAGCAGCCTGTTTTGCAGATAAAGAACCTGTCCAAATCTTTCGGCAAAAACCATGTGCTGGAGGACATAAGCCTTACCGTAAGGGCAGGTTCTGTACTCGGGCTCATGGGTGAAAACGGTGCCGGAAAGTCTACCATGATGAAGTGTCTTTTTGGCATCTACAGAAAGGACGAGGGTCAGATTTTTAATCATCTGAACATGCAGATACAGCCTCAGACCATCATGCGCACAATGTCCGTTTCTCAGCGGCAAATGGCGGAGATTGCAAAGGCGGTTTCATACAATGCAAAAATCATTGTCCTTGACGAACCCACATCTTCCCTGACAGAGCCGGAAGTCCAGAAACTTTTTTCCATTATAAATGACCTCAAAAAGCAGGGGGTCTCCTTTATCTACATTTCCCACAAAATGGACGAGATTTTTAAGATTTGTGATGAAATAGCCGTACTGAGGGACGGAAGTCTGGTCATGCAAAAGCCGACGGACGAAACAGACATGGACGAACTGATTACCGCAATGGTCGGCCGCTCCCTTGAAAAACGATTTCCCGATGTGGACAATGAGCCCGGCGACTACTGCTTTGAGGTGAGTCATCTTTCCACAAAATACGCGCCCATCCTCGACGACATTTCCTTTAAGGTCAGGGAGGGAGAAATTTTCGGCATCTATGGTCTAGTAGGCGCAGGACGGAGCGAACTTCTGGAAGCACTCTTTGGCATACGGACAATCTCCTCAGGAACAATCGCCTACAAGGGAACAAGGCTTTTCTTTGAGAGCGCGCAGGACGCAATCGCTCATGGGTTTGCCCTTGTCAGCGAGGAGCGGAAATTTAACGGCATGTTCGGAAAAGGAAGCATTACCTTTAACACGGTCATTGCCAATCTGGAAAACTATTATCAGCCCAGGTTCATTCTTTCCGAAAAACAGATGGAACATGCCGCAAAACGTCAAATCAGGCAGATGCATACAAAATGCGTCTCCCCGGACGAATCTATCAGCGCACTGTCCGGCGGAAATCAGCAGAAAGTCATCATCGGGCGATGGCTGGAAGGGCTTCCCACAGTCCTGCTGCTAGACGAACCGACACGGGGAATTGACGTGAGCGCAAAATTTGAAATATATGAACTGATAGTCAGCATGGCAAAAAAAGGCACGACAATCATCCTTGTTTCCAGCGAAATGCCGGAACTTCTGGGCATAACCAATCGGATTGCCGTCATGTCAAACCACCAGCTGGCGGGCATTGTAGAGACAAAAGAAACCACACAGGAAGAACTGAGAGTTGCCGAATACACCCGAAAATCCCTGCTGTTTGACGCAAAGAACAAATTTATCGCCACCGTAGAAAAGGCAAAAGCGGTAAAGGAGCAATGCCACATTGACTACGTGCAGAAAAACCGTGAAATCAGAAACGGAAAGGCAAGCCTTTGGGAAAACATGCAGCTTTCGCTCCAGCATTTTGTCAGCACATTCCAGCTGTCCCGTTTTTTCCTGAACAATGGTCTCTATCTTTCGGTACTTGTATTTTTTGTCATCTGCGTCGTGATTGCCCCGCTCACAGGAAACGGAAACCTGCTTTCACTGCCCAACATCTTTACGATTCTGGAACTGTCCTCGGTGCGCATGTTCTACGCATTGGGCATTGCAGGGCTGATTCTGCTTGCGGGAACTGACCTGAGCGTAGGCAGAATGGCCGCGCTGGGAGCCGTCCTGTCTGGGCTCATTCTGCATCCCGGGCGCAATATCGTCACGCTTTTTGGCATGGGTCCATGGGATTTTTCCGCCCTGCCCGCAGGTCTTCGCATCCTCTTTGCGCTTTTTCTCTCCATTTTTTTCTGCGTTATTTTTTCATCTTTCTCAGGCTTTTTCTCCGCAAAACTCAAGATTCACCCTTTTATCTCCACGCTGGCGACCCAACTGATTATCTACGGTCTCCTCTTTGTGGAAACAGGAGGAACTCCCGTAGGCACGATTGACGCAGGCATCAAGGACTTGATTGGCGGACGCTGGATACTCGGCTCAATCGGCGGAGAAGTCATCACCTTTCCCAAACTGATTGTACCCGCCGTCATCGCGATTGCCGTCGCATGGTTCATCTGGAACAAAACCGTCTTCGGAAAGAACATGTATGCGGTGGGCGGAAATCCAGAGGCTGCAAACGCAGCGGCATCAATGTTTTCCGTGTGACAATGGGTGTCTTCATTATGGCAGGGGTCTTCTACGGTCTGGGCGCATTCTTTGAAATCTTCAAGGCGAATGCAAACGCAGGAACAGGTCAGGGGTACGAACTGGACGCAATCGCAGCCTGTGTTATCGGCGGAATTTCTTTTAGCGGTGGCGTGGGAAAAATCAGCGGAGCGGTCGCCGGCGTAATCACCTTTACGGGACTTACCTACTGTCTTACATTTCTCGGAATTGACACAAACCTGCAGTTCGTGTTTAAGGGCGTGATAATCATCGCTGCCGTCGCACTGGACAGCATTAAAAACCTGCGCCACAAATAAATGCGGCGACAGGCGTTACGCTACGGTCTTATGCCAAGACCGTAACATCTTTTTTGAGCAAAACGGTAATCAAGTCGATAAGCCACATGATACCGAAGATATTGCCCGTGAAAATCTGAATGATTCCGACAAGGATTCCCACAACGCTGCCACTTGTCAGACGGCGCAAGATTCCGTAGATACTCATTGAGAGATGCATTCTTTGCCGCTTTTCGCTCTATTTTTTTCATATCGCGCGCCATCAGTATATCAAACTCCGCTTTTTTTGCACAACAACTTTTTTTTCACCGTGATTCAATGTGAATTCAATGCGAACTCTTCCCTTTGAGGCGGAAAAGGATTACAATAACAATATGGCTTCAATAAAACAACTGCTCGTGCGCCTGAACCAAACGGTACGCGCCAACATGGGAAATGCCCTCTTCGCGCTTTTTCTTACGCTGATTTGCGAAACGGTTTTAGGCATGATTTTTGTCGCACCCGCTACGATGATTGTAACTCGCAGCACATCAACGCTCAACGATATGATTTTTGCGGGCATCCTGCTTTTTTGCGCGCTTGTCATCTGGCTTTTGTTTCAGTACGGATTCCACGTCCTGATTTTGCGCATGACCCGACGGCAATACGTAACAATCGGCTACGTGTTCTATGGATTCAAAAAATTCAAGCAGACGATTCCCCACATACTGACACTTGCGGTTATGGTTGTCGCACTGACGCTCGCTTTTTCCACAGGAAGTCGTGTGGTGATGTCAAAACTGAACGAAAAAAAAGCAATTTCCGCCGAACTGACCACCGACAACACAACTTTGACCGCACCGAAAACTGACTTCTCTGCGGCATCTGCCGAAAATCCCAAAGCAGACGCAGATTCTTCCTCAAAAGAATCGGACGATGAAAATCTTCTTTCCTCTGACCGCGCCAACTTATTGAACGACATTCTGAAACAAACGGGGATTCTGCTTGCGGTATATCTATTGTTGGTTGTCATCGTCTTCATCAGATTTTCATTTGTGTTCTATCTTCATTTTGACAATCCTTCGGCAAACGCGTTTTTTCTTCTGAAAAAAAGTGCGATGCTCATGCACAAAAATGCGCTTCGTCTGATTGCGCTGATAATTCGTGCAGGAGGACACAATCTGATTGTCGCGGTGGCAGCATTTTTTCTGACGCTTGCGATTTCTGCCACAAACAAAGACGGCTCGCGCTCAGGACTTTCCATTGCAGTCCTGCTGTTTAATTTTATCTATTTTGTGAATGCCTATACCGCGCTGCTTCGTATGTATTTTGCGTTCCCCGTGATGTACACCGATGCGCTGCTTGCAAAGATAGATATTATCGTCAAAACCCAAGACACGATTGTACTGGAAGAAACGGCCGCATTTCTGGCATCTAAATTTCCATATCAGCCCGATGACGCTGAAGATTCGCCTACCGAGTCTACCGAGTCTGCCGAAGAAACCGCAACGGGCACAGAAGAGCAAAATCCACAGAAATCTTCCGAAGACTCCATTTCTCCCGATAGCGAAAACTAAGATGGACGTTCCAGTTTCTTTTGCCAGCGCAGAATTTACCGTAAAAGGCTCTCGTTTTTTGGGAGAAATTTTTCCGATTGCAAGTCAGACAACTGTGCGCGAAAAATTAAAGGCTCAGAAAGCAAAATATGCCGATGCCACGCATGTTGTCCACGCATTCATTTGCGGAAAGCAGGCAGAAGTGATGGGCATGAGCGATGACGGAGAACCTGGCGGTACGGCGGGGCGACCAGTGCTTGACGTGCTGAAAGGACGTGGCGTGACGAATATTTTGCTTACGGTAACGCGCTGGTTTGGGGGAACATTGCTTGGCACAGGAGGTTTAGTTCATGCCTACGGAGATGCGGCAAAATTAGTGCTGGACAAAGCGCAGTTTGAACCGCTCATAGAAAAATCTGCGTTTTCGCTTGCGTGTGACTATGCCGACTACCAGATTGTAAGGCATTTGTTTGAGAGCCAGACGCTGTACGATGCGAGCGAAAATTTTGGCGAAAAAGTGACCATAACGGGAAAAATTGCGGCGACAGATTTTGATGCATTTGCGCAGGTCATCTTTGAAAAGACAAACGGGCGGGTTTCAGTCTCTTTATGACAGCAATGCCACAAGACTTTCCAGCAGAATATTTGTCGAATCTGATGACTTTTCGGGTTCATCGTTGTTTGTTTCCGCAGGTTTTACAATCTCTGGCAGTTCATACACTTCTTCTACGCCGTTCACCAAAATACCTCCCATTCCCATTTCCAGCGGCAAAGCCACATCAATATCAAATCGGTCTCCCACGCTTATACATTCGCTAAAATCAGCCCCCGCAACCGATGCCGCATATTCCAGCATTTCGCGGGCGGGCTTACTCTTTTTACAGGTGTCAAGACCAATTGTCACCTCAATTAAATCCGCAATCCCCAGCACTTCGAGCGTCTTTACGGCGGGGGCAACAGGATTATTCGTTACACAAATCAGATGGAAGTCTTTTTTTAGCGCGGACAGCACGGAAATCAGTTTTTCATCGCGGCTCAAATATTGCTCCGGGTGAACAAGCGCGCTTCTCCATGCGATGCTTTCTTCTATCGTAATACCGAATGTCGTAAAAAGATTTCCCAGGCTGATGCGCTTTCCGTTGTGTTCGGCGGCGTATTTTTTCCGCGCATCGGCAATCAGTTTCCGCGCATCTTCGTGGGTCATTCCGCGCAAATCTGCAAAATGACGAATCTGGCAGTCAATCTGTTCGTCCGCATATTCGGGGCAGGTATACAAAGTGCTGTCGATGTCAAAAATGAGGCACGTTGCTTTTTCTGGCAGATTGAATGTTTGCATGACTACCGATGACTATCAGATTCTTATCCGCACGAAAAATCAGTCTTTCTTAATCAATTTATCAATAATCGTGCGGTTATCAAGCAAATCGCTCAGACTCTGGTCATGGTGCAGTCGCGTCATCACGTTTGCAAACAAGCCGGTTACGTTCGTGGAGACAAACCATTCTTTCTCTTTCAGGTCTGAGTGATATACGGCATTCGTTCCGATTACGCGGTAGAAAAGTCCGTCTTTGTATGCCTGATCGAACAACTCAATCGCATTTCCCGTAAAGAATGGCAACGAGATTGCGGCGATGACCTTTGTTGCGCCCAATTCTTTCAAAAATCCCATCGCTTTGAGAAGCGTTCCGCCCGTACCCAGCATATCGTCAGCAAGGAAAGCGACCTTTCCCTTTACATCGCCAAGCAATTTTATGCTCTTGATATTGGTATTTTTTGCGTCCTGTGTGACCACCGAATAATCGCGCTCTTTGTAAATCATCGCAAGCGGAACTTTGAGCCCGGAAGCGTAGAATTTGTTTCGGTCAATCGCGCCAGAATCCGGAGAGACGACCACCAAATCATCTTTGTTCGGACCGGAAAGATTTATCAGTTTTGCAAGCTCGCGGATAATCTGATAGGATGCGTGCAGATTCTCCAAATGCGTCGTGTTGAATGCGTTTACAATTTCGCGCGAATGAATATCCAGCGTAATCACGCGGTTTACGCCCATCATCTCGTAGACGTGACTTAAAAGGCTTGCCGTAAGTCCTTCGCGGCTCTTCTTTTTGTGCTGGCGCGCATAGGGAAATGCCGGAACGACCAGCGTAATCTGTCTTGAGCCAGCCTGACGCACCGCATCAATTGTCACCAGCAACGTCATCACATGGTCGTTGACAGAATGGACAACCATGTTTTTTCCGTCGTTCATCGCAATCGGCTCGTGGTTCTCCACATCCTGAAAAATGAACACATCTTTTCCGCGCACGCAGTCCAAAAGTTCAGCCTTGAACTCGCCGTTGGCAAACCAAGTAAAACGTGTGTTCACCTTAAAGAGTGGCGGACGATACTTATCCGTATTGCCGTGAATACACAGTTCGCTTGTCTGCATATCGTTGGAAAGATTGATGTCTTGAATCAACTTGTTTTTATCCACATTGTATCGCTTTGCAATCACATCATTTTTGAGCGTAAAGCGATGCTTATAAATATGACGCAGATGCGTAATAACTTCGTCAGCAAAAGTCGCGCCACCAGGACAAGCTATAACGGCAAGGTCAGTCGGTTCAGAATACGGCATGAAATTCTCCAAAATTGGTAGTGTACACTAATTCTACCGTTTTAAAAGGCTATGGTCAATACAGATACGCTAGATATAGTGGCTGTGTCGTTTTGCGCACCCTTTACACAATGACGAGTTTTCTCTATGATTGAACAGAAGTCAGTTCGAAAACCATCCTGACTATAAACAAAACTAGGAGAAAGAAATGCGTTCACAATCTGAACTTGAGGGCGTAACGTTGCTGGGAAACACGAAGACCCAGTATGCCACGACCTATTTACCGGAGATTCTAGAGAAATTCCCCAACAAGCATCCCGAAAATGACTACATGGTTACGCTCAACTGCCCTGAATTTACGTCGCTGTGTCCGAAGACGGGTCAGCCAGATTTTGCGGAAATCAAAATCAACTACATTCCCGATGGATTTTTGGTGGAATCAAAGTCGCTCAAACTGTATCTGTTTTCGTTCCGCAATCACGGGGATTTTCACGAAGACTGTGTAAACATCATTATGAAAGATTTGGTTGCGCTTTTGCAGCCGAAATATCTGGAAGTGGAAGGAATTTTCACTCCGCGCGGGGGAATTTCGATTTATCCCTTTGCAAATTACGGGAAAACGGGCACGGAATATGAATCCCGTGCTAAAGACCGGCTTTTTACCGTGATTGCCACTGCGCGCTAATTGCCCACATTTACTCAACAAAAATTAGGAGACTCTTATGCCTTTTCAAAATGAGATTGTATTGTTTGCCAGTGTATTCGTGCTTTTTGGCGGACTGGTGACTTTTTTCCGCTTGTTCGGAAAGAGCGGAATTTTTGCGTGGACGGTAATTTGTACGATTGCCGCCAATATTGAAGTGCTGATTCTGGTACATGCCTATGGACTGGACACCACATTGGGCAACGTGCTTTTTGCCTCTTCATTTCTTGCCACCGACATGATGAGCGAAATTTATGGCAAAAAAGAAGCGAACCGCTGCGTAAAAATCGGCATTGCGGCGAACATTACGTTTATCATCATTTCGCAGAGTTGGTTTTTGTATGTGCCAGCCCCCGCAGACACGATGGCAGAACCAATTCGCACCGTGTTTGCGAATACTCCCCGCGTGATGATTTCAAGTCTTGCGGCATACGTTTTGTGCGAGTTGTACGATGTGTGGGCATATCATCATCTGTGGGATTGGTCTACGCAAAAATGGGGAAACAAGCGGGCATTCTTGTGGCTGCGCAATAACGGCTCAACGCTGGTAAGCCAACTGATAAACGTAATTGCGTTCAACCTGATGGCATTTGCGGGCGTATTCCCGTGGAACGTTATCGTGCAGATTCTGATTTTCGGCTACGCGATTTTTATCGTCACATCAATTATGGACACACCATTTTTGTACCTTGCGCGGCACATCGCGGACAAGCACCCGGAGTTGGAGACAAATTAGAATTCGACGGAGCGCAGTTCAGCACCCCCAATCGAACAAAGCAATATTTTTTTGATTCCAGCAGCGTCCGTTTCGATTAGGGCACAGGTCTTGCCATCTGCACACTTGGGAATGGAAATTGAGCCGGGATTCAAATAGAAAAGCCCGCCGTCTTCTTCTAGCACCGTTAGATGGGTATGCCCGCTCACGACAATCGTTCCGGCGGGAAGCAGTTTTTGCAGTTGCGGGCGGTCGTACAGATGTCCGTGGTGCACAAAAATGCGCCCGTTGGGAACAAAGCCGCTCGCGCAGTTCGTTTTCGTATGCACATCCACTGCCGTGCGTGAATCAGTTTCCGCGCGGGCGGACGGGAAGAACAGCGTGGTATAGGCGTTCAGACAGGGAAATTCCAGCATCATCTGGTCAACCTCGCTGTCGCAGTTGCCGCGCACGCAGATGATTTTGTCCTTGTATTCGTTCAAGAGCGCGGCTGTCGCCTTGGTATCGTAGCCTGCGGGCAAATCGTTGCGCGGCCCGTGGTTCAGAAAATCACCGCAGAGCAGGAGCAAATCGGGCTTTTTTGCCGCGAATGAGTCAATTGCCGTGCGCAAATCCGCCGCGCTTCCGTGTATGTCGGAAATTATTTGCATAACCATAAGAATACCTAATTCATGAGGATGCACACGGATACAAAGGATAGGGGTTTTAGGGGCTGCAACGCAGATTGACTGCCCCTAGGAGAGAGGGTAGGCGGAAACGCAGTTGAAGCCGAGGGGGAGACTTCCCCCCATATGTCTATCCTCATGCATCTTTTTTATCTTGTGAATCCTGTTGACTCCTTACATCCTGTCCAAGTATGGCACGAGTACAAGGTTCATCGCGTCTTTTAGCACTTGGAGGGTGCATTTTGCGAGGAACAAGCGCGCGCTGACCAGTTTTTCGTCTTTGGCGGCAAGAATCGGGCACTGCTGATAGAATTTGCTGAACAATTTTGCCACATCGTAGAGATATGCCGCCACCACACTTGCGTCCAGATTTTCCGCAGCCTTTGCAATCGTCGCGGGATAGTCACCAAGTTTTTTAATCAAATCCCACTCCTCGCTTGCGGTCAGAAGGGCGGCGGCATCCTGTGCGGATGCGATTTTGTTTCCGCCTTCCTCGGCCTTGCGCAAAATAGACGCGATACGCGCACCCATGTACTGCAAATACGGGCCGGTGTTGCCGTTAAAACTGAGCGATTCTTCGGGATTGAACACCATGTCCTTAACCGGGGTAATCTGCAAGAGATAGTAGTGCAAGGCGGCCAGTGCGACTTTTTCTGCAACGGCAGCCGCATCCCCTACTTCTTCTTCACGCCCCTTTGCCTTGATTTCCGCAAGCGCATCGTCACGAAGGCTGTCAATCAAATCGTCGGCATCGACAACGGTTCCCTCGCGGCTCTTCATTCGTCCGTTCGGAAGGTTGACCATGCCGTAACTCAGATGATAGAGCCGTTCCGCCCAGTCAAAGCCAAGCTGCTTTAATATATAAAAGAGAACTTTAAAATGATAGTTCTGCTCGCTTGCGACAACATACACCATCTGATTGAACGCCCAGTCGTTGTGGCGGAAAATTGCCGTGCCGATGTCCTGCGTGATGTAGACCGAAGTTCCGTCCTTGCGCAAGAGGACTTTTTCCTGATTCTCACCATCTTTTCCCTTGCCGGTCACGGTGGTCACGTCAATGCGCACCGATCCGTCATCCGCCTTGAAGAAAATGCCTTTTTCCAAGCCTTTCTGAATCTCTTCTTTGCCCTTGAGGTAGGTCTCGCTCTCAAAATACAATTTGTCGAAACTGACGCCCGTGCGGTCATAGGTTTCCTTTACGCCGTCGATTGCCCAGCCGTTCATCATTCTCCACAGTTTGTGCAAATCGTCGTCGTCGCTGCCCTTTTCCCACTGGACGAGCATTTCTTCCGCCTGCGCATTTGCCTCTGGATGCTCACGGGCATATTTGTCGAATTCGACGTAGCACTGGCCGACAAAATGGTCGCCTTTCATGCCAAGGCTTTCGGGCGTGTCGCCCTTTGCCTCGTGGAAAAGTTTGTACGCCAACATGGACTTACAGATGTGTACGCCACGATTATTGATGATGTTCACCTTAAAGACTTCCGCGCCCGCTTTCTTGAGGATGCGGCTCACGCTTTCGCCCAGAGCATCGTTACGCATGTGTCCGAGGTGAAGCGGCTTGTTTGTGTTTGGAGAACTGAATTCCACCATAACGCGGCGACCTGCCAGATGCGCTGTGCCGTTTTCATTCAGCGTTCCGTAAGATGTGCCCTCTTTTTCAATGCGCTCCAGTAAGCCTAAAGCCGCGCCAGCCTTGTCCAACTTGACGTTCACATACGGCCCGACGGCAAGGAAGGTGCCGATTGCCTTTGCCCGTGCCGACAAATCTGCGTCTGTCTGAATAATTCTTACCACCTCCGCGGCAATCATCGGCGGTGCGCCACGGAACAGTTTTGCAAACGGGAACATGGGCATACCGATGTCGCCCATTTCTGGTCTGGGAGGATTTTCTACAGAGATTGCGTCCGCAGAAACGGATTCGCCCTCGATATTCTTCTGATTCTTAAACTCGTTCAAAGCCGCGGCAACAATCGCACGGCACTCAATTTTTGCATCTGCCATACGCAGATTATAGTAATTTTCACAGAAAAAATCCACTGTTTACGGAAGATACGTGGGATTGATGTTTTTAAGCGCGGTGAACATACGAATCTTGGATTGCTCATCGCCAGCGGTCAACTGCTCAAGACGGGAACGCATTTCTTTTCGCTTGGAGTTATCCTGATAATCGCAGGTGCAGGTGATTTTTTGCCAGCCAGACGCATCGGCATATTCAACAATCTGACGCACGGGGGCATAGCACAAGGGGCGCAGGACTTTGAGCGGATATTTTTCGTACTGCAAGACAGGAGGCATGGCGGTCAGTTTTCCTGCGCCCAGCATATTCATCAAGAGCGTCTCCAAAATGTCGTCCAAGTGATGACCGAGTGCGATTGCATCGTAGCCGTTTCCAAGCGCATATCGAATCAATTCTGTACGCCGCTGAGTGGAACACCAATAGCAACTCATTTTCCGTCCAGGCTTCAGGCGACCAAGCACATCCACTTTTTTCTCGATAAAATCAACGCCCCACTTTGCAAACAGTTTTTTTAACTCAAGATTGAACGGCGGCGCAAAATCGGTCTGAAAATAAATCGCGGAAAAAGAAAAATCCGCCGTCTCTTTTGACGAAAAACGGCGCATTCGGTTGGCAAAATACTCCACCAAAAGCGTAGAATCCTTGCCGCCGCTTGCACCGATTAAAATTTTGCAGCCTTTTGGAAGCATCTTGTAGTCAAAAATCGCCTTGTCTATCAGGCTAAAAAGATGCGGCTGCCCCATAATTACAGATTGTCAACAATGAACTGATTGATTACAGCGTCAATCGTCTCCGGGAACAAATCAACAAGGGCATCCTTGTCGTACTTGCGGTTCTTTATCGGAAGCGATTCTGCGGAAGTTGCCTTGTAGTCACGGTTCAGGATTTCTTTTCCGCGTTCATCAAGATAGCGAATTTTCATCTCTACGTATGCGCCAACTTTTCCCGTCCATTTATTTCCAGAGACATTCGTTTTTTGAAACAGAAATTCTACGCAAATCAGACTTTTTGCGCCAAGGTCATCCATAATCATCCGAGCGCGTTTTGCGCCAAGCGAAGTCAGATTTCTGTAATTTGTGGCGGACTTTTTCGCTTCCATAAATTTAAGGATATTCTCAGTAGTACCAAGATAGACAGATGAAGAAAGCACCATATCCCTGTCAAGCACTTCCGCACCGCTGTTTTCGTTGATAAGCGCAATCAACTGGTCTGCGGCATAGTCAATTCTGTCCTGTGCAGAAGTCAGTTCCACGCTGTCGCCATTAAGCAATTTATTCGTCAGCGTAGAAAGAAGTCCTGTTCCGTTATCATTCTCATCGTCCTCGTTCCTGTTGGATGATTCTTTCCAAGGCAAAGACTGATTGGCTATAACACTCACTACGGCAATCGGTGAATGGTCAGCAAGTACAACTCCGGCAGACTTGCATCCAAAAAATGAATATGCCACCAACGGCATCAGAAAAAAAGCAAAACACTTTTTCATATTTAAATTATGCTCCTCATAGATACGTGAATGAACTAATTATATCACAGTGAATATATCAAGTCCATTCTATACATATAAAAACATCGCGCGTATAATTTGTTACAGAAAAAAATGCCAAAAAGACGCATCTACACCAGTCCGTGCTGAACCATTTTGTAGCGTCCGAATGACGAGCGGATAATGTCATACTGCGCCAACGGGTCATTCTGCATATATTTTTTTAGCCGCGAAACATAAGAATAAACGGATGCCCGCTTTAAAGAACTGTGGAAGTACCCCTTGGAAATTCGTTTTGAAATTTCTTTTATGGAAAGTTCCTTGCAAATATTCCGGTAAAACAACTCAAACACAGAGAACAATGACGGCGGAATTTTATTGCGGATACGAAAATGCAGCAACGGGTCTTCAATTTCCTCAGAATTCATCGTCACCCCGGAAACAGGAAGCGGAGGCTGCAACAGGGAAATATACGGACGGACAGCAGGATTTTCGATAATTGCATTGATAGTTTTGAACACTGGTATCAGATGATGAAATTCTCTGTCCGTGTACAGTGATTCGTTTTGGCTGAGCCAGTAGACCACCCGATTTTCTTTTGTCGGATATGGGTCATTGTAAAAAATAACAGGAATTATTTGAGAAGCGCGGCGAAGCAAGTCGGCGATACTGCACAGCATGTGCTGAACCTGACAGAAATCACAGACCAGCAGGTCACAGTCGATTTTATCATTTTTCAGCAGAAGCAGGAATTCAAGAAAGTTATTTTTAATGGAACATTGGATGGATTCATTTTCAACTCGGGACGCAAGCATAGCACAGAGTTCTGGTTCGCGGGAAACAAAAATAATTTTCATACACATCTCCTTATCAATTCAGCATTCACATATTTTGGCGATTCTCCTTACAATACGAATATCGGAATTTCCGCAAAAATCTTATACAAAAATTCTGTCTGATTCGTTGTGGCACAGACCAGGGGCATGATGTTCTGGTGATTGAAAAAAATCGCAAAAAATTAGAAAATATCTCTATGTCAGATAGCGTGATTACCAAAAACCAAGATGAAATGCTGACCCGAATGACTACCGCTCCCATCGGACGGCTGATTGTGCGCATGGCTATTCCTACGATTATCAGCATGATGATTACCGCAATCTACAACATGACGGATACGTTTTTTGTGTCGCAGCTGGGAACGAGTGCGAGCGGCGCGGTGGGAATCAATTTTTCAATAATGACGATAATTCAGGCGTTGGGATTTACCATTGGCATGGGTTCAGGAAGCCTAACTTCGCGCGCGCTGGGAGGAAAAAATTACTCGCTGGCAAATAAATACTGCTCCTCGGCAATCTGCTTTTCGCTCTGCATGGGAACGGTGCTTTCGATAATTGGACTGACGTTTCAGAAGCGGCTTGTGTCTATACTGGGAGCAACACCGACAATTCAGCCGTATGCGGAAGATTACGCGCGCTACATTCTGATTGGTGTGCCGTTCATGTGTACCACGTTCGTAATGAATAACCAGCTACGGTTTCAGGGAAAGGCGGCGTTCTCCATGATTGGACTGACGATTGGCGGCGTGCTGAACATGATTCTTGACCCCATTTTTATCTTTGTCCTCAAACTGGGAATCAGCGGGGCGGCGATTGCAACGCTTCTGAGCCAGTGCATCAGTTTTTCGATTCTGCTTTCGGTATTCCTGCGGAAAAAATCGGTGGCGGAACTTGCGCTGAAAAACGTGTCGCGCTCACTTTCTGACTACACGCGAATTTTGAAAAACGGATTGCCCTCCCTGTTCCGTCAGGGCATGGCAACGATTTCTTCAATCCTGCTGAATGTGGCAGCGGGCGGCTATGGGGATGCGGCGGTAGCAGGGATGTCGATTACGAACCGCGTCTTTTTGTTTCTGATGTCGATTGCGATTGGCATTGGGCAGGGATTCCAGCCAGTCTGCGGCATGAATTTCGGAGCGCACCGATTTGACCGTGTTAAGCAGGCATTTTTCTTTATGATAAAAGTGACTTCTGGCGTTCTGGCAACACTTGGCGTTTTCTTCGTGATTTTTGCTCCTCAGATTGTCAGCGCGTTCAGAAACGACCCTGCGGTAATTGCGGTTGGTGCGCTTGCGATGCGATGTCAGTGCGCAGCCCTTCCGCTTCAAGCTCTTATTTTTGGCACAAACATGATGCTCCAGACTACCGGGGAAGCAAAGGCGGCGACGTTCCTTTCCAGCCTGCGGCAGGGACTGTATTTTATTCCGCTTATTTTAATTCTGCCCCACGTCATCGGCATTACCGGCGTTCAAATCGCCCAGTCAATCAGCGACATTCTGACCAGTTTGACTTCGATTCCATTTGCCATAACATTCTTCCACAAAATGAACAAAATGGTGGATGCAAACAAGGTAAATGCAGAATGAGGGTGTTCCTCTCCCCCGCTTTTTATGATACCATATCCTTATGAAAGACAGTTTTGTGAATGTACGGTGCGATTCGTTGAGCAACAAATGGGATTGGGCAACAACGCGGGAAACAAAAATCTACGGACGCGGAAACGACATTCGCTCGGAATTTGAGCGTGATTACACAAGAATTCTGCACTGTCAGGCATATCGTAGGCTCAAACACAAGACTCAAGTTTTTTTTGCCCCGCACAATGACCATGTTTGCACTCGTATGGAACATGTTCTGCACGTAGCTTCGGTGGCGGGAACAATCGCAAAATATCTTGGTCTGAATCAGGAATTAACACAATCAATCGCAATCGGGCATGACATCGGACACGCGCCGTTCGGTCATCACGGAGAAGATTGTCTGAATGCGCTGATGGTTCAGAAAACAGGGGCAAACGCTCCCAAAAAATTCTGGCATGAGCGGAACAGCCTTTTTTTTGCGGATTATATTGAGACCTTGCAGACCCCTGACGGCGCGGAAAAGCCGCTCAATTTGACGTATGCGGTACGTGACGGGCTTATCTGTCACTGTGGCGAAATTGACCAGCAGGGAATTCATCCGCGCGATGAGGCAATCAATTTGTACGACATCAAAAGACCGGGATTGGTTCAGCCGTACACGTGGGAAGGATGCGTGGTAAAACTGAGCGACAAAATTGCATTTTTGGGACGTGACATTGAGGACGCGCGGACATATCACATTCTGGACATGGGTTCCTACCGTCAGTTGCGTGAAATCGTTGCAGAAACCGTAGGAATTATGCGGAACGGAGAGCCAATAAGCCATCGAAGCGGAAAGGCGGTGAACACAACCGTATTGATTAATGATATGATTGTGGACTTGTGCGAGCAGAGTTCGCCAGAAAAAGGGCTGTGTTTTTCCGACCAATATTTTCGGTTCATCACGGAATTAAAACGGTTCAGTTACGCAAACATTTACAATCACTGGCGGCTCCGCGAATTCCAGAAATATGCTTCCAATGTGCTGGGAACGCTCCACGACACGCTGATGAGGGCGCAGACATTTGCCAAAAACGGCAGGCTTCCCCGTGCGCTCGCCAATTATCCAAGATTAGGCAGAACATTTGAGGACTGGCTGATTCGCTACACAAATTATGCCCCCGAACGAAAAAAAACGCTCCGCTATGAAACTCCGATGGTGTTTGACATCAGCGACAACGACTCATATCAGAAATGTGTGATTGAATTCATCTCCGGCATGACCGACCAGTTTGCGATTGAGTGCTATGAGGAAATTATTTCGTTTTAGGGGAAAAGCCTCTCCCCCGCATTTTCCGCATTTCAAACAATTCAGGGTGATACTCGAAGTGCATATTGTCGAAGATACCCCATTTTCCGCCCCAGATAAAGCCTTCGTCCTCAAAAATAGCGATGACGGGCGCGGGTGGCATCCATCGTTTTTCAAGCGGGGTAAGCATCCAGTCCGAGCCGTAATAATCGCGCGCCCACAGCCAGTAGATTTGCTTTCCGCGCCAGTTTTTTGGCAACACGTCTACCGCAATACCAAGGCTGTGGAACGACAGGCGGTTAGTGTCCGCAATACGCCGCCAGTAATAGGCATCCGTAGAGCGCAAGTTGGTGACAAACCGCTTTACTTCCTCATCATTTTTGGCAAGCGTATTTACGCGGCTTTCCACACGGCGCAGGGCGGGCAGAATCCGCTCATGCACTTTTGTCGTCTTTCCCCAAAGTGTAATTGTTTTGATGTGGTCTTCAATGATAGCGCGGCTTTTTGCGGCATAGAGAAATTCAAAGAAAAACATAGGAGTTCCTGCGCCGTTCTTGCGGTTGGCGATTGAACTGAACGTACGAAGCCGCTCAATCTCGTTTTCGGTCATCGTGGCGGGGTCACGCAGTTCTTCTGCATAGTAATACAAAAGCGTCCAATATTTAGAGCGATTTTTCAGTTCATTTTCGGGGAGAAGCGCACCGTTTGCCCAGTAGAATGTGGCGTATTTTTCATTGCTTTTACCGTGCTTTTCGTAGAATATGGGTGCGGTTACATCAATGCGCCAGTCAAGGCGTGCAAAATCGAATTCCGCCTCAAACAGTACATCGGGGTAGGCGCGGCGCATAATCCACAGCCCGTGAGGAACGGGAAGTGTTTTGACAGAGGGCAATGCGTTTGTTTTTGAAAAAGCCGTTCCCCCCGCAAGCGCAAACAGCACCGCGCAAATCACTCCGACCGATTTTTTTCGCATAGGATAAGTATAGCAGAAAAAAGAAAAAACTCCAGCCGTTTGGTTGCCCAAAAGACCAGAGTTTTATGCTGATTGCGTCTGTAGGAATCAGTGCCTTAGTAATCCATTCCCATGCCGGGCTGCGGTGGCATCGGCGGTGCGGGCGGCTCAGGAATATCGGCGATAGCACATTCTGTCGTCAAAAGCATTCCCGCGATAGAAGCGGCATTCTGCAATGCGCTGCGCGTCACCTTTGCCGGGTCGATGATACCAGCGTCCATCATGTTCACCCATTCGTCCTTTGCAGCGTTGTAGCCCACGCCCTTCTTCTCGTTCTTTGCGCGATCTGCGACAACCGCTCCATCCGTGCCGGCATTTTCGGCAATCTGGCGAATCGGCTCTTCCAGTGCGCGGCGCACGATTTTAAAGCCGACCTTTGCATCATCGCTCAAATCCTTTGCGGCATCATCGGTCAAAGCCTTTGCAGCGTCAATCAATGCAAGTCCGCCGCCAGAAACAATGCCTTCTTCCAGAGCCGCGCGGGTAGCCGCCAAGGTGTCTTCAACACGGAACTTCTTTTCCTTCATTTCTGTCTCTGTGATTGCACCGATGTTGATTACGGCAACGCCACCAGAGAGTTTTGCAAGGCGTTCTTTCAGTTTTTCCTTGTCGTAGTCAGATGTAGATTTTTCCACCTGAGCCTTGATTTCTGCAACGCGGTCGCTGATAGCCTTCTTTGTTCCGGCTCCGTCAACCAGTGTCGTGTTGTCCTTGTCAATCTTTACGCTCTTTACGCGGCCCAACTGGTCAAGTTCGGCAGTCTCAAGTTTCAGACCAAGTTCTTCGGTAATCACCGTGCCGCCAGTGAGGATTGCGATGTCCTGCAGCATTTCCTTTCTGCGGTCGCCGAATCCAGGAGCTTTTACAGCCACGCACTTTAACGTGCCACGGATTGAGTTCAGAACCAGTGTAGCCAGAGCCTCGCCGTCCATGTCCTCGCAGATGATTACCAGCGGCTTTCCTGTCTGGGCAACTTTTTCCAAGAGCGGGAGCAAATCCTTCATCGTGCTGATTTTCTTGTCGTGAATCAAAACAAAAGCGTCTGAGTAGTTTACTTCCATGCGCTCGCGGTCGGTCACAAAGTATGATGAGATATAGCCACGGTCGAACTGCATGCCTTCCACAATCTTTACGGTGGTGTCCATGTTCTTTGACTCTTCCACGGTGATTACGCCGTCTTTGCCAACCTTTTCGATTGCGTCCGCCAGAATCTTACCAATCTCGGGGTCATTGTTTGCGGAAATCGTAGCGACATGAGTGATGTCCTCACCACCTTTGACCGCACGGCTGTTCTTCTTGATTGCTTCAACAGCAACAGAAACCGCCTTGTCAATGCCACGCTTAATTTCAATCGGTGTCATGCCCGCAGAAACTGATTTGAGCCCTTCACGCACGATTGCATACGCCAAAACGGTAGCGGTCGTCGTTCCGTCACCGGCAACATCGTTTGTCTTGGAAGCAACTTCGCGAACCAACTGCGCACCCATGTTTTCAAAGGGGTCTTTGAGCTCAACTTCCTTTGCCACTGAAACACCGTCTTTAGTAATCGTCGGCGCACCAAATTTTTTGTCCAACATCACAAGCCGTCCACACGGACCGAGCGTCACCTTGACCGCCTGTGAAATCTGCTCAACGCCGCTCAACATTTTCTTGCGTGCGTCTTCATTAAAAATCAACTGCTTTGCCATTTTTGTTGTATCTCCTATGAAGTGCCGTTTTCGTGTCAGATTCAAAAATTCGCCATTCTGAACTTTGCCAGTCATTCTGAACTTGTTTCAGAATCTGAACGTAAATTCCGACAACTTCTTATTTAAATTTTGTACATACTCAAAATAATAAAAATACGGAGAATCGGCAAGAAAAATCGAAAAAAAAAACTGATTTTATGGTATAGTAAAATTGCAAGGAGATTCCATGACTTTTGACGATATGAAATCCGCTTCGCCGATTGTCGTGTACACGGACGGCGGGTGCAGCGGGAATCCCGGTCCGGGCGGCTGGGGCTGCGTGGTGATTGCCGACGGAGAGGCACGGGAACTGAGCGGCGGCGACAAACTAACCACGAACAACAAAATGGAACTGACCGCCGCAATCATGGCACTGTCGGTAATCCGCAACACGGAACGGTTCAGCGGTCGCCCGATAACGCTCTACAGCGACAGTCAGTACGTGAAGAACGGCATTACGGGCTGGATTTTTAACTGGAAGAAAAACGGCTGGAAAACGGCGGCAAAAAAGCCCGTGCTGAACCAAGAATTGTGGCAGCAACTGGACGAACTGAACGCCAGCATGAACGTGTCGTGGCAGTGGGTAAAGGGACATGCGGGCGTGCAGTACAATGAGCGATGTGACCAACTCTGCCAGATGGAGATGGCGAAGTTTCGGTAGCGGGGCTTGGGGCGGCAGCCCCAGGAGAAGGGGGTATGGCGAAGACTGCGGGAAAGCGAAGCGCCCCCGTTGGCTGAGCCTAGGGGGAAGGCTTCCCCCCCACCTAAACTGCATGAAGACTTTTTCCGAAAATAAACTATGAAAAAACGATGGCATCTTTCGTATAATGCGCCGGTTACGCTGACGTTTGCGATTTTTTGTGCGCTGATTCTGCTGATGGACTCGCTTTTGGGGAAGCATCTGATTCCTGCGGTTTTTACTGCGCCGGGTTCTCCGTTTGACTACCATGAGCCGCTTAATTTTGTGCGGTTGTTTACCCATGTGTTCGGACATGCGGACTGGAATCATCTGCTGGGGAATTTTGCGTTCATTCTGCTTTTAGGTCCGCTGATGGAAGAACGATACGGCTCTCCCATGCTTGCGCTGATGATGACGATAACGGCTCTGGTAACGGGGGTCATCAACGCCTGTCTGATTCCTGCGGGATTGCTCGGTGCGAGCGGAATTGTTTTTATGCTGATTGTGCTGGCTTCGCTTTCTACGATTGAAAAAGGTGAGATTCCCGTTTCGTTCATTTTTGTCCTTGCCATTTATCTTGGGCGGGAACTTTTGGGCGGTGCAAAGGCGGCGAATGTGGCGACGGTCGCTCATATTGCGGGCGGATTGTGCGGGTCACTGTTCGGATTTTTAATCGCGCCCAAAAAACGTGCCGTGAAAAAAGCCGCTTTTGATAAAATGGATAAGACAATAGAAGAAAAACCTGAGAAAAAGCCCCTGTTCACCCCGGAAAAATTACGTGAGCGAGCCAGAAAAGCCCGTCTTGAAGAAATCGACAATGATTCTCCCCGATTCAAAAAGCCTGTTATGCGCACTCCGTATGACGCTGTACCGACAAAAGGGCCGACAGATGACGACAACACGGTGATTGGAACGCTGGAACTGTAATTTTTCCGTCTGCGTAGTTTTCCTGTGTTTGATTCATTCGTCAGACTTACGGATTTGTTGTCAGAAGTAGCCGTCCGCGCATTTTGTGATGGCAAAAAGTGAAAGGTCATAGTATAATTGTAGAAACAATGTTGTGCTGGCAGTGACCGCACAGAGGGAGACTTTTATGGAAAACGAAAATGCGCAGGGAATGAAAAATCAGCAGGATGCGCCAGATTCACAGGCAATGCAGACCGAGTCCATCGCACGAGCGCAGATGATGAGGAAAATCGGACGCAAGATGAGCATTCTGATGGGCGTGACGCTCAGTTTCTTTTTGTCATTACAGGGCAATCTGCTTTCGGGACGATTTACGATTCCCACGTTTCTGCTGAGTTTTGCCGTCAGCACCGTCATCAGCCTGATTATTGGCTTTCTTGTTCCGATGAAAAAAGTGGGCGACGGCGTTTGCGCGGCTCTCAAACTAAAGCCACACTCATTTCTTGCCCGCTTTGCCGAAACGCTTATTTCCGATGTGATTTACACGCCGATTATCACGCTGGCAATGGTCACGCTCGCATGGCGCATGGCAACCAGCCACGGCGCACAGATTCCCTTTGTGCCGATGTTCCTCCATTCGCTCGGACTGAGCATGATTACGGGCTTTGTGCTGATTCTTCTTTTTATGCCGCTGTATCTGAGGCTGGTCATGCCGAAACAAGAGTAGATTTTCTCTGATTCATACCGCGGTTGCAAACATCAGTTTCCGTTGTCCTCGTACCAGTTTGTGTCCTCCGGCGCTTTGATGTCGCCAAACTGAACGCGGGAACTATAGGCGTTTCCGTCGTTACTAATCATGTTCCATAAATGAATGACCGCGCCTTCTTTTGTGGCAAGAACGAATTCTTTGGAAATTCCGCCCCATGCATTCTTTTCCCAAATATACAATTCCGCAGATTTTATCGCGGTCTTTACGGTCTTGGAGAATTGCGTCGTTTTTATGGGCGATGTAGTAAAACTTGTGCCATCAAAATCTTTGTTAAATTCCGCCTCTGCCCATTTAAGGGTGAATGTCGCAATGTTTTTTTTCAGGTCAATGCTTGCGGTAAGTTCATCTACAAATTCTTCTTCGCTGATGCCACCGGTTTGTTCAAATCGATTGCTTTCATAGCCATTGATTTCTATCGGCAACTGTTTCGCATCGATTTTCTGCTTCTTGTATTTTGAGGCATTCTGTTTGTCTTCCGTCGGGTACAACAATTTTCCCGCCCCCGCTTTTTTGCCGGTCGTAAGATACTCGTATACCTGTTTTATGGGAACGGCGGCTTTGTTCATGTCGTCAATCTTTGGTTGTGCCATTTTTTTGTTCATAGCCACTGATTCCGCATACGGGTCGGGTACTCCATAATCCGTTCCCGAATCGGTCGGAATGCTGTCCGCGTAGCCTTTTGCCGCGCTGATGACCGCCTTTTTGTTCGCCTGAACCACCTTGTAGTCTTTGGAATTGATATTTGCCCTAAGCTGCGCGAATGGGTCGATTCCCATTGACTTCATCATCGCCATGCTCTGCGCGTCAACGCCGCCCATCTCGTCCTCACCCATAAGGAGCGCGGAGCATTGGTTTATCATCGCATATTTTTCCACGCTGTTCGGGGCAGAAATGCCATATTTTTGCAGAACGGATTCCGCTTTTGCATAGTCCTTTTTGCTTGCGGTCACAATTGATTCATCGTTCAGATTGAGTTTGTCAAATTCTTTCTGAATTGCGCCCAGATTTTTCGCCCAGTTCTTTACGTCGCTGTCGGTAAGCCCCGTTGATTTCGGCTCGGCAAACACGCCCGCCATAAGAAAAAGAGCCGCAAAAACGGCGGACAGTTTTTTAATGTTTTCCATACCTCACTCCTTGTCACAATGGTGCTGGAATTTTCGTTGACACCAATACTATTGTACTCCGATACTGCCGTTTTGTCAAAAAAAATCACAGGAAAATACGGGGAAAACGCCGCCATTTGTTTTTAATCGTTTAAGAATCCGTCTCTCCAGTGCCAAAGAGGTTTTGCGAGGGCGTTGGAAAAGGGCTGTGTCCTTGTGAAGTCGGGAAGCCAGCTGGTGTCGTCGCTCAGGTCTTGATAGAAGAGATACTCAAAGTCGTATGCGGCGATTAAATCCTGCAAGTCTGCGTCCTCGCTTTTGTTGACCAGACGGTTTTCGATGGCGGACAGGGCTTTTGTGCGGCGGGCAAGCTCGCTCTCGGTGTCCTTGAACGGAACAGGCGTGTACTGGCTCATCAACGAAATGATTGCCTTTCCGTCCGCATTGTTTTTGAGCCAGTCGAGGACTGCTGCAGTTTCATCAAATCTGCCAGGCAAAAACAGATGGCGAATAATCACGCCTTGGAGCATTTTTTCTTTTTTCTCGCCTTTTTTTTCTACCTCAACAATTTTAAGCGGATTGTGGCTTATCATCCATTTGAGCGCGGCTTTTGCCTTTTCGGCATAGTCTTCGGCGGCGCACAGTTGGCGGGAAAGCACGGGGGAAAGCGTTTTAAGGTCAGGAAGATAAATCGTCACCAAGCCGTCAAGCAGAGCGAGCATTTCAGGGCTGTCGTAGCCGCTGGAATTCCAGCAGACGGGAAGCGTAAGCCCCTGCCGCCGCGCCTCGGACAATCCTTCCGCAAGCACAGGAATATGATGCGAACCTGTTACCAAATTGATGTTTTCTGCGCCCGCATCCTGCAAGCGAAGGCAGATTTCGGCAAATTCCTGTTTGGTAACGGCGCGACCCATTCCCTGCTGGCTAATCTGATAATTCTGGCAGAACGCACAGCGCAAATTACAGCCCGTAAGGAAAATCGTTCCGCTTCCGCCATGCACCGTAATCAGTGGCTCCTCGCCAAAGTGCAGACAGGCAACGGCGATACGCAGGCCGGCATTTTCCGCGCAGAATCCGCGCTTTCCGCTGGCACGGTCGATTTTACATGAGCGGGGGCATTGGGTGCAGGCGGCGTACAGAGCCTGTTGCGACCAGCCGCTTGCATCGCTATCGCCATTGTTGCCGCTTGGATTGCAGGTGGTTTCGTTTTGTTTTGCGCACAAAGCCATCACAGCGCGCCTTTTTCTACAATAATACCCATCATTTTTTCAAGGTCGTCCAGCGGCAAATCTTCCGCCTCGTAGTTTACCAGTTCCTGCAGTTGATTCCAGTCGTCCGCCGTCAGACAGTCCGCCTCGTCATCCTCGCCAGAAAGAAATGCGTTGAACGCCGTAAGCCGCCGCAAATTGTCGTCTGTCGGCTCGTTCGCCATGTTTGCGGACGGAAGAATGTATGTGCTGAGCCAAAAATCGCCCACGGAATGCGGCAAATCTCCCAGCGCGGAATTACGGCTTTCCATCATGCGCACGATTTTTTCACAGGCTCGTTTTGCGTCATAGCGTCCGCCATTGTCCGCGCGCTCGTGCTTGATGATTTTTTTTGCCTCGGAAAGAAATTGCTGCGTGTCGGTCATTTCCTATGCTTCCTGTTGCAAACACAATTGCTCTGTGTCAGAGAAAGACTGCGGCTTACCCCACACAAAGCCCTGAATAAAGTCGCACTTGTGCTCTTTGAGCATGGCGAGTTGGTTTTCGTTCTCCACGCCTTCGGAAATCACTTCACAGTTCATAATGTGACCCATGTAAATAACAGAGTCCACCATATCGCGCATTGTCTGATTGGTTTCGATATCGTCAATCAGGCTCTTGTCAATTTTAAGCAGGTTGACCGGAAGTTTCATCAACTGGGCAATTGACGTGTAGCCCGTGCCGAAGTCATCAAGCGCAATCTGTACGCCCAGTGCTTTGAGCGAATTGATATTCTCAATAGTCGTTTCCATTGATTCTGCGAACGAATACTCGGTAATCTCAATCTCAAGATTTTGTGCGGGAAATTTTGTCTCCTGCAGCAAAGCCCACACTTTGTCCGCAAAATTCTCACTCCCGATATTTTTTGCCGACACATTAATGGAAAGAATGCAGGCTTTTTTCATGGAGTCAAGAATCGTCTTAAATTCCGTCATTGCGCGGCGCAGAACGTAGTCGTCAATCTTCATAATCAGATTGCTTTTTTCTGCGGCTGGAATAAAAAATGCGGGACTTACAATCGCGCCATCAGGCTTTTTACAGCGGATAAGCGTCTCGAAACCGCGCAATTCTTTTTTGCCCGTCGTAAACTGCGGCTGGTAAACCAAATAAAAATAATCTTTCTCCAGAGCCTCATGTATCAGGAATTCCGCCTCTTTTTGCTTTGCCTCGGCATTTTCCATCGCCTCATCAAAAATACATATTTTTTTGTCCTGCATATTTCGCGTTGCAAGCATAGCGGTTTCCGCATCTTTTAGGATTGCCGAGGCATTCTTTTTTAGCGCTGATGGTGACGCTACGTAGACAAGCCCCGCCGCAAGCGAAACCGCACATTTTTTACTTGCATCCGAACTTTCATTGCGCGCAAACGAAATAGCGACAGGCTGAGGTCTTACGATGTCCTTGATTTTTTCTTCCACAACAGTGGCATTTTCTACGCCGTCAAACACGATTGCAAACGTCGGACCGGTAATCGTAAAAAGCATATCACCTTTGCCAAGCAAAGCGGAAAACTTTTTTGCGACGCGCTGAAGAATTCGATCCCCAACCTGCATTCCAAATTCAGTGTTTATCTGCTTAAAATCCTCTATCTCGATACAGGCAAGACAGAACGGTCTGTTCACGCAGAGTCTTTCGGTCATCTCTTTTTCATAACTCCGCCTATTGCGCAGCCCGGTGATAAAATCCGTAAGACTGTTGACCGATGCCCTTTTATAGAAAGAATAAATAATAGCCAATGAGAAAATGGAGATGGCTGTACCCATCATTCCCGCAATCGGAGCAAGCGAATGAAATCTTATGATAGGAATAATCGCACGAGCAAGCGAAATCACAGACAGACCAAGCGCAAGGAAAATCCCGTTCCTATAACTGATAAAAACAATCAATATACAAGTAAATTGCTGCAGTGCGGAAAGAATACCTTGTAGCGATATGGGAGGTATGCCAAATGCACCGATTCTGATGACCTGTGCCGAAAGCCCCCCAACACGAGTGATAAGGATGGCACAAATCAAATTGGCAACCGTACAAAGCGCAAGAAACACTGTTTTTCGTGAAATATCTTTCACACTCAACTCCAATGGTGTTTGGTTTTACACTTTTGTTGCTATCTTAATTGTATGCCAGAAGCCCTGATTTGTAAAGGGGGGGGGAAAAAAAATGCATATTTTCGTTTTTTTTGCATTCACCTGCGCTCATTCACGCCTGCTAAAATCATTCCCAATTTTCAACGGCAAATGTCTCAACCTCTTTTCCGGGAATCGGCTTTGAAAAATAGTAGCCCTGAATCACATCGCCCCGCAATTTTTTGAGCATCTTGAATTGCCATTCCTGCTCAACGCCTTCCACAATCAGCCGCATATTGAGCGAATGAACCAGATTGATGATATTTTCAATAAAACTCTCTTTTCCTTCCTGCAAATAAGTGTCTACCAGCGTCTTGTCAAGTTTTATTGTCTCCACGGGAATGTACGTCAGATATGAAAGCGAAGAATAGCCCGTGCCAAAATCATCCAGCGCAAGCCGCACACCGATTGACCTAAAATCGCTCGCCAACTCGGAAGCCTGTTTTTTGTTTCCCATAAAAAGGCTCTCGGTGATTTCGATTTCAATCAGATTTGGGGAAATGCCGTTTTTATCCAGCAACGTTTTAAGGTACGTGGGATATTCTTTGTCCGCCATCTGCGCCACCGAATAATTGATGGAAACTTTTCGTAGCGGCAAACCTTTCTTGCGCCATTCCACAATCTGCTTTACAACCTGCTCAGTAACAATTCTGCCAATTTTGGCCATCAGCCCGCTTTCTTCCGCCACAGGAATAAACTGACCCGGAAAAATTTTGACGGTTTTTAGGCGGCACAAGGCTTCGTAGCCGTGGATTTCGCCAGTCGCAATATTTATCTGAGGCTGATACAGCACGTAGAAACCGTCCTCTTTGTTGCAGGCATTTTCCAGAATCTTTGCGATTTCCTGTTTGGTCTGAATTTCTTCCCGCATTTCCGCGGTAAAAAAGACCGTCTTGTTCTTGCCGAGTTTTTTTGCCTCTTCCAAAGCAGTGTCCGCGTCAGAAAAATATTCGTCCACCGTGGAATCTTCTTTTTCGGTGTAGTTTGCGATTCCAATGCTCGTCCGTATAAAAATCTGATTCGTCTTGTATTCAAAGGGCGCGACAATCAATTGTTTGAGCAAAAAGAGAACCGTACTGTTTTTGTGCAGATGATTTTCCTTCCAAATCATCACGAATTCATCTCCGCCATAGCGGGCAACCGTGTAATCACCCATATCCCGAATTGAAGTCAGACGATTCGCCAGTTCCTGAAGAATAAAATCTCCGCATGCATAGGAATAAAAATCATTTATGCTCTTCAAGTCCTCAATATCAAGCATGACCACGGAAAAATCTTTTTTCTGATGAATAAGAGCCTTTACTTCCGCATGGGCAACATCACGGTTCGGTAGTTTTGTCAGCAAATCCGTATTCGTTGAAATTTTCAGCTGATGCGCATACGAAACAAGGAAAACAAGCAGCAATCCCAGAGAAAGCACGATGATGCAGAACGGCACGACTACAATACCATATTTTGTCCAGAAGGACGGCTGTCTGTTTATCAGAATCGTATCACGCGGCAAAACAGAAACATCCAGATTATAATGCCTCATCAGGGAGTAGTCAAAGTAAAAATGAGATGAGATATCCTCTTTGAGCGGAAAAGCGGCGATATCCTTGCCGTTCAAGATTTGTACCGCAACCATCGCGGAATACGTTCCTGCCTCCTCAAAATCGTACAGATACCCGCCCAAAAAGCCCTTTCCCACCGAACCGTACAGTTTTGTGTAAATCGGAATCGCCGCATACGAATAGAACAATTGGGCGGTTTCGGTAATCGTATAACTTTGGGCAAATTTGTCCTCATACGCACTCATACAAATAACGATGCTGTCATTCGTAAACTGAGAAATCAATTCGCCCAGTTCAAGGCGGGTATAATCTGACGTGCGGATTCCTTCAAACGCATAACCGGGATATTTGTTTCGCAAAGAAAAAAACTGCTTTTCATCGCCACGCCCAGAAATCGTCGTATCGTAAATGCCGATGATTTTTGTGGCGATGGGATTTTGTTTGATGGCAACGTCAATAATCTTTGAAAAATTAAAATTCTCCATTGAACCAGTGATAAAAGGAGTCTCTGCGGCACGGTACGCCCTATCAAAATCGTTTATGCCCATAAAAATAAGCGGTATGTTGAAAAACAGCTGCGTCTGATAATTCATCGCAAATTGCAGCGCGGCATCATCTCCCAGAATGACCGCAACGTATCTTTCGTGATGGGAAAGTTTATACTGCATGGTCTGGAAGAACAACTGGATATTTTCAAGGCTGTTGTAATTCTTCATATCCATGTATTCAACATCAAGATAGACATCGTTCTCGGTAAATATTTTTTCAAGACCACGCAACTGTGCGTGAACAGTGTCTTGGGTGTCGCTGTAAGAACTGATGAAGAGAACGTGCTTATTAGAAACAGCATTTTTGGTAATCAGCGGGGTAAATACATCCTCAGACTGAGCATAAGTATAGCCAAGCAGAATGACACTGACAATTATGCCAACCGCCGACAGAACAATTAAGAGAATATTTAAGAGCCTACGGTTTTTATTATCTCTAAACATTACTTTCTCCGAACAAGCACCCCTCGCCTACCCCATCATCAATTATACACGCAAAAATATGATAACACAAGGAATTTTTGAAGAGGAAAACACTGTTCGGCTTGAAACAAAAATAAATTTTCCTGCGCACAAAAAAACTCCAGCCTTCTGCATTACCAAATGGCTGGAGCGTAAAAATTTGGGCGTTCGCCGTTCGCGCGATTTGCTGCGCAAATCGGCTCACTTCACGAGTTTTGCGTATTCGCTTTGCGAAAACCCAAAACTCGCGCCGCCGGGCTTTTCGGGGTTCCGCGCTAACCGCGCTCCATTGCCTTGCGGCAACTTACGCCCCTACAATCCCTAACGCATGGTTTATTTTGAAAGTCTTGCTTCCAAGTCATCAAGACAATCGTTTAATTCTTTCGGCAGGTGCTTTCCGAACTTCGGATAGTGGTTGCCGCAAGCTGTCGCTTGCTTACCGAGTTTCCGCTTGCGCGAAAACTCGTTCGCGGCTTCGTTTATGCCTTGAGCCTCTTCTCAAGGTCGTCCAGACAGTCCGACAATTCCTTCGGCAGGTGTTTGCCAAATTTTGGATAATGATTGTTTCGAATGTCGTCCACTTCCTTGAGCCAGCCTTCCTTGTCAACCTTGGTGATTTCAGGCAGGGTCTTCTTGTAGTAGTCTGCCAGACCATCAGTGTTGATTGCGCCTTCCTTGGGCATAAATCCAATCGGAGTGTCCACGCAGTTGTCTACGCCGTCACAGCGGTCGAAAATCCATGCGAGCACGCGGCTGTTGTCGCCATAGCCCGGCCACATAAATCCGCCCGGCAAATCCTTGTTGTTTTCGTCCTTGCGGAACCAGTTGACGTAGAAAATCTTGGGCAGCTTGTCAGCCTTTCCGTTCTTTTCTGCAGTCTTTCCGATGCTGACCCAGTGTGCGAAGTAGTCGCCCATGTTGTATCCACAGAAGGGCAGGATTGCGAAGGGGTCGCGGCGGATTTTTCCGACTTCAGCAGCATTGATTGTAGAAGCCGCGGTGATTTCTGAACCGACGATAGAGCCAAGGAATACGCCGTGGTTCCAGTTGCGGGCCTGATGTACCAGCGGAACGGTAGACGGGCGGCGACCGCCGAACAGGATTGCAGAAATCGGAACACCTTTGGGGTCTTCCCATTCTTTTGCGATACACGGACACTGTTTTGCAGGAGCGGTAAAGCGTGCGTTCGGATGAGCCATTTCTTCACCCTTGGGAGCCTTGTCCTTGGGGAATGCCGGGCGAGTCTGACCCTTCCAGTCAACCAGATTGCCCTTTGCAGGATAGCCAATGCCTTCCCACCAGACATCGCCGTCTTCGGTCAATGCACAGTTGGTGTAGATGGTATTCTTTTCTGCTGAAACAAGAGCGTTCTTGTTTGATTCTGCGGATGTTCCGGGGGCTACGCCAAAGAAACCAGCCTCCGGGTTGATAGCGTAGAGACGGCCGTCATCGCCAAACTTCATCCATGCGATGTCATCACCGATTGTCTCGACTTTCCAGCCGGGGATGGTCGGAATCAACATGGCGAGGTTTGTCTTTCCACATGCTGACGGGAATGCGCCGGTCACGTACTTGACTTCGCCCTTGGGGTTGGTCAGTTTAAGGATAAGCATGTGCTCAGCCAGCCAGCCTTCGTCGCGGGCGATGACAGAAGCAATGCGGAGCGCAAAACACTTCTTTCCGAGCAGTGCGTTTCCGCCGTAACCTGAGCCGTAAGACCAAATCAGGCGTTCTTCCGGGAACTGAGTGATGTATTTGTGCTCAACGTCAGCGCACGGCCAAATGCCGCCGTCAGTCTCACCGTTGTTGAGCGGCTTACCGACTGAGTGCAGACAGGGAACGAATTCGCCGTCAGTGCCAAGGTATTTCCATACCGCATCGCCAGCGCGGGTCATAATGTCCATGTTCAGAACAACGTATTCTGAGTCAGTCAACTCAATGCCGTACTTTGCAATCGGGCTTCCCAGAGGACCCATGCAGAACGGAATGATGTACATGGTGCGACCATGCATGCAGCCCTTGTACAGACCTCTCATCGTTGCTTTCAGTTCAACCGGGTCAATCCAGTGGTTTGTCGGGCCTGCTGCTTCTTCTGTTTTTGCTGAAATAAAGGTACGTGCCTCAACACGGGCAACGTCAGACGGCAGTGAGCGGAACAAGAAACTGTTCTCTTTCTTCTTAAGCGGGATTGCAAGACCTGCATCGACACATTTCTTCATCAAAGTGTCGTACTCTTTGGTAGAACCATCGCACAGGAAAACGCTGTCTGGCTCACACATCTCAACACATTCTTTAACCCATGCAGCAATCTTTGCGTGCTTAATGGATTTTGCAATGTCTTTTGAATCGATTGTCATAAAAACTCCTATAAGACTGGAAACGGGTCGTGCCACTATATGCACAGATGTTCCCGATTCACCGTATATGATAGTAGAAAACGCGCGTTTGTTCAACACGATTATGAAGAATTTTATATGTGAAGGAAAGCCTCCCCTTGACACATCGTGCTAAAATTTGTTACAAAGAATTACTACTTTGCAAAAGGGGAGTAGCCGTTATTGCAGAAGCAACATACCCGACGAAAGTCTGTTTCTGCAAGTCCGAAAATCGGATGACAAGACCTTTTGCGTGAAGATGCGAGATGCATTTTTGCGCAAAAGGTTTTTTGTTTTTATGGGAGATTTTTATGGAATTGAAATGGATTGTGCTTGTTATTGCCATAATAATGTATACGCTGGTGATTGCCTTTCAGGATAAAAAAGTCTGGTTTACAACAGCGGCGGCGGTGATTACAGTCGTGCTGGGTACGATTTTTCCCGCGCGGATTTTTGACGGCGACGGACATGCCTTTGCGCTTCTCCATTCGCTCTCTTCCCTCATAAACTGGAATGTGCTGATGATTTATGTGGGCAGTATGACCATTGCCGCCCTCTTCCTGTATTCCAAAGTGCCCGCAAAGATTGCTGACGCGCTTGTCTCTGCTTCTCCCAGTACGGGTGTGGCAATCGTTTTGATTCTTGCCATGACAGGCATCATCTCCATTTTTGTGGAAAACGTGGCGACCGTTCTGGTCATGGCTCCCATTGCCCTTTCCCTCTGCCACAAACTGAAACTGAACCCCACCTATTTTATGGTAGGACTTGCGGTTATGTCCAATCTGGAAGGAACTGCCACCCTGGTTGGCGACCCGCCGAGCATGATTTTTGCAAGTTATGCGGGCTACAACTTCAACGACTTCTTCATTCATCAGGGCAAACTTTCCATTTTCTTTATCATTCAGGCGGGCTTGCTTGCAGGATGTATTTTCTTCTATATTATTTTCTCCCGCAACAAGGAAAAGGCGAGTGTGGAGACTGAGCCGATTATCTCTGCCTTGCCGGCACTGCTTCTGCTTGCGCTCATTTTCGGACTGGCGGGCATTTCCTTTATTCATACGGATTTTGCCTATCTTTCGGGACTCTACTGTTTCGCCCTAGGTGTGATTGGCATTCTCTGGTATTTCATTGCGCAGAAAAAAGGCGCGGGAGAAACATGGGAACTGATAAAGGGGCTTGACTGGGAAACCATAGCCTTTTTGATTGGCATTTTTGTGGTGGTGGGCGCAATCAGTGAGACTGGCTTGCTGGAAGACTTCGCCGCTTTCCTTGCAAAGGCGACTGGCGGAAGCATTGTGGTCGGTTTCATTCTGATTCTTGCGGTTTCCATCATCATTTCTGGCTTTGTGGATAACGTTCCCTACATCATCGTCATGCTGCCTGTCGCGGGAAGTCTTGCGGTAAACATGGGAATCAGCAAGGAATTGTATATGTTCGCGCTTCTGGTGGGCAGTTGCCTTGGCGGAAACCTGACTCCGTTTGGCGCAAGCGCGAATGTGGTGAGCATGGGAATCCTCAAGAAAGAAGGCTATCCGATAAATTTTGGCGGTTGGCTAAAAATCGGCGGTACATTCACAGTGATTACGACGGCCGCTGCGGCAATCGTGCTGTGGCTTCTGTGGGCGTAGGCAGCAAAAGGCGCACTGATTGGCTACGCTTTGTACAAAGAGTGCTGAATGTCGAGTTTTCTTGCAGGTTGATTCAAATATGTGGAAGCATACACATTTTTGCTGTAGGTGCTGATAAAACTCGACATTCAACCTACTAGAAAGTACGGATTGCGCAGACTGCGCGATAGCTACTCTTATTACTTATTTTTACCAGAGTGCCATTATCGAAAAGGATACTCCATGCCACATTTGGGTTGTATTCGTCGATTGCCTGACTTGAAGACCAGTAATAACTGCTAAGTTCCGTGCTGCCATCTATCGTACCTTCAAAAGTCGCTGTTTCTGCCGCAGTGGTACTCGGCGTACAGTAGAGCGCGGTAATCCGCGTTATATATCCTTTTGCCATATCGTTTGATGCCGTGCCATCGCTCAACACTATGTCACCCACGGCATCTGGCTTTACTTTTGTCGGTACTATGTCACTTTCGTCATCATTGCTGCTGCACGACACAAAGCCGAGTACAAGTACCAATACCGAAAGAATCACGGCACATTTTGTCAGATGTTTCATCTGTTCCTCCTGTTTTGTGCGCCGTCTGGCACCGTTTTTTCATACCGCACATAGACGCAAAAAGGACGCAGAGTTAAAATCCTATGACTTTAAGCCTGCGTCCTTCTGAACGAAAATAGCGATGCTGTGTATGCGCGAAAAACTATGCGGAGAGTATACCCCCCCCCATCAAAATCATAGCATTTTTATTATGCGTCCGTGCTTTTTCGCGCTTCATGCTGTTAGTACAACATACTTCTGTGGATTTGCAAGGGAAAAATTCAGCAAGGAAAAAAAGGCATACAAAAGAGAATAAAATTGCCAAAGTCGGGGCGTTTTGGTGCGTGTTTTACACGTTTACGCTGAAAAGTGCGCCGCTCTGGGGGGCTACCCCTGCAAGTCCGTAACCAGTTGCCTGTGACATCTGCATAGAGGTCTGAATCTGTTCCTGATAATTTTTAATCATCGCGTCCATCTGGTCATTTGACATATTGACATCGGGTTGAACTTTGGGTGTGTTCTTCATCGTAACAAGTTGGTTAATCAGCGAATTGAGAATCTGAATCTTGCTGACGGACACACCGTTTTGGTTTGACTTTGCGGGAAAACCTGAGATGTGGTCAAACTGAGCGTATACAACAGAAGATGGCTTTACGGGAACATAGAGTTTTCCGCCAATACCAGAGGTAAAATTATTGTAACTGTATGCGTTCAAAGAAATTGCGTTTGACATACCGACCTCGCTTCTCCCACTTTTACTTCTATAAAAAGTATCGGCGCGCGGGAAAAATAGTTTAGTCAAACTGCATAAGCCAAACGGTAATCCTGTCGTCCAAAGATTGTATTTCGTTGAGGTCTGTGCTAGTCGCGTCCTTGAGGTAAGGAATGACTACCCGCTCCTTAAAACTGTTCCAGCGCAAGGGAAAAGATGGTGGCGGCTGAATCGCGTCCTTGGCGGGCAGATTTCCCAAAAGGTTGCGATAGAAAGTGGGGAAAATGCGCTCGTTCACAGACTGAATCGAAGAGAATCCGCCGGCAATGCCGAACGTGTTGATGTTCAGTTGCATGGATTCGGTGCGCTCAAGGATGGCTTTCTGCGTGGATTCCTGCATAAGCCAGATGACGAATTCTTGCGCGCTACGCGTGTTGTACGAGCCAGAATAAATGCCCATCATCACAATGTCGTCTTTTGCGGTAATTTTGTCGTCTTTTGCCAGCCAGCGGAAATCAATGTTGCCCAACTGCTCATAAGGGACTTTGAACAAATCTTCGCTGGAAGTATAGGCGAACAAACAGCGGTTACTTTCTACCTGACGATAATCTGGCGTGTAAAGATATTTGAACGCAAAATCCTGTTCTGCGGTGGTAGAAGTGTTGTTTTCTTTCGTCCAGTTTTTTAGGTAGGCGACCGTTTTGCGGAGAATTGACTCATCCCACAGATATGATGCGCCTTTTTCCTGAAACTGAAGACCGTTCATCTTTGCGGTGATATAAAGAAAATCTGCGTTCCATGAAGGCGCAAATCCCATGTTCGTGTAAATACCGTGTTCATTTTTCGTGTTGAATGCGGCGGCAGTATCACGAATTTCATCAGTGGTAAGCATATAGGCATCGGGAATCTGCTCCGCATTTTTTCCAGAGAAAATAACAAGCGGCAGGTTAAAGCCGACCGGCAGCAGATAGTGGTGAATGCCTTTTTTCCCGTAGGAAAGGAGCGTGGGATATACCGTGTTCGGATTTATGTCTTTGGGAGTGAGCAGACTTTCCAGCGGCAGAAAATTCTTTTTGAGCCGGGAATCTTTGAGCCATGAACCGATTACAATGTCGGGATTTGCCTCGTCTTTTGCAGGCGGAAGCGCGCTGACCAATGGAGATTTATAAACAACGACCGCCTGAGCCTTTGTCTGCCTTGCATTGAACAACTCCACATACGAAGCAATTTCCGCGCGGTCTGTCCAAATAATAATCGGTTTTTCACGCCGCACATTACATCCTGTCAGCGTACAAAGAACGAGAAAGATACAACTGACTGCGGCAACCGCTTTATTTTGCAAGGGCTTCCGCGCTCGCATAGATTTCTGCATACACGTCCGCAATTTTGTCCTCGTCTACGCTGGAGAACGCCACACGAAGAGTTTGTGAGTCAATTGAAATAGTGCCGATTCCTTTTTCCGTCAGCAACGTTTTTCTTAGGACTTCTGCGTCCAGACCATTTACATGGAAACTCATAAAATACCCCGAATTGAACGGAAGCGCCTCCAGAACTTTTGACGAGTGCATGTTGACGAATTTGCGCACCAACTGATAGCGGCGTTCCAGCATATCGCGCATGGCTTTTTTCTGTGATTCAAGTTGCGAATCCTTGAACGCGCGGAGCAACATGCTCTGCGGAATGGTTGACGAGCAGGAAACGGACGAGCGGATGAGTCCCATCAGTTTTTTTATCAGCGCGTCGTAATGGTCATCGGTCATATTTTTTGAGCCGAACGTAAGGAAGCCGCAGCGAAATCCCCACACGAAATCTTCTTTTGTCGGTCCGTCAATTTTGACCGCAAGAATATTCTGGTGCATGTCGCAGAGTTCGGCAAACAGCGACTGTGGATAGATGTCGTCTTCGTAGTTCAGCCCGAAATAAGCGTCATCACACCAGACGAGTATCTTTGTGCCCTTGTCTGCCTGTGCCTTTATAATGGAAAGAATCTGCTTTGCCTCGCTGTTTGTGGGGCTGTAGCCACTAGGGTTCTGCGGGAAATTCAAGAGGACACGGACTGAGCCAGATTTTGCCTCTTCCGCAAGGGCGACCTCAAATGCGGAAAGATTGAAGCCGCCGTCCTTGAACATGGAGAACTGATGCAGTTCTGCGCCACGGCGGGTTTCTATCACCAGCGAATAATTATCCCAACTGGGATTTGCGGCAAGAAGTGGTTTTGTGCTGTCTACAAACAAATCCGCAAGATAAGAGATGCCTGCGGTCAGACCAGGAACGACGACGGGAAGCGAAAAAGATTTGCCTTTAAGCGACGGATTTTTGACGGACAGGCTTTCTTTCCACGCCGCCCGCAAATCGGGATTACCTGCGGTAGGCGAGTATGCGACCAGTTCTGCGCTGGAAAGGTCGGGCGCATTTTTGTGGACGGCTTCCAAGATAGCGGGTTTCCCGTTCACCACCGTCATGCCGATGGTTGCGTTCGCCATATACCCGAGTTTTTTTGCCTCGCCCCCCTGCGCAATAATGCCGCGCGGAAAATACATGCGCTTTCCCAAGTCAGAAAGCAGTTCGCCCGCAATTGTTCCCGCGAGCGTGTCGTTCAATTCTTGTGCCAAAGGATTCATACTATATTCATTAAATCGTAAATTTTATACATAGTCAATAAAATTTCTGCATATTTATGCAATTTTGGAGAGCGTTATTCGCACAGAAAACTCGCGGGGCGTTACGGGGCTGAAAAGCATAATGATTGCCCCGTTAGAGTGGGGTATGGCGAAGACGCAGGCTGAGCCTAGGGGCGAGACTTCGCCCCTCCAAGGAATAAGAGAAATGGCTATATTGTTGACAGATGGCTATTCTGATGATAGGATAAAACTATCTTGTGCGAGGAGGTGCGTATGTGCAATGCGGTTCCAGTCTTTCAGGCAAAGAACAGGCTGCCCTTTTATATTCATCTGGCGGAGACGGAGGGACCTGTGCCGATTACGCGGCGGAATGAAGTGGTCGCCTACATTATTTCTAAGGAAGATTTTGAGGAGTTGAAGCAAAGCGCGCCGAAAGAAAAAAGTCTTGTGGAATGCTTGCAGGAGCGTCGCAGGGAATATGGGCTTGAGGACGATGATTTTGACTATACAGAATACTTTGACAGTCTGCGCGACAGGAATTATTTTGGCAGGCCTGATTCCGAGCATATCTTTGACGATTTTGACTACGAGGAGGATGAAAAATGATTCGCCCATATTATCTGCTTGATACCAATGTTGTTTCTGAAATAATGAAACCGCTTCCTAGCAAAACAGTGGTCAAAAGACTGGCGATGTATGAACGATTTTGTGCGCTTCCTTCGACGGTATGGAACGAACTGCTTTTTGGAGTGCAGTCGATGGCAGAAGGCAAGAAAAAAATGTTGCTGTTTGAAAATCTGGTGGATGATGTCCAGTCGCGTTACGACATCATTCACTACGACAATCATGCGGCGTGGATTCAGGCGGACATTCGCTCCCGCTTGCGCGAGGCGGGGAAGCCGATAGATTTTCAGGACACGCAGATTGCCGCCATTGCCGTCGCAAACGGCATGATTTTGGTGACGCGCAACACAAAGCATTTTGAGCCGATTCAGGCGGTGTCGCCGCTTCTGCTGGAAAACTGGTTTGAGTGAGGGCGCGCACACACATTTCCCCGTATCTGTGCAAAAAGCCGTATCTGTGCTATACTCTCCCTATGAGCGATTTTGAGTCTTGTAAGAAATTGTTGGACGCGGTGCGGACTGAGGCGGCTAAGCGTGTGATTGGGCAGCAGAACGTGATTGACGGCATTCTGATTGCCCTTTTGACGGGCGGACATATTCTTTTGGAGGGCGTGCCGGGGCTGGCGAAGACGCTGGCTGTGAAGACGTTCGCGGAGATTTCCGGGCTGGATTTTAAGCGGATTCAGTTTACGCCGGACCTGCTTCCTGCCGATGTGAGCGGCACGTTGATTTACGAGAGTCAGAGCGGACGTTTTACGGTGCGCAAGGGGCCGGTCTTTACGAACGTGGTGCTTGCTGACGAAATCAACCGTTCGCCCGCGAAGGTGCAGAGCGCGCTTTTGGAGGCGATGGCGGAGCATCAGGTGACGATTGGCGAGGAAACATACCATCTGCCGGAGCCGTTCCTTGTGCTTGCCACGCAGAACCCGATTGAGCAGGAGGGCACCTACAACCTTCCCGAAGCCGAGCTTGACCGCTTTCTTCTCAAACTGATCGTCACCTATCCCACGGCGCAGGAAGAAGTGCAGATTGTAAAGACTGCGGGACGTGCGGCTGATGTGCGTGTAGACAAGGTTCTGGACGCAAAAAAACTTTCCGAATGCCGTGCCCTCCTTGACAAAGTGACCTGCGACGACAGAATCGTGGAATACATCGTTTCTCTGGTGGCGGTGACGCGCCCGGCGGTAGAGAAAAAGGCGGGCGGACGGCTTGCGGTTTCGAGCGTCAAGAAAGACGACGTTGCCCGCTACATCAGTTACGGTGCTTCTCCGCGCTCGGGAATTGCCCTCCTGCAGTGTGCCAAGGTGTACGCTCTTTTTGCGGGGCGGTCTTTTGTTTTGCCCGAGGATGTAAAGGCGGCTGCCCCCGCGGTATTGCGTCACCGGCTGGTGCTTTCCTATGAGGCGGCTGCGGACGGCGTAACGGCGGACGACATCATCACGCGGATTCTGAACCTTGTGCCGCTTCCGTAATGTTTTTGTTTTTTGCTGATTGTTTTTGATGTTTATTGTCAAAACACATATACTGTTCTAACAGAAAAAAACTGATAACCTAGGAGAAGAAAGTATGAAAAAAACAGGAAAAATGATTTTTGCGGCTATTGCTACAGGACTTATGACTTTTGGCATGATGGGATGTGACAACAACGATGATACCTCTACCACCATTATCAATCCACCAGATACGGGCGACACCATTCCGCAGAAGCCATCGACGGAACCCGGACTTGTGCTTATAGATGGCGGTGACTGGATGTATACTTCGGGAAAGGCAAATGTCGTCATTCATGTTGATGTTGCAAAACAAGAGGCAACGATGTACAGGTTTTCGGGCTTGGGGGCGTATGTGCGCTATAAGACTGAGCAAACTGCGCTGGATGGCGACATCATTACCAAGGCAAACGCGACAAAAGACTGGTTTTACTATGGAGGTTGGAAAGCTGCGTATAATTTTAATTTTGAAGGAAGCGACTTGTGGATGTGGGAAAATGACATGTTGGCAGGTTCAAGTTCCACAACAAGCGTCTCACTTCTTGAAGCGGCAACAATCAGCAATTGGACACCCATACTAAAAAGTGTTCCCGGCACATATACTTCTGTGGTTGCAATCAACAATGAAAACAAATATTTGTATGCTGTCATTGCAGAAACAGATAAAAAACTCTCTCTGTATGTGTGCGATTCTGCTACCGTCACCGATTTTTCTTCGCTCACACCGAAAGTGACGATTGACATGATTTCCTTTAATCTGCATCAACTGTTATATACTGATGACAATTGGACAGTTCTTGTCAAAGCTACGGTGACTAAGTCTGGTTCAGACTATGTTCTTGAAGGTAGCCCCAGTCTTACGGTGACAAAAAATACGATTGATGTGAGTTCGGTTACTCTTGCGAAAAAGTGATGAAATCATAACCGTATGGAAGAGAAGTGCCATGAAAAGAAGCATGATTTTTACACGGCGGCTTTTTGTTGCGACCGCAATTCTTTGTGCAGTTGTATTCGCCTCATGCGCAAGCAATAATGTCGCCATGCAGACGGGAAAAGAAATCATTCCCGTCATTTCCGCCTCGTGCATCGCCATAAACCCGGTGAACTGGCGCACTGACGACATACCCGCCACGCTGAACGGCACGATTACCGTTACGCTTTCACCGGAACATCACGTGCTGGTGGTCGCTGGCTACGATGGCTCTGAGTACAGACCTTATCGCAACTTCCTCAATGTTGGCGACATCCACAGTTGCGAGCCTTGGCTTTACAGCGAATGCCTAGAGAAAAATATCGCCATTCGTGCGAAAAAGTGGCGGGAAAGATAACCTAAAATAAATTTCCGCGCAAAAAAGGAGAAGCGTATTATGAACAAAAAGAAAGGATTTGTCGTGGCGGTCACACTGGTGACGGCGGCACTTGGATTCGGAGAGAACATGTTTTCTGATGGCAGACAGGGGAAAGGTTTCGACTATCCTGACAAATCCTATGAATTCCGCGTTACGACTGATGAAATCAAGGACATTCTCAATTCGGGTGGAGGAAAATCTAGCCCGATGGATACGCTGAATGCCGACCTTGCCAAGCTTTCTTCTGAAGCATCGACAGAAAATGTGTTGGAGAACAAGGTCAATCCAGAAGAAATCCGTCCGCTTGCTGAGGCTGGGAATCCGCATTTTCAGTTTCATTTAGGACGGTGCTATGCGCTGGGTGAGGGTGTTGCACAGGATTACGAGCAGGCGTTGCATTGGTATACGCTCTCTGCGGAACAGAATTATCAGAAAGCGCAGAACAATTTGGGCTGCCTGTATTTGGACGGCAAGGGCGTTCCGAAGGATTACCGAAAGGCATTGCATTGGTTCGACCTTTCCGCCGCGCAGAACAACACCTATGCCTACCTGAATATCGGAGAAATGTATCGGAACGGATTTGGCGTTCAGCAGGACTACAGGAAAGCGATGGATTGCTACAAGAAGGCCGAGAAACTGGGTGCGCGCGAGGCATACGATGTAATCGGTCACATGTATGAGCAGGGGCTGGGCGTTTCCAAAAGCGAGAAAAAGGCATTCAAGAATTTTGAGGCTGGGGCAAAAAACGGCTATCCGCCCTGCCAGTATGATGTGGCTGTGGCATACCGTGACGGCATCGGCGTAAAGAAAAATGCCGCCGAAGCAAAAAAATGGTTTTCCATAGCCGCACAAAATGGCTTTGAAAAGGCGAAGGCTGCACTCGCCGAAATGGAATAACAATACTGATGGCGAAAATCCTTGACGAAGACCGCAATCGTCTGGTTCGCAGGGCAATGCTTTTGCGTCTTGCCGCGAGCGCGATTGCGGACAACATGAGAAACGGCTCGTTCAAGTCCCTCTACCGTGGGCAGGGCATTGAGTTCAGCGGGGTGCGCGAGTATCTTCCCGATGATAATGTGCGCTCGATTGACTGGAATGTGACCGCCCGCATGGGAAAGGCTTTTATAAAGCAGTATGAGGAAGACCGCGAACTTCAGGTATTTTTTGTGCTTGACCGTTCTGCCTCAATGTTCGCAGGCTCTCACGGAAAAAGCAGAATCGAAACGGCGAGCGAGGCGGCGGCATTGCTTTTGCTTGCGGCGGAACAGAATGCCAGCGCGGTTGGTGCAGTCTTCTTTGACGGAAAAATCCGTTATTCTTATGCGCCAAAAACTGGTCGAAATCAAGTGATGACCATTTTTTCTCAGCTGGACAGCGTGAGCGATAAAATCATTCCTGGCTCGGTGCTGGCAAATGCGTTGAACGGCGCGGGAAAAATACTCAAAAAGCAGTCGCTCATTTTTGTGTTCTCCGATTTCCGTACGAGCGAGTGGATTCAGCCGATGGCGCGTCTTTCGCACAAGCATGATGTGGTTGCCGTTCGTGTGACTGACCCCAGCGATACGGAACTTCCTGCAATCGGCACCATTCCCTTTAAGGACAGCGAAACTGGTGATTTGCGTCTGCTCCCCACATCGTCATCGCATTTTGCGCGCGTCTGGTTCGATGACAATCGCCAGCGTTCGGAATTCTGGCAGACTGAATGTATGCGTCATGGTTCTTATCCTCTTACGCTCTCCACAACGGAAGACCCATTGATGGTTCTCTCACGCTTTTTCTCTCAGCGGGGGCGCACATGAAAAGGCTGCATTTGTGTTTTTTTGGTTTGCTCGTGCTTATCTCTCCCCTCTGCGCTGCTTCTCCCGACGATTCCGTGCAAATTTTTATGCCTGAAAAACCTTGCATAGGAGACACTGCGGAATTGCGTTACATTTTTCACACGGACTCAAACCTAATGGAAAACGAAGAGACGCACAAAAATTTGCCTGTTGATATGCCTGTTTTTGCCTCTCAAAGTGAGCAGTGTACGGTTCTTTCGGCAACTCTTGACCGTTTTGATTCCGAATACACGCTTTCGCTCTCTCTGATAGGCTGGAAAGCAGGACAAATTGACTTTGCGCCTTTCATACTGCAAGATTACCTGATTGATTTGAACCCAATCGAGATACAATCAGTAGTGGAAAAAACAGGCGCATCCAGTTTCCGTCCTCCAGCCCCACCCCTTGTCGTTCCAGGAACAACGGCGATACTTGCAATACTCGGAGTGGTTTTTATCCTTCTGCTTGGTCTTGCGGTGTTCGCGCTGTTCCATATTCCCGCCATCGCGGATTTTTTTACCAAGAGCCGCGAAGAACGGCGCATCAAAAAAAATATGCGTATCGCGCTCAAAAAACTGCGTACGCTTGCGGCAAAAACCGATTCCCTTGACGACACCCGTTTTTGCGCCGTGATTCAGCACATTTTGCGCGAGTATCTTTCAAAACGCTTTTGCCACGATTTTGCCCCTGTCAATTCCGCCGATTTGTATGCCGTTTTTGAAGAAATCTGCGGCGGAGAGTTATCCAAAGAGCAAGAAGACTCAGTACAGCGGATTATGTATCTTTTCAACAGAACTGATTACATCCGCTATGCTCATGCCGCACTGGATGCGGGCGAGAGGGAAACGCTTTTGGAAGCGGCGACGAAAAGTGTGGAAGACATAGGAGGCGCAAATGTTCACCGTTGAAAATCCCGTCGCGTTTTTGCTTCTGCTTCCTATTTTTTCACTGTTTGTACTTCGCAAGGTCGGCGTGTTCAAGCGAATCTCGTTTCCGCTTACCCTTTCGGACTGGGGCGGAAAGACGTTTGCATGGAGTGGCACGGCGCGGCACTTTCTGTCGGTGCTGGCGGATGTGCTTTGTTTTTCCGGCTATGTTCTTCTGGTGGGCGCACTTGCAAATCCCGTTGTGCATCATCAGGAAAAAGTCTACACGTCAAAGGGAACGGACATTCTGTTTGTACTGGACACCAGTCCTTCTATGGCGGCAAAAGACATCGCAGGTATGACTCGTCTGGAAGCGGCAAAAACGGGAATTCATACGCTGGTAAATGCCAACAGAGGAGCGTCATTTGGCATAGTTGCTATGGCAAGCGAAGCGGCGGCAGTCGTTCCCCCGACAAGTGACCATGACTTGTTTTTGCGGCGGCTTGACACCCTTGCTCCGGGAGGACTGGGAGAAGGTTCTGCAATAGGCGTGGGACTGAGTTCCGCCGTGTACCATCTAATTTCATCTTCTGCGCCAAAAAAATGTATCGTGCTGATTACCGATGGGGAGAATAATGCTGGGTCAATTCATCCTGAGACAGCGGCAAAACTGGCGGCGGACAACGGCATTACGCTTTACACCTTTGGCATTGGCACTCGCGGAGCAGTACCGATTGAATACATCGACCCAGAAACTGGACGAGTCCGCTCAGGATATTACGAATCCGATTTTGACAGCGCACCTCTGGAAGAAATTGCACGGCTGGCGAGCGGACAATATTTTGGCGTAGAGAACACAGCGGCATTAGCAGACGCACTTTCCGCAATCAGTCAGCGCGAAACCGTACAGCAGACTTATTATGTACGCACCACCACCGACTCTTTCTGGCAGATTTTGCTTTTATGCGGAGGAATCGCGCTCTTTTCCGCATGGATTTTGAAACGTATTTTTCTGCAAGAAATTCTGTAACGCTTTTGTCCAGCCATTTCTTTGCGAAAAATTTATAATTCGGTTGTCCTGCGTAAAATACATTTTGCCATTGCGAAAATCATAGTCCTGTGATAAAATAAAATATCTCTATGTCATAAAGGAGTTAAAAATGGCAAAGAAATCAAACTCTCCACTGAGTTATCTTTTCGTCTGCGGACTGGCACTCGTTGTAATCGGATGCTTTTTTCCGCTCTCAACAACAAAATTGTTCGGCTTGAACGGCTCAACCGCATTCAGTATCATCACAAGCGACAGCAACGGCATCCTCAAAGCAGGTTCATTGCTCGCATTCTGTGGCGCAGTTGCTGGCATCGTGCTTTCTTTCATCAGCGTAAAAAATCAGGGACTGCTTAAACTGATTTCGCTGATTGTGTCTATTGCTGGCGGTCTGTACGTGGTATTCAACACAAGCAGCGCAGGAAAGAACATCGCAAAAGCAACGCTGAACTTCGGTCCCGGATTCTACATCATCCTCGCTGGTTGGATTATCGCCGTTATCGGCTGGGTTCTGAACAGGGAGTAAGAAATTCAACAGGATGCAAAGGATAAAAAGGATTCATAGGGATTTTTCAGACATCTTTATGCATCCTTTACATCCGTATGCATCCTTATGAATACCCTTTTTTATTTCTGCAATACATTCTGAATTTTTTTCAAATCACCTTTCAGCATCGCATTCGCAGGAACAAATTCCAGTCCTTTTTGAACGACGGCAAGGGCTTCCTCATATTTTCCAGCATTAGCTAAATTCGCAAATTCATTGTGAACATCTATGGCATAATTTTTGAGGCACTGATTTTTTATCGTCTTTAAGTTCCGACTTGCGGGCAGATTTTTTAATGCCTCGTCAGCAAGGTTTGCGGCTTCCAAATATTTTCCGCCATCAGCAAGCGATTTGATTTTCTGATACCATGCATATTCTTCCAACGTGTTCAGATGTGACACCACGGATTTTTCCTTCGCAAGGGGATTGTTCCGCTGTCCGTGCAAAAATGAAATCGCCTCGTCATCAGTCAAAGTCTTTGTCGTTTCATCAAGATAAACGGTAAAAATCATCGTCTGAATGTTAAGCGCATTCTTTGCCGTCAGATTCTGCTTATGCGCCTCAAAAGCCTCGTTCGCCTTGTTGTAGTCTTTTTCACGCAGATAATTGACTGCGCAGTTGTAGGCCGATGTATCATAATTTTTCTGCAAGGCGGCAGATTTTCCCCATCGCTCGTACACGGCATCAAGCCAATCCATCGCCCGCTCCGACTGATTGTATTTCTTGTCAAGAAACGCCGCAAAATTTCCCGCAACCATGTCAAAGTCAGAACGAATATCGGCGGAATCCTTTGCGCTTGCAGTTTCGGCGAACAACATTCGTGCGGCAGAAAGCGGAACTGCCTGAGCGTAATTGTTTTTTTCGTTCATAAAACTGACCAGATTGCGTCCCACCAGGCTGACAAATTTGCGCTCGCCGACTTCCTTGCGCCCGGAATAGTACTTTTTTGGCACGATAAAATATTTCGTGCTTTTTTCAGTCTGCTCCACCAGTTTTTTTGTGCCGGGATTGAATCCACCGGGGTTCGTTGTCTCCACGTCAATTTTTTTTCCGTCCACATACACCGAACAGAAAGCATGGTCGGGTGTTTCCTGCCCCGCAACAGACAGACCCGCAGCCTTCGCCAGCGCAAAAAACAGCATACTGGAAGAAACGCAATTATACGTTCCCGTAGAAAACATCGTGTCAATTTTCGTCTGGTCGGCGACATATTGGTTCAGTATGCGCTCATACATCATCGTAAGAATTTTTTCTCCCCGCTCATCCTGCGGCAACAGCAAAAAATCGTCAACAGTAACCGCCGCCTCCAGTTCCTTGTACTTCGCAATCACAAATTCTCCCATCGGGGAATCCTGCGGACACAGCGAAAATTCCAGCCCCGCGCGAATCACGTCTTCGCCCGTAAGCAAATCGGTCAGAGTCTCATACACAAAGGTCGGCTCCAGTGAAGGAAATTCCGGCGACTGCGCAAACAGTCCAAGAGAAAGAAAAAATACTGCGACGAGAGGAAAAAATCTTTTCATCACCCTTAGTATAAATCAAACCTCGTGTGCGGGCAAGGGTAAAACTAGGGTTAAATGCCGTGAAAATCTTACATGCAATACATCTTCGTAGCGGCAAGATGAACCCGTGTTCCTATAGGAAGAGGTGCGCCATCAGTGGTAGCAATGTCCGCAATCGCTATTCCGCCGGCAACAGCATCGCATCGTATTCTGTAGCGGATTGTCGCGCCTAAAAATGAAGATGACTGAACCTGCCCCTCCAAAATCGCATCCTCGCCAGAAGCCGTAATCGAGAACCACTCCGGACGAACCATCTGCGTCTTTCCGTCGTGGTCGATAAAATTTGCGCGTCCTACAAAATCGGCGACAAATGTATTTGCGGGAGTAAAATAAACCTGCTGGGGCGTTCCTGTCTGCTGCAACGCGCCGTGGTTGATGACGGCAATGCTGTCCGAAAGCGAAAGAGCCTCTTCCTGATCGTGCGTCACGTACACGGTGGTAATGCCAAGGCTTCGCTGAATGTCGGACAATTCTTCCCGCACGAGCGCGCGCAGTTTTGCGTCAAGGCTGGAAAGAGGTTCGTCCATCAGCAGAATGAGTGGTTTTAGGGCAAGCGCGCGCCCAAGGGCAACCCGTTGCTGCTGACCGCCACTTAGTTCATGCGGATAGCGTTCCAAAAGATTTGCGATGCCCAAAATCCGCGCCGCCTGATGAATGAGTGCGTAGGCTTCATCCTTGGGCTTTTTCTGAATCCTCAGTCCGTACAGGAGATTCTGCTCCACCGTCAGATGAGGAAACAGCGCGTAGTCCTGAAACACCATGCCTACCTTACGCTTATCGGGGGCGACATTTTTCTGGTCAACTCCATTAATTTTTATACTGCCACTGTCCGCCTGCAAAAAGCCCGAAATCAGGCGCAAAAGCGTGGTTTTTCCGCAGCCACTTGGGCCGAGCAACGTAGTAAAACTTCCCGCCGCAACTTCAAGCGAAAAATCACTGACCGCCATCGTCTTTCCGAATGAGAAATTGATATGCTCCAAAGAAAGCGTCGCGCCTGTCATCATGCACTCCAAATCCGTTTGCGGAATCGCTTTGCCACGCAATTTCCCGCTCCTAGAATCATAAAGGTTACGAGCGTCAGAATCAATGCCAGCGCGGCAGATTTTCCCCAGTCGCCCTGCTCCGCCAAATTCAGAATCCGCACGGAAGCAAGCGGCGTGTTGAAAGAGACCAAAAAAATCACTGCGCTCAGCGTTCCCACTCCGCGCACAAAATCATAGATAAAAGAAGAAAAAATGCCCCCAGAAGAAAGCGGCATCAGAATCGTTCCCAAAACGCGAAGCCTGTCCGCACCCAAAGAGCGCGCACCATCATCCAATGTAGTTTTTAACTGCGCAAAACTGGACGACATAATTCGGTATGAAAACGGCAAAAATCCTGTGGTCATAGCGATTACAATCAGTACGGCAGAATTGCGAAAATGAAATCGGTTTGCCATCAGTGCGAGTGCAAGACCAAAAAGCGTTCCTGGAACGGCGGACGGCAACTGCGCCACCACGTCAAGCGAACGACGAAGCGGCATATCCGTGCGATGCGTAATGTACGCCGTAAGACAAGCAATTACCGTACTCAATGCCGCGCTCACAAACGCAAAGCAGAGAGAATTGCGCAGTTCCCGGATATATTTTCCCATGGAGCGTATATGGTCAAGCGTAAAAGAAGTATTAACGCCCCACAGTTTTTGGAACGCACCCGCCACAATCGCAACAACCTGCGCCACAATCGCAAGGGAAATGACCGCGCAGAACACCGTGAGCAAAATCCGCACCATCACGGGAGATTTTTTTCGCGGCACGCCAGAAGTTTTTCCGCCAATCGTAGCGATTTTTGCGGTGTTCACCTTGAGGACATAATTTTGCAGCACAAACAGAATTACCGACGGAATGACCAGAATCAGTCCCAGCACCGCGCTTGTACCTGCGTTCAGCCAGCCCGTCAGTTGCGTGTAAATTTCCACCGCAAGCACACGGAAACGACCGCCAACAATCATTGGGTTTCCAAAGTCGCTCAACACGGAAACGGCGATGAACAAAAGCGCAGACAGAATTCCCGGAAACGAAAGCGGGAGCGTGACCGACAGAAATATTTTCGCGCCAGACGCACCCATTCCCCGCGCGGCTTGCTCCAGACTGGGATTTATGCCGTGCAAAGTCTGCACACAAATCAGATAGGCAATCGGAAAAAAGCACAAAGTCTGCGCCAAAAGCAAGCCCCAAAATCCGTACAACGAAACATCCAGCCCCAAAAGCGTGTGCGTGATAAATCCCTGCCGTCCGACCAGCAGAATGAATGCAAGCCCCCCCACAAAAGGCGGCGTAATCAGATGTGCGACTGGCACAACGGAAAAAAATCTGCCGCCAAAAATATCCCCACGAACAACGGCATACGCATACACGTAGCCAATCAGCACGGAAAGCACCGTAGAGCAGACACATTCAAAAGCCGTGTTCCTCATCGCCGTATGCCAGCGAGAGGAAGCCAGCACGGAAATAAAATCATCTGCCTTTGGTGCAAGCGCGACCAGCACCAGCGGAATGAGAACACATACTGCAAAAAAAATGACGACAGCAAACCACGAAATAACAAAAGGCCTGCTGCCGTCCCTTTCAGATTGACGCAAACGCCCCTACCTGACTTCTTTCGTCCAGCGGTCAAGCACTTCCTTGCGCTGTTCAGAAGCCTTTACTGTATCATACTCGATTAAGTCAATGTCGGCAATCGGAATCGCGCCGTCAACAGATTTTGCGTCTGGATTGACTGGAATCGTAAAATCAAGCGAACTCATCAGTTCCTGCGCCTCGACCGAAAGCATAAAATCCACGAATTGTTTTGCCGCGTCAAGATTTTTGGTGTTTTTCATAATGGAGATACAATCCACATCGCCAACTGACTGCGGGGGAGCAACCAGCTGAATGTCAAATCCCTGCGCCTTGTATTTGGTGAGCGCGTGCAAATACGCAATGCCAATCGCATATTCTCCCGTACCAATCAGTTTTGGCGGTGCCGAACCACTGTCCGGGAACTGACCAACTGACTGAGAGAGCGCGAGCAAATATTCCCATCCCTTATCCCAACCGAGCCGCTGCAGCTGCCCCTGCACGAACAGATACGATGTTGAAGAAGCAACTGGGTTGGTCATCACGATTTCGCCTTTGAAAGCAGGATTCAGCAAATCTTCCCACGAGCGCGGAATTTCAGACGCGGGAAATTTTTCTGCGAAGCGCGCCTTGTTCACACCGATGCCAAGAGTCAGCACACAAAAGCCCGTCCATGTGTTGTCGGCGGCAACAGCATAGGGCGGCACATTTTTTGCCAACGGAGATTTGTACGCTTCCAGCGCACCAGCACCAGCCGCCTGAATATGATATGAACTTGCGCCACCCAGCAGAATGTCCGCCTGAGGGTCATTCCTTTCCGCAATCACACGGCTGACCAGTTCGCCCGTCGTAGCGCGCAAATATGTCGTCGGAATCCCAGTTTTCTGCGTAAATAATTCCGTCAACGCCTGCGCCTCTTCATCGTGAATAATCGCGTACACTTTCAGTTCAGACCGCTCCTTCTTACATCCAGAGAGCAAAACCGCCGCCAAAAACGCACAAATAAGCACCTTTTTCATAGCCGTACCTCGCTTATATTTCTTTATTTTCCTATTAGATTAGTATGAATACAACCGATTGTCAAGTGATTTTTTAGCGGAAGGGGGAAAGCCTTCCCCCTAGTTCGCATTCGCAAACTTCGTTTGCGCTTGCTCACCTACCCCTTTCGCCTAGGGGCGGGCAATCGGCTTTTCAGCCCCTAAAATCCCGAAAAGAAAGATTTTAGAGCGCAGATGATATGGATTCGGCATCCGCTGCGGAAAACCCGTTGTATTCATTTACGCGTTAAAAAACACGGATTGCACAAACTTAATTTTTATTGGTTTTGTATGACGTAGTTAAGATATAACCAGAAGTAAACGCCACAGAACAGGCACTGGTCTTGTATTCTGAACTTTGGCTGGACGACAAACTCGCATCGCTTGCTGCCGTTGCGTCAATTTTGTACAGTTCTGCTGATTTTCAATAGATGCACGACAAATTGCCACTTTTTTTTGTTCCATTGGGATATTTTGTCGCTGTTTTAGACTTCATTCTGTTTTTAATTGTGTCATTTCAACCCACTTATTGAAGATAAAATGACACACTTTGGATACATTTGCCCATATAAAGCAAAAGAAGTGTATGTGTCCTTGCGGTAGCGGATTTTTTAAGGGCGTTGCGGGGCTGAAAAGCGAAGAAAATGCCCCGCAGAAGGGGGTATGGAGCCAACAAAGTGGCGACTAGGGGGAAGGCTTTCCCCCTCAAAAAAGTTGGCACGGTTCTTGCTAGATGATAAGTGTACGATGAAGATTTCGCAGGAAACCGAACGTCGTATGGGGGCAAAACCCGTAACACATTATATAAGCCTGAAAAGGCATGGAGGTACAATATGAACGAATTGGCTCTTTTTAACAGATTGTTTAATGACGGAGATTTCTTTCCCAAGGTTTGCGAACCGGCGAACGTAATGCCAAACGTGGACGTAAAGGAAAACGAGAATGAGTATGTGCTTGACATGGATTTGCCAGGAAAAACCGAAAAGGATGTGGAACTGAACCTGAAAGACGATGTTCTGACGATTTCTTCTCAGCATGAGGAAACCAAGGAAGAGAAATCTGACAAAAAGGACAAGACTCACGGCGAATGGCTTATTCGCGAACGAAGAAACTACAACTTTACGCGCAGGTTCACGCTGCCTCAGGACGTAAATGTGGAAGGCGTAAATGCAAGTTTCAAAAACGGTGTTCTGACGGTCGTTATGCCGCGTAAACCGGTCAGCGAGCCGAAAAAAATTGAAATTAAAACGGCGTAACGGATTTCGCAGGCTTACCGTGTAGTCACCGTAAAAAATGCGCTCCTTATACTGGCTCCAGCCCTCTCATATTCGGGAGGACTGGATTTTTTTTGTCCGCACTCTGATGCCTTTGTCCGCGCCTGTGGATAAATTCTTCCGAGTATGGTATGCTGAACGTATGGCAAAATCAGCGCGGAACAAGACAATTGATTTTTCGGAGCAGGAAGGGGCAAAGTATCTTTCGCAATGCGTTTCGGTTTCTGCGCCAGTTTCAGCCGATGCCGTTACCGATAAAATCATCTGCGGGGATAGTTTTTCTGTGCTGCCGAATCTTCCCCGCGCCTTTGCTGACCTTATCATCGCAGACCCGCCATACAATTTGCAGAAAACATACGGAACGACCGTATTCGGAGAACAAAGCAAGGACGAATACAAAGCCTACACAAAACGCTGGCTGGAATTAACCCTGCCCCTGCTCAAACAAAATGGCTCGCTGTACATCTGCTGCGACTGGAAAACTTCTATTTCCATTGCGGATGTGCTGAACGACTATGAGGCAAACGGCGCACTTTGTATACGCAACCGAATTACCTGGGAGCGGGAAAAAGGGCGCGGCGCACAGAAAAACTGGAAAAACTGTCTGGAAGACATTTGGTTCTGTACGACAGGAAGCAATTACACGTTTAACCTTGATGCGGTAAAACTGCGACGCAGAGTTGTCGCGCCGTACAAACAGGACGGAAAGCCCAAGGACTGGCTGGAGAGTGAAAACGGCAATTTCCGCGACACCTGTCCGTCCAATTTTTGGGGCGACATTTCCATTCCGTTCTGGTCGATGGCGGAAAATACGGCGCATCCCACACAGAAGAGCGAAAAACTGCTCGCAAAACTGATTCTCGCGTCCAGCAACACCGATGACCTTGTTTTTGACCCGTTTTTAGGAAGCGGAAGCACCGCCGTAACCGCAAAAAAACTTGGTCGCCACTGGTGCGGCGTTGAACAGGAAAAACGTTACTGCGCGTGGGCAACATACCGCCTTGCACAGGCCGATTCGGACAAAACAATCCAAGGCTATGAAGGCGGCATTTTTTACGAGCGGAATGCGATGCAGAACACATTAGCAGCCACAAATTCTCGTAAAAAACGCAGTCCAGTTATCGGACGCCCAGACGGGCAATCAACGCATCCTGAAGCAACTGACTGAAATTAATTCGTGCGTCCTCCGCCTTTTTGTTGAGCCATGCCGGAATTGTCAGCGTTTTCTTGACCGCCTTGTTGTCAAACTGTCTGCGCCATCTGTCCGTATCTGCCATAACAAGAGAAACCGTACCCGTAGACTGCACGGACTTTAACGGTGTTGCCACAGGAATTGGCAGATGGCGATCCTCACAGTCGGAAAGCCACATGCCCATTGCGTCCTGAGCCATTTCGATAGCGTCGGCCATAGTGTCGCCGAATGTGTAGCAGCCCGGCAAGTCGGGAACGCTTACGCCGATTTTGCCCTCATCATCTTCAAAAACAACAGGATACACATACTTCATGGGTAATCTCCTTGCAAAAAATGCGACAATGCTATTCAAGATTCGCCTCCTTTAAGATTTTATGCGCCGTGCCCTTTGGAATATCGCCGGGATGACGCGGAATGGGAATCTTTTGCCCCGTAACATCATTGATGGTCATGTCGTGCTTTGCTCCCGCCACGATACGCCAACATCCAGCCTGTCTGAAACGCCTTTTGATTTCAAACTCAGTCATCGCTGACCTCCTTTAATATAATACGTGTTGATACGTATTGTCAAGTAAATTCTCTCCGATTTTTTTCTTTTTTAGAACGAGACCTTGCACATAATCGGGAGATGGTCAGAATAGCCCGTGCCGTTGTAAATCTGATAGCGAATTGGTTTTCCCGCGCTGGTCGCCCATGCGCCGTTTGTTTTTGCGCTGAACGCAGAAAGCGTCACCTTGCCCGCCGCAAAGAAATTATCAATCCGCTCCCATGCGTCGTTGTACCAGTAACTTCCCGGCTCAATCAGATTGCCCTGCGCGTCAAACCACGGCGAGTATACGGGAAAGTTGCATGAATCACCCGCATCCGTCGCATTCGTCGCAATTCCGCCCCGCAGAAACACGTTCGCCGCATAGGACAGTTTTCCACAGGAAGAGCCATCGTCCGAAAGCACGGTGACAGCACTTCCGCCATACGAGGCGAATTCCAGAATGTCCATGTTGAAGTCTCCGCAAGCGAGCGCGGGCAGTTTTGCTTTTTCCACCACATCGCGCATACAGCGGCACAAAACCGATTCCTGCAGCCTGCGCCATCGTGCCGTGACTCCGTCCGTGTCGCCCGATTTGCTTTTCCAGTGATTCGCAAAGACGACTAATTTCTTTTCACCGGCGAACACGGAGAATTGCAAAATCGGACGCATGCTGGGCTGGTCAGTTCCCGCCGTGCGAACGTCAAGCGAATGTACGGAAACCTCGCCAATCGGAAGCCGCGAAAGCACGCCGCACCCGATGCTCGCGCCCGCGTCCGTGGCGAAAAACGCGTGGGAATACAACTTGGAAAAATTGAACGTGCCGGAAAGCCTGTTTGAGATGTCGTAAAGCTGCGCTTCTTTTTCCAGTTCCTCGAATACGAGCACGTCTGCGTCCAGCGTCTTGATGACCGAAGCGAGCCTGTCCAGGCGCGTCTCGTACTTTTCGCGCGACCACCCGGACTTTCCGTTTTTGAATTCGGAATACTCGTTCCCGTCAAAAGTCGCATCGAAGAACGTCTCCAGATTCCAGTTCAGCACCGTAATCGTTTCTGACTGCGCCTTGTTGTCGTTGCTGCAGGAAACCACGCCCGCGCATGAAGACATCACCCCAAGCAAAGCCGACGAGATGAGAAAAGAAAATAAAGATTGTTTCATAAACAAAAAACCTCCACCTATTTATAGGCAGAGATTTTTCATTTTAGGCTAAATTTTCAGAAAAAAAGTAAAAAAATTCATTTTTTCACAAAGCAAGCAACACTCGCTGGCACAAAATCACGGAGAACATGAAGTTTCCTCTCTGTGTCCTCTTAAACCCTGTGAGAGGTTTATTTACTTACATTGAATTTGAAAAACATGCAGTCGCCGTCCTGCACGACGTATTCCTTGCCTTCCTGACGGTACTTGCCCGCTGCCTTGATTTCAGCCTCGGAGCCGTACTTGCGCAGGTCTTCCACGGAATAGACTTCCGCCTTGATGAAGCCTTTCTCAAAATCCGTGTGGATTACGCCCGCCGCCTGTGGTGCCTTGTCGCCCGCATGAATCGTCCATGCGCGGCATTCATCGGGCCCTCCCGTAAAGAAGGTGCGCAAGCCCATCAGATGATATGCCGCCCGCGCCATCACCGCAAGACCGCTTTCTTTCAGCCCGACGCTTTCCATGAAGTCCTTGCGGTCGGCCTCATCGGTGATTTCAACCAAATCGCTCTCAAATTTTCCGCAAATCACGATAACTTCGCTCTTTTCTTCCGCGGCGATTTTTTTGACAGCCTCAACATACTTGTTCGTGCCAGAACCAATCGTATCCTCATCGATGTTGCAGACAAAGAGTTGCGGCTTAATCGTGAGAAGATGCAAATCGTAGATGCCTTCTTTCTCGTCGTCAGTCAAATCTGCCATGCGCGCGCATTTTCCGTCCTGCAAAAGCGGCAAGATTTTTTCCACCGCGCTCTTATAGCCGGCAAATTTCTTTTCCTCTTCCTTACCCATCGCACGAATCTGCTTGATAACTTTTTCCTGACGCTTGTTAATCGTGTCCAAGTCCGCCTGACACAGCTCGTAGTTGATAGTCAGAATATCGCTTTCGGGGTCAATCGGAGCCTCAGTCTTCGCATCATCGCGCACGTGCTGAATATCGGGATTGTCAAAACAGCGCACAACATGAGCGATAACAGAAGTCTCGCGGATATTCGCAAGGAACTGATTTCCCAAACCTTCGCCCTTGCTCGCGCCTTTAATCAAGCCCGCAATGTCCACAAAGTCCACCGTCGCAGGAATCTTTTTCTTTGGCTGAAATACGCTCGCCATAAAATCAAGCCGCTCGTCCGGCAACTCCACCACGCCCACATTCGGGTCAATCGTACAGAACGGATAATTCTCCGCAGATGCAGGTGCTTTTGTCAAAGCCGAAAAAATGGTGGACTTTCCAACGTTCGGTAAGCCCACAATGCCACAGGTAAGTTTCATATATGTCTGTTCCTTTTGAATACAAATGAGATACGAATAGTATAGTGATTTTTTAGAATATGTGCTATAGGCTTGGGGCGAGCGGATTTTGCTTCATTTTTGCATTTTCTTGAAAATTCCCGCCTGAAATTTACCATAAATTTTCAAAAACAGTTGATTTTTTGAAAATACAAAGATAAAATCGCCTTAGTATTTTCAAGAAAATACATTTTTACTTAGACGGGAGGAATTCTTATGAACGAATTGGTGAATCCAAGCATCGAAAATGAAAGCATCGGCATTGAGCGCAATCCCGGTTCGCTTGTAAAGAATCTTTCGGGAGACCTCGCATATTTTTCGTTCAAGCCCGTGCCGCTTCCGCCCTATCCGCCGATTGAAGTAAGCGGGGAATTGCTCTCTACGCTGATTGAAGCAAACCGCAAGGTTGCATTCTTGGACGCAATATCCGACAAAATTCCCAATCAGAACCTGTTTCTCTCCATGTATATCAGAAAAGAAGCGCTCGTTTCCTCGCAGATTGAAGGCACACAGTGTACACTTGACGATGTGCTTGACCCGAATGCCGAAGAAAACGCGAACATTGACGTGGGCGAAGTCATCAACTACATCGTGGCGACAGACTATGTGCTTGACCGGCTGCACAATTTTCCGCTCTGCATGCGGCTCTTAAAGGAAACCCATGCCGTTCTTATGCAAGGAGTGCGCGGAAGCGACAAAACGCCGGGAGAATTCAGGACGAGCCAAAACTGGATTGGTGGGCAGGGCAGCACGATAAAAAACGCCCGCTACATTCCGCCGAATCCCAATGACATGAAAGACTGCCTTGACGCGCTCGAAAAATACATCAATTCGCAAGACACGCTTGACCCGCTCATACAAGCCGCGCTCATCCACTACCAGTTTGAGACAATCCACCCGTTCTTGGACGGTAACGGAAGAATTGGCCGCCTTTTAATCACGCTTTTTCTGATTGAAAAACGGATTATCGCAAAGCCAGTGCTGTATATTTCGTGCTTTCTCAAACTGAACCGCGTTGAATACTACGACCGTCTAAGCGAAGTGCGCAAAAAAGGCGACTACGAGCAGTGGATTATCTTCTTTTTGCAGATGATTCGAGACACCGCCACAGACGCAATCGAGGCAATTGATGAGTTGGAACGGCTGCATAAAAAAAATGCCACGCTTTTGGAATCCGTCCCGCTCCGTACCCGAGAAAACGCGCTTTCCCTGTTTGAGTACGTGGAAAAAAGCCCGATTATCGACACCACCAAAACCGCCCGCGAACTGGGGCTTTCCTACAACACCACGGCAAAAAACATCGACCTGCTCTGCAAGAACGGCATCCTCGCCCCCACCTCACGCCACGGCAAGGCGCATTTGTTTTCGTATGTGGACTATCTGAACATCTTGCGCAAAGGCACGGAGTTGTAATGGGGGGGATGCAATAAAATTGTTGCAGAAGCATTTTACCCATGCATGATTCATGCTAATGGGGATTTGTCCCCGTTACAGGTAGATTTGCAAAGCAAGCCTGCCTATGCTAGAAAAGACAGACTTGCTTTGCAGTTTTGAACTATACGCTACTCAAAGGCCCGCACACAGCAGACATAACATGTGTTAGATTTTGGAACAGAATACACATAAACATTCGAGCCGCTGTAATAAATACGCTGTACCTCACTTGCGTAGTTTGCAGACTGTGATGAAGACCAGTAATAATCACTAGCATTCAACCGTGTTCCATCGAGTGCACTTAACACTTCATTTAGAATTGCATTGCTTTTGAAAGCATAATACAGTTCCGCAATACTCGGCATATACCAGCCTTCAGCATAATCACCCGTAAGATTGAATGTACTTGCGTACTTGTTCACATAATCGAAAGCGGGGAAGTTTGTCGCCGAGGCCCCAGTTGCCACGGGGTACATATCGCAAATGTACGCCCAGTTGTCGCTTCCGTCCGTGTCGCCTATAAATACGCCAGCGGTTCGTGTACAGATAATGTCGTTGAATTTGGTATTATAGCCAGCTGAATCTTGTTTTGCCCAAGCATAAGTTCCATTGTTTGTACCACCAGCAGAGTTATGGATGCCGAGCCAGCCTTTAGGCACTCCGTAGTCATCGCAATACAATACGCCTACCGCTTTCGCTTTCTGCTCGTCAGTAAAGACTCGGTTCGCGCTATACGGAATAACCGTGCCGTCATTAAGAAGAACATCCCCGTCAGTGTATGTGCCAAAACTCTGCACTTTGAGTGTTCCTGTTATTTCTTTTTCGCCATAGCTTACAGTAATATCGTATTCTCTGATTTTTCCCGTTATAGTGAATGTAGCGGTAAGCATGGTGTCGCTTATTACCGAGAAGGTCGTATTGCTGACAATAAGCGGTTTTGAAGGACAGGTTGCTGCAAAGTTTATTGCTGGGTCAAGACTTGCCGTATTGAAGTTTTTGCCCGTAATTGTCGTGGTGACCGTGCTGCCTTCTTTTAGGTAATTTACGGTAGGAATAGTAAATTCTGTAAATTCAACTTTCTCTTTTGCAAGCGTTATGCTTATTGTTGAATTTGTACTCTTATTTCCGCGCTTGTCTAGTGCAACAACTGTAAATTTATAAGTGCCACCGTCCAATTCCACATCGTTTACTGTGTATGATGCAGTCGCACTTGAGTTTCCGTAGACAGGAGCGTTAGAAATAATTGCAGTTCCGTCTTTTGAATAGCTTATTCTTACATACGCAAAATCGCTTGCATAAGGATTTATCCAGCTTACGGTAATTACTTTAGAGACCTTGTCATAAGTCGCACTAAGGTTAGAGACGGTTGAAGGCGGGGTCGTGTCCGAAGCAAAAGGATAGACAACACAGACACGTTTTTGTATTTCTTTACCTCCGTTGTTCAGTCCGTCGCTTGCATCGCCGTTAGAAAAATTAACATATCTTGCATCGTCAGCCCAATCAGGATGCTGTGATGATGACCAATACTGAACACTTTGCAACTGTGTTCCTCCCAATGCACTTAATACTTTGTTTAGTATTGTTTTATTCCTGTAGATAAAACAAAGTTCTGCAAAACTTGGCATATACCAACCGCTTGCATAAGTACCTGTAAGACCAAATCTAGTTGCATATTTATTTACATAATTAAATGCAGGGTAGTTTTTCTCTATCATATATTGAGCATATCCGTCAACAGAACAGATTTGACTCCAGTTATTACTTCCATCTGTGTCACCAGTAAAACTACCAGAAGTTACAGAAGAATCATTTTCAAAGTCACAAACGATGTCGGTAAAAGAGGTTTCATATCCTGGAGTATTTTCTTTTGCCCACATATAACTACCGCTTGCTGTTCCACCACAAGAATTGTATATACCAAGCCATCCGCATGGTATACCAAATTCATTACCGTACAGTACACCAACGGCTTTTTGTTTTTGTTCTTCTGTAAAGACTCTGCTTGCACTATATGGAATAACTGTGCCATCACTAAGAAGGACATCACCGATATTGTATGTGCTAGAAACCTCTATTGTTGTCTGTTCTGGTGCAGATTTTGCAAGAAGTTCCCACTTACTTCCCGTATAGATGTATGAGCAGCCGTTTGTGGTGTTGTAGTATGCATCAAGGTACTTTGGATTTTCAACCGCAGAGTCAGACGGCAGTTCCCCGAACCAGTTAATGCTTGCACCGTCTACGCCGTCCGTGCCGCCTTTGGCAAGCAGTTTCCATTCCGTGCCGTTGTAGATGTAAGAGCAGCCTGTAGTCGTGTTGTAGTAAGCACTCAAAACTTCAGGGCTTGTGATTTCAGAAGAATCCGCATAATCACCCAGCCAGATTATGCCGCCGCTTCCTCCAGAACCGCTGGCTCCGTCAGAACCTTTTCGTGAAAGAAGCTGCCATTCCGTACCGTTGTAGATGTACGAGCAACCGTCAGCAGTGTTGTAATATGCGTTAAGATTTTCAGGATTCGTAATTTCACTAGAAGAAGCAAAACTACCAAGCCAAGAAATGCTCGTACCGTCCGTGCCTGCCAATCCGTCTGTTCCCGCTTTCGCAAGGAGTTCCCATGCCGTGCCGTTGTAAAGGTAAGAGCAGCCGTCAGCGGTGTTGTAGTAAGCCCAATAGAGTTTTGGATTTTCCGGGGCAGAAGCAAGCTCGCCTTTCCAAACGATTGAAGTGCCGTTCACACCTGCTTTTGCGAGAACTTCCCATTCTTCACCGTTCCAAATGTAAGTGTAGCCTGCCGTGGTATTGTAATACGCCCAATTCAACTCAGGCTCTGTCGGAGCAGAAGAAAGCTCTCCCTTCCAGACGATTGACTTGCCGTCCGCGCCGGCGACACCAGTTTCGCCAGTATCACCTTTTTCGCCTGTCGCACCTTTTTCAGAAAGTTTATCCCATTTTTCGCCATTCCAGATGTATGAACAGCCGTCTGTCGTATTAAAGTATGCCCAGTTAAGTTCAGGAGTTGTCGGAGCAGTTTCCAATTCGCCTTTCCAAGTAATTGAAACACCGGTCGCACCTGTGTCACCTTTTTCGCCCTTAGACGAAAGCTTTTGCCAGTTGTCCCACATATAAATGTATGAACAGCCATCGCTTGTGTTATAATATGCATCAAGTTCTTGCGGGGCATCTATTTCATCAGAAGAAGTTGCATCTCCACGCCAGTTTATGCCCTTTCCGTCACTTCCATCTTCGCCTTTTTCGCCAGGAGCACCGTCAGCACCATTTGCACCAGAGCGGGCGAGCAGTTCCCACTTACTTCCTGTATAGATATATGAGCAACCGTCCGTTATGTTAAAGTAGGCATTTAGGTATTTTGGATTACCTATTTTAGACTCAGAATTGTAACTTCCAAGCCATACCATATTTGTAGCAATTTCATTATTCGTAAAATTACCGCTCGACACCTTCACAGTGTCGTTCGCCGCCACCGTAACATTTGAACTCAAATTATGAATCACGCCGTTTTTTGTAGCGACCACCCAATAGCCTTTTCCCGCTGGCACACCCGAAATCACATAGTTTCCCGCATCATCGGTCATCGCCATGTAGCTTGTGCCCGCAACGAACACCAAAAAGCCCGTGTTGCCAGTGCCGTTCCAGTCCGTTGTTATCGTTCCCGTAATACTTCCTGTGGCGGTCAATTTTAACACATCGGCAATCGTTGTTTCTGCGGCGCGAACGACAACATTCGTGCAGACCGCCCGTTCACTCGAATATGAACTTGCCGCGTACACCGTGTATGTTCCCGCGTCCAAGCCTTCAAAACTATACGAGCCATCGGCAGCACTTACGTTGCTTGCGACTATCGTTCTGGCGGCAGAAACGACGCTCCTAGAAGCGACAGACTGCGATACGGCAACAGCTCTTAGGCCGTCCGTTTTATCGAGCGTAAGCATAATGCCACCGTGATTTTTGCCGTCCACATTGGAATACTGCACCGTGCCAGAGATTTTTCCGGTAGCGGTCGTGCCACTTCCTATGCCGTCTGAATCCGAGGAACAAGAAACTGCTCCTACCAAAAGAAATGCACCTACCAGTGCGGTAAGAGCAACACTAAGCCTTTTTTTCATATTTATCCTCCAAATTCCGTTTGCCGTATTCGGTTAGTTCGTCACAGGCTAACCGTATATGATATATTATAACTTAGCTATCCGTTTTCTGCAATAAAATTTATCTAACTAATCAAAAAAGGCTAGTCTGTTTTCATGGGATTTAAAGAAATTTTAAAAGACGAATTGACATACAAAGGCATTCAGACAAAGGAACTTTCTGCAAAGACAGGCATAAGCCTCAGCACTTTAAACCACTATCTCGTACAGAACGGCAACGCCCCCAGCGCGGAAAACGCCTACAAAATCGCGCAGGTGCTGGGCGTTTCGGTGGAATATCTTTTGACGGGGAAAAATGTCTCCATCGACGCGGACATCAAGCCCGCCGTGCAGAAACTTATCCCCGAACTGAACTACCTGGAAGACAAAGATTTATCGCTCATCAAAGAAATCGCAGCCCGGCTCAAATAGGAGTAGCCCCTGCTCGATTTTCATGCTATACTGTCTCCAAGGAGATACACGCCATGCCCTTTGCTGTCCTTGAAGAAAAAATAAAGCAAATTCCCCAAGAATACATTGCCGAAGTTGTCAATTTTTTGGATTTGTTGCAGTACAAAATCCGTGCCGAACAGCCCGCAAAGGAAAAACCGAAGCGTCAGTTGGGACTTCTCAAAGGTCAAATTTGGATGGCGGATGACTTTGATGCGCCACTGGAAGATTTCAAGGAGTATATGTAATGTATTTGCTTGATACGCACACTTTTCTGTGGCTTTTAGGCGAAGATGAACGGCTGTCGTCACTTGCCCGAACAATTATCAATTCTGACGCAGATTTATGCATCAGCATCGGGAGTTTTTGGGAAATCGCCATAAAACAGAATATAGGAAAACTTAAAGTCGACCGAACACCGCTTGAACTGATGAATTTGGCAACAAGCCAGTCAATTATCATTCAGCAAATAGAACCCCAACACCTAAACATAATTCGAACATTGGAACGAATTCACAATGACCCATTCGACCGCCTGATAATCGCCCAAGCCATGTGTGAAAAATACCCCATCCTTACTTGTGACTCCATCATTCCAAAATATGATGTCACAACCGTCTGGTGATTTTTTTTCCCCCCCCCTCTCACGGCAATCTTGTCACAATCTGCTGGTTCTTGCTCTTGGGCTTGTCGGGAATGGTGTAGCTCAGTTTTCCCGCCGCAATCAGCGGAACGACATAATTGTTGATGAAATACGCCGGGTGCTTTTCGTCAAAACCGAATTCGCGGGCAAGCGCCTCTTTGGTGCGCGGCTTCCGGCAAAACGCGAGCAACTTTGTCTGCAAGTCATCTTTGACCGCCTTTTTGTTGTACAGCGTGACCTTAAAATTTCCCCGCAGGTTCTCAAACTGAGGCTCCAAAAGCCCCGCCTTTTTCATTTCCGCATAAATCGTGGGAATGCCGGAATAGCGGTTTTCCGTCTGATTCATAATCTCCAGTGCGGCAGCAATGAACGGATTTCGCACGTCGCCCTTCGTCTTTCCCAGGTCATCAAGCGTAAGCCTTCCGTACAGTCCGCCGGGATTTGAGACTTCCATGCGGTCTGGATACATTTCAAGGCGGATTGGCTCGTTCTCCGTGTGAAAACTGTAATCCCGATGAATCAAGGCGTTCAAAATAATCTCGCGGACGGCCTTTATCGGATATTCGGTCACATCCTTCCGATGCCCCGTCTCATCAATCACCGTGGAAATCGCCATATTCTGATGAACGAATGCCATCGCCGTCTCCAGCATCTGCGGAATCGTGCCGTCAAGCCGCTTGTTCACGATAAACCGTTCCCCCGCATCGCTTTCTTCCGCATAGTTTTCCGTTGCACAGACAACCGCCACAATGTCAAGATTTGGGGAAAGATACTGCGGATATTTTCCGAAAAGCATGATGCCGCAGACCGTCGGGCGACCGTCCCTGTCAGAAAGTCCGTTCAGATTGACAAGCGATTTTTTGTCAAGGTTCATAAGGTTCGGCTTCACGGAAACCGCCCTCGCAATAAAACCGTCAAGCTGAATCTGGTCAAACTGGCTCTCGTCAATCCTGGGGCTTGTCCGCAACTCATCCTCGGTCTTGTACTTAAACGCATCATAACTGTAGATTTCATATTCGCTCATCGGTAAGTCCGACTCACCAACGCGGATATACGAGCCTTTGCTTTTTCCTTTTCCCGAATAATAGCACGGCTTGTTGATGGCCTCCATCTCCGCAATCTCGGCGGAAAGAATCGTTTTTCCGTGATAGTCACAAATCGTAATCAGTGGGCGCACAACGGGTTCCATTTCCTTTGCCTGCTCCACAATTTTCTTTTCCAGAATGTCAGGATTTTTTACTCCACAGACTTTGTAGCCCGCTTTTTCGTCAATGCCGAACAGAATGATTCCGCCGTCCGTGTTTGAAAAGCTGGAAAACGTGTCGTACAATTTTTCGGGAGAGCCTTCTTTCGCACTTTTGAATTCGATGTTCACAGTTTCGGTTTTTCGTCCCAAAATTTTCGTAATCAGCCGTTTCAACTGTATTTCCTGCATAAAAATCCTCTTTTACGAAAATTATACCTCATTTTACGAAAATTTCAATTACTTTACGAAAATTTTAATCATTTTACGAAAATTTCAATCACTTTACGAAAATTTTAATCATTTTACGAAAATTTTAATCATTTTACGAAAATTTATTCTCTTTTACGAAAACAACTTTTGCCATCCGTCCGCCACAAACGCCAGTAGCGCGCAGTTCAAAATCATGCTATACTGTTCCCATGTCCACGCCAACATCCCGCGAAGAAAAAGTAAAGCAGCTGCGCATCATCGAAATCGACCGCCTGATTCGTTCTGGCTCACACCCCAATGCTACCAGTCTGCGCAAGCATTTTGAAGTTTCCCGCGCCACGATTATGCGCGACATCGAATTTTTGCGCGACCGATACAACGCGCCGCTGGAATATGATTCCGCACGGAACGGCTACTTTTACACCGACCCCACGTTTTTCGTCCAGAGCGTCATGCTGAGCGAGGCGGAACTTTTCTCCGTCTCCGTGATTCAGCCGCTTCTGGAGCAGTATCGGAACACGCCGCTGGAAGCCTCCATCAAAAACATTTTCTCCAAGCTCACGGACATGCTTCCGCAGGAAGTTTCCATGGACACGACCTTCATCGGCAAGGACATCACGTTCATCTCTGACCCGCTTCCCGCAATCAGCAACGAAACCTTTACGGCAGTATTCAAGGCAATGCGCACCCACAGGACAATCCGCTTTTCCTACCGCGCCCTCAACCGCAGCGAATACACCGAGCACCGCGCAAACCCCTACCATGTCCTCTGCCAAAAAGGCAACTGGTACATGCTCGCCTACGATTTCAACCACGACCGCATCACCACGTTTTCCCTCGCCCGCTTCAAGGACATTACAATAGAAGAAAACGCATTTTCCGTTCCCGCCGACTTTGACCCGCACCAGTATTTCGACTCCTCGTTCGGTGTGTGGAACACCAATACCGCCCCCGTAAAGATTGAGCTTCTGTTCAGCAAGGAAATCAACACATACATTCTGGAGCGCAACTGGCACCAGACGCAGGAACTCCACCAGAACGACGATGGCACGGTCTACCTCAGTTTTTTTTCGAATCAACTGCAGGAAACGCTCCATTGGGTCATGCATTTTGGAAGCAGCGTGCGAGTGTTGAACCCGCCAGAACTTGCAGAACAAGTGCGTAAGGAAGCACAGAAGATTCTTTCCCTGTGATTTTTTAGTTTTTTTTCCATTTTTTTTCAATGGTGTATCATTCGTTGCGACACCATGTATCGTAAAATAATCTTGTAAGGCTCAAAAAAGTGCGACACTGCCGCCTTGCAAGGAGATTCACCATGAAAAACATTGATTCAAGAGTACAGAAATTTCTGACGAATGTAGGATTTGTCGCCGTATCGCTGGCGTTCTGGTTTATGTTTTTAAATTGTGTCCTGTAAACAGCGGAAGTCTATTTTGGTTTGCCGCCTAAAAAAGATTTTCAAACTCAAAGCCGTACATATCGTGTCCAGGATAGACTTTTGTGTCGTCCGTTACGATTTTTCCAAGGCGGCGCAAACTCTGCCGAATCTGCGTTTCATTTCCGCCGTATAAATCGGTTCTGCCCCATGACTGATAGAAAAGCGTGTCGCCACTCACCAGCAATTTTTGGGTCGCATTGTACAGACAGCACGAGCCTTTCGTATGCCCAGGCGTGTGCAAAACTTCCCACTCAGAAAGCGCGATTTTTACCGGCTCGGTCATCCCGTCTGCAAACGACCCCATGCAGTCTGCAAGCGATTTTCCGTCCTCCAAAAACGCGGCTGGCTCAGGCAGATTCGACACGCTCGGCGTAAAGGCAGAAAACCCCATCTGCGCAAGTGAATTTCCCTGCAAAATGCCGCTGTTTGCGCCAATCATCTCCGCGTCTTCCTGATGAATTAAAATCGGAATGTCAGGATAAGTTTTATGCAGGAACGGAAGCCCCGCAACGTGGTCAAAATGACCGTGTGTAAGGACGATTGCGACAAGTTTCAGTTTTTCCTGCGTCAAATAGTGCGTAACGACAGTTTCATCATCACTAAAAGCGCAGGAAGCGGGGTCTACGACAAACACGCTGTCTTCCGCAAGAGGAACAACCAATGTGTTTACGCCGAGCGGCCCCGTAGGAAGGATTTTTATTCCCATGCTACTCCAAATCAGCAGATGAACTTGAGCGAGGTGCGCGGACCGCAAGGATTTCCTCATCGGTCATCTCTGCCTGTGCCTTTGCGAAAGCCGCCTGCTCTGCCATCGTGTCATTATTTGTAGCGGTAAAACTATCGGTAATCGGCGCAGATGTATTCTCCACATCAGGAACGCGCTCCTCTGATTCTGCCGCAACATTCTCGCCGTCTTCCTTCTGGCGGGAAAGATTTACGCTCAGTTTGCGTCCGCGATAATCGTAGCCGTTGAGCGCGTCAATCACTTTCTGCGCATCCTCGGTGTACACCTGCACGAACGAATAATTTGCCAGCACTTTGATGTCGCCAATGCGCTCGCGCTCAATACCCGCCACGCTGCAGAAAAGGCCTACCAAGTCACGCGGGAACACACGGCGGTTGCGTCCGATAGAAACAAACACGCTCGTCGCCAATGACGGGTCAATCTGTACGCGCGGCATACGCTCTCTTGGCTCATCGCTATGCTCACCCATCGGAGCATGGTCAGCCCGCTGCTCGTAGCGATTCGGTCTGCGCTCTTCCATACGACCGTGGAAATCTTCACGCACATTGTCAAAACGATTGCGCGCGTTAAAACGCATAATTGAGCCAGAACACTGTTTAAGCAGATACGCCGCAACATACGAACGACGTGTCAGCGGAACATTCTTTTTAAATACTTTTTTCAGCTCTTCCAGAGTCTCTGGGTCTGATTCAACTTTTGCAACTGCATCCTTCAAAAAAGCTGCGACCTTATCCATATCAAGGTCAAAATTGCGTCTAAATGCCATTTTAATAGCCCTCACTTTAAATTGTTTAAATCTGCCACAAATCCAAAGTCGGTTCTTACAAAGCCCGAACGAATCACCATGGATTCCAGGATTTGGGGTATTCGTGTAATGATAATCCAACGAATTCCGCGTTCTCGTACATGGGTCATGCAAAACAAAAGCAATGCCCTGGCAATTCCCAGCCCACGGTAATTCTGATTCACAAACAACGCCGTCACCTGAACGGTCTTGGTTGCGCAGGACGGAAATGGAGAAATCAAAAGACATCCAGCAAAATCATCGGACAAAGTACGACACACAAAGCCACTCTCATCGCGTCCCTGCGCAAACGAATCACGCCACATCGCCGCAAATGCCTGTCCCAACTCGCCTTCTGCCGATTTCTCAAATTCTGTAAAAACTGCGTCTGCCCCCAAAGCAACACAATCCTTGTCCTGAGCGGGATTGTACGCGCGGAAAACAAAGTCTTCTTCAATCAGGTCGTCAAACTCCTCTATCTCATCAGAGAGAGCCTCCAAACCCCACGACTCGCGCAACGCATTGTACCATTCCATCAAACGAAGCCGCATCTGCTTTGCCTTATAAAAATGCCACTTTCGTTCCACTTCGGGGTACTGTCTGATTACGTTCTTAAAATTCCTGAACACCCCCCTGCCAGCAATCAACACATTTCGTAAATCCGCCTTCGCCTGTGGCGCATGCAGACCTGAAACAAACGATTCCAGCAATTCGTAGCCATCATGGGAATCCCAGTCCGGCAAAGTATACACCGTCTCTTCATCGGCGGATTTTTCGTCAGCGGAAATCACCATTCCCGAAGCCGCGTCCAGCACAAAATCATGCTCCTGATTTTCCATGGCGAACAGGACTGCTTCTGCCAACGAATCCGTCAAATCAAAAACCATAGCGTCAAAATCAGCGTATCACAAAACGCCCGTTAGTTCAACGAATTACGCCTTTACCAGCGGTAAATCCGCGCGGCAGGTAATCACTTTGGAAATCAAGCCGTATTCCACTGCCTCGTCCGCAGTCAGCCAGAAATCGCGGTCAGTGTCCTGAACGACCTGCTCCTTGCTTTTTCCCGTCTCCGCAGAAATAATCTCCACGATTTTTGCCTTGCTCTTGGCAATCTCTTCCGCCTGAATCTCCAAATCCGTTGCCACGCCACGGTACGCCCCGCCAATCAGCGGCTGATGAATCAGATAATGACTGTTCGGAAGCCCCAGACGACGCTCTTTCGGAACAGCAAGCAGAATCAACGCGCCCATACTGGCAATCAAACCCGTACCAATCGTATACACCGGCGCATTGACAAAACGAATCATATCAAAAATGCCGAACCCATCGTCAATTGAGCCTCCGGGAGAATCAATGTAGACATAAATCGGCTTATCGCTGTCCGCCTCCAAAAGCAGCAGCTGCTTAATCACCTTTTCCGCATTCTCCTGATTGACTTCGCCGCTCAAAATAATCTGCCGGGTCTTCAAAAATTTTTCCGCCAGCGCGTCCTGTTGCGGCATCTCAGGCTTTTTTTCATCCTTATCCAAAACGATATTCATTATAAAACCTCAGCCTATACTATAACGAAAATCACCAAGAGTGGCAATGTTTTTTTTCGGGGAGGGGAAAAGCCTTCCTCTGGCTCGTACTTCCGTGCTAAAAAAAGCGGACCAGAAAAATCCAGTCCGCTCAGAATTGCACACACATTGCGCTACTTCGTCAGTTTAATCATCGTGGCTGACGGCATGGTGAAATAATAGGTGGTATAGCAGTTGTATATCGTGCCGTCAGGATTTGTTACCGTTTCACTGACCTGCATTCTGTTTTTCGTCAAATCTAAAAGATGAAATTACCTATCAGGGATTGCAATGTGGAATATTTGGTGACCGGCAAAAAAGATTCCGCTCCCAAGCACTTTGTCCATTATCCTGCCGAAATTCGCACGCTCGCAGACAAACTTTCCAAAATGTCCCCCGCTGACCGTATGCACGTTGCCGCGCTCATCAATTCATACGAAGAGTAATTCCATTTTTTCACCTTGTAAAAACTACCTTTTTACTATAAAATATCTCCCATGAAAATAAGTTCTCTCTTGCAGCAAAAAAAAGTGACGCTTTCTTTTGAAGTGTTCCCGCCAAAAAAACAAGATGACTTTGACTCGGTACGGCAGTCGGCGGCAGAACTGGTCTCCCTGCACCCCGATTTTATGAGCATCACTTACGGCGCGGGAGGCTCCACACAACTAAACACCGCAGAAATCGCCTCAGCAATCCAAGGACAGGAGACCACGGCTCTTGCGCATTTAACCTGTGTGCGCGCTACCAAGGAACAACTGGAGCAGACGATTGCCGACTTGCAGAAGCGTGGCATAGAGAACGTGCTTGCCCTGCGCGGAGATCTGCCCAAAGATGCCACCGAGGGAGAAAATTTGTTTCCGTCGGGCATGAGCCACGCCTCGGATTTGGTACCGCTTTTGAAACAGGCGGGGTTCTGTGTGGGCGGCGCGTGCTATCCCGAAGGACACCCCGAAAGCAAAAATCGTGACGCTGACATTGAGAACCTAAAACACAAAGTGGACGCGGGCGTGGATTTTCTGACCACGCAGATGTTTTTTGACAACGACATGCTCTACTCTTTTTTGTACCGTCTGCAGTCTGCGGGAATCCATGTGCCGGTGATGGCTGGCATCATGCCGATTACGAACGCGAATCAGGTAAGCCGCATGGTTGACCTTTCCAATGCCTACATTCCGCGCAAACTGCTTTCCCTCTGCGACAAATTCAGGGGAAGCCGGGAAGCGATGTGGCAGGCGGGCATTGCATACGCCACCGGCCAGATTATCGACCTGATTTCAAACGGTGTGCGCGGAATCCACATCTACACGATGAACAAGCCCAAAGTGGCGCAGGCGATTCTGCGGAATGTAGACGACATCCTTGCGGCAACGAACGGCGTGGTTGGGGCGTAAGCAACCGTGACGAAAACGTTTTTTTGTGGTACAATAGCAAGCGGAGGATGCCTATGAGAACCATGAGCCAGCAACAAGCACTTGACCGTCTGCCAGACGACAACATGGCAAAACGAATTATCCTTACCATATTAAACAGTCCCAAAGCACCGATTGAGCAACTAAAAAAAGAGGTTGATGAATACGAGCGGGAATGGCTTTCTCAGTTTTCTGAAGAAGAACAGCAACGACTTACTGCATGGAGACGCTAGCAGATGCTGTTTATCCCCATCGAATCTGACCGTTTTACCTACGAGCACCTGTTCGACCGAAAAAAGAATCTTGCGGAAATTCAGCAGTTTACCATAGATAAGCCAACGGGCAAAGGACTTGAATTCTATCTAAAAAATATGGCTGAATACGAAGAACGAAAACGCTCAAACCGCACGTACCTTGTCCGTGACAAAAATACTGATGAAATTGCGGGCTATTTTTCACTGCGCACGGGATTGTTCACGCTGGACAGTGGTCGTGAAAAAGAATCAGACGATGACATCACGTTTTATTCCGTGCCGTCCATCGAACTTTCTAATTTTGCCGTTAATTCCGCATACCGCAGTCAGCATCTCGAAATCTCAAAAATCGGCAAGGATATTTTTGCGAACTTCGTCCTTCCGATTGCCCAGTACACGGCACAATTAGTTGGCGTTCAGGCATTGCATATTTACGCGCTTCCGCAAGATGATTTGATTGAACATTATCAGTCGTTCGGCTTTCATCGTCTGAACGCAGAAATGGAAGCGTTCGTTCATAAGCACGTCAAGCCCATGTACGATAAGCGATGCATTTTTATGTTTTTGCCGTTGTAAGCAGTAATCGGAGCGCAAGTGGACTTCAAGCAGTTTTTACAGAAACAGATTTCTCACAATTTGCCCGTGTTTTTTGACGGCGGCATGGGAACGATGATTCAGGCTTCGGGGGTGACGGACTATGTGATTCCCGAAGACCTGTCAATTACACACCCCGATGTTATAAAAACCATCCATCGAAAATATCTGGATGCGGGCTGCCATGTGATTACGGCAAACACCTTTGGCGCAAACCCGCTTAAACTCAGCAACGCGCCCTACACCTGCGAACAATACATCAAGGCGGAAATGAAAATTCTGCGCGAATGTGTGGCAGAAGCAGAGCGTGACGGAAACAGCCGCCCCCATTTTATCTCCTGGGATACAGGACAGATTGGGCGGCTTTTAGAGCCCATGGGCGACCTGACCTTTGACGAAGCCTACCAAAGCTACAGGCAGGCCGCAATGCTGGCAGAGTCGGAAGGGGCTCAGGTGGCCATTATCGAAACCATGAGCGACCTCTATGAGATGAAGGCAGCGATTCTTGCAGTTCAGGAAAATACCAAGATGGCCGTCATTGCCACGCCTACCTTTCAGTCCAATTTGCGCACGCTGACTGGTGCCGATGTTCTGACCTGCGTGACCTATCTTGAAGCATTGCACGTGGACTTGCTGGGGCTAAACTGTGGCGGAAGCCTTGAAGAAGACAATGAGTTGGCGCGGCAGTTTTTGCAATACGCCCACACACCGGTTCTGATTCAGCCCAACGCGGGCATTCCCGTAGTAGTGGGCGGAAAGACCATGTACCGCGTGTCCGCCGCAGACTTTGCCGCTTCCCAAAAACTGAACAGGCTTGCGGGTGCGGTGGCATTAGGCGGTTGCTGCGGCACGACACCTCCCCACATCGCCGCCATGATACGCGAAATCGAAAACGATGCTGCGATGAACCGTCCGCCGTTTGATAGGGAACACGATATGTTCATCTGCTCCTACAATCAGACCGTGCAGATTGGCGGAAAGGCGGGACCGCAGATTGTGGGCGAGAGAATCAATCCCACGGGAAAGAAAAAGTGCAAGGAAGCCCTGCTCGCTGGCGACATGAACTTTGTCCTGAACGAGGCGGAAAGCCAGATTAACGCGGGCGCGCAGATTCTGGACGTAAATGTGGGGCTTCCCGGCATAGATGAGGCCGCCACGATGGTAACGGCACTCAAGACAATCCAAAGCACATTCTCAACGCCACTGCAGATTGACTCCAGCGAAAGCGGCGTTCTGGAAAAAGCCCTGCGCTACTACAACGGAAAGCCCCTTGTAAACAGCGTGAACGGACGCAAAGACGTAATGGACAAAGTGCTTCCGATTGTAGCCCATTACGGTGGCGCAGTGGTTGCACTCTGCATTGACGAAAACGGAATCGCTCCCACTGCGGAAGGCCGCTGTGAAGTCGCGCGGAAAATCATTGCGGAAGCGGCAAAATACGGAATCCAGCCGCGCGACATTGTGATTGACACCCTCACCCTTACCGTGAGTTCCCAGCAGAAAGAGGCATTGGAGACCGTGCGTGCCATCTCACTCTTAAAGAACGAATTTGGCGAGCAGGGGCTAAAGTTCATCCTTGGAGTTTCCAACATCAGTTTCGGGCTCCCGCGCCGCGACATCATCAACAGCAGATTCTTTTCCATGGCACTGTACGCGGGGCTGGACGCATGCATCATAAACCCCTTGAGCGAGCCGATGATGGAAACCTACTACGGCTACCGCGCGCTTGCCTGCTACGATGAGAACTGCCTTGACTACATAGAAAAATACACGGGAACGACCGCCCCGCTCTACGGCGTGACAAAAGAACAGCTGGCAAACACGACTGTGTTAGCGGGTGTAGGGGCGCGAAGCGTTGCCGAAGGCAATGGAGCGACAGCGGAACCGCGCAACACGCGACCGCCGAAGGCGGGAACACCCGAATTTAAAAATAGCAGTGTACCCGAAAACCTGACAGAATCAGAAAAATCGCTCATCGACATCATCTGCAAGGGATTCAAGGACAAATCGGGAGAAGCGACAAAAAAATTGCTTGAAAGCGGCACAGAACCAGTCGCCATAATCGACAGGTGCATCGTGCCTGCGCTGGATTTGGTGGGAAAAGATTTTGAGGTCGGGTTAAAATTCTTGCCGCAACTGCTTTTGAGCGCGGACACCGTGGGCGCATCCTTTGCCGTGATTAAGGCACACTTGGAAGCAAGCGGAACGAAACAGGAAAGCAAGGGAACGATTGCGATTGCCACCGTCTTTGGCGACATTCACGACATCGGAAAGAACATCACCAAGGCAATGCTTGAAAACTACGGCTACACGGTGATTGACTTGGGAAAAAACGTGCCGTCAGAAACCGTGGTCAAAACGGTGCTTGAAAACGACATCCGCCTTGTGGGATTGAGCGCGCTGATGACGACGACCGTGGGCAACATGGAAGACACCATAAAAGACCTGCGCGCCGCATTGGAAAAAAACGGAAAATCATGTAAGATAATGGCTGGCGGTGCAGTTCTGACTGCCGACTATGCGGCGCAGATTGGCGCGGACTATTATGTAAAGGATGCGATGGCTTCGGTTGCCGTGGCGAAGGAAGTGTTTGGGAAGTAAAGGGTATCTTGCCAGTTTTGATATTATTATGATAAGATAATGATAACAAAAATATCAGAATAGGTGGCCTAACATGGTACAAATTCGACCAGTTTCAGATTTACGGAACAAATTTTCAGAAATTGAAAGTCTCGTCACAAACTCAAGAAAACCTGTTTTCCTCACAAAAAATGGCTATGGCTCTATGGTTGTCATGAGTCTCCAAATGTACGAAAGCCTCACCGATGACATTGAACTCCGTCTTGACGAAGCCGATTTGCAGGCAAAAAGCACAAGCGAACGGCTTTCTCACGATGATGTTTTTTCTGCCGTTCGTTCGAGAATCAAAGCGTAGATGCAGATGAAAGAGTACGCGCTTCGTTACCTTCCGTTGGCACAGGAAGATTTGTTTGAAATCATCGATTACATTCAGAACAATCTCCAGAATCCAATTGCGGCAGAAAATACGCTCAACAAGATTGAATCCGCGATTTTGGAACGATTGAAAGCCCCCGAATCTTACGCCGTCTGGAAATCACAAAAGAAACGAGACTATCCCTACCGAAGAATCAATGTCGGAAATTACACCGTTTGGTATGTCGTCATTGATGATGTAATGGAAGTGCGGCGGATTTTGTATTCACGCAGAAATGAAGAAGAGCTGATTTAGGAATGTGAAGGAAGTGTTTGGGAAGTGAAGCAAACGGAAAGGTGAAAACTGAAAATTGTTATACCGCGTATTCGATGATTGTGAAAAACATTTCCATGGTTCTCGGTGCGACTGTCTGCCCAATGCTGAGTAAAAACCTAAGATTGTTCAGAATTAATAACTTCTGCCAATTTTTTCTCAACTCCTTCAACAATGTTTTTTACAAAATTCTTTTTTCCGTTTTCTGTCATGCGGGCAAATCGCTTGTAACCTTCAATATTTGTATCAAGGAAGTTGATGTAAGGGTCAGCAGGTGCAAGTTCCCTGTATTGTTTGATAGCGGTTTCATCATTTGCATTTTCCCCGCGAGCCTTGTCTTTGATTTCAGCATAATAATCTCCTGCATCATCGAAGGTAAATTGAAAATAAAGGCTTTCTTTTTTCTTTTTTTCAAGAGGAAAGTTAAATAAAATTGCTCTATCGGTTTTTACATTGATATATCCACGCGATATTGCAGAAATTTCATCCGTTTTTCTAGGCTGTTCACTACGGTAATAAACAAGTGGATTGCGACCTCTTTCTTTGAATTCGTCCTGTAAAAGTTTGAGAAATTGAGAGAGTTCTTCTTCCCGCCCGGAATCAGATAGTAATTCTTTGTCAAAAGCACCTGAAGCCCTTATCGCGGCTTTGAATTTCTCTTCTGACACTGGCATATCAGCATTGTTGTATAAATCTTTTCTTAACAAAGAGACAATATCGAAAACATTCTTTGCCAAGTGAGAATACGCTTCATTTTTGTTTAAATCGGTGCTGTTCATCAATGAAAGTGAACTGAGTAATTCCCCAACCAGTTCAGTAATTTTCTCTGCTACATCGTGTTCTGCGTGCATCTGTACAAAACCGAGTTGATAAATTAAATGTTGCAGTTCATCTTGTGCGTTTTTATCGTGTCCTTCTACCGAAGGTACATTTACTTTGCCGTCCTGTGTGATTGATTCCAGAGCTTCGATGAAATTATGATAGACTTCCTGTTTTTTCCCAAAAACATTCAGGCTTATGTCTTTGTTTTCCTCTATTTCAGTTTGACCTTGCAAAAGCAGAACCGTAACTATCGCTGAAATTATAGTTCCGAGCAGCGTACCTGTGATTTCTGATTTTATATCACTTGCTGAAAAGACTTTATAGAGAAGCGTTGACCACAAAAACGCAACAGCGCAAATAATTACGCCGATGATTACAAAAATCCATCGTTTATTTATTTTTTTCATAGAAATCAACTCCCATAAAAAGTCAAGAAGATTGTTTCAACAATCGATTGACTTTTTAAGCCTCTTCGTAATGCAATGAGAAGAGGCAGTGAATAAACAAGTTTGCAATGCAAACTTGTCAAGATAAAAAGCCGGCGGTATTTTAGACGGCTTTTTATCATAACTCCTTAAAAACAAGACGGCATTTCTGCCGTCAGAACATTATCTTGCAGGTCTGTCACCGATTTTCTTGCCGTCTGAACTATATGTAGTCAGCCAGCTTCCCCTGTGCAAAACAAACGTGTCGCCTGCGATACTGTGAAATTCTCCAGAACTTACAGGTATGTCCTTTATTTTCTTTCCTGTTTCATCGTAGGTAGAATACCAGCTTCCTCGCTCCAACAGAAAAAAACTGCTGCTGAATCCAAGTAAGTCACCGTTACTTACAGGAAAATCCTTTATCTTCTTGCCATCCTCGTTAAAAATAGCATACCAACTTCCTTTTTTCTGAATATCACTAATCGCCATAATTTTTCCTCCTTTTGGCTTTGTTTTCATTTCCTTATCGTATTTACAATTTTATTTATCGCTTCTGCCATTTCCGCATAGCTGATTCGGGATGGATGCGGGATTGAGACGAACAACACTCCGTCATGCAAAACCGGCTCGCCACAATAGGTGAGTTTGCCTTGTAGTTTGGGATAAATAACGCCAAGCAAACCGACCGAAACTTCACCGCCGACTACAAGAATATCAATTTCTGCGGCTTTTACAAAATCGCGGTAGTGCTGGCAATAGAAAGAATCTGTGCGGTATGTGTTGTCGATATAGGCATTGTCGGCATTTACGGTCTTTGACTGCGTGTAACGGAAATTAAAATAAAGCGATTTGTCAAAATCATCGCAGAGATTTTGATACCAAAGGTCTTTATTTTCTTTTATGTCGTCTCGTTGGTCTCGCAGTGTCTCTTCCGTTGTTTCCAAGCCGTCATACAGACAGCGGCTCAACGCATAATTCAAGAAGAATGTTCGCTCCGTCGTTTTTCCGAAGAACCAATGTTCGTACAGTCGTTCTTCGTCGAGCGGAACAATTCCCTTTACCTTATCAGAATCATTTTTCGTATTGTAAGGCTCGATATTGCAGAAAGCGATTTTTTTATGGTAATCGCCCCAATATTCGCTCGGACAGACTGGTGCATAATAGCAGGCGTTTTCGATTCCTGTTTCTTTGAAATGTTCGATAAGTCGCTCGTTTACGGATTCAAGTGATTGCTGGCTCATAAACTACATACCTCAAATTTTAAAATTCATCGATATACCATTTATAAGAGGAATATGATTCCGCGACAGTGTTAGCAATGTCTTTTAATGACATAGATTTCTCAACAGGCATCAGTTCCCTTGAAGTTGAAAAATTCCCTACGCTTGAGTCTGCATTTATGTAAGTTAAGAGGAAGTTATAGTCTTCAGAATCTTTTCTTTCTACCAATAGCATTGATGACATCAAAGTATTTCCTTTGTACCCCATTAAAACACTTTTTATGCAGCCTGTTATTACTAGGTCTTCAAGCGGAAATGCAGAACTCAAATTTGTTGAACCTAATACATGAAATGTCAGAGTGCAATTTTTTCCATCGTCTTTTATATGGTAAACGACACCACTGAGGTCACATACAATACTGTCTGTAAAAAGATAACTGTTCCCCGTCGGAGCAATCTTGTATTTCTCTAAAATCTTATATGTTTCGGTATAAGATTTCTTTTGCGGGACAACTGCCTTTTGGGCAAATAAAGTTGTTCCAACGAACAAAGCAAAAACAATGGATAATAATTTCTTCATTTTTTTCTCCTCTGACTAAAACAGTTATATTATCTTCATCTTGATTGTTTTTATCAAAAATAAAGATAATTTCTCTTATATAATACAGTCAAATTATCGTTAAATCAACATTTAAAATACAACTCAATGATAAATAATCAGTTTTTAGAAAGGCATATAGTTTCATATTTAGTGTATGTCTGTAAAAGAAACTTTTATAAAGAATCTGAAATATTTTAGGAAACAAAGCGGGCTGACTCAGAATCAACTGACTCTCGAAATTGACATGGGACTGGGTTACATCAACAGCGTTGAGCAGGGAATCTTTTTTCCTCAGCCTGATGTGATAGATTTGATTGCAAATGTGCTGAAAATCAGTCCGTCAAAACTTTTCGATGAAAACGCAAGTCCTCAGAACATTCTTTCCAATTCTGATGAAAAATTCGTTGATAAAATCGCAGACACAATCTTGGAAAAACTCCGCCCTACCATAAAGTCCGACATCAATGCCGCGATAAAAGAAGTGGTGAGGTAGAAAAAGTTGAGCATCGGAACATATTCCGCGCAAAAAATATCCATGCGGCATTGGAAAAAACGGGAAAATCCTGTAAGATAATGACCGGTGGCGCGGTGCTTACTGCAGACTATGCGGCGCAAATTGGCGCGGACTATTATGTAAAGGATGCGATGGTCTCCGTTGCCGTGGCGAAGGAAGTGTTTGGGAAATGACCATAACGACCTCTGAAAAGCGAATCAAACGTGTCTCTGGGAAACCGCTTTCCTCGTTCAGCGTGATGACGGCGTATCTGAACATTCCGTTTCGTCCACGCTCAATCAAGGCGACATTCAAATTGATAAAATCCGTCATCGCCGTGTTCTTCTGCCTGCAATTCGGAAAAAAATGGGGCTTCCTCAACATTCCTGTCGTCCACGTTGACCACCCGCTGGACAAAAAAATTCCGTTTCTGCCCCGCAAGGTCGATACATATTTAAGTTTCATCAATTTTTGGATTTGCCCGATGACCATGCTGATTCACCGCTACGGGGCGCACAACGCCATGCTGTTCTGTCGCGAATGGCTTGAACTTCTGACGAAAACCTACGATGAGGCAGGACGGCTCTACCGATTCCGTCTGACCACGATGGAACGCCCCAGCTATCACAAGGGGCAGTTCTTCACGATTCATTTTTTTGACCCGCACCTGCTCTGCGTTCCCAGCCTGCACATTGCGATTATCGTGCTCTGCTACTCATTCTACCGTATGCTGTTTGAGCGCGAGGAATTTACCGAGGCAGAAAAAACGCAATGGAAGGGCGAATTATACGACCAAGCCGTTGCCATTGCCGATTCCGTCCTGTATGTCAAACAGCACAGCGTCAATTGCGTTCCCGCAGCCCTCTACATGATAAGCAAAGTCTTTCCAAACCTGTTCAAACCGACCGATGCGGTGCAGTTTATCGGCGATATGTTTGCAGAACCAGAAGGAATGACGAAAGAGACTGCCGCCGAAGTGCGCGAACATCTTTTGTTTGTGTACGAGCAATTTTTGCTGGAGGGAGCGCACGAAGATGACTGGCGGTCGCCTGTACAGCGGTGGCTGGTAAGTTACGGGCAGGAAAGATCCGAAAAAGAAAACTAATCCGCGATGTAGCGTGCGCGGCTCGTTTCTGTCTCAAATACATCAATTGCATAGAGTTTTGCGCTGCCGTTTTTTCCTGATGCGTCAATGCCTTGCTCCAAAAGGTATGCAATCATCTGTTCGTGGATAAAACGCGCAATCCGTTCTGCGCTGGGATTCTGCTGGAACACGGCAATATCGTTCAGATTGGTGTGGTCAAGTTGTTTCACCACCGCCCGCAACGCTTCTTTCAGCACGGAAAAATCAATGAGCATTCCGCCTGCGTCCAGTTCAGAGCCGCGCACATGGGCATACACCTTGTAATTGTGACCGTGGAGGTTCTCGCACTTTCCGTGGTAATCCTGCAAAAAATGCGCGGCGGCAAAATCAGCGGTTACTCGAACTTCGTACATCAGTTGTACCCCATTTCTGCCAGAGCCTTTTCCGCCTCGCCAATCTCATCGTAGGGCATTACGCGGTCTTTGTAGATGATGCTGTTTTCATGTGATTTTCCGAGCAAAAGCACGATGTCGTCTTTTTTTGCCATCTGCAAAGCCTCGCGGATTGCGGCAGGTCTGTCTGGCGTGATGAACAAGTCTTTTCCCAGCACTTTGCCCGCTTTTTCCGCGCCAACGGCAATCTGTTTTAAAAGCGCAACGGAATCTTCCCCGCGCGGGTCTTCGTCCGTCAAAATCACCACGTCGCAGAAGCGGGCGGCAACTTCACCCTGAAGCGGGCGTTTTTCCGTGTCGCGCTCTCCCCCGCTTCCGAAAAGTGCAATCATCTTGCCGGAACAACGGCGGCGCACGGGCGGGAAAATTGTCTCGAACGAAGACGGTGTGTGCGCATAGTCCACAATCAGTTCAAACGGCTGACCTTTGTCTATCACGGTCATCCTGCCTTTGACGGGCACAAGTTTTGACACGAGCGGAGCGAGCGTTCCCAGTTCCGTGCCAGTCAGACGGGAGACCGCAAGCATCGCCGCCATGATATTGTAGGCATTGAACGCGCCCGGAAGCGAAGACTGAATATGAATCACCGGAGTCTGAACAGGCTTTGCATGGTCATCGACCACATTCGGCTCTGTCAGTGTAAAGTTCAGCCCGAAGCGCGCACTTGCAATATTTCGCGCCAAAAGATACGGCACTCCATCGGGAATGGGTGGCAGGGGTTTTGCTTCCGCGCTTGTCTCGCCCGCACTTTTTCCAGCCTTGCCTTCGGTGGTGAAGCCCAGAACGGGATGCTTTGTCGCCTTGATGAAATAGGGCGCGCTCACGTCTTCCAGATTCACGATGCCAAAGGCTGGAACGGTCGTCTTCTTGCCGCCAATCATTTTTTCATGGTCGCATTGGTCAAGTTTGCGGAAAAGATTTGCCTTGTCGTCGCGATATTGCTCAAAGGTCTTGTGGAATTCCAGATGCTCCAAGGTCACGTTCATGAAAATGCCGCAGTCAAAATCTATGCAGCCCGTGCGGTTCAAGCGCAGAGAAAGCCCGTGCGAAGAGGTTTCCACCACCGCATATTCACAGCCCGCACAAAGCATCTCGTACAAATGATGCTGAATAATCGGGGCTTCGGGCGTAGTCTGATGCTGGGGATTTGCGATTGCCTCGCCGCCAAGAGAATACTGCACCGTGGAAATGAAGCCCGCTTTCTTTCCGCACAAACGGAGCAATTGCCACACGAATGAAACGGTCGAGGATTTTCCCTCGGTCCCCGTCACGCCGATTATGATAAGCTTTTTTGAAGGATTATCGTAGAATGAGGCGGAAATCGGTGCCATCACAAAGCGACTGTCCGCCACTCTGACAAAAGGAACGCTTTCCTTGCGCTCCCCCAACGCAGTCTGAATTTCCGCCTTGATTTTCTCGTCAAACTCACCCTGAAAGACGACAGCAGCCGCTCCCGCACGAATCGCCGCAGGGATGAAAACATTTCCCGTCGTATGCGTTCCCGGAAGCGCAAAAAAAAGCGTTCCCGCAGAAACGTCGCGGCTGTCAAACGCAAGCGAAGTGATTTCGGGATTAGTCAGCATCGTGTCCGCAGTCGTACCGTCAGCAGAAACGCGTTCATACACAAAATCGTTCAATAATTCAGAAAGTGACTTTTTCATAAAAAGAGTGTACAGCGATTGTGAATTTTCGGCAAGTGACATAGGAGGGGGAGTCTCCCCCCCGCTCCCAAGCGAGTTATGCGCCAAAAGTTGCGGATGTATTTACCCTGATGATAGTTGCGCATGGGGCGCATTTTGTACGGGAATGAGAATTTTCCTTGCCTTTTCCGTGCGAAACAGGTATCTTTAAAATTGATGAAAACGCAGATTGTTTCTATTGAAAACGATAAAATTATTCTTTCAACTTCGCTCCATTCCGATGCGTTCGGGCGCACGCAGTACACGCAGGAAATTGATGAGGCGGGATTTGTCGCCACCGTGCCGCTGCATACGGATGACTGCGATGGCGTAACGTTTGACCGATGGAAATTTGACGGCACACAGACCGACACAGATGACATCGCCGCATATGTTGGAAAATCGTTCGGCGCAGGAAAAACACTGTATGAAATTTTTGAGAGCGGCGATGCTGAAAAAATAAAACAGGCGGCATGGGCAACCTGTTCTGCACTGACGTCCGCACTCTCACAAAAAATTCCGATGGATGCCGTGGGAGCGGAAGGCATTGTCGTTTCTTTGCAGGAAGACTGCGCAACCGTTCAGTTTATGCCCGCACAATTGTTCGACCGTTCTGCGCTCAACACTCGGGGCGATTACGCGGACTTTCAGGGATTTTTTATCAGGAAAGGTGTGGTCGGTGCGGAATCACTGCTGTTTACCCGCGCAGTCATTGCCTACCGTGCGCTGTGCGGTACACTCCCCTTTTCAGAACGCGATTTGTCAAAGCGGCAGGCGGATATTTTTGACGCGAATTTTACGCCGAGTTATATGCTGGTAAACGGACTGGACGCACATTTAAGCTCTGCCATTGACTGTGGTCTGCAAGTGAGCGCGGAACTAAAACCCTTGCCAGGAGAACGCCGCTTTGTAAACGAAAAAGATGTGGCAAAACGAAAAAAAATCATCAGCGCGGCGGAGCGATTTTCTCTCAGCACATTCAAGGCAGAACTTGAGTCTTCATCGCGCAAACCTGAGATTTCTGAATCCGATTTTTCTGCACGGCGGGAACAATTCTTAAAAAAGCAAAAAACAACCGTCAGGCGCAGACGATTTTTGCGGCGCAATCACAATCGGATTATTGTAGGTGCGGTCGCAGTGATTTTGGGAGCGTGGGCGGTCATCTCGTTTCATCGGGGAAATCAGCAACTTGCCACCACAAAGGGACTGACCTCTTGGCAGACGACACAAGCTTTGTACGCAACAATTCATCGGAGCAACGTGCCGCATCTGCAGGAAATTGCCAAGGGAAAAAAGATGAAAAATCTTCGTCAGATTGTGAGCGGATTTTACGTGACAAACCGAAGCCGTTTTACGATGAATCAGGACGAAGCGACCGTCAGCCCCGCTGAATGGCTCTTCCTCAAAAACAAGACGAATTTCTGGATGTACGGACTGACCCAACTGGCAATCGACGGAACGGAGGCGGACGAAAATTTTGCCTATCCCACTCGGGGCGACCATCCCCAGCCGCTCACCGAAGAAAACGGAGTCACGCTTAGAAGAAGTCAGACTGTCTCGCATACGGCAGAATATTACCTGATTAACAATGATGACGCACGAATCAACATCAACAAGACGACCGACACTGTAACCCTCACATGGAAAAGAAATCGCTGGATTGTAACCGAAATTAAAAGCAAAAGCCAGCCGCTCTTTGTGTTCACCAAGAATTTTAAGGCTGATTTTCAAAACGCCCTGAACGAAACGGGGAACGATGTCTTTAAGGCGACGGATATTCTCAGAGAAAAATACGAATGGATTCCCGCAGAAAAATCATTGCAAAGCGGAGAGACTTTACTGAAATCACGTTTTTCGCTGCCATTCTAATTTGACGGCGAAAATTAACTTGGCGTTTTTATTTGACGGCACAAAAAAGATGCTTTATACTGAAAGTAATATAATTGAAAATAGGGAGATTTTATGAAAAAAATCATCATGGCGGCTCTGGCGATGTGCCTTGCGGCAGGAAGTTTCGCGCAGGAAAAAGTATATCTGTGGCCGAACAAAGTTGGTCCTGGCTCTGAAAAAGTAAAAGTCACGCAGGAAACAACGGAGCGAAGCAAAATTCCGAATCATCAAAACCGCGCCATTTCTGGCGTGACCGAGCCATATTACGAAATTTTCAAACCGGCGGCAAACGTCACCAACACCATGCGGTCAATTTTGGTCATTCCGGGTGGCGCATATCAGCGCGTCGTGATTGACACCGAGGGCTACGATTACGTAAAAGGCTACACCGATGCGGGCTACACGGTCTTTGTGCTGACATACCGCGCTCCGAACGATGGTCACAAAAATGCCTCACTGGTCGCCCTGCAGGACGCACAACGGGCTATCCGTCTGATTAAGGCAAACGCAGAAAGGTACGGCATTTATCCGGGCAGAGTGGGCGTTATGGGAAGTTCAGCGGGAGGTCATGTTGCGGCAAGCCTTGCGACCCGTTTTAAAGAAGAAGTATACAAAGCGGTTGACGACGCGGACAAAGACAAGGACGGCAACTGGACAAGCGCAAAACCTGCATTTCAATTTTTAGTCTATCCAGTCATCACCATGCAGGATAACGGCTGTCATGCGGGAAGCCGAACCGCGCTTTTGGGAAACAAGCCGAATCAAAAGGAAAAAGATGCCGCCTCATGCGAACTGCTTACAAACGGCGCAACGCCACCCGCATTTATCGTATGCGCAACAGATGATAAGAGCGTTAATCCTTATGCGAATGCAATCGCCTATTGGAAAGCGATGAGCGAAAAAGGCGCAAAATGCGAGCTGCATATTTTCCCCGAAAGCGGACACGGTTTTGGTGTGCTGAATGCCTACGGCACGGCGGCTTCATGGCAACAAATGTCGATTGAGTGGCTGAAAATCTATCAGAAATAGCAGTTTGACAGTTTTACAAAAAGTGTCATATTGACAAAACTATTTTTTCCCGCTATAATACTCACCATCTTAGAGTGTCGAGGTTTTTTATGGCAGAATACAATGTGGAAAAACAGCACGCAAAAGGCAAACTTCATGCAATTGAACGAATCAACGCGCTGTGTGACAAGAACAGTTTTATGGAAATATATGCCGATGCGCGTCATCAATGCACTAATTTCGGCATGGAAAAGAAAGAGATTCCCTATGATGGCGTAATCACGGGATTCGGCACGATTAACGGAAAGAAAGTCGCTGTCTATGCACAGGATTTTACGGTTCAGGGCGGCTCGCTTGGCAAGGTTCACGGACAGAAGATTGCAGAGCTGATTGCAAAGGCTATCGAAATCAAATGCCCGGTGATTGGCGTGAACGATTCCGGCGGAGCGCGCATTCAGGAAGGTGTGGACGCATTGTGCGGTTACGGCGACATTTTCTATCAGAACGTGCGCGCATCAGGCGTGATTCCGCAGATTTCGATTGTCGCAGGTCCCTGTGCGGGCGGCGCGGTGTATTCTCCGGGGTTGACCGACTTTATTTTTACCGTGGACAAAATTTCGCAGATGTACATCACCGGTCCAAAGGTCGTCAAGCAGGTCATGTTCATGGACATTACCGACGAGGATTTGGGCGGAGCGGCGATTCACAGCCAGAAGTCTGGTGTGGCACACTACCGCTGCAATGATGAGAAAGACTGCTACGAAAAAGTGCGCAAACTTTTGGACTACATTCCGCATTTTTACGGCGAGCAGCAGACGGTTGCCCCAAAAATCAAATTTGACGCGAAGCACAAAGCAAAGCATATCAATACGATTCTGCCAGAAGTGAGCAACAAGGGCTACGACATCCGCGAAGTGATTAACGACGTGACCGATGACGACAGTTTCTTTGAGGTGATGGCGGAATTCGCACAGAACGCTGTGGTAGGTTTCGCAAAAGTTGAGGGAAAGACCGTCGGAGTGGTGGCGAACAACCCGGGATTTTTGGGCGGTGTCCTGAACTGCGACGCATCCGACAAGATTGCCCGCCACGTGCGCTTCTGCGACTGCTACAATATCCCGCTCCTGAACTTTGTGGACGTGCCAGGCTTTATCCCCGGCCCGCAGGAAGAACAAAAAGGCATTATCCGCCACGGAGCAAAAGTGTTGTACGCATACAGCGAGGCATCTGTTCCCAAAGTAACGGTCATCACGCGCAAGGCATACGGCGGCGCATACATCGCGATGTGCTCAAAGCATCTGGGCGCGGATTTCGTCTACGCATGGCCAAAGGCAGAGATTGCCGTCATGGGAGCGGAAGGCGCGATTGGCATTCTGTATGCAAAGGAAGCTGACCCGAACGTAAAGGCGCAGAAGGGTGCCGAATACCGCGAGACATTCATGACGCCGACCATCGCCGCCCAGCGTGACTACATCAGCGCAGTCATTCAGCCGGAAGAAACGAGGGCAAGAATCGTGCAGAGTTTTGCCCTGCTGGCAAACAAGACGAATGCGGACAGGCTGTGCCGCAAGCACGGAAACATTCCGTTGTAAAAATGACAAAGCCATTTTTACAACAACAAGTTTGCAACGCAAACTCGCGCTAGAACGAAAGAAAACTGAGCCGCTGGCGATTTGCTGGCGGCATTTTTTATCAGGAATTATGTCGGGCAAAACAGTATCGCCATACGAAAGATGATTTAAATGAATCGAAAAAATCTTCATCCATAGGGGCTAACTTAACAGCATCCAGTTTGGGTATGATAAGTTCATCATCTTTCTCTTCCGTAATGTTTTCCATGACCTGTTTCTTAATGAATTCAAAAATATTTTTATCGCAGACAGCAACGGTGTAATGCGCTGAATCCCTATAATACGTAATCACTTTAACATCATCATCTCTGTAGGAAAACAATAACGCATCTCCCATCTCAAAGAGTCTTATCATCTCCACGTCTTCATAATAGACATAATCAACGCAGCCCTTAAAATCAGTCTGCACCTGTTTTAAAGATTCCGCAACATCTTTTTTTAAATAGTTATGCAGATACACAGAATCCTTGCTAACCAATTCAGGTAAATCAACGAATTTCATAAAAGCCTCCTTTGATTATGTTTGTTTTTTATTTCTCCTCACAGTGGTTGTTACCCTATTTTAGTTCCTCTGCTTGCACAAAAATTTTCCTAGTCGCGCTTGTACACGATAGGAACTTCCGCTTTCTCAAAAGGCGACTTCCAGACTTCCCACATAATCGTCAGCGTTTTTTCGGTGAGCGTACCAGAATAAGGCAGCTGATTTTCCAGCCCCAGATATTCAAGTTGTTTTGTGTCAAAGTCATACTGCTTTTTGGGATAAAATGTAATATTTTGGGAAGCCTTGTTTTTATCTACCTCATACCTGCCAGTTTCAAAGCGCGTTCCAAACAACATTCCCGGCACTTCTTTTCCAAAATACATTCCCCCGATATACCGCTCATACGTGTCGTCTTCTTCATACAGAAGATACCGCTCCACGCACGATTCGCCATCTGCATAACTGACTTCATTATTCCGATACTCGATTGCATCGTCATTGCTTTTGCATCCCGTAGTCAGCAGGGGGAAGATGAAAGCAAAAAGAATGACAAGAGAGTTTATTGTCTTGATGCGCATGGAATACCTCCTGACGGGGAAAGTGTAGCACAGATGCAGGGGAGTTGCTAGCATGAAGCCATCCATTTTCAGCATTTTTTAAACACCACGGACGCTCCCCCATTCGCCCGAAAATGCGCCTGAAATAGTGTCGCCGTTTGCAATGCCCTCAAAGTGTTCCGAACGTCTTATCGAATGGTGGACTGTCTGTATTTTGCCAAAGAAAACATGCGTTTCGTCAGGCGGCGGATGCAAATCGGCATTGACCATGCGCAGACGCAACTTGTCGTCAAAGAGCGTTCCTTCGTAAGACTCTGTCGCATAGCCACCATTTACAAAGGTCGTTCTGACGGAAGCCGTCACCGTATTTCCCCGCACGCTCTCGATGATGAGATATTGCGTCATGATTTCATCCGAGCGCATATAGTAGCCGACAATCGTTGATTTTTTTTCTGCGGTCTGCCATGCGCACATTTCTTTTGTTTCGCTTTTGCCAGCAACAGATGGCAGCGCAGGCTTTTTCAGTTCGTCCGTTGCTTCGCCCGCCTTTATGCGATTTGTCTGGAGAATTGAAGCCATGCGATCCGACGAGATGGTGACGGATGTCTGCTCTTCCTGCACAGAGGTTTCCGTTTCATCCTCTTCTATTACAACCGCCTCTTCTTCCAGTTCGATTTTGCAACCACATTCTGAGCAAAAAAGGTCGTCTGCTTCAAGCGGAGAACCACAGTTCGTGCAAAAGCGGGTGATTTTTTGCCCGTTTGTGGAGGCCGCTTCTTCTTTCTGCATGGCGTTTTCTGACTGCGGTGTTTGTGCTGACTGCGAGGTGAAAAAATCCATCATACGCCGACCGTTCCTTCATCAAGCACAAAATCTTCGCCCGTGATGGTCGTAAGCGTACTTTTGGTGCGTTCTGCTTGGGGCAAGGAAATGACGCGGGAATTTTTTTTGCGCACCACCATGTCGAAAAATTTTCTGATAGTGCGTCCGTTCGCAAAATTACGGGTTCTGTTTTCCCACAAGTGCGTGATGAACTTTTTCGCAATCTCCTGCGCCTCTTTGGTGAGCGTAAGCCGCTCTTTTTTTGCGTAGAGGCAGAACAGTTCGTATAACTCGCCCTCGCCATAGTCGTCAATGTGGATATGGTGCGTGAACCGACTTGCCAAGCCTTCGTTCGTCGCCATCCACTCGTTCATCTTGCCCTCGTAGCCCGCCACAACCACGATGAATTTTCCGCGGTCATCTTCCATGCGCTTCATCAGCGTGTCCGTCGCCTCGTGCCCAAAATCGTCCGTGGCGAGCGCATACACTTCGTCGATAAAAAGAATGCCACCCGTCGCGTCATCGCAAAGTCGCTGCATGTTCTGTGCCGTATGACCCACATACTTCGCCACAATTTTGCTTCGCTCGCACTCAATAACCTTGTCGCTCGAAAGCAAGCCTATTGCATGGAACAGTTTTCCCAAAATACGCGCCACGGTCGTCTTTCCAGTGCCGGGGTTTCCCGTAAGCGCGATGTGAATTTCTGGCTTTTTGGGATTCTGGCCCAGTTTTTCCATTTCCCGGTTGATTTGAATTGTTTCGTAGAGTTCCCGCACCGCTTTTTTCACTTTTTCCATGCCGACAAGTTCGTTCAACTCGGCAAACACGTCCTGCACAGTGAGCGTTTTCTGTTCTTCATACGGAATGTCAGAAGCGCAAATAGTCATCAGCGTTTCTTTTGTAAGCGATTCCGGCGAAAGATGTGAAATCCGCGAATCCATACGGAGTTTTATCGTGTCAAAGAGATTGCGCACGGCTCTTGCGTTGGCAAAATCCTTTCCCTTGTTTTTGCACAACTCTTCTATTGCAAACCGTGCCGTTTTTTCCGCATCGTCAGTTCCTGAAAAAACAAACTGCGCTTTTTTCACCTGCAAGCACAAAATGGCAAACAGTTCGTCCGCCATGTAGTCGTCAATGTGGATTTTATGCTCAAAACGGCTTTCAAGACCGGGGTTCATGCGCAGAAAATCCTGCATCTCGTTCTGGTAGCCCGCCGCAATCACCACAAATTTGCCGCGGTCATCTTCCATGCGCTTTAGGAGCGTTCCCACTGCCTCGCTTCCATAAGAATTCGCACTGCCGTCCGTTCCCGCAAGATAATACGCCTCATCAATGAACAGCACGCCGCCCATCGCCTTGTCGCACAGTTCGTTCACCTTATCCTTGGTCTGCCCCACGAAGCCCGCCGTCATGTCAAGTCCGCCCGTCTCAACAACCTTGTCGCTCGGCAAAAGTTGCATGGCATAAAACAACTTTCCCAAAATGCGGGCAACGGTCGTTTTTCCCGTGCCAGGATTTCCCGTAAGAACCATGTGGACTTTGGGATTTTCTGCCGTGAGCCCAAGTGATTTTCGCCTTTGGTTGTTCTGAATCGACTGCGCAAGGCTTCGCACGGCCTTTTTTACGCTTTCCATGCCAATCAGTTCGTCAAGAAGGTCAAGAATTTCTTCCACGGTGCGAGGCTTTTTCGTCACTGGCAGGTCATCAATCTCAATCCGCTTTAAATCTTCCGCCGTCAAGTCTGATTTTTTGCTGAGGCGGGCAGCCTGTTTTTCGGTAATCGTGCGCAGGATGTCTTTTTCCACGAGCCAGCCGTTTTTGTAGGGGAAATCGTGATGCTTTGCTTCCTGCACGCACAGAAGAAGAGAGTTTTGCACATCATCAGAATAGACAAAGCCATTTTCGTGCAGTTTCTTTTCAAGGATTTTCGTAAGATTTTCATCGCTTATCGGCGGAAAGTCATAAAAAGTCACAAGATCAGAAAGTTCGCTCTTCTCCGTAAAAAAATCGTCCAGTTCTTTCTGCATACCAAGCAATATACATACCGTTCCGGATTTTTGCTCCGTCAGCCCCAGCAGAAGTTCATGCAGATAGTTTTTGTCATCGTGAACCTCGTCAATCAAAAACACGCCCAGTTTTTGCCCGGAAAGATATGACGCAATTTGCGTGTCGGTCGCGTACTGCCGCTGCAATTTGTGCGCCGTTGTCCGCGCCACCGAGCCTGAAGAAAGACACTGCGATTTTTTGAGCAACGCAATAAAGCATTCCGCCACGAGCGACTTTCCCGTGCCCGTCTCGCCACGGAATACCAGCACATTGGTGTTCTCGCTTACAGGCATCCCGATTTTCTTCTGCTTCTGCCGAATGATGAGCGTGTTTACGAACATCTGCAAGCGCGCGCGGATTTCTTCAAGCCCGATGTAGTCCAAACCGATATTTCCCGAAGCCGATTTATCCGGCTCCCGTGCGCTAGAATTTGGGGAGACTGTCTGATTTTGAGGAACGACTGGCTTTTCTTCTTGTGGCGCATTTTGTTCGGGCAAGCGCGTTCCGCACAGACGGCAGAATTTTGCAAGAGGTCGGTTTTGTTCGGCACAGGCAGGGCAGGAATTGGACATTATTTGGCACCAGCGCGACGGAGAATAGCAATCATTTCGTTATTCTGTTTTTTTCTTGCTACTGAAAGAGCTGTTTCTCCACCATTTGTTTTTGCATTTACATCCGCACCTGCTTTTATAAGCATGTCAATAGCAGTTACAAAACCTCCAGCAGCCGCTCTCATGAGTGCGGTTCCACCAGAATTGTTTTTTGCGTTTACATTCGCACCCGCTTTTATAAGCAAGTCAGCAGAATCCTTAACATGACTCTTAACAGCATCCCTGGCAGAAGCACTGGTCATACCCCCGGGAATTACGAGCGTAACAGCCCACATTAATGGTGTATCGCCAGAATTGTCTTTTGCATTTACATCTGCTCCTGCTTTTAAAAGCAATTCTGTATATTCTCTATTCCATGCTTCTCCTTTAGCAGAATGCATAACTGCATACATGAGTGGGGTTCGCCCTTGCTCATCTTTCTTATTTACTTTCACTCCTGCTTTTAAGAGTGCCGTTGCCTGTTCTATGTTGTTTTGCTTTACAGCCTTAAAAAACTCTTGCTGGCGGGATTCGCTTAAAACACAGCCTCTCACAATGAAAAAAACAACACCTAAGGCAATAAGCGAAAAAATGAGGCAGTTTCTCTTTCGTTTTTTAGCAATAGCCTCCCGTATTCTTCGCTCTTCTTCCCTCTGCGCCTCTTCCTTTTTCCTTCGTTCTTCTTCCTTTTTCCTTCGTTCTTCTTCCTGTTTCCTCTGCTCCTCTTCCTTTTTCTTTCGTTCCTGCTCTCTCCGTTCTTCTTCCTGTTTTCGTTCTTTTTCCTGTATCTCGCAGCGAGCTTCTTCTACAGCATCATCAAGAGCACTTTCAAATCCCATTATCCAGAAACCACGACACGCCCATTCTTGCAAAATAGAAAAACAATTTCTGCGCTCAATTCCATCAGATTTAGCTCGAAATGCTTCAATTTCACGACGAACTGCAGGATGATTAATCAACTCGACTTCTTCATTCAGCTTGTTCTTATAATCAGTTATTACTTCTTCCGTTCTCTCCTTGATTCGCTGACAAACTGATTTTTTTATTCTTTCAAGAATAATTTCCCACAAACTTTCGAGTCTCTTATCACAGGTTGCTTTAATTGCAAAATAAGTGTTACCGGTGACTCCAACAATCAGTTCCTCTAATAGTTTTAGACAGTCTTCATCCGCACCAGAAGCGTGTAGTTTTAAAGCCTGATTATATTTGTCCCAAAATCCAGAAACTTCCTCTTGTGACTTAGGAATACTGCAGTAGTATGGAAATGGATACAAAGAAAAAAAGGCAGAAGAAACAGCATCGTCAAAGACTTTCTTGAAATCAGGAAGTTTTTTCTCGCTCAAATCTCTGATTGTAAAATAGTCCTTATCCCTAAAATCAGCCAAATTCGGCAACTGTTGTTTTAAATTCTCAAAACGATTATGCCAAGATGCAAGAGACTCGGTTTCAGCAGAAGAAATATACACATATGTGTCACTTGAGATAATGCACAATTTTTCCAACTGAGCGGCATATTCGGATGTAATTTCAGGTATAAGCTCATCCCTTAGTCGCAGAATCAGCGCATCAATCTGCTCCCACAGCGACTCAAAATTTTTATCGTTGCTCGCTTTTAGCGCAAAGTTCTTATCGGCGCGGATAAGTCTTTCCAAAATAGATAATGCTTCATTGTCTTTTCCTAAAAAATGAAGTTCTTTAGCCTGTTCGTAGCCTGCAAGCAGATTCTTTTCTGAAAGCTGATATGCCGTTCTGCTTGCTTTCTCTGCTTCAAGCAGTTTTGTATTGGATTCATCGGATTTGTTTTCTACAAGACAATCGTTGCTCTCAATCAAGCGAACAAGCCCCAAATAATAATAAATCTCAGAAGCAAGCATATCAGCCTCGAAAGAGTGTCCAATATCAGAATCAATATACTTTGCGGCGTTATAAAATGCCTCTTCCGCCTTATCAACATCAATCACATTGCTGAATTTCCCCGCTCCGAACAGGTAAATCTGACCAAGCAAATTCCAAGAAATAAAGTCCGTCTTGTTCTTTTCTACAGCACCTTTGCAATCTTCCAACGCCTCTTCATAATAACCTCTGCTGTAATTGTTGAGCGCACGGCGGAAGAGTTCGCGGCTCTGAGTAAGAAGCGGATTGTTCACAATGTCGTGGATTTCGTCAAGTTTTGAGCAGATGCGATCTGACATGGCATCAAGTTTGTTGCTGACCATGCCAAAGCCTAAGTTGAGCGTGTTATTGACCGCATTAAAACTATGCCGGAATGTTTGCGCGAGCATCGTCTGTGACGCGACAACCGCATAAGTACTCTGGCGAATATCGCTTCTTATTCCCAGCGTCATTTCCTGAATCGCATTTGTGTTCGTTTGAATGTCGCTTCTGATTCCTTGTTGCATATTGAGTGTGGCATTAGTTCCTGCAACATACATACCTTGCAAGTCGTGGATTGCAGCGATATTTTCCTGAAGACCATTATTTAAGTCTGTTCCCATATTGCGGACTGCATGAGTAGTAGCCACTCCCGTGGCTTCAAGTGCGCTGAGCCGATTTTTTACCGCAACTTCATAAGAAGTGCTTCCGCGATAGTAATCATAATCTGACATAAAGGACTCCTTAAATCAATTTCATTATTAGATTTATTTTCTGGATGAGTTCTGAGGCTTTTTCATGTCCAAGGTCTGCCGCTTTTAGCCACCATTCAACGGCTTTTTTAATGTCCTGCTCAACACCCTCGCCATTCTGGTAGCAGTTGCCAAGTTGATAGAGTGCTTCGGCATCGCCCTGTTCTGCGGATTTTTTCAGTGATTCAATGTTTTGCTCCATAATTTCACGTCCTGAATTATTTCAATGTGTTAAGCAGTTTTGCATTTGCGGTAATAACCTAGACTAGTACAAAAATTGCTCATGCATAGCTTCTACTTTTATTAAATAATCATAACAATATTCTGTTTTTCTTTAAATACTTTCATTTATTATTAACACAATATTTAACAATAGCAATGACAGTGTTAATAAATGAAACACGGTCTTTACATTCTTTAGTATTGACATATATCTAATATTATTCTTAGGAATCCAAATAAGCCCAATAGTAATAACTGCTGACGTAATATTCAACACGAATAACAACGCAACGCTATTTGTGATAGTTCCTAATACTTGAGCACAAATAGGAAATAAAAATGAAATTATCGCAACTAGCATTTGTGTATTGTTCTCTGCAACTATACTTCTTGATTCATACCATTTAAATAACTCATTAACATCTGCATCATCGTTCTCCTTTTTCATAGAGACTAATAAATTAAAAATAAAGAACATATTTCCCACAAACCAGGGGAAAACATATGTTGCCATATTCTTATTCAGCCAGCCTAAGAAAAATAAAACATAAATAATTATGTTCCATAACAGTAAGGCACCATAAAATAACACAGCCGATAGCCTAAATTCTAGCACTCCATTACTATTATTTTTAACTTCCTTCTTAGAAATACAATCATATATTGGATACCCAACGCTGGTTAAAAAAACAAAGTTTGACAAGAACCATTTAGACGCTCTATTAAAATAAGCACCAAAGATATATTCATTATTGTAATCCAAAGCACCAATTAATGAACCAATTAAATTTGGCAATAGGCATATCAACAATAGATACAATAAAATATTTTTATCATTTTTGCCTATAAAATCTATAATCCCAAGTAAAAATAACAATCCTGCAATTATACTTGCAAAATAAATATAATATTCTTGTACAATTATTGCCAATACTACATATACAATGCCCAATAGCACCATAAGCATTTTAGGCAATGATACATAATCATATTTTTTTTCAAGCCTAACTAATTTACTAGAGGTAAATATAACCAATGCCTGAACTGTGTTTGCAGCCACATTAATAATCATATTAGGTATAGTTTGCTTTATCGATATTACAAAAAAGAAAGAAGATACACAGACCCCAAGTATTGCCCAAAATCCAATAAAATAGATTGAGGCTAGAACCAATATAATATCAAAATAGATAGTAAATATTGCCGAATCAGTATTTGTTCCCGCGGATGATAATACCTTAATAAGTGTAGACAAGATAGTGAATATTACAAAGATATATGGTTTATAATTTTTTCCTTTTACTCGCAGAAACAAATCATCAATCATTTCATTATCATTCAAAATATATCCTCCAAGCATAAACTTTATTGAACACTTGTTTTTTTTTACCGTTATATTATTCTAGTAAAACTTTTTTATTACACGAGTACAGCTTTCTTCCTTGCCACTGCAAAATGTTCTATCAAGGGATTTTCCCACTGTGCCATGATTTTATTATAAGTGGTGTTATATGTGGGGTCAAGGCGAAGTTGTAAAATTTAATTTATGGGTCATGTTCGGTCAGGCAATTATTTCTTTGTTGTTTTTTGCCAGAAACACCATTGTTCCTAAATTAAAAAACAATTCAGTGCTTCTAAATCTATTTTTTAGGACATCATAATTATTTTCTAACCATTCATATTCAGTTTTGTAAACATCATTATCAGGGTATGCCAAGTTAAATCCATCATCAATGTCTAAATAACAGTCAATATTTCTTTTTTTTACAATACTGCGTATGCACCATTTGACCTTCTATAACTGATAAAAAAATCTCTCATATTGTATCCCATAACCAGCAATTGAGATTTTATACAATCAGGAGCGATTTTTATACGAAAAGAACCGACATATCCTGCTCGCGCTCGAAAATATGCAGCCAGAAGTGCGACAATCCATAGAAGACTTGATTTTTACGCTAGAAAAAGCGAAGCCCGCGAAAACTGAACAGTGATGATTTACGTTGCCACGCCCGCAAACTGACGGCTGTATAATTTAAAATATTCGCCCTGTTTTGCCAAAAGTTCATCATGGCTGCCGGACTCTACGATTGAGCCGTTTGCAAGAACTACAATCACATCGGCATCGCGAATCGTGGAAAGGCGGTGCGCAATTACGATTGAGGTGCGTCCTTTCATCAGATTGGTCAGTGCGGACTGAATATGCATTTCGGTGCGCGTATCTACGTTGCTCGTCGCTTCGTCCAAAATCAGCACGGGGGATTCGGCAAGTACCGCACGGGCAATCGCCAAAAGTTGCCGCTGACCTTCGCTTAGATTTGAGCCGCTCTCTGATAGTTCCGTGTTGTAGCCCGCGGGAAGTTTTTCAATGAAGTGCTGGCACAACGCCGTCTCCGAAGCCGCATACAACTCCTCGTCCGTAGTGCCGGGTTTTCCAAACGCGATATTGTTGCGGATAGTGTCTCTGAACAGCACCGTATCTTGTAAGACGATAGAAATGGCATTCCGTAAATCTGTCTTCGGAATCTTCGTGATGTCCGTGCCGTCAAGCAGAATCCGCCCTGAGTCAAGTTCATAAAAGCGCATCAGCAGATTGACCACCGTAGTCTTTCCGCTTCCCGTTGCCCCAACAAGCGCGATTTTTTGCCCCGGCTTTACGTGCAGATTAAAATCTTTTAAGACGGGATTTTCCTTCACATAGCCGAAGAACAGATGCTCAAAACTGATTTCGCCGCGCACATTCCACACGCCCTGCCCGTTCCGCTCAACTTCATCGCGTCCGTCGTCAATCTCATCGGGGGTGTCAAGCACATCGAACACGCGCTCCGCTCCCGCAAGGGCAGACAGAATCGATGCGTACTGGTCGGCAATCATGTTCACCGGGTGATTCAGTTTTTTTGAGTACAGAAGCAGGGCCTGAATCGTGCCGACCGTCATCTGCGCCTTTCCGCTCAGCATCAAAAATCCGCCGATACCCGCAATCAGCACGTACTGCAAATTCCCCAGAAAATTCGTAATCGGTCCGACCACCGAGCCAAGCACTTTTGACACGATTGAATTGCGCTTTAGTTCCGCCGAGATACCTGAAAATTTCTGCACCGTCGCCGCTTCTTTTGAATACGCCACAATCGTCCGATAGCCAGTCACTTTTTCTTCAACCTCGCCGTTCAGTTCGCCCAAAAGCACCTGCTGTCGAAGATAATACTTGCGCATCAATTTTGTCAGCGTGGTGGAGACCAGCATAATCACGGGAATCGTAACCATCGCCACCAGCGTAATGCGCACATTATACATGAACATCATCGCAAGAGAGCCGACCAAAGTCAGCACCGCCGAAACAAGAGCCGCCACCGACTGCGAAACCGCGCGTGAAATGGAATCCGTGTCGTTGGTCATGCGGCTCATCAAATCGCCGTGCTTGTGGCTGTCCGTGTATGCAATCGAGAGCCGCGAAATCTTTTTGAACAAATCGTCACGCATAAACGCAATCGTATCCTGAGAGAGTTTCGCCGCCAAAAGTTCCTGTATGTATGAAATCGCAATCGTAAGCGCGAAGATCACGGCAAGAACCGCAAGAAAATAGAAGCAGGATTTCATATCCACCGTAAGCCGACCGTCCGCAAGCGAAATGGTATCCAACGCCTTCTGCTGCAAATATGGGGAGAGAATTTCCAAACCTGTCACCACGAGCATACAGAGCAAGAGCGCGAAAAAACTGACTTTGTTTTTGCCGATGTACGAGAACAGACGGCGGAGCGTTTTCCGTTTGCTCTTAGGCTTTTGCCCGCTCAAACGACCTGCCATGCGTTCCCCGGGACCTGCGCCAGGCGTTCTTCCGTTCATCTGAATCTGAGGACCTGCCATTACACTGCCCCCTTACTTTCGCCGCCAGCCGCTTTTTCAATCAGCGCGCCTGTTTTAATCTGGGAATCGTAAATCTCACGGTAGGTAGCCGAAATTTTCATCAGGTCGTCATGGCTCGCACAGAACCGACACGTGCCGTCATTTTCAATCACCGCAATTCTGTCTGCCTCACGCACGCTCGCAATCCGCTGGGCAACCATAATCACCGTGGTGTCGGCATAACGTTCGTTCAGGGCTGCGTGCAACTTGGATTCCGTCGCAAGGTCAAGCGCACTGGTCGCATCGTCCAAAATCAGAATTTCAGGCTTACGAACCAAAGCCCGTGCCACCGAAAGCCGTTGTTTTTGCCCACCCGAAAGCGAATTTCCCCGCTCTGCGATGAATGTGTCGTAGCCGTCCGGCTTTGCAGAAATAAATTCATCTGCCTGTGCGTCAATCGCCGCCTGTCTGATTTCTTCGTCAGACGCATCATCTTTTCCTAGGCGGATATTCTCTTTTGCCGTTGCCGAAAAAAGTTCAGATTTTTGCATGACGTAGCCGATTTTTTTTCGGAGTTCATGCTGAGAAAAATCGCGCACATTTCTTCTATTGATAAGAACCGCGCCCTGCGTCGCATCGTAAAAACGCGGAATAAGCGAAATAAGGCTTGTCTTTCCGCAACCCGTTGAGCCGATAATCGCAAAAGTCTCCCCCCGCCGAATATGCAGATTGATGTGACGAAGAACTGGCTGCCCTGGCGCGTCCGGGTAGGCAAAACTTACGTCATCAAAAATGACCGCATCATCGTCAGCATCGTCTTCCTCCCGATGGTTGAGCCTGCCGAAACCACCATCTCCATCAATGCCCGTTCCGTCCGTAATTACTGGGGCTGTTCCCAAAACGGCTTCAATTCTTGCGGCGGAAACTTGGGCGCGGGTAATTGACTGGAGCAGATTGCTTGCCATAATCAGAGAACGGATTGACTGCGTGGTATAAGTGACCGCCGCCATAATCGCCCCCGTCGTCATCGCACCGCCAAGCCCAATCGAACGGCAGCCGATAAAAATGACGAGCAACACGGCGTAATTCATCACGAATTTCATTGCGGGAGAAACGGATGCCATCAACTTGAACACGCGAAGGTTCACCCGCTTTAGGTTCTGATTCGCAAGAGCAAACTGTTCGCACTCAAATTCCTCGCGCACATACGCCTTGATGACCCGCGCACCGCCTACATTTTCCTGCACAATCAGATTCAGGTGGTCAAGCCGTTCCTGTGCCTCGTTAAAAAGCGGCAATGCCTTTTTCAGCACGATATAAATCAGCACGCCCATAATTGGAATCGAAACCAACACGATGCCGCCAAATCCCGCGTTCAGCGAAAAGAGCATGACCATACCGCCGAACATGAACATCGGCGGGCGCACAAAACTGCGAAGCAACTGCTGCATAAACTCAATCACCATCGTCACATCGTTGGTCAGGCGCGTCACCAAAGAGCCTGTGGTAAAAGCGTCAGTTTGCTCAATCGAAAGCGACATAATTTTTCCGAACGTGGCGCACCGTAAGTCATGCCCGAATCCCTGCGCCGCCTTTTGCGTAACGAACGAACACATCACGCCAAAAAATCCGCCGATTACGGTAATCAGCATCATCAGAATGCCAAAAGAGACAATCATATGCGTACGCGTCCACTCCGAGCCGAACAAAAGCGACAAAATCTGCGCCGCCACAGCCGAACCTTCCTGCGCATCTGTCACGCTCATGCCGATAATGCCGTAGTTCACGATAAAAGACATAAGGTATGGCAAAAGCAAGTCGCAGATGACCTCTCCCACCATCAGAAGCGGCGCGACAATCATGAGAATACGATAAGGTCTGACGTATTTGGTAATGTATTTCATTCAGTTTCCACGGTTATTTTTCCAATGGGCGGTAAAAGAACGTTACGTGCCGCCGTGAACTGCCGGTTTCCTTTTTCATCTCAAAGTCATCGTCAAAATATTCGATTAAATCAGTCAGTTTGCGGAAGCCGTAATCCACCGTGTCAAAGCCGGGGTCTTGCCGCTTGAAGAATGAACCCGCCGCGCTTACGTCTGCCCAGCCCGTCTCGTCAGCATACTTGTCGTAGGCGGTGTTGAGCAATTTGAAAATCTTTCGGAACTGCTTGTCGCTCATCGCAACTTCGCCGTCCTTGTTCTTGCGCAGAATACCCAAAAGTTTTTTCTTCGGCTTATCAGCGGCCTTGTGGCTCTTCCGTTTCTGCTCTGCAAATGCCGCAACTTCCTCTGGCGACTCTTCCTCTTCTTCAGCAACCAAATTTTCTATGTAAATGAAGTCATCGCACGCGCTGATAAATGATTGCGGCGTTTTTTTCTGTCCCACCCCAAACACGTACAACTGACTTTCCCGAAGCCGCGTTGCCAGTTTGGTAAAATCGCTGTCGCTCGTCACCAGCGCAATCGCGTCATACTTATCGGTGTAGAGTAAATCCATCGCGTCAATAATCATCGCGCTGTCGCTGGAATTTTTTCCCTGCGTATAGGCAAACTGCTGCACGGGGATAATCGCGTTGTCGTTCAGTTCAGTCTTCCAGTTTTTGAGCGTCGGCAATGAGAAGTCACCATAAGCGCGCTTTGTAATGATATGTCCGTGTACCGCAATTTCCTGCAAGATAGCGCGGAGTTTTTTGCACGGCGTATTGTCCGCGTCAATCAGCACGCCGATGTTTTTTTGTTCAATCTCGTCCATAAAAACAGTATAGCAGAAAAACGTGATTCAGTGCTATACTATCTTGATGACCTATCTTTTTTTTGACATTGAATGCGCAAACTCGTTCGGCGGAATCGGAAAAATCTGTTCTTTTGGGTATGTGCTGTGCAACGCTGATTTTTCCGTGATTGCGACTGATGACATTCTGATGAATCCCGACGCTCCGTTTGACTGGTATCTGTTCAAAAAAGGCTCAAAATGCCACCTTGCCTACAGCCGCACCGAATACCAACGCCAGCCCAAATTCCCGCAGTTTTATTCCAAGATACAGGCGTTGCTTGGCGCAAAAGACAGGCTTGTGTTCGGATTCGGGAGCAAGAATGACGTAAAGACGATTGCAACGGAATGTCTTCGCTACAATGTGCCGCAAATCGAATTTTCCTGCTACGATATGCACAGCGTCCTTGAAAAACAGTATGAGATGCAGGGAGGACTGAGCGCGTTCGTTGAAAAACTGGGCATCGACACGCAGGGCATGGAATTTCACGACAGCCGTGCCGACGCATGGTTTACGATGAAAGTGACAGAGCGGCTCGTAAAAGACTCTGGCAAACCGATGCCCGAACTTCTTTCCGCCTACACGCCACATTCCAGTCCGCTCGTCCTGCAAGAGCAGATTAAAACGCTTTTCAAAAAATGGCTTGAACGCAGCGAGGCAAAAAAAGCCGCCGAAGGAAAACCCCGCCGCACACAAAAAAAAGTGACCGTTCCAGATTGGTTTGACTACCGACAGGAACTTTTGAGACAAATCGCATCACAAGCAGAAACGCGGTAGCGCTGGTAGCCCCGAAGTACCGAAACGAACGAAGTAAGTGAAGGTATGGAGCGCAAGCGGAAGGGCGGACATAGCGACCGTGAGCAACGCGAACGGAACCGCCCAAATGAAACATAGAAATTCACAGAAGGAGAAAAATCAAAATTCCCGAAATCTGTCCGCAAGATTTTCTTCCAGCCAAAGCGAAATTTTTTCTGCGACCGAACGAATTTTCTGCGCGCGTTTTTTTCCCGTAATCGAACATTCCCACACCACGCCCACACGCCAGCCCTGCTCCAAAAGCGCGGCAATATCTCGCTTATCCCGCTCACGATTCCGCTCAAATTTTGCGTGCCAAAACGCGGGATTGGTCGCAGGCATACGGAACTTGTCGCAGTCACGCGAAAACAAAATCGGCTCGTCCAGCACAGGGGAAGCGATAACCGACTCCGCATTTTTCCAGCCATGCGCATGCCAAAAACAGCCGTTCACAAAAACCACCGCCCGATAATGCGGAAAAACGATGTCGGGACTGCCTGAAAGCCGCTTGTCATTCTTCCTGAAACGAAACCCGAACCGAAACAACTGCGACCGAAGCGTCGTCTCCAGCACCCCGCCCGTACTTTTGATTGCCGCCATATTTTTGTGCCGTTGCCCCGCCGTAAGAGAATCCATGACAAGTTCCACCCGCACCATTTCCCGATACGGATTACACTGTGAAAGCCCCACCGAAACAATTTTTGCCGATTCTGGAAGCATGATTTTTTGGGCGCATCTGCCGTGCGGCAGACCGGGCTTTTCGCCGTTCCGCTTTTGCTCCATTGCTTCGGTTTCGACAGGCTCCACCTGCGCAACGCTTCGCGCGGCTACAATCCCTTGCGCTTGGCTTAACAAATCTCTTCCCGCCTCAAACTGACGTTGATTCAGTTTCCGTGCAAGCGCGACATGCGGAAACCAGTTTTCCGAAAGATAATTTCTGTTCCCGCCCGATTCAAACTGCGGCAAAACCAGTTCGTGAAGGCGCGCGTTCATTTTTGTAAGGCGGACGGATTTTTTTACGGAAAGAAAAAGCACCTTGTCCGCAAACGACTCCGTTCCCGAAAAAGACACCGTAAACGAGCGGGAAAATTCCGCCGCAAACTGGTCGAACAGCGCGCGCAGCCGCACAAGTTCATCTTCCGACGCATGAAACATTCCCAGCGTGATGTGCGGCGGAACAGCGGGATTCGTCAACTGCGTATTCCCCGTGACCTCAGAAAGCGTCTGAATCACGGCAGAAATCGCGTCCGTAGCCGCATCGTCCAGATACAACGACACCGCATACGTCTGCCGTTCAGTCGTCTTCCCATCGGTCATGCTTTTCGCTCCAATCCTTGCGGCTCTTCCATCCCTGCGATTTTTCCCGCAGCATTTCGGCATCTTCCCGCCCCTGAAAGACCCGCCACTCATCATACCGTTCTGGCGCAGGGCTGTCTTCCTTGTTTTTTTCGCGCAAATCTTCCTTTCCGTCTGCCATGAGAGAAATTATAGCACAAAACGGGGTTTTGTTCAGCAGACAGTCAAAAAAACATACGCTAACAGGAAACGTACCGTAAAAACTAAGTTTTCTCTTCTCTCCCGCCCCGTTCCATGCTATACTCCCCATATGCGCACAGTTTCCGTTTCCGCCGCAATCATATTCCGCTCATCGTCCGCTGGATGCCGACAGGTTTTTGCCACGCAACGCGGATATGGCGAGTGGAAAGACTGGTGGGAATTTCCCGGAGGCAAGATTGAGACGGGAGAGACTGCACAGGACGCACTGACACGCGAAATTCGTGAGGAACTGGCAACGGAAATCATTGTGGAAAGGTATCTCGGCACGGTGGAATATGACTATCCTGCGTTTCACCTTGTGATGCACTGTTTTGTCTGCACGATAAAAACGGGAACGCCGACGCTTTTGGAACATGAGAACGCCCGCTGGCTTTCTGCAGATGAACTTGATTCTGTCCGATGGCTTCCCGCCGACAAATTGATTCTTCCTGATGTCACTGCATTGCTGACAGAACCATCTTAATCTTTGACCACCATCAGCGAGTGCCCCTGATACTTTGGAATGAACCGTTTGATGCCGCTGTTCTCGAACCGCACCGTAATCGCATACTCGCCCTCGTCGCTCGTGCTTGAATTGACGATGATGCCGTAGCCGTAGTCGTCGTGGTAGATTCTTGTTCCGCGCGAATATTTTTTCTTGATGGGGTCGGTCTCCACGTCGGGGTGGGAAAGCCCGTTCGCGCCAAAATCTCCGCCGTGCAGCGCAACCGAATCCGCATCCTCGTCCAGCCGATAGCCGTAAGGCTTGTGCCCAATGACCTTGACGTTACCCTGTCCCACTTCCAGCAAAAACGGGCTGATCTGCATGTATTCCGTCCGCCCGTACATGCGGCGCATCGCGCAGCTTGTCAGGTACAGCTCATCCTTGGCGCGGGTAATGCCCACGTAGCATAGACGGCGTTCTTCTTCCAGCTCATCGCCTGTTTTTTCCGGGCGGGGAAACAATCCCAGTTCCATGCCGGTCATAACTACGCGGTTGAATTCCAGTCCCTTGGTGTTGTGCAGCGTAATCAGCGTCACGCTGTCGGGATTTTCCGCCTCATCGCTCGCAAGCGTCCGGTCAAGCTCAATGCTGTCCAGAAATTCCAGAAGACCTTCCATCGTGCAGGGGTACAGCACCGCATTGTTGGCAAGTTCCTGCATGTTCGCCACTTTCTGCGTTCCCGCTACTTCGTCCTGACTTTCGTGAAAATCTTTCAATCCCGATTTTTCCGCCGCCATCTCCACCAGTACGGAAAGTTTGTCCTGCACTTCAGTCGGCACGGCGGGCGCGGAAAGTTTTTCGGCAAGCGAATCCATGCACTCCACAAACTGCCCAAGTCCTTCGCGGGCTTTTTTGCTCATGCTTGGCGCAAGGCGGCGGGCAGTTTCGATGAGGTTGTAATCCGCAGATTTCGCAGATGACGCAGATTGCAGGGGCTCGGCAGGTTCCCCATCCGCAAGCAACCGTTCCCGCGCGGCAAGTACAATCTTGTCCTGGCTCGTCTCGCCAATGCCTCGCGCGGGCTTGTTCACGATGCGTCGGAATGCGATTTCGTCCCGTGGATTTGCGATGAGCGCAAGCAGAGCCAGAATGTCCTTGATTTCCTCGCGCTCGTAAAACTTCAGCGAACCGACCACGGTGTACGGAATCTTTCGGTGCAGGAATTCGGACTCGAATCCCAAAGACTGCGCATTTGTTCTATATAATATCGCCCAGTCCATGTAGGGAACGCCTTTTTTGTGCGAAAGCTCAATCAGGTCGGCACAGAACTGCGTCTCCTCGTCCTGATTCGGCAGGAACGCAAGCACGGGCTTTTTCCCCTCGCCGCGCTCGGCAACCAGCGTCTTTCCCAGCCGCCCCTCGTTGTTCTTCACCACGCTGTCCGCAATCCGCAGAATTTCCGCCTTGGAGCGATAGTTGCGTTCCAGCCGCACCACCGTCGTTTCTGGAAACTCTTTCTGGAAATTCAAGATGTTCTTTATTTCTGCGCCACGGAATTTGTAGATTGACTGGTCATCGTCGCCCACCACGCACACATAGGTGCCGGTCTGTTCCTTTACGCCGCTCAACTCCCGCAAAAGCTGGAACTGCGCCACATTCGTGTCCTGATACTCGTCCACCATGATGATGCGAAACCGCTGGTGCATTCGGCGGCGCACGGATTCGTTTTCGCGCAGCACAAGAATTGGCAGCAGAATCAAGTCGCCAAAGTCCACGTTGCCCGTCTCGCGCAGACGCTTTTGGTACAGGCTGTAAATTGTCGGAAACTGCGGGTCAGGATCGATGTCCGAAAGCGTGGGATTGTCGGGGAGCAGGCAGAAATCTTTTGCAAGTGCGATTTTGTGGGCATAGCGGTTTGCCTGCTGCCTTGTCAGTCCAGGAACAGCCTTTCCCACGAGGGTAGCCATGTCGTCGTCATCGTACACCGTAAAATTTGGCGCAAGCCCCGCAAGTTCCGCATGCAACCGCAAGAACCACGCGCCAAACGAATGGAACGTGCGGATTTGCGCAGTTTCCGCGCGCGGCTCAAGCTGAACTGCGCGCTCATACATTTCCTTTGCGGCTTTTTTTGTAAAGGTGACGGCAAGAATCGAGCGCGGGTCTACATGCCGCTCGCCAATCAAGTAGGCAATTTTTGTGGTGATGACGCGCGTCTTTCCGCTTCCCGCGCCCGCCAGAATCAGAAGCGGGCTTCCTTCATGCACGACCGCCTCATGCTGCTCCTGGTTCAGGACGGAAAGGTATTCCTGTGCGCGCGCAGAAAGTTCGCCTCCCGCGCTGTCTTTTGGGGTATACGCTTCGTCCAATGCGGCTAAGATGTCATCCTCGTCCATGGTCGATATTCTAGCAGAAAAAAAGAATAAATTCCACTTGCCGAAGGGAGGCAAAGAAAAGCTGATTCAAGCGTTCTGCATGTTCTGGGCAAAACGCAGCGTGCTTTTGGCAATCGTCCTGTTCAGCGGGCTGTCGGAAACAAAATCGGCATTCAGGTCAACGTCGCCGCTGGAAACGACATGCGCACGCACAAGCCGTCCAGTCTGTACTGCCGCAAGTGCCGAACTGTCGCTGCGGTCGTAGCGGATGACCACGCTGCCATCCACTTCGGGAGCCTGAAACCATGCGCGTCCGATGGCAAGCCCCTCGTCGGGAGCATCCCCGTTTGCATCAAGCACCTCTTCCACAAGCACATCGTAGTCCTTGCCGCACCGCAAGGCGAGCCGTTCGCGAGTAATCTCTGTCTGCATTTCGGTGAGTGCGTTTGCCCGCATCTGCGCAGTCTTTTTGGGAACCTGCTTCTTGAAATCATGCGCGGGGGTGTCGTCTTCCTTGCTGTACGGAAAGCATCCGCTCCAGTCAGGCTGGATTGTGCGCAGGAATTTCTGCGTGTTTGCGGCCGCCTCATCTGTCTCGCCGGGAAAGCCCGCAAGGAACGTGGTGCGAATTGCGGCTTCGGGAAAAAACGAGCGGATGTTTTCAATGAGCGCGGTGTATGCCGCCGCAGAGCCGACGCGGTTCATCGCACGGATTGTTTTGTCATCACCGCTCTGGAACGGAATGTCAAAGTATGGAAGAATCCGCGCATCTGCCTTGATGACGGACAGAATGTCGGCATTGAAATGGTCGGGATGAATGTACAGGAGCCGCACCCGAAACGTTCCTTCCAGCGCGGATATTTTCTTGAGCAACGTGCACAGACCGCTTTCACGAAGAAGAGGGGGCGTTGTGGGGGTCTCCCCCGCAGAGGGGGTAGGCGGAAACGAAGTTGCAGCCGAGGGGGAGACTTCCCCCTCCTGAAATCCCGGGGTACCTACGGGCAAAAGCGTCCGTCCCCAGCCAAAGGGATTGTCGTCCGCGCCCGTACCATACGCCGCCAAATCCTGACCAATCAGATTGATTTCGTACACGCCCTGCGCGACCAGTTTTTTGATTTCTGAGATAATGTCGTCTGCCGGGCGGCTTCGCAATTCGCCACGGATAATCGGAATGGCACAGAAAGAGCAGCGGTTGTTGCAGCCCTCGGTAATCTTGACATACGCCGCGCCCGCAAAGGAAAGCAGCACATCTCGGTCGCCGCAGCACACGCCTTTTTGAGCGGGCTTCAACACGGGGCGTTCACCAGCTATGAGCGGGTCAAGCACTTTGTAAATCTGGCTCAAGTCGCCGTTTCCAAAAATGCCGTCCGCCTCGGGAAGGTTTTCCGCAAGGTCATCGGCATAGCGTTCGGCAAGGCAGCCCGCCAAAAGGATTTTCGCCTTTGGGTACATTTTGCGCGCGCTCAGCACGGCATTCAGGCTTTCGGTTTTTGCAGACTCGATGAATCCGCACGAATTGACGATGATAAGATTTGCTTCTTCGGGAGAAAATGTCTGAACATAGTCTTTCTTGCGCAGGAGGGAGACAATCAGTTCCCCGTCCACCTGATTTTTTGCGCATCCATGCTGGTCAATGAAAAAAGTCGGATTCTGTTTTGCCATAGGTTCAATGTAGTCTGTCGTCTAATCCAACTGAACAATGACGACCTTGTATCTGCCATCGGTGTCTTTAATCCAGCGGATATCCTGAGCAATCACTTCGCCCGCCCTAGAAACGCCCAAATCATACGTTTTTCCGTCTGCGATAATCTGAATCTTCGCGGTGTTGCCGTTGCTTGCCCAAATACGGATTGCGTTGCTTGCCGTCACGTTCACGATGTCGCCGCTTGTAAAATAATCTTCCGTAGCATCTTTTCTGTCTGGGCGAAATCGGAACACACAGCCCGCGCGGAACGACACATTGAGCGTAAACGGATACGGGCGGTTATCCTCAAACACAACGGTGCGTTTTTGGTTCTGCGGCAAATCTTCGGCATTAGGAATATCGCCCGTCTTTGTGGAAGCGACCGCCGCATTGGAACTGCTTTTAAGCATAATCCGAACTTCCGCGCCACGGTCATTTTCGTTGGCGGACACATCAGAGACATACACAATCATCTCCGGCACAGAATCGCCGTCTACGTCCATCTCCAATTCTTCGGAAAGCTCAACGAACTGCATTCCAGCGGGAGTTTCCAGCGCAAGAGAACCTTCCGTTGTTTTTGCGACCGTCAGAATAACATTTCCGCCTTTTGCGCCCAAAATCAACTGGTCACCTTTGTAGAGACGTTCTTTGAACAATTTTTCGTCAAGTTCATATTTTGAGGATTCCGCATTTTTTTTGAGCGCAATCTCGCGTTCGGGGTCATTTATGTAACGCTGATAGAAAAATATCGCCGCAAAGACAACAAGCCCCACAAAAAGCACACAGCCCGTCACAATCGCGGGAATAATGAGCGGAGAACGATGCTTGATAATCAGTCCTTCGGGAACAGGAGACTCCTGCAAGACTTTTGCGCGGTACAAATTGCTGATTCTGTTTGTATCAAGCCCCAGATAGTCAGAATAATTCCGCAAAAAGCCGACCAAATACGGTTCACCCGGAAAGGCAGCGGCATTCTCTTCTTCCAAAGCCACCAGATATTGCCGGGCGATGGTCGTATCCCTAGAAACTGTCTCAAAATCAAGCTCCTGCTGCTCACGAGCCTGTTTTAAAAGTGCGCCATAACTTTCCATATATGACTACTCCGAAAAGAGAAAATTATTATAATAGTTTGCCGATGAAGGCGGGTCATAGATAAACCGCTGGTCAGTAATTCCCGAATTGATGACATAATTCGTAAAACTGAAACTGAATGTCTCGCCCTGCGGAGTAACCGCTTCCACCCGACGAATCAATTTTGTGTCGGGAGAAACCGCCAGTTTGATGAATCGGAACGCTTCGCTTGTGTTGCGGCGGCTCAGCACCAGTTTGACTACCAGTTCGTCACTGCCCTCTTCCAGCAGAACGGGGTCTTGTCCTGTCTCATACGCCACGGAATAATAGCGGCTCATCAGAGAAAGCCCCTGCGGAGTGGCAAGATTTGCACCCGTTCCTGCGCCGCCTTGAGATGAATCCACCTGCTGCTCCAAAACCGCATCCGAACCAGGCAGATAAATGGTCAGCACATCGCCGTTAAACGTAATAACTTGTTCTTCGGGATTTGAAAAATCAATGCGAAGCAAATCAGGTCGCTTAAACGACACTTTTCCTTCCATCGAAGTTTTTGCGGCGCGGATATCCACAGATGCCTCATAGTCCTGAATCTTACCATATTCAGCAGAGACCGTCTGAAAAAATGAGGCGGCAGTTAAAATAGACTGAGCGGATACTGTCGAAATTGAGACAAAAATAATCGCACCCAAAGCCAGAAACTTTTTCATCAAACAAAACCCCAATTATTTCTTCTATAATAAAACAGATATGCCCGCAAGGTCAATTAGGATTGGGCGGGGGAAGTCTCCCCCTCGGCTTCAATGGCTTCGCCATTTCCGCCTACCCCCTCGCCTAGGGCTGCCGCCCTAAGACCCGCTTCACCCTTAATAATCTCGTAGAATTCCTTGCCGTCCATCGTCTCAATTTCCAGCAGACGGTTTCCGATGTAGTCTAAAAGAGATTGGTGACTTTTCAGCAGATTGACCACGTAGGTGTAGCGTTCGTCCATAATGCGCGCGATTTCTTCGTCGATGTATTTCTGCGTGTCCTCGCTGAATTCGCGCACCAACTCTGGCTCGCCGCGCTGATTCCCCAGAACGCCTTTTCCCAGTGTGATGTTCTTAAAACGGTCGCTCATGCCGTAATCGGTAATCATGCGCTTGATGATGTCCGTGGCGCGGGCAATGTCGTTTGACGCTCCCGTAGAAATGTCGCCAAGCATAATTTGTTCCGCCGCGCGTCCGCCAAGGCAACTGTCTACTTCGTCAAGCATATCCCGCCGCGTAAGGAAATTGCGCTCCTCTTTTTCGCGGTACTGCGTGAATCCGCCCACACCATGCGAGCGGGGAATAACCGTAATCTTGTTGACCGGCGGAAAATCGGGAGTGAATGCGCCCACCAGTGCATGTCCCGCCTCGTGGAATGCGACCAGTTTGCGCTCCTTTTCATTCTCACGCTTATTTTTCTTTTTCAGACCGATGCTCACTTTGTCAATCGCTTCGTTAAAATCGGTCATCGTCACTTTTTTGCGACCGTTTCGCACTGCAAGCAGAGCCGCCTCGTTCACCACGTTAGCCAAATCCGCGCCCGCGAATCCGCTCGTGCCGTGAGCCACCGAAACAAAATCAACATCGCTGTCAACCTTAACATTTTTCGCATGAATTCTAAGGATTTCTTCGCGCCCTTTTACATCGGGTTTTTCAACGGGAACTTGCCTGTCAAAACGACCCGGACGCAAGAGCGCGGCATCAAGAATGTCGGCACGGTTTGTTGCGGCAAGGATAATCAGTCCTTTTTCGTTGTCAAAACCGTCCATCTCGACAAGCAATTGGTTCAACGTCTGTTCGCGCTCATCGTTTCCACCGCCAAATCCGTTTACACGGCTCTTTCCCAAAGCGTCAATCTCATCAATAAAAATAATGCACGGGGCTTTTTCACGCGCCTGTTTGAACAAATCTCGTACACGGCTTGCGCCCACACCAACGAACACTTCCACAAAGTCAGAGCCGCTGATTCTGAAAAACGGAACGCCTGCCTCGCCCGCAACCGCACGCGCAAGCAATGTTTTTCCCGTTCCCGGAGGGCCGACCAGCAGAACGCCTTTGGGAATTTTTCCGCCGATTTCCGTATATTTTTTTGGCTGCTTCAAAAAGTCAACCACTTCCATCAATTCTTCTTTTGCCTCGTCCACGCCGGCTACGTCCGAAAAGCGGGTCTTTACATTTCCTTCGTCAACAGCCTTTGCACGACCGCCGCCACCACCAAAAATCGAGCCCATGCCCCCGCCAAGACCGCCGCCCATTTTTCTGAACAGAAGAAAATACATCAGGAAAATAATGCCGAACGGAATAATGAAATTCAAAAGAATCTGAATCAGATAGCCGTTTTGTTTGGCGACAAATTTATAATCAACGCCCTTTTCGTCCAGCAGCTGAATAAAACTCTGCATCAGAACGCCGTTGGTCTTATAGACTTCGCGATTTTGCTCCTGCCGCGCACGTGCCGTCCACGGAAACATCTTGAATGCGGGATTTTCGTCCGCAGAAGATGAAGAAGGAAGTTCCTCGCCATAGCCGACAAAAATATTTTCGCTCAGCTCAACTTTGACAATCTTTCCGTTTTCAATCAGGTGGCGGAACGTGGAAAAATCAATCATTTCATCGGGTTTCTGCACTAGGAACATATTGACAAAAACCAAAGCCGCCACCACAACCAGAAGCGTTCCAAAGAACGGAAATCTCTTCGGGGGTTTGTTTCCGCCGCCACGCTTATCATCATCGGGATCCGTGGAAAGACGGAAAAAATTATAGGGGTCATGCTCGTCACGCTTTTTCTTGTCGTCATCGGGATTTTCGTTCGCTTTGTTCACTGTTGTCTCATTCTTATTCACTTCGTTCAGTTCATTCTTATTTTCTTCGCTCATGCTGTCCTCAAAAAAACTTTTCTTCCTTATATAAATATACGAAATTTTACATAAATAGTCGATAAAATCTTTACTTTTTCGTTAAGTTTTTTTACGGAATACCGAAAATGTGAGTGGAGAACTCAATTTTTACAAAGGGAGACTGTATGGCTTATACCAATCCTTATGCCGCATATCAGAATACCGCAGTCAAAACTGCAAGTCAGGGCAAACTGGTTGTCATGTTATATGAGACCGCCGTCAAACAGCTGACCGCGGCAACGAAATGCTTTGATTCCGTTACGGGAAAAGTTCCCGCGAATACCATTGAAGCATACGGCAATCACATTATGAAGACGCAGGAAATCATCAATGAACTGCAAGTTTCGCTTGACATGGACAAAGGCGGACAGATTGCACAAAATCTGATGTCGTTGTATGTTTATTTTAACCGCGAGTTGATGGATGCAAACATCAACAAGGACAAAAGCAAATTGGAATTCGTGCTGAATATGCTGAACCAACTTTTGAGCGCATGGGAAACAGCGGCAAATAGCACGTCAAATGCGCCGGCAGCAGATATTCGTCCAGCACTGAATATTACGGGCTAAAAGCAAGGGGTGACCTATGGAAAAAAAGTTGACGCAAACGGAAATTGACGAGCGCGTTGCAATCTTAAAGCGATTCAGAAGTCTTTTGGAGGAGCAGCGCAATAAATTCCGCGAGTATCTTCTGGTGCTGGAAAAGCAGGAAGGAACTATTTCCGCAGAGAACGGAGATGCCATGGTCGCCCACGCTGACTTGGAAGCACAAATTCTGAAAAACATCGCGGGATTGCAGAAAGTCATCGTTCCGATGCAGACCATGTACAACAATGTCGTTCCACATATCTCGGCCGAAGAAAACGAATCCGTCCTTAAAGTGCAGGAAGACTTGGCGGGCATCCAGCAGAAAGTCCTTGCGCAGAACGAAAAGAACCGCGAACTGCTCCAAGAACACATCGTTCAGATTCGCACCCAATTGAACGATTTACTACAGAACAATCCTTACCGCGGAAAGCGCAGCGTCTACGCCGACAAAATCTCCGTCGGAACGAGGGTTGCGATTGAGGCATAAATCCGCCCGCTTCCAGTACAGTTCGCTCTCAAAAGATGTACCATCCTGCCTTTTTCCGACAATCGTCAGTTTTTGCGCAGATTCATCAATGTGACCATAGACGCTTAGTTCAGGGCAAACGCATTATAATCAATTGTGTTTGCCCTGACGTTTCTCTTCTCCACAAAAAAACCAGTGTTAAAATCACAAAAATGGTGATATAATAGAAAGATACAAGGAGATTCTTATGAGACACACATCGTTCGCAAAAAGCACTTGGTTCTTTCTACTCGCGCTGGCAATCGGCATAATCATTTCGCTGACCACGTGCAGAAAAAGCAAAACCGTTTCCCACGCCATTTTTACCAAGCCCGCAACCGAATTCAACCGTGAACTTGCGCTGCTTTCATTTGACGGCGCACGGGAAACCGCAAGCAAAGAGGACGCGGAGATTTTTGCCACTGAAAGAATGCATTTTGATACCGTACAGGCATCTCCCGATTACGAAAGCGACCCCACGCCAGACAGCATCGGCTATGTTTTTTCACACGGAGCGGTCGGTGACTACGAACTGATTGCCGTAATGATTCGCGGATTTGATTACGGCGCGGAATGGGCGGGAAATTTCCACATGGGGAAAACTGATGACCATGAAGGATTTTCGCGGGCGGCAGAAAAAGTGTACGCGGGATTAAAAGACTATATCTCCGCTCATTTTGCAGATAAGCCGCTCAAACTGTGGATTTCGGGCTATTCCCGTGCTGGCGCCGTGGCGAACGTGCTTTCACAGCGGATTCTTTCACGAGATGACATTGACGTGACTCAGGAAAATATGTTCGTGTATACAATTGAAGCCCCGCAAGGACTGACCGAAGCACACGCGGAAGCCTATCCCAACGTATTCAACATCGTCAATTCTGCGGACATTGTTCCCGCGATTGCCCCGAATGCATACGGACTGCGCCGCTGTGGAATCGACAAGGACATTTACCGCTCCGACATTGACGAACTTATGCAAAAGGCAGAGCATCCGATTCCCGCTTTTGTTCCCGTAAGCGAAGATGATGCCATCTGGTTCTTCAAGGCTGACACCGAACAGGAATTCGTGTCAGGGCTGCTGGAACGGCTTATGGAGCATCCGCTCGTGGTATACCCTGGTTTTGGTGACCGTGAAAGTTATGCAGAGACCGTGGAAGATTCGCTCTGCTACATCATTGAACTTGCGACAAGTCTAAGCAGTGATAACCGACAAGAACTGATTGGCGCATTCAAAGAGTTTCTGAACAATTTGTTTTCCACAAAAGAAGATGATTTTATCGCCGCGCTCAATTCCGCTGTTATGCAGAACAACGCGTTCTACATCAAAGTGATGGAAATTCTAAGCAGAAATGATATTCCCTACGAATCAGGACGGTTACAGCGGGCATTCTGGACAACGATTCAACTGGTTCTCTCAAAAATCGACCTGATTTCTGGTTGTACCATCTATGCCGACAACCTGAAAAGACTTAGCGAAATGCACAACCCCACGCTTATCCGCACGCTACTGGAACAGTATGAGGAGAAATGACGCACAGATTCCGACCTTGAAAAATCCTTTTCTGTGGCATATACTTTTGTTATGCGCAGATTCCAAGTCGTTTCCCCTTACGCGCCGTCTGGCGACCAGCCGCAGGCAATTGAAAAGCTCAGCCAAGGCTTTCTTCGTGGCGACAAATACCAGACCCTCAAGGGCGTAACGGGGTCTGGAAAGACCTACACGATGGCAAAAATCATCGAGGCGGTACAGAGACCCACGCTGATAATCAGCCACAACAAGACGCTTTCCGCGCAGTTGTACCGCGAGTTCAAGGATTTTTTTCCGAACAACGCCGTGGAATATTTCGTTTCCTACTACGACTACTACCAGCCCGAAGCATACGTTCCGGCGCGTGACCTTTATATAGAAAAAGATGCGGCCATCAACAAGGAAATTGACCAGATGAAAATGGCGGCAACCTACAGCCTGATGGAACGCCGTGATGTCATCGTCATTGCCACGGTCAGCTGCATCTACGGCCTGGGAATGCCGGAACTGTACAAGAGCATGCGCGTCCACATCGAAAAAGGCGAGACGCTGGACACGCACAAATTGGCCTTGGAACTGGCGCAGATTCAGTACACGCGGAATGACATGGTTCTTGAGCGAGGCACGTTCCGCATTCGCGGTGACACCATTGAAATCTACCCGCCATACATGGAGTTCGACGAGGCGTACCGCATTGAGCTTGACTTTGACGAAGTGGCACGAATCCGCCGCTTCCATGTGATTACGGGAAAGACCACCGAAGAACTTGACGAAACGGTGATTTACCCCGCGAAGAACTTTGTCGTACCGCCCGACCAACTTGCCGCGTCATGTGAGCGCATTCAGAACGAAATGGAAGAGCGCGTGGAAACCCTGCTTGCGGCGGGAAAAATGCTTGAGGCGGAACGGTTGAAGACGCGCGTCACCTACGACATCGAGATGATGAAAGAGATGGGCTACTGCTCAGGCATCGAGAACTATTCTGCGCCGATTGCCGGGCGAAAGCCGGGAGAACCGCCCGCAACCCTGCTCCACTACTTTCCCGATGACTTTCTGTGCATGATTGACGAGGCGCACGTAACCGTTCCTCAAATTGGCGCAATGTACGAGGGCGACAGAAGCCGCAAGCAGAATCTTGTTGACTTTGGATTCAGGCTTCCGAGCGCGCTGGACAACCGCCCGCTTAAAATCGACGAGTTCACCGCAAAGATGAATCAGGTGATTTACGTAACGGCAACGCCACGCCCGCAGGAAATAAAGCAGTCCACGCAGGTCGTTGAGCAGATTATCCGCCCCACCGGATTGCTTGACCCGCTCATTGACGTGCGTCCAAGCGAAGGCCAGATGGAAGACATCTACAGGGAAGTCAAGGTGCGGATTGAAAAAGGCGAGCGCAGCCTGATTCTGACATTGACAAAAAAAATGGCGGAAGACCTGACCGATTATCTTTTGGGCTTGCACCTGAAAGTCAAATACATCCACTCCGAAATTGACACCTTTGAGCGCGTAGAGATTTTAAAATCGCTCCGCACGGGCGAAATTGACGTGCTTATCGGCATCAATCTTTTGCGCGAGGGAATAGACCTTCCCGAAGTGAGTTTCATTGCGATTTTGGACGCGGATAAAATCGGCTTTTTGCGGAGCGCGACGAGTTTGATTCAGATTATAGGTCGCGCGGCACGAAACGAAAATGGCATGGTCGTGATGTATGCCGACAACATGAGCGACGCGATTAAGGAAGCCGTGGGAGAAACCCGCCGCCGCCGTGAGATTCAGCAGAAATACAACGAAGAGCATGGCATTACGCCGCACACGGTCAGCAAAGCGGTGCAGGACATCCTGATTCGGCAGCAGAAGGATGCGGAAGAAAACGAAGCGGTGCAGTTGGACATCCTCAAGAAAACCGCGAATTTGTTTGACGCAAAGCAGCGCAAAAAACTGATTGACGCGCTCAAAAAAGAAATGTCCGACTGCGCCGACCGCCTTGAATACGAGCAGGCCGCCGCGCTTCGCGATCAGATTCTGGAGATTGAGCGCACATACGGAACGAAATGACTTATGGACTTGTGGGGCGTTACGGGGCTTTGCAAAATAATTGGTTCTGAAAAGGAATTTCAACTTCGCTCAACCACCGTCCATTGCCCCGTTGGAAGGGGGTGTGGTGAAGAACGCGAAGCGGACTGAACCCAGGGGGAAGGCTTTCCCCCTCAAAATTAACCTTTTCACGATTGCTTTGTTTTGTTATTATAATAGCATTTCAGGGTGCGTTCTTGCGCCCACACTTGGAGTTCATATCATGATTGAAGTTTCGCACTTGTCCCGGCAATTTGGGACATTTCGTGCGGTGGATGACATCAGTTTTTCCATTCCGACGGGTCAGATTGTCGGTCTGCTCGGACCAAACGGAGCGGGAAAAACCACCACTATGCGTATGATTACCGGCTTCCTTAAAGCGACAGACGGTAGCATTTCTATTGATGGCACGGACATTACTGAAAATCCGGTGGAAGCAAAGCGGAAAATCGGCTATATGCCCGAAAGTGCGCCGCTCTACAGCGAAATGATTGTAGATGACTATCTGCGCTACGTTGCCGACGTACAGGGCGTAAATGCCGACGAAAAAGTTCCCCAACTCTGCGAAATCTGCGGGCTAAAAGAAGTGATGCACAAAAATATCGCAGACCTTTCCCGCGGATACCGTCAGCGTGTCGGACTTGCCCATGCCCTGATGAACGACCCGGAAATTCTGATTCTTGATGAGCCGACAAGCGGTCTTGACCCGAACCAGATTCAGGACGTTCGCGACGTTATCAAGGAAATCGGAAAGACGCGTACGGTCATCATCTCAACGCATATTTTGGGTGAGGTGGAAATGCTCTGCGGGCGCGTCATCATCATCGCAAAGGGAAAAATTGTCGCCGACAGCCCCACTTCTGAACTGCGCGAAAAATACGGCCATTCTGCGAGCGTGTTTGTGCAGACAAGCGGCTGCTCATACGATGAACTTGCGGCGGAACTGGGAAAAATTAACGGCGTGGCTTCTTGTACGGCGGAAGATGCGGCAGAAACCATTGACGGCGTGGAGACAGCAACATTGCTTGCCCATGCGGACGGAGACGCTGAAATTCGCCCCGCAATCTTCAAGGCAATTGCGGACAAAGGCTGGATTCTGTATGAAATGTCAATCCGCCGCAACAGCCTTGAAGACGTGTTCCATTCACTCACGCAGGACGATGCGGCAAACGGTGAAACGGCATCAGCAAACGGAGGCAACAAATGAGCGGCAAAAAACAAAACGCTGCGCTTGTAATTATGAAGCGCGAGCTTTCTTCTTATTTTTCCAGCCCGATTGCCTACATCGTGACGGGGCTGTTTCTGGTGTTCTCAGGAATTCTGTTCTTCAACACGTTCTTCCTGGCGAATCGTGCCGAACTGCGTAATTTTTTCGGAATTCTGCCCATTACGCTTTCGTTCTTCATCCCTGCGTTGACCATGCGTATGCTTGCGGAGGAAAAAAAGAGCGGCTCAATTGAAACGCTCCTTACCCTGCCCGTTACCGCATTCGACGTAACTTTGGGGAAATTCTTGGCGGCATTCATCAGCGGTTCTGCGATGCTCGTTCCCACGCTGTCGTATGTGGTCACCTGCTACATTTTTGGCTCGCCCGATGCAGGTCCGATTATCGGCGGCTACCTTGGCGCATTGTTCCTCATTGCCTCATTCAGCGCAATCGGTCTTTTTGCCACGAGCGTAACGAAAAATCAGATTATTGCGTTCTTCATCGGCTTTACGATTTGTATTCTGCTTTCAATTCTGAGCGGATTCCTTGTGTTCCTTCCGGCATGGCTGGTCAATTTCTGCTCCTATTTTTCTGCGTACAGCCACTTTGTCTCGGTAGCACAGGGCATTATCGACACGCGCGATTTGATTTACTTTGTGTCGCTCACGGCGATTTTCTTCGCGCTCACGGTGGAAATTTTGAAGGGCGACAGCAGGAGGTAACTGAAAAAATGAAAAAATTGCTGAATTACATAAAATCTTCCCGCAGCGACATCGTTTTGTTCGCTGTCTTTCTGCTTCTGCTGAATTTGGTCGCTTACCGTGCGTTCGTCCGATTCGATTTGACCGCGCCCCGCTCCTATTCGCTTTCTAAGGCGAGTGTTCAGATGGTGCGCACACTGGAAGAGCCGCTGAGCGTAAAAGTGTTCTTCTCGTCAAATCTGCCCGCTCCCTACAACAGCGTTGAGCAATACGTGCGCGATTTGCTCGCCGAATACAAGGGTAAGTCCAACCGCAATTTCTCCTGCGAATATTTTGACATGACCAAGCCGGAGAATGAAAAAATTGCCCGTTCCTACAAACTGAACCAAATGCAAATCCGCGAAGTGAAGAACAACGAGGTGGGATTCAAGCAGGTTTGGATGGGAATGGTCTTTGCGTATGCCGATGCGGTTGAGACGCTGGACGGAATCTCCTCTGTGGACGGACTTGAATACAAAATCACCACGACAATCAGCAACATGATTGCCACCACCAGTACGCTTGCCGGACTGAACGGAAAAGTTACGCTCACGCTGTACAAAACTGACGCGATGAAAGATTTGGGAATCGCAGGTTTTAAGGAACTGGAACAGTCAGTCAGAAGAGCCTACACGGTGGTCAACGCGAAGAATCAGGACAAAATTGAATTCAACATCGCTTCCCCCGCGTTCGAGGAATTCTCGCCGATTGTCGCAAAATACGGCATTCAGGCAATCAACTGGAACAAGGGCGCAGACCACGGCATTTTGGGCTTGGTGCTGGAGCATGGGGAGACATTCCGTGTGCTGCCAGTCAGACTGGAACGAACGTTCTTCGGACAGAATGTTATCGGCGGACTGGACACATTGGAAGACACGCTGACGGAGAGTTTGAAAAGCCTTGTCTCAAAAGCGGTGGAAATTGGCTACATCACCGGGCATGGCGAATGGGTCATCTCTGACGTGGAGAACGGAGCGGGAAGACTGGAGTCTCTCGTAAAAGACCGCTATTCATTCAAAATGCTCAACCTGACCACGGACGAAATCACCCCGAACATGACGAGCGTTGTGGTAAACGGACCAAAACGTGCGTTCTCTGAAGAAGAATTGTACCGTCTTGACCAATACCTTATGCGTGGCGGAAATCTGATTCTGTTCCTTGACCCCGTGGACGAAGTGATGCCCGAAGGAGAAATGGCATATTATCAGCAGCCGTCCTACAATCCGATTGACACCGGGCTTTCCAAGTTGCTCGACAAATACGGCATCAAAATGGGCAAAAATTACGTGCTTGACGAAAACTGCTACACACAGCAGCATCAGGTGTACGGAAATATGCCGATTTATTTTATTCCCCGGTTGCAAAAGGAAAACCTGAACCAAAAGAACGCCATTTCAAAAAACCTGGGCTATGTCTTTATGATGCAGACCAGTACGATTGACATTGATGACGCAAAGGCAATCGATGGCGAAAAAGTGACCGTGCTGGCAAAATCTTCGCCAAAATCATGGCTGATGAGCGGCACGTTCCACACTAACCCGACCATGTTGCATCCGCCGGCAGATAAGTCAACCGAACACAGCGAAAATCTTGCGGTGCTTGTCGAAGGAAAATTTGCAAGCGCATTCGATGCAAAGCCCGCCAAACTGGAAGCAGAATCCGAAAGTGACTACGCGATAAATGACCATCTGACCAAAAGCGTCCAGAGCGGAAAGATTATCGTTATCGGTTCGTCTAAAGTAACCCGCCCGCAGTTGATTGACGAAGGTGGAGAGCAGCCAATCGCCCTGTTCGTGCGTAATATCATCGACTACATGAACGGCGAGGAAGATTTGTGTGAGATGCGGACAAAGGGATTACCGCTCAACACGCTCAAAACGCATACCAACAAAGCGGCGAACATCGCAAAATACATCAACGAATACGGTCTTGTCGTGCTTGTGGTGATTATCGGACTGATTGTGTGGCAGCGCAGAAACATCCGCCGCAGGAAAATCCGCATGACTTATAATCCCAACGACAGCCGCGAAGTGACCAATGCAAAATCCGCTGGCACAAAGGAGGCGAAATAAATGAAGACACGAAAAATTGTATTGCTTGCGGGAATCGCCGCGCTTTTGTGCGTGTACATTTTGCAGGTTATCGGGGCGCATCGTTCCCCTGTCAAAGAATTCACGCTCTCCGCAGAGCCTGACGCAATTACGATTGAGTCCGCGTCAAACGGCGCAATCCAGCTCAACAAAATCGGCGAAAAATGGCTGGTCAACAACCAACTTGCCGAAGAAAACCAGATGTATATGCTGACAAACGCCGTCAAAAACGTCAAAACGCTGGGCGTAATTTCGCGCTCAAATGCAGAGGCGGACTTGCAGCGGTACGGGCTGGACGATATGACAAAAATCACCGTCACCATAGCAAAAGAAGGAAAAACCTTGCGCACACTGGTTATCGGAAAGTCCGCCACCAACGCAGACCAAACCTATCTCCGTGTGGACGGCGGCTCTGAAACGCTGATAGCCAGCGGCGACTTGCACGGTCAGTTTAACGTAAAGGCTGAAGATTTGGTCGCCCCGCCAGAGGAAGAAAAGCCCGCGGAAGAAAGCGCACCCGCAGCCGAAGACGTATCGACACAAGCGTAAAAAAAAAGTGAGAGAAAACGCAACCTTAAAAAGGTTTCTTTTTCTCTCACACTCTTTTTTTCTTCCAAATTGTCCGCTGTAATTCTATTTTTTCATCAGTTCCGCATATTTCTGTGCAAGCCGTTTTGATTTGACCGCCGCAAGACCACAATAGTTCGCGGGATTCTCAAAGAATGTGGCGGGATTTTCAATGCCCAGTTTTTCCAGTTGCGCGGTGATTTTTGCGAACGCCTCTTCGTGGGTTTTCAGCACCTCAAAGAACGTTTTTCCCGTCTGCTCGGCTTCCAGCGTGATTTTGCGGATAACCTCGTGTCCGTCGTTTACGCCCGCCTCGCCAAGCAGAATGTATGCCGGCTCTGCAAGAACGCCGCCCTTCACTTTTCCGCCCGCACCCTGTAAATTGCGAGCCATGCCTTCTTTGTCCGCCTGCAATCCTTTGACAACTGAATTCATGCGGGCGACCGCCATCGTAAAGCCACTCACGTAATCGCTGATGAACCGCTGGCTTGCCGAATTGGTCAAATCACGCTGATGCTCACTAATCTGATCCATGTAGAACGTAATCACGCGCGGACACATCGCTTTCCACAGGGATTTAACGTGTTCGCTGTTCCACGGATTGCGTTTCTGTGGCATCGTTGAGGAACCAACCTGCGTTGCGGCAAAGTATTCAAACACTTCGCCAATTTCGCTCCGCTGCAAGTTGCGCAAATCGTCCGCAAGATTGGCAATAATTCCGAACGCCACGTTCATTTCAAGCAACAGGCGCAGAACGTGTTCTGGCTCCACCAACTGATTTGCATATTCGCTCGGCTTCAAGCCCAAAAATTCCGTGTAGATGCGCTCCAGTTCTTCCGGGTCTTTTACAATCATCGAAGGACCATTGTAACTCCCCACAGGGCCTGCCAGTTTTCCTACCAAATCATCGCTCAGTTCCTCAATGCGCAGGATTGATTTTCCCAGGCGCGCGACAAATTCCGCAATGCTCCAGCCAAACGTAATCGGAACGGCGTGCTGACCATGCGTTCGACCAACCTGCGGCGTGGCACATTCGCGCTCTGCAATTTCGCACAGGTATGTTTCCAGCCGTTTCAGTTCGGGAAGCACCACGTTTTTGGTCACGTCGCGCATACGACAGGAAAGTGCGGTGTCAAGAATGTCAACCGAAGTTGCGCCAAGGTGAATCAGCGGACCAATCTCAGAGTCAACTTTGGTCTTCATCACGTTGACGAGCGCGCGGATATTGTGCTTGGTCTTTTCTTCCTCGGCGTACACTTCTTCAGGGTCAATGTTTTCAGCAACGGCATCCAGTTTTTTTGCCAAGTCATCGGTCAGTTTTCCCCGCACTTTCAGATGCGCCTTGACCAAAGCGGACTCACATTTTGCGCACGAGCGGATTGAAGCCTGCTCAGAAATATATTGTGACAAACCATCAAAAACCGCCTTCTCGGAAAGTGAGTAGCGGTGGTCGATACAAGAGAGATTCTCAAAAATATTACGTGTTTCCATACGGTATTATTGCCGATATGACAAAAAATTACAAGATTTCCCCCGCCAATGTCATTGTCTAACAGACAGAAAAAGGGTACTATTTTGAAAGTGATTCAAAAATATCAGACCATACCTATTACAGAATACAAAACGGAGGTTCTATGAAATTCTCACTGAAAGCCCTTGCCATTGCCGCAATCCTGCTGACAAACACAACTGCCTGTTTCGCAAAGCCGAACGGACTTGACCAAATCAAAAAAACCGGTTCTCTCACCGTTGGCGTAAAGGACGATGTCCCTGGCTTTGGTTACATGAATCCTGCGACCCGCCAGTTTGAGGGACTTGAAATTGACCTTGCGAAAGCAATCGCCAAAAAGATTTTCGGGAACGCGGACAAAGTTAAATTCGTTGCCGTCAACGCAAAGAACCGAGGTCCCTTCCTAAATCAGGACAGGGTTGACATGATTATCGCCACATTTACCGTCACCGATGAACGCCGCCAGAACTACGATTTCAGCGACATCTACTACACCGATTCCGTGGGCATCATGGTCAAAAAAGCGTCAGGAATCACGAATTTTAAGGATTTGGAGAACAAAAAAGTCGGCGTAACCCAAGGCTCAATGACCGCAACCACGATGAAAAACGCCATGATAAAAGAAAGCGTCTTCGCAAATGTGGTCAACTATCCGTCAAATCAGACGCTCAAAGACGCGCTTGACCACGGAGAAATTGATGCATTCTGCATTGACAAGGCAATCCTGCACGGCTACCTTGATTCAAGCGTGACGATTCTTCCCGAACGCTATGATGAGATGAAATACGGCGTTGCCATCAAAAAAGATAACACCGCCGTAACAAAAGTCGTAAACGAAGTCATCCGCGACATGGTAAAGTCTGGCGAACTGGACAAACTGCTTGCCAAACACGGACTGAATTAGTACCTGCTACTTTGCCAGACACGCATCCAACTCGGCAGAAATCTTTTTCTTGTCCAGTTTCTGCCCAATGATGCAAAGTTTTATCATGCGGTCGCCAACCTTGTCGTCCCACTCAGCCTGAATCTGAGGGTTCGCGGCAAGGATTTTTTTCTGCTCAGACATGGGCGCAGCGGCAACCCACTGACCTGAATACCCCGCCTGAATCTGCCGTCCGCTCGTCTCGAACACATAAGCCATTTCTTCTTCGTCGCTGAACCAAAGCAAGCCCTTACAGCGGATAATGCCGCGCGGCCATCGGTTGGCGTATTCGTCCAATTTCTGACGGTCAAAGGGCTTTCTGCGGTAGTAGATGAATGTGCCGATTCCGTATTCGTCCTCGCTTTCGCCCTCATGCCGATGCTCGTGATGGTGGTGGTGATGCTCATCATGGTCGTGGTGATGATGGTGTTCGTCATGGTCATCTTCATCGTGATGATGGTGTCCGTGATGGTTATGCCCATCTTCATCGTGATGATGTCCGTGGTGTTCTTCCTCATCCTCGTCATCGTCTTCATCAACTTCGTCTTCCTCAAGATGCTTGCACCAGCCCGCGCTCGTATAGACCTGCTCAAAATCAAAACTTCCTGTCGCAAGCACATCACCCACTGGAACTTTGCCATGGTCAGTCTCAATGATTTTTACGCCGGGGTGGAGCGCGTCAATCACTTTGCGAACCTTTTTGAATTCGTCCTCGGTAACCAAATCTTTTTTGTTAATAACAAGCGTTGAGCAGAACTCAATCTGCTGCACAAGGAGCGATTCAATGTCTTCCTCGCCGATTGCCTGTTTGTTCAGCAACTTGTCGCCGCCCGCAAATTCGTCTACAAGGCGCGCCGCATCGACTACGCCGACCACATTGTCCAGTTTGCCGTTGGAAATGGTTTCCAGTTCCTGCGCAATCGGCATCGGCTCGCATACGCCCGAAGCCTCAATCATAATGTAATCGAATTTGCCCGTCTTAATCAGATTTTCGATGTTTTTGGAAAGTTCCGTTTTGAGCGTGCAGCAGATACAGCCGTTGGTGAGCGGCACAATGCTTGACGTGTCGGTAATTTTCGCGCCATTTGCAATCAGTTTTTCGTCCACATTCACTTCGCCAATGTCATTTACGATGACCGCAACCTTGTAGCCCTGCTGATTGTTCAGAACTTGATTCAAAAGCGTGGTCTTTCCCGCGCCCAAATATCCGCACAACAGCGTCATGGGAGTCAGTTTTTTTGCCATATTCATTACCTCTAACTCTTATAATATAGTAAAAAATCGAAAAATCGGCTATACTTTCTGCATGAAAAAGACAAACGCAATGCGCATTTTGGACGGGCTGAAGATTCAGTACGAGACATTTTCGTATGATGATGACGGCGAACATAAACTGGAGCATGGCGCAGCGGCTCTGACGGCACAAAAACTAGGCATCGACCCCGCCGCCGTTTACAAAACAATCGTCATGCGCACAGAAAAAAAAGAAGTCGTCGTGTTCTGCCAAAGCGCGCTGCACGAAATAAACCTCAAAAAAGCGCGGACTGCGGCTGGCGCAAAGGAAGTGTCTCCCGTTAAGCAGGACGAATTGCTTTCGCTCACTGGCTATGTACGTGGCGGATGCAGTCCTTTGGGAATGAAGCGAAAATTCCGCACATTCATTGACCAAAGCGCGCTTACCCACGAAAAAGTGTACGTCAGCGCAGGACTTCGTGGCGAGCAGATTGCCCTTGCCCCGGCAGATTTAGTGCGCGCGACCGATGCGGAAACGGTTGATTTGGTGCTGGAGTAAGGGTATACTATAAGCACCGCTTTTTGCGGAATCGTATATTCAGGAGAAAAACATGATTCTTTCTATCGTATTAACCATTTTAATTGGTGCCCTGGTCGGCTGGCTTGCGGGATTACTGATGAAAAGCAAGCATGGGTTCTGGATGAACTGTCTGCTCGGTATTGTGGGTTCATTTATTGGCTGGGGCATTGCAAGTGCGCTGGGATTCGGTGCGACAAACTTGATTGCCACGATTTTAGTTGACATCGGCGGAACGTGTCTATTGATTGCAATCGTCCGTGCGATTTTGGGAAAGAAATTCTAAGCAAGATTCCCAAAAACTGACAGAACCAACTGTCCTAAAATCCGTTATTTCTCTCCGATTACATTCCGCATCTGTCCGTTCAAATCGCGCTCAATGCGGATGTTGGTAAAGTCTGCCTCTGCAAAAAGTTCCGCAGTGGTTTGGGCATTGTATTCGCCAGTTTCCATAAGAAGAACACCGCCCTGAACAAGATGTGAATATGCCTCTGGAACAAGCCGCCTGATAAGAGAAAGTCCGTCCTCCGTACCGCTCCAATCGCCATCTTTGGTAACATCGCCGTCCAATGCCAAAAGCGGCTCATTTCGTCCGTCTTTCAGTAATGCCTTGGCTTCCGTATGCGGCACATACGGCGGATTCGTCACAATGATGTCAAACTGCGCCGAAACACGCTCAAACAGATTTGATTGCGCAGATTGAATAGTCGAAATCTCTGGCAACAAGCGTTCCGCATTTTTCCGCGCTACGTCCAATGCTTCTGCGCTGATGTCTACGAGCGTAAGGGAAATGTCGGTCATCGCAGACCTCAATTCACCCGCCAACGTTTTTAAAATCGAAAGTCCTACACAGCCACTTCCCGTACACATATCGCAAATGGAAATGGTTTTGCGGTTGTGGCAGGGCAATGTATTTCCAGCCCGCCAGTCGGGCAGACACTCAAAATCATTTGCGCAAGACACTTCCGCCAGTTTTTCGCGTACGGCAACAAGTGCCTGCTCCACCAAAAGTTCCGTGTCCGGCTTGGGAATCAGTACGGCGGGCGTGACAAAAAAATCGTAGCCGAAGAATTCTTTTGTTCCCGTAATGTACGCAATCGGGAAACCTGTCGCCCGCAGGTCAAGGGCATCGTTCACTGCGTCGATTTGTTCCGCAGTCAGCACATCGTTCCGCCGCAAAAGAAGATGCGTTTTGTCGCAGTTCAGTACCCATTGCAGAATGCAGTCCGCGTCCAACTGCGGAGTTGGACTTGTTGAGGAAAGTTTTGCAGACAGATTTTTTTTTGCCTCGGAAACGGTCATCAGCAGGAATCCTATCATTCTGGATTAGTTCATTGCCATCGAAATTTCGCTGTCAAAAGAATTGAGCCGAGGAACGGTAAAAGCAACCTACTTTTTTACTGGAACACCGCACCCAACATGCTCTTCTTCCCACGCCTGTGCCAGCCGCAGAATCTTTGTCTCGCTGAACATTGCGCCCGCAAACTGGATTCCGATAGGTAAGCCCTCTTTGTTGCGGCCCGCAGGAACAGAAAGTGACGGAATACGAGCCAAGTTTACGAACGTGGTAAACAAATCGCTTAGGTACATGGCAAGCGGGTCGTCGTATTTTTCGCCGAGTTTAAATGCAGGTGTCGGACAGGTTGGGCAGAGAATCAAATCGTATTTCTCAAAGAGCGCGGCAACTTCTCGCTGGATGCGGGCGCGGACGCTCATGCCTTTCTTGTAGGTGTCGCCAGAGAACTGCTCTGAAAGTACGTAGTTTCCGATGATGATGCGGCGTTTTACTTCTGGGCCAAAGCCTGCGCTTCTTGTGTCCACATAGAGTTGGTCGTAGCCCGCGCCGTTGTCCACGCGGTGTCCGTAGCGGATGCCGTCAAAGCGGCTCAAATTGCTTGCCGCCTCGGAAAGCGCGATAACGTAATAGGAAGCGATTGATGCGTCCAAAATCGGAAGGTCAACCACGTCAATTTTCGCGCCTTTTTTTGCAAACCACGCTTTTGTCTCATCGAACACTTTTTTTACGTCCGCGTCCAAGCCTTTTGCTTCCTCAAACTGCTTGGGAACGGCGATTTTGAGCGAAGAGAAATCTTTGTAGGCAGCAAGGTCTGTGAGCTTGTCGCTGTCGGGCAAATCCGCGCTCGTGTCGTCGTAAAAGTCAATGCCTGACATGAGCGAAAGCGGCGTGGCGATGTCCTGCGGCGTGTGACCGAGAATGCCCACCTGGTCAAGCGACGAGCCGTATGCGACAACGCCCCAGCGGGAAAGAACGCCGTAAGTCGGTTTGAGACCGTAGATGCCGCAGTAACTGGCTGGCAAGCGCACCGAGCCGCCCGTTTCCGTTCCCAAGCCGAAAAGTGCCTGATTTGCGGCAACGGCTGCGGTTGAGCCGCCGGATGAGCCTCCCGAAACATAGTCGCGGTTCATCGGGTTGCGCGTAGGCCCGTAGATTGAATATTCGGTGGAAGAGCCCATCGCAAATTCGTCCTGATTGCAGCGTCCAAGAGGAATCGCGCCTTTCTCAACGAGGCGACCGATGACGGTCGCATTGTAGGGCGCAACGTAGCCTTCAAGGATTTTGCTGGAACACGTAAGCCTGTGCCCCTTGCAGGAAATGTTGTCCTTGTTTGCGAACGGAACGCCAAGGAGCGGCTTTTCGGCAAAGAGTTTTTCGATTGAGCCGTCTGCACGCGCCGCAGAAATCTGTTCGTCCGCCGCCTTTGCCAGTTCAAGCGCATCATCGTAAATCTCAAGGAAGGCATTGAGCGGTTTTTCTGATTTCTGGTCGGCGGTAAACGTGTCGATTGAAGCCTGCACCAGTTTTTCGCTTGTCGTCTCGCCGCTCTTCAACGCGGCAACTGTTTCTTTTATCGTATAGTACATAATGTTTCTCACTTCTATTCGCTGATTGAACCTGTCGAAATCAGCAGTTTTTATAGGTGGTTTCGACTATGCTCAACCACCACAATGCGTTAGGCTATGGAGCCCCGAAGTACCGCGCATGCGGTATGAGCGTGAGCGAAGGGCGAAACAGCCGACCCGCGACAGCGGGTAACGCCCCTATGCTCCCTCTCCAAGCACTTTTGGTACCTGAAAATAGCCGTCCATGAACTTGTCGGTCACTTTCTTGACATCGGGAATGTCCAGACCCGGAACTATCGTGTCCTCACGCAGGGCTTCTGCCTTTGTTGAAGGGTATGCGTCGTAAGGATTTTCGCTGTCGTCGTATTTTGAAAGGATGTCGAAATAGCCGACAATCTCATCGACCTGTTTTTTGAGCGTTGCCATGTCGGTGCTTTCGGGTGACAGGCGTGAAAGATACAACAGATTTTCAAGTGTTGTCGCGTCAACGGTTTTATGTGTAGCCATACGGATATTATAGCGAATTACGGGAACTTGGGGAATAGTTATATGCCAGCACAAAAGGGAAAGCACAACCTTTTCAAAAAGGTTTTTCTTTCCCTTTCAATCCTTTTCTTTTCCAAAATGTTATGCGGCGGGTTTCTGAGCAGGTTTGTCCTCTTTTGGAGCGGGCAACTGCTGTACGTTAGCGGCTTCGAGCAATTTCTTGTCGCGCTTTTCGCAGAATGAGCAGAGGCTTTCTTTTCCTGCCGCAGTGGCTTCGTCAATTGAACCGGCAACCAGTTCCGTTGAGCGGCTCAAAGATGAGCAGTCATTGTGCGTGTGGAATTTCTTTCCGTGGGCAGTCCAGTACACGTTGTTCAAACCTGCCGCTTCCATCTGTTCTGCAGAAACGGGATTAAAGTCGTAACTTGCAACGCCCGCAATCAAGAGGGCTGCAACTGCCGCAATCGTACCAAATTTTTTGGTCTTCGCGTCAGCCTTCTCGTCTTTCAAAAGCAGTATGACAAACGGAATGAATGCAATCGCGCATACGATAACGCCCATGTTGTTCCACAGCCAGAACAATGCCTTGTTGCTTTCTGACATCGGGTTGATGTGGTTCGCCTTTTTCCACAATTGCGCGCCGATGATAACACAAATCAAATCCAGCACAAGGAAGATGATTCCGCCATACAAAGGCTCAAGGTTGCTGAAAATCGGAAGAATCAGTTTTTCAGTAATCACCATCAACGCCAGCACTTCAAACACAATCGCGGCAACCCATAGAACCACCGCACCAACACGCAGTCCGACCGTAGACTGACCGCTTTTAATCGCCGCGCCTTTCAGGGTTTTGCCCGTAGACGCAGACACAATTTTCTTTTCTGCCATTACATAGCTCCTCTAAAAAAGATAGGTAAATTTTACATCATATTTACAGTTTTCGCAACGAAAAAAAACACGAAAAAAAAATGCTATGAATTCTGAAAAACTATGCTATAATAAAGTGATATGCCCAATCAGAATCTGGTATCACGGACACAGTTGGAAGAAGTTGTCGCGCATCTGAATGAATGTACGGACGCATACATATTCATTTACGACCTAAAGGCGGACACATACACAATTTCTCCCTATGTGCTAAAAAATTTCGCATTTCCCTCATCGGCGTTCAACAATGCCCGCCAGACAATTCTGGATGTCGTCTATCCTGATGACCGTCCGTTGCTTTCTGCCGACCTAGATTTGATTCGCGCGGGCAGCAAAGACACGCACAATCTGGAATACCGCTGGGTCAACAAAAACGGAAAGCCAGTCTGGATTAGTTGCCGCGGAAAAATGTTCTGGACGCTCACCGAAGAACTTTTGGTCGGGCGGGTTACGGTTATTGACGAGCATGATAAAGTCGATTTGTTGACGAATCTTCCGATGGAAACAACAATGCGCATGGATTTTGGCTTGGAATGGGCAAAAAGACGCAAAGTTTCCGGATTCCTGTTTAAAATTGACATTGACAATCTTGGCTCAATCAACGAGCAGTACGGAATGAAAACAGGCGACCGGGTTATCGGGCTGCTTTCAAAATGTTGCATAAAGGCATGCAAAGGACTTGCCCACGTATACAAATTGAATGGCGATGAACTTCTCTGCATGAATCTGACTGGGAAAAATGCGACGGATGCACAGAAACTGTACCAACGGCTAAAGCGGTATATCTCCGAAATCGAGCAGCAAACTGAATACGAAGTGGTTTTCACCGTTTCAGCAGGGGCAGTGGCATTCTTTAACGATTCTTCTCAGTTAGACGATTTGTTCAAAAAACTGAATTACACGCTGGTTGAGGCAAAACGCAAAGGACGCAATAACCTGACCATGTACAATGCGGTTGATTACACAAAGCATCTGCGGAGCATTGAACTTCAGGAAAAACTGCGCGAATCCATCAAGAATAATTTCCGTGGCTTTGAGTTGTATTTTCAGCCTGTCGTAAACGCAAAGCAATTGTATCTGGATGATGCCAAAACGGTGTTCAACGTGATTGGTTCGGAAGCCCTGTTGCGCTGGGCTTGCCCGGAATTGGGGCGGCTTTCCCCCGATGATTTTGTGCCGATTCTGGAAAAAAGCGGTCTGATTATTCCTGTAGGACGATGGATTATGCTGACCGCCTTTAACCAATGCCGCGAATGGAACCGGCTGTACAAGGAATTCCGAATGAGCGTAAATCTTTCATATATTCAAGTGCAGAAAAGTGATGTGCTTACGGACGTGCAGATTGCGCTGGAAAAATCAAACGTGAACCCACATAATATCACGCTGGAACTGACAGAGAGCGGCTACATGGACAGCGGAAACGAATTACAGAATCTGCTGGTCGAATTCAAAAAGATGAACCTGAACATTGACATTGACGATTTTGGCACGGGGTATTCAAATCTGCGGTACTTACAGCATCTTCATGCGAACACGCTCAAACTGGATTATTCTTTTGTGCATAAGGCGACAAACGGAGATGAAGGCGACAGAAAAGTCATCAAGCATATCACGCAGATGGCTCACGAACTAGGCATGACCGTCTGCATGGAAGGCATTGAAACTCACGATGACATTGCCAAACTAGCACCATTTGAGCCGGACAAATTTCAGGGATTCTATTTCGGTCGCCCGGTAAGCGCAGTGCAGTTCAGGGAACATTACCTGCATACCGATGCTGAACGAGAAATTATGGCGCAAAAAAAACAGCAATCATTAGATGTAGTGCTTTAAATCCGTATGCTGAATGCACTGAGTTTTTACGCCTACGATATAACTGCCAAACACTGCCGAAGCCGCATCAATCGCCGCCGCAAAACTACAAAAAATCGGAGCGGCTGGACGTAAAAGCAGGTATCCCGCGTCAAATCCACGACTATACACCGTACAGAGAACCGTCAGCGCGACAAAAGGCGCACCCGCCGGAATTGCACCAAGCGCGAACGAAAGTCCAAAACTCATGGCAAAAATCCACACTACATCAAAAATTTTTAATCCCAGCGGCGAATAAGACCTTAGAATCACCACGAAGCAGATTGTCGTTACCAGTGCCGCGCCTCCCCGTCCGAAAATCGAAAACAGCGGGAACGTGACGTTGCTGATTCGGGAATGAACGCCAAGGCTTTCGTGACCGTGGCGCAAATTCACCTGAAGCGCAAGATTTGAATCTCCGCTAAAAAACGCCGCGAGAGCAGGACAGATAGTAGCATACAGCACATGCCAAGGACGGTGATCTTTGCAGAGAAAATACAATATTGCCGGATATATGACCACGACAATCAGAATAAAATCTGCCAGCAACAAAAGCGTGAGCGGCAAAAATGTTCCGCCAAAAAGAACCCCCTTTGCATTCATCATCCAAAATGCCGCCACCGCAATCATACCAACAGACAGCCACTCAATAAAGAAACTCATAATTGAATAGAACAGTTTTGCCGCGCTCTGGACAAACGTGATAACTGGCTTGGAAGCGACTTCATCTGTGTTGCAGCCGCCTCCCGCAAAACCCGCAAAAATAAATGCCGGCAAAAGGTATGCGCCATCTTTAAGTGAATCAAAACTTGAGTACGGCAACAACTGCATGATAAGCGATTTTATATCAATAGAAGAAATTTCCGCTGCTTTTTCAACCGTAATCGGAATACGGGGCAATGTCACACACAAAATAGAAAGCAAACCGATTGCAGAAACGAGCAAAGATGACCCTACAATGACTGCCACCGTCCAAAGGCTCGCTTTCCCGATGATTTTTTGAGAGCGCAATTTAAACACTGCGGAACTTACGCCAAAAACGAGCAGAGGCAAAAGCGTGTACCGACCGAAGCGGATAACAAATTCGCTGACATTCGTGATGATTGCATTTACCGCAGGGGAATCGGTGGGCAAAATAAGCCCCGCAATGATTCCCAGCACTATACCAATTACATATTTTATCCAAAGTTTCATAAATACAGTATATCAATACTGACCTTTATTTGCAAACCTACGGCAGTGTGATATAATAAAAATATGGACAAAACAATACTAATTGCCGGGAAAAACATTCCCGAAGGCAGCGACTTCGCCTCCAGCCTCTCCGTAAAAAGCAGAACGGTTATCGCCACCGCTTCGTCAGATGAAAAAAAAGAATCTTACACCGAAAACGGCTATACCGTCGTTCCGTGGAACAGGGCTTCTGCATTGAGCGCACGTTCCCTTATTCTGAATTCGCTGAACGTGTCAAACCATCTTGACGAGGTCGTACTGATTTTTGACGAGGCTCAATACGCCGTCGCATATAACAGAATCGATGCAATCGAAACCGCCCGCATAATCGACGAACTGATTATCGGCTACCAATATCTTGCTTCGGAAGTAATTTCCCGCTTTGACCAAAAAAAATTGCACAATGAAGAAATCGGCATGGGAAAAATCGTCTTCCTCTACAAAGTGAATCCAAACCAAAACGATGCGGCGACAAATCCTAATGTGCGCTCCGTAGCAACGCTTTCCTCCCCGCTGGTTGCCGCCGCCGCCGCCGCATTCAAATCCTTCGCCGAAAACATCGCCGCACTTCATACCAAAAGCACAACGGTTTATCCCGTCCTTGTCATCTGCGATTCCAGCATGGAAGTTGCCCACCGTGATACGACCCTTGCCAGCTGGCTTTGCGACTATCTGGACTCAATAGACGACTTGAAAAAACGCCCGTCCGCAAAACAATTGGTCTCATGGGTAAAGGCCGGGGCAAAAAAACCTGGCGGCTGGTTCTAGGCTGACAGCGGGGGAAGACGCAACCTTTCACAAAAGGCTTTCTTCTTCCCCCTACCCTTGTTTTTTCCAAAGGTCAGACCGTCTCGTATGCCTTTTGCAGAGTCCCATCCCACGTTTTGAGCGGCACGTTATCCCTGCGCGCAAGTTCCAGATACGCCGCATCGTAGTACGTTAGATTCTCCGAAAGCGCGATGTCCCGAATGCGCAGACGAATTTCCGAATTCGGTTGCGGGTCGGTGTAAATGGGCAATGCGGAAAGGCTCTGCTCCAATGCCGCAAGTTGCACCCTCGTAATTCGCGCGGGGCTGCCATCTCTTTTAGGGCGGGCGGCATTCGCAAGTACATTGCCCACTTCAAACCAAAACAGTTGTGGCACTATAATCTGCCCGTTTTTGGAAATCAGTTCGTCCAAAAATGCCGCCGCTTCCTGCGATTTTCCGTCATGAAAGTCCGCAAGAACCGCGCTGAAGAAGTACGACGTGTCAATGACTGCCACGGGAAGCGATTCTTCCTCATTGCCGTCCGCATCCACGATAATTTCGCGCTCAAACAGATTATCTTCTGCCGTCATTCTTCCATTCCTCTAAGTCTGCAAACGTGACAGGAGATGCCGAATTCTGTGCGGAAATTTGCCGGGAAAGCGACATCATGTTTTTCCACGCCTTTTGCGCTTCGGTTGCCTGTATGCGTCGAGGGCTTTGCATAATTGCCACCGCGTGACCGTTTTTTGTAATGGTAACGATTGCCCCACCACCGACTCGCCGCAACAGTTCCGCAAAATACGTCTTTGCCTGAAACGACCCGATTGAAAAATTGGACATTGCCCGCATCGCCATTGCCATATCGCACCTCCTCGTGTACCATCAGTATTGCACATCTTTTTTGAAAAGTCAACCAGTTTTTCAACTAGTTTTAATGAAAAATCAATTTTTCGATACCTACGCTCTGCTCACTTAACGAGTGTATTTTCCGCTGATTGCCTTTATGACTGCCCGAACCGTCTGAATGTCGTCTTCTGAAAAATGACGCAAATCCTGTTGCATACCAGAAAATGGAGATGTGTTTTCTGATTCGATTCCTTCCGTAAGCCATTCTACCGTAACGCCTAACGCTTTTGCAATCTTACAGGCGTTACCTACCGTCGGTTCATTCCCCTTTTTTGCAAGATAGCCATCAAGTGTCCGTTTGTTTATGCCTGTTCTTTCCGCAAGTTCTTTTGTCTGCATGCCTTGAAAATTAAGTTCATTCCTCAGATTCTCTCTGAAACTCATAATTTTAATATACGGGGAAAAACGTAACGTTTAATAATCTTTGCTTGCATAATGTAAAATGTTATTTTATACTACTGGTATACTCGTAAGACCATGATGATTTTACGATTATATTACCAAACTGAGAGGTAGTTTATGGAAACAATAAAAAAATGGCGTGTCATTTGCTGTATTCTGGCAGTTTTTGCAATGATAGGATTCTTTTTTTCCTGTGACTCTGGCGAAAACGATGACGTGAATCCAAACAATCAAGACAATCCTCAAAACCCCAGCTCTACCGGCGACTCGACCATAACAGTTGAAGACCCCGACAGTTATGGCGAATCAACATTGCCCGATTTGACGAAAAACGCTCCGTTTGCAAGGCAGTCTTACATCAGTGACGACGGTTGGATTGCTATCTTCTTTAACAACGATGGAACCTGTACCCAAAAGCACGCGGTAGGCAGTACAAACGGCTCTCATTCTCTTCATCAGTGGCAAAAAGATCTCGCCGTTTCCTATACTTACATCCCGACCACACAAGATTTGAGCCTGAAACTGAAGGGAGTATATTATGGCGATACACTAATTACCTCTGCCGATGATGCCGTTACATGCGAACTCCGCGCGACAAAAAGGAGGGCTGCGTACGCAGGCTATACGACCGTCGAAATTCCAGAGGACTGGATTTCTGCACAAAGAAAAATATATGAAGACAGACTTGCAAACTCCGCAATAACTTATTCCTGCGCAATCCAGAACGACTGTCTGATTCTGGAAGATAGCAAGGCAAATGAGGGAAAATATAAATACGAAAAAGACAATACAAAGATAAAATTCGAACACTTTACGAATGGACAATATTCTATTTCTGTCAAAAACAATAGTGGCGAACTGAATGAACCCGTCATCACCTCAATCGGAAACGGAACTTTTACCGGCTCTGATTACAAATGGTCATACAGCGGAACTACTGCCACGCTGGTCAAACTGGGAGACTTTGCAGGCACGTATGAATTTGAATACGGCAGCTGCTACTTGAAACTCACTTCCGTAACGGGAGACATCAGCGTCTACATAAAGGACATGGTTGGTAAAGAATATGAACTTCCGCCCCGAACAGACGGCGAAACAACCACAACATACCGCCCGATAACAAAGACAATAAATTACACGGTCATCGGCGGCGACGGCAGAACGGCAATCAAAAAAGCACAGGCGTATCTTACCGATGCTTCCGTCACCACTTGGGAAATCAACACGCTGAAAGTCCTGACATCTGGATATCTTGACGGCATCTACTCAAATGCCGAATGTACCCGCTCCGTCATAGGAAAAGAAATCCTTGACGGCGTTCAAGTGTACGTAAAACTGAATGCGAACGTTTCCGCAGATACCTACAATGCGGCGGTTGGAAATATCAGTGACGACCCCGACGCCGAAGTCGTTGTCATTGACGGAAACAGCAACCTTGTGGAAAACCCGATCACGCTGGAAGCAATCGAATCAGGAACAATTACGATACGCAATCCGCTTACCCTGAGCATCATCTACGTCAAAAACGGCAAGTCAAAAGCAACAACCACCTCTCCGCTGTTTTTTATTCCCGTCAACGCAGGAGACAAAATAAGTCTTTACGGGGATAATGAACAGTATGCGGCAGATTACGGCTCCAAATACACAAACATTTCTTGTGATGGCGACTGCTACCTGTACGGCAACATCATGAGCCTCATCTGCTCCACGGAAGCGGTAACGGAATTTCCAGAAAAATACGACCACGGGTATTATAGACAGGAATACATATTTCGCAGTTTATTCAGCGACAATACCCATATCAAAAACCATCCGGGAAAAGCATTAAGCCTGCCCGCTACTAAATTGGGCAGTCACTGTTACGACCACATGTTCTCTGGCTGTACGGGGCTGACTTCCGCTCCAGATTTGCCCGCCACTACATTGGAATACGGTTGTTACGACAGTATGTTCTCTGGCTGCACGAATTTGACTTCCGCTCCTGTTTTGCCCGCCACTACATTGGCTTACGGTTGCTACGAATATATGTTCTCTGGCTGCACGAGCCTGACTGCCGCTCCAGTTTTGCCCGCCACTACATTGGAATCGTCCTGCTACTCCTTTATGTTCTCTGGCTGCACGAGCCTGACCGCCGCTCCTGTTTTGCCCGCCACTACATTGGAATCATCCTGCTACTACAATATGTTCTCCGGCTGCAGCAATTTACTGTACATAAAATGCCTTGCCAGTGAGGTTTTTTCATCAAACACATGGAACTGGGTAGACAGTGTTGCATACACAGGAATCTTTGTTACAGACAATCCGGATGCATGGGAAAGAGGAAGCAACGGAATCCCGTCTAAATGGACAGTCGTCAGCTCAGACACGGACACAACAAAAGACGGTACAATCAATGCAGATGGCGTCCCGTGTATCACCATCCATGCGCCGGCAAAAACAGACTTGATTGTAATCTACCGTAATGGAAAATATACGGCGAATCTTATGCTTCGTACAACCCTTGCAAAAGACACAGACATTAGTTTTACTGATTTGAATGTAGAAAAGGGAAAGCCATATATATATGAATATAGGGCATGGAATACTGACGAAGACTCCCTGCTGTACGAAAGTTCTCCCATCGGACTGCTCGTTCCTACGGCTGGGGAAGGAGAACTGAAACTCACGGTTTCGGTTTCAGCAGGCAGAACTACATATAACAGCGAAAATGGCGTACTTACGATTGATGAACAGCCAACAATAACAGCGCAACTTAATTCTACCGGCTGGAACTTAGAAAAGCATCTCGAACTTATACAATGGTTTAGGTTTACAAGAACTTTTTATCAAACCATCACCCCCGACACAAAAAGCATCGTTCTTGGTAGTGACAGAATCGACGAAGAGTACAGGGAAGAGTTGAAAGGAAAAACCGCAGACCTCGGATGGTATGTTTCCGTTATTGCATCTCGTTCGGCAGAAAGCAATGGTATTGCTTATGATATTTATTATGATAGTGATAGGGGTTATGAGCACTACTACTATGGTGAAAAGTATGGACTTCCAAATAGCGTTGTAATTCCATCTGGAGAAAGCGACACATCACAAGGCGGCGGTTCTTCCACCCCGGTTCTAACTCCAACACCAGAGCCATCGAATTAGCAACATGGGAAGTTTTGCTACTGGTAAATCAAGCAACCTCAGAGAAATCATCGCCATATCGCCCCTTTTCTCTGTATATCAGTAGCATCGTACATTTCTTTAAGTTGTCAACTGTTTTCAAACCGATTTATTTTATTCGTTTTCGGGGAAGACGCAACCTTTCACAAAAGGCTTTCTTCTTCCCCCGTGCCCCTTGCTTTTTCCAAAGGTGTATAGCATTTTTCCATATTTTGCGGTATAATACTCTGCTATGCCTAATCAGAATCCGTTGGAAAATCGTCTTGAAAATCCGCTGATTGTTCAGAGTGACCGAACACTGCTTTTGGACGTACATGCGCCGCGTGCCGACGAGTGCCGCAATGCGCTGATTCCTTTTGCCGAACTGGAACGCTCTCCCGAACACCTGCACACCTACCGCCTAACGCCACTTTCGCTCTGGAACTCAGCGGGCGCAGGTTTTTCTCCCGAGGACGCGGTGGCAGTTCTGCACGAATTCGCCCGCTACGATGTTCCGCAGGCTGTCGAGGCATGGATTAAAGAAACGGCAGGGCGATTCGGCAAGTTGCGCCTGATTCCCGCGCCATCGGTTCTCGTTCCGTACAAGACGGCGGCAATCACCGACCCCAACGGCGAAAACACCAAGGCAAAAGAACTCAAAGAGGAATATTTGTACCTCGTGACGGAAAGCCGCGCCGTGTTCAAGGAGATTTCGGCAAGCCTCTTGGTCAAGAAAAACGCGCTCGTTCCCACGAAATATGTTGCGCCCGCAGAGCAAGCCGCCGCAAACGTAACCGATGACGAAAAAGAGCATTGCTTTTCGCTTCACCTGACCGACCGCGGCACAATCAAGCAGGAACTCCTCAAAATGGGCTGGCCGGTAAAGGACGATGTTCCCATGGCGGATGGCGACCCGCTTCAAATCAACCTGCGCACCACCACGCTTGCGGGGAAAACGTTTGAGGTGCGCGGCTATCAGCGGGAAGCAGCACAGGCATTGGTTGGCAACAAAGGCGCAGGAACGGGATTCGGGACTATTGTGCTTCCGTGCGGTGCGGGAAAAACAATCGTGGGTATGGCGGTAATGGATTTGCTCAAGACAAATACGCTCATCGTCACCACAAACATCAGTGCCGTACACCAGTGGATGGACGAACTTCTGGATAAAACGGATTTGACCGCCGACCAGATTGCCGAATACACGGGCGAAAACAAGACAATCAAGCCCGTCACCGTGGCGACCTACCAGATTCTCACATGGCGGCCGGAAAAAGAAGGCCCCTACCCGCATTTTTCACTTTTTCGCGAGCGCAACTGGGGACTGATTATCTACGATGAAGTGCATCTGCTTCCCGCTCCTGTGTTTAGGGTGGTGGCGGAAATTCAGGCAATCCGCCGCGTGGGACTTACGGCAACGCTCGTGCGCGAGGACGGCTTACAGGGCAATGTGTTCAGCCTTGTCGGCCCCAAGCGGTACGATGTGCCGTGGAAAGATTTAGAGACAAGCGGCTGGATTGCAAGCGCGGAATGCGTGGAAATCCGCCTTGACTTGACCGAAGAAAAGGAAATAGAATACGCCGTTGCCGAGCCGCGCAAAAAGCACCGTATTGCAAGCGAAAATCCCGCAAAGATTTCCGTGGTGCAGGAACTGGTGCGCCGCTCTCCCGATGACAAGATTCTGATTATCGGGCAGTACCTCGACCAGCTTGCCGAAATAGCCTCGCTCCTAAAAGCCCCGATTATCACTGGCAAGTCTCCAAACGATGAGCGCGACACAATCTACGCCGATTTCCGCGCAGGGAAGATTCGTGTGCTGGTCGTCTCCAAAGTGGCAAATTTTGCGATAGACCTGCCTGACGCAAGCATGGCAATCCAGGTAAGCGGCACATTCGGAAGCCGTCAGGAAGAAGCACAGCGTCTTGGAAGAATTCTACGCCCCAAGGAGCGCACATCCCGCTTCTTCACGCTGATTACTCGCAATACCGTCGAGGAAGACTTCGGCTCAAACCGCCAGAAATTTTTGGCGGAACAGGGATATGCCTACCGGCTGGTGCGATACAAGGTCGAGGGCGATTTGGATGCGGCGATAGGGGAAGTAAAGGGAGAAAACTAAATGAAACAAATCGACCCACATATACAGCGCATCATCTCTTGGCGAGAAAGTTTTGCCACGTTGCCGGACACCCATTTTTTCGAGTTGATTCGGATGTATCTGGGCGAAGTGCATACGCCGTACAACAAGCCCAAGTTGATTGAAGAATTGGGAGCGTTCCTGCGCAAAGAAGAGAACCGCCGCACGCTGGTAAGCCTTTTGAGCGAGAGCGACGTGCAGTTGATTTGCGCGGTTCACTTTATTCAGAATGCCACGCAGGAAAAGGTGGCGCAGTTTTTTGCGGGGGAATACAGTTTTGCGACGGTGTATGAGCGACTTCTGAATCTGGAAGAACGGCTCATTGTATACCGCCACGGAGACAAGCAGACGGGAAAAACGATTATCAGTCTGAATCCGATGCTGGAAGATGTGCTTGCCCCATTTATCAGCCGCTCGGTTCTGCTTGTGCCGCCGACACTTGCGGAAACAAACCAGTCAGTGGCGGATGGACTTTCGCCAGAACTGCTTGCAGCATTCATTTCGTTTTTATATGCCACTCCCGATGTGTGCAAGGCAGACGGTTCATTTAAAAAGCGGACGGTGGCGGCATTAGAAACGCTTTTTCCTGACAAAACTGAATTGTTACATTGCGTGACGCTTGGTTTTTTAAATCTTTCTATATTAAAGGAAGATGATACGGGCTTTGTGCTTGACCGCTCAAAACTTGACCAGTTTGCGGCTTTGGACGAAATCACCCAGTACACGCTTTTGTGCGTGGCTTCGCAGGGGCGGTTCAGCAGAAGCGGATTGGTACGCCAAGCACAACTTTTGCTTTCGGTGGCAGAAGAAATTGGCGTGGCAGGTTGTACACGGACGGGTCTCCTTCGCATGGCATTTTTGATTTCCGAAAAGGACAATGATATTCCTGGTATCGCACCAATTGGGCAGACGAGCCGTTTTGCGTCCATGCTTTCCCGTTCGCGCGAAAATGACGTATTTACAGGCGGCGATGTCGTTTCGATGATGGACAGGCTGATTGACATTGCAGTGCTGACAGGAATCTTTTCGGAAAAAGGAAGGACTGCGGACGGAGAGACGGTTTTTGTGCAGGGAAGCGCATTGACTTCTGTACCGCGTCCGAAAGAGCCGCCGTTTCCCAAAGTGCTGAACATTGACGCAGGATTTTCCGTAACGCTGCTTCCAGGACTTCCGCTTTGCGCGCTCATTCCGCTGGTACAGTGCATGGATTTGGTGCAGTACGACACGGCGGCACAGTTTGAGATTTCAAAAAAATCAGTGATGCATGCGTTTGATGCAGGAATGAATTGGCGGCAAATCGGTGATATGCTGGAAAACAACAGTCCCTACAATCTGCCACAAAATTTGCGGGTATCGCTGGAAGACTGGGGCAACGCCTATTCCTCTGCAACGCTTTACAAAGGATATGTCCTACAGGTAAACACGGAGAATGCCAGCGCACTGGAACACAATCCCGCAATCTCCCGCCACATTGCCGCAACGCTCGCCCCAGGAATCTATCTGCTTGATGTAGAATCTGACATACAGGCAAAGGGCTTAATCGCTCAAAGCAATATTGATTTTATCGGCAAAATCAAAAGCGCGGAAAAACCGCAGGTCAGCGCAGGATTCCCCGACTTGTGTTTTGAAAAGAAAACGACCATTGTGCAAAATCGAAATGACAACACGCAAGATAATGTATGGCAAAATCCTCAGCCACCCTCTCCCTTTTCCTCTGAATCTGACCGCAACGCTCATTTTTCTGCGATGCGCTCTGAACTGGAAAAACTAAATTTGCTTCCCGAACAGAAAGAAGGTCTTCTGGATCGCATTGAGCGCAAAATCGTCCTGAACCCTGTGCAGTTAAGAGGCGACAGCGTGCGGCTTGAGCGCATCGAGGCAAGCGGAATGGATTTTTCGGGCAAAGTGCATGTCATCGAGAGTGCGATTTCTTCTGACAACATGGTAGAACTGGAATACGAGAATCCCAACGACCCAGAGGGAGACGGCGTAGTAATCGTGGGAAATCCGCTCGGCACAGAAAAACTGGACGGAGACGCACTCATCCGCATTGAACTGATTCCCCAGCACGAGGAAAAATTATTCTCCATTGGAAAAGCACGGCTCGTCAGACGGATTCGTGGCTCTGTACTGAAATGAGTGCTACACTTTGAACTGGTCAATCTGATTTCCGATTTTGATGATGGAGTCTTTGACTTGCTCGGAGATTGAGGGGTCTTGCAAGGTAGACGTATTTGCCAGCACATCGAGCATGTGAAATTTTCGGTCGTTTTCCTGCTTAACCTGCTGGGCAATTTTTTCCGAAATAGTGGTGATGGCATCTTCCACCGAACGCTCCAGCGCGGAGTTTGAAATCTTGTAGGCGATAATTCCCAGAAGCAGGGATGACACAACGATGATACCGAGAAGCAGTATCAGCAGTTTGGTTTTGATGCTCTTGATTTTCATGGTGACCTTCTTTTGCGATTATAAAAATAATCTTACTCTTATGGTACACCACAAACGGAGATAGCACAACGATTTTTTCTTCTAGAGTTGGGGCGGTGGCTCGTATCGGGCAAAACAGTCGATTTGATTGATTTTGCTGAAAACGATGGGCGTACCCGCCGACAGGTCGGCGGTCAGGCTTTCCGCACTTCCGCGCTAGCCGCGCTCCATTCCTCCGCTACGCTACGGAACGCCTACGGCGGTACTCCAATCCTTAACGCTCGCTAACCAGAAGAATCATTCGCCTGTGTAGTTGTAGACGATTGTTGCGTTTGTCAGCTGATTGTTATAAGAGCCAATGTTTATTGCTTTCCATTGCGTTGCGCTTCCACGGTAATTTACTGTTATTAGTGTATAGCACTCATAGAATGCATAGTTCCCTATGATCGTCACGTCGGCGGGTATCGTGATGCTGGTAAGACCGCTGCACTCGGAGAACGCAGACTTTCTTATAATCGTCACGCCAGTGCCTATCGTCACGCTGGTAAGCCCGCTGCACCCGGAGAACGCAGAGTTCCCTATGCTGGTCACGCTGTCGGGTATCGTGATGCTCATAAGCTCGCCGCACCCGGAGAACGCCCAGTCCCCTATGCTCGTCACACCGTCGCCTATCGTCACGCTGGTAAGCCCGCTGCAGCCACGGAACGCCTCGTTCCCTATGCTCGTCACACCGTCGGGTATCGTGACGCTGGTAAGCCCGCTACACCCGGAGAACGCAGAGTCCCCTATGTTGGTCACGCTGTCGGGTATCGTGACGCTGGTAAGCCCGCTGCAGCCACGGAACGCAGAGCTCCCTATGCTGGTCACGCTGTCGGGTATCGTGATGCTGGTAAGCTCGCCGCACCCGAAGAACGCCCCGTCCCCTATGCTGGTCACGCTGTCGGGTATCGTGATGCTGGTAAGCCCGCTGCACCAGGAGAGCGCATAGCTCCCTATGCTGGTCACGCTGTCGGGTATGGTGA
>JAFSJX010000044.1 GCA_017449285.1 Treponema sp.
CCGCTTCCGTGTCGCCGGACGCGTCCATTTCGTAAACGTCGCAGACCTCATCCGCTTTCAGCTTCAGCTTTGTGGAGGGAAACACCGCATAATAGAGCAAAAAAGAGCCGCCGACACGCGTCAGCGGAAAATGATAATTCCTATGCTCATGTATCCGTTTTATGGCGCAACAATCAGGCCGCCAAGCCCCGCTTGCCGGCCAGATAGAGATTCGCCAAAGCGAACAGGACGTTCAGTTTGGCGTTCTGTTTCGCCAGACCTCGGTATCGCGTCTTGCGATAGCCGAACAGATTCTTCACGACGCCAAAGACATGCTCCACTTTGGAGCGGACGGACGACTTCTCTTTCTCGTAGCGTTTGATTTGTCCGCGGCTACGGGCGCTGTTGTTCTTGTACTGCGACGGTCTGCGATTGATTTTGTACTTGATTTTCTTGCCGTTCTTGTTGCGGAGAATCGCGTCCTCCCGTTTCTCCGCCCCAATATATCCGCTGTCCCCGTTGACGCTCTCCTCTTCGCCATGAAGAAGGCTGGATGTTACGCTTACGTCGCTGATATTCGCGGCGGTCGTGACCGTCGTGTGAACCAGTCCGCTCTTTTTGTCCACGCCGATATGCGACTTGTAGCCAAAATGCCATGTGGAACCCTTTTTCCCCGAGTGAGCCTCCGGGTCACGTTTCTTTTCCCGGTTTTTCGTGGAAGAGGGCGCCTCTATAAAGGTAGAATCCACGATTGTGCCTTTTTTGAGTATCAGACCCTTCTCAATCAGAAGCTCCCGCACCTGCGCGAAGAGCTTTTCCTGTATCCCGTGTTTTTCCAGCAAACGCCGGAATCGTCCAATCGTGTCCCCGTCCGGAACCTGCCCGGTTCGATTCGTTCCGCAAAACTCCGAGAACGCCCTGCTGTCAATCGCCTCGTCCCGCGTGGCCATATCGGACAGCGAGTACAGGTTCTGAACCACGAACAGCCGGAGCATGAGTTCCAAGTCGTAGGGCTTATTGCCGCGCTCTCCTTTATAATAGTACGGCTCAATGATGGCTTTCCATTCTCCCCACGGAATCAGACGCTCCATCTGTTCCAGAAATTCCTTTTTGTTCGTGCGCAACTGCGCCAATTCATCTCTCCATACGGAGACGTTCATCTGATTTTTCATGTCTTTCATTATAGCACAGTTTTCGCTATTTGGCTACCTTTTTTTGTGCGGTGTTTCCTCAAGGATTTCCTTCACGAAAAATTGCAAATTTTGAAAGAAATTCCATAAAAACTGCTTTTTTGTTGCTTTGTATGGAATGCGTTTTTCGCTCTGGGACAAGGCGAAAAAGAACAGAATAGAGGAACGAAGTCTGAATGTTGCGCAATAAGGCGAAACTCGTAATATCCCGAAACTCATTCATAAGCGCCTTTCTTTCTTTTAATTTGAAAAGTTTGAGATATTGGATATTTTGCTTGAATTTTACAACAATTTCAGACTAAGTTCTCTTAAGTTTATGACAGGACCCTGAAAGGGGAGGGGGTACGAAAATTTGCGACTTATCGGCAAAAGACGCTCTTTCAAAGCGCGTCCCCCCTTCTCTTTCAGG
>JAFSJX010000045.1 GCA_017449285.1 Treponema sp.
ATAAAGTATATGCCCCGCACAAAAAATCAAACAAATCGACCGTGACAATTCCTTTTTCATCAACAGCTGGCTTTAAATTGTTTTTTGTAATTACAATTTTTTTGAACGAGTCATCAATATTGCAGAGTGATTTTTTTTCCTGTGTTTCTTTTTCGGTTGAATCAAGACTGAGTGCCGATTGAATATATAATTTCTGGTTTCCATTGCTTGCGATAAAATCAACTTCCAACTGTTTCTGCGCATAGATATTTTTTCCGTTCGCATCAAGTTTTTCAGTCTTTTCGTTTATGCTGACTTCTCCAACATCGACCAGAAACCCTCTGTAACGAAGCTCGTTGTACAAAATATTCTCCATGATATGAGTTTCTTCAATCTGACGGAAATTCAGCCGTGCGTTACGGACACCTATATCTTCAAAATAAATTTTAAAGGGCGAAGAAATGTATTTTTTTCCTTTTATGCTGAATTTCCGTACTTTTGAAATCAGAAAAGCGTCTTCAAAATAAGAAATGAATGTTGCGATAGTACTGTCGGTTATGTCCTTTTTGGTGAGAGTCTTGAAAGTATTTGCAAGTTTCAGCGTGTTCACGGGACTCCCAATCATTGAAGCAGCCATATCGAAAGTCTCTGAAAGTTCGTTTTGTTTTCTAATGCCGTTGTGTTCGATTATATCTTTCAGGTATGTCTCTTCGCAAAGATTTTTGAGATATGAAAAGCGTTCCTCATCTGTTTTCATCAATGCAACAAGTGGAATGCCTCCGGTCACGATATATGATTTCCAGGCAGATTCTGGAGAAAGGCTCAAGCCCTCGCAGTATTCAGAAAACGAAAGGGGCAAAATGTGAATTTCACTTCTACGCCCCTTGAATTCCGTAACAATGTCTGAGGAAAGAAATCTTGAATTTGAACCTGTGACATACACATCAAAGTTTTCGTGACGAAGAAAGCCGTTCAATGTTCCGACAAAGTTTTCAAGCAGCTGCACTTCGTCCAACAGAAGATAAAATTTGTTTTCTTCATCCGTTCTGTCTTTGACGAAGGCACGGAATTTTTTTGCGTTTATAAGGTATGTACCGTTTTTTTGCGGAATCCGTGTTTGCTCTTCCGAAAAATATGAGTCCAGTAAATCCAGATCTTCGTCTGAGTCAAAAGCAAACTTAATGATATGGTTTGATGAAATGCCTTTACTTTTGAGGTAATCGTAAAAGATTCTGTTCAGCAGATATGACTTTCCTGCACGGCGACTGCCCGTGATGATTTTTATGAGTCCATTCTGCTCCCTGTTTTGCAGCCGCTTAAGATACACATCTCTCTTAAAAGACATTTTTACCCCCCCCCTCCGCTATTACGAAATTTTCAAAATCTTTGCTCAATTTCTAATAGAATAGCAGAATTGATTTGTATCATCAAGGGGTAAGGAACTCTGTAAACATTGGAGAACGAATCATTCTCTTGCACCGGCGGCTAGAAGTTGTGCGATTATTCCTTCCTTTGGTTTAAGGAATCTATCTTTTGATTTATAGTTTGCAAAGTAAAGTGCTGTGCTTCCGTTGTTGTCTTTTGCATTAACATCCGCACCTAATTTTATGAGCAACTCTGCCATATTATTTTTGTCATAAACATGCATAATTGCGGTCTCACCGTTATAATTTTTTGCATTAACATCCAGACCCGATTTAATAAGTAAATTTACGATGTCTGTATAACCAGATTGCGCTGCCAGTGTAATTGGTGTATGTCCAAATTCAGGTATCGAAGCATTCATGTCAACTTTTGCATTTATGAGCAATTTCACTATTTCAATGCGATTTTTCTGCACTGCATACAGAAGTGGCGTAATATATTTATTGTCACGATATACTATTTTCCCATTTATATCCGCACCAGTTTTTATACACAACTTCGCTTGCTCCACATTATCGCTTTCTATGGCTTTAAATAATAAATTTGTCCGCACGGCTACCTGTTCGGGCGTAGGCTCGCTCCACCCAACAACACACAATCCAATGACAAGAAAAGCGTTACTGGTTCTTCACTATCTGATTGCTTACAACTGATATTGTATATGAGCCCAGTTACCAATGTTATGCTCATTATACCAATTTGCGCAAGTCTTTTAATCACACATACTTTTTTCATACAAACATCTTTTTCCCTATGTTACTAAGAAGTGCAAAAGACTGTTTTTATAATAGAGGAATATAAATAAAGTATAATACACTTTAATTATACAGTTGTTTTTACGGTATTCAAATTTCTCCAGAACGAGCTGACGCTTGCACTTAACAAAGGCTATAATTACATTAATGGCATTGAACAAGGTCGCTCTTTTCCTGCGCCCGATGTTATAGAACAGATTGCAAAAGAACTTGGTATTCGAGCAGTACAATTATTCGATGAAAATGCAGTTCCGCAAACCGCAATGCTTGCCGACCGAGACAGTTTTATTGAAGCCCTTGCGGATAAAGTATATGCCCGCGCAAAAGCCGATTTACGAGAAAATCTTTCCGAAACACTTGCGGAATTATTGCATTAGATGAAAATTGCTTAAAAACCCGCACAAAAAAAATCAGCCCCACGCTCATCACGCAGGGCTGAATGTACGGGCATTGAGCGAAGTCGAAATGCATCACAAAAGCGTGGTTTCGACAGGCTCAACCACCGAAATTATTTCTTTTCTTCTTTCGGGAAGAATTCCGTCGTGTAGTACGCGTCTTTCAGAATCTGCTTCATATCCTCAATCAGCGGTACGCGCGGGTTCACCGGTGAACACTGGTCTTCGTAAGCGAGGAATGCCAGCTTGTCCAGAGAATCAAGCCATGCCTTTTCGTCCAGACCCTGGCTCTGGAAGTTCATCTGGATGCCCAGACGCATACCCAGTTCTCCACAAGCCTTTGCGTAAGATTCTACGCCTTCTTCCACTGTCTTAGCGGGCAGTCCCAGCATACGGGCCAGTTCTGCATAGCGTTCAGCAGCCTTGTAGTAGTTGTACTTAGGCCATGTGCTCAACTTGTCCGGCTGAGTTCCGTTGTAGCGAATTGTGAACGGCAGGAGGATTGCATTTGCGCGTCCGTGCGGAACATGGAATTCACCGCCGACTTTGTGAGCCATTGAGTGGTTCATGCCCAGGAATGCGTTTGCAAATGCCATACCGGCCAGACAAGAAGCATTGTGCATCTTCTCTTTTGCCTCGTAGTCGCTCGGACCGTTGTTGTAGCTGCGCTCCAGATACTGGAAGACCATCTTGATAGCCTGAATGCACAGACCGTCAGTAAAGTCGTTTGCCATCGTAGAGACATAAGCCTCTGTTGCGTGGGTCAGAACGTCCATACCTGTGTCGGCAATAATCTTTTTCGGCAGACTCAGCGTAAAGGTCGGGTCGATGATTGCGATTGTCGGAGTAAGCGCGTAGTCAGCCAGCGGATACTTCTTGTGCTCTTCCTTGTCAGTGATAACGGCAAAGGGGGTAACTTCTGAACCCGTACCAGATGTGGTCGGAATACAGACCAGACTTGCCTTTTTGCCCAACTGAGGATAGCGGAACGCGCGCTTGCGGATATCCATAAACTTCTGCTTCAGGTCGTTAAAGTCAACTTCGGGATTCTCGTAGAAGAGCCACATACCTTTTGCACAGTCCATTGAAGAACCGCCACCAAGAGCGATAATCGTGTCGGGAGCGAAGTTGCGCATCAGTTCGACACCCTTGCGCACTGTCTGGATTGACGGATCAGGCTCAACATCGCAGAAGAGCTGATACTGCACGGGGTCAGCGCGGAGCTTCAACTGGTCAGTCACTTTGTCCACAAAGCCCAAATCGACCATTGAGCGGTCGGTAACGATGATTACCTTATGCATTCTCGGCATTTGGTGCAAATATTCAATAGAATCGCGCTCAAAATAAATCTTTGACGGTAACTTAAACCACTGCATATTATTGCGTCTCCTTCCTAATTTCTTCACGTTCAAAAGATTTACGGCACTTACATTGTCGTCAGTTGAGTTGTGACCGTAAGAACCGCATCCCAGCGTGAGAGACGGAATGAATGAGTTGTACACGTTTCCGATGCCGCCGAATGTAGACGGGCTGTTCCAAATCACGCGAATTGCCGGAACAACATCGCCAAATCTTTCTGCCAAAGCCTTGTCGCTCGTGTGGATTGCCGCTGAGTGACCCAGACCGCCGAATTCCAAGAACTGCTTTGCTTTTTTGATACCGTCGTCTGTGTTGTTCGCTTTCAGTACGGCAAGAACGGGAGAGAGTTTTTCGCGGGTCATACATTCGTTTACGCCCACTTCCTTACATTCAACCAGAATGATGCTGGTGCGCGCGGGAATATCAAATCCAGCATTTTTTGCAAGCACGACAGGATTCATACCCGGCACGATGGCGTTCAGTTTTGCAACTGAGGGGTCGCCGTCCACACCGAACATGTATTTTTCCAGCATCTTCTTTTCTTTGTCGTTACAGAGGTATGCGCGATACTCTTTGAATGTCTTGATTGCGTCGCTGTAGATTTCCTTGTCGATGATTGCGCCCTGTTCGGAAGCACAAATCATGCCGTTGTCGAACGCCTTTGACATAACGATGTCGTTGATTGCCTGCTTGAGGTTACAGGTTTTTTCCACGTATGCAGGAACGTTACCCGCACCGACACCAAGCGCAGGCTTTCCACAAGAATATGCCGCGCGAACCATAGCGTTTCCGCCCGTCGCAAGAATTGTCGCAACGCCGTCATTATTCATCAGCAGACTGGTTTTTTCCATAGAAGGCTCTTCAATCCACTGAATACAATTTTTCGGAGCACCGGCTGCAACAGCCGCATCGTACACGATTTTTGCCGCCGCAATTGAGCATTTGATTGCGCTCGGATGGAAAGAAAAGATAATTGGATTTCTTGTTTTTAAACAGATGAGTGACTTGAAAATTGCCGTTGAAGTGGGGTTTGTAACCGGAGTCAGACCAGCCACAACACCGACCGGCTCCGCAATTTTTACGATGCCCGTCACATCGTCATCCTCAACAACGCCAACGGTCTTCAGATGGCGCATATTGTTCACCACGTATTCACAGGCAAACAGGTTTTTGGTCGCTTTGTCTTCCAAAACACCGCGCTTTGTTTCTTCAACCGCAAGTTTTGCCAACGCACCGTGCTGGTCAAGGGCAGCAATACTCGCCTTTGCAACGATGTAATCAATTTTTTCCTGATCATAATTGGCATATTCTTCCAAAGCCTTTTGTGCCTTGGCTACCAATCCATTGATTTCTTTCTGGGGTTCGGTCAATTCTTCGCTCATCCAAAATCTCCTTTACTAAAGGTTATTGAAAGAATTATAACGTTTATCTCTTTTAAAGTCTGTATTAAAATAAAAAATAAAGGAAAAATTTGATATTTTTTAAAAAATAACGAAACTTCTAGTATCAGTTTTTCTGTGTCCCGCTCCGTATTTTTTCCACGCCTACATTTTAAATCGAATTTCGTTGCAAAATTTTTATTTCGATTTATAATAAATATATGGAAATAAGTCAGAATGTAGTTGAATACTACGATGAGTTATATCCAGTTACCAATGACCAAAAAAGTTTTTATGCAGATGAGATGAGTGCATTCCCTAAGCCACACAGACTCTTACGTGTTGGTTGCGGAACTGGTTCATTTGAACATATGCTTGCTAAAGAAGGTGCTGACGTAACTGGACTGGAAACATCTCACGAGTTGATTGAGTCCGCAAACAGAAAACGGCGCACTCAACTTATGTCCTTGCGTTTTTTCCAGATGAACACATTGGAGATGGCCCGTTTTTTGGGCAAAGGTTTTTATCACATCATTTCGATTCTAGATGGCAGGATTATCCTGATTCATGATGAGACGCTGATAAAAAAATTCTTTTTCGACTGCAAACAACTTCTGGCAGAAAAGGGGCGGCTCATTATTGGTCTGCCAAATTTCATAAAATTCTCTTCCGTGCCGATGGCAAAACTTCCTGACCGTCAGAGCATCCGTTGCTCGCTGTATACACAGGTATGGGCAGACCCAAACGACAAAAGAACGATTCAACTGGATTTGGAAACCAGCAACGGAAAAGTTTCGACCGTCATGCGCGATGTTCCTGTTTTTGCGCTGACCGTTCCAAAGATACAGGAACTCGCGGAAGGAACAGGCTTTACACACTGCGACTTTTACGGCGGATTTGACCGTCAGCCGTTTACCGAGCAAAGTGACTATGTAATTGCCGTAATCAGTTAATCTTCCAACGTCCGCCGCTCTTCTCAAAACGAGAAGCCGGAACTTCAAGCAAACGCCCGTCTTCGCCAAGCATTTTTACCATTTGGGTAAGCGGGTTTACGTCCGTAATGCGGAAATTAGTCTCATCATAGAAAAGACGTAGGCCTTCGTTAGGCAATTTTTTCCGTGCCTCGGCGTACCATTTGTACTCGTAACTCAAACAGCACAAAAGTCGTCCGCACTGACCACTGATTTTCATGGAGTTGAGCGAAAGGTTCTGTTCCTTTGCCATTTTGATTGAAACTGGTGGCAATTTGTCGCTCACCGAATGACAGCAATAGGGTCTTCCGCATACACCAAGTCCGCCAGTGATTCTACTTTCATCGCGCACACCAATCTGCCGCAGTTCAATGCGCATTTTAAAGACAGATACCAAATCTTTGACCAGTTCGCGGAAGTCAACTCGGTTGTCGCTGGAAAAGAAAAACAATGCTTTCTGTTCTTCCAGAAGAAAATGCACGGCAACCAATTTCATATCCAGTTTGTGCGCGGCAACTTTTTCTTTAAAAGTCTTAAACGCTTCGGCTTCTTTTTCGGCAAGTTCACGGTATTTCTTCAGGTCATCTTCGTTAGCCTTACGCTCAATCGTCACAATGTCCGATTGCTTGATACCAATAGGATGCTCCGCCTTTCCCAGAACAAGCGCAAGGTCTTTTCCATAGCGCGTAGGGATGATGACATAATCACCATTTTTAAGCGACGGAAAATTTTTAGGAACGCCAGCATACACACCCTCGGAAGAATATTCCAGACGGGTACGGTACAACGGCTTGGGATAAGTAAAGTCAACGTCCTCTTCGTATGAAGAATCGGTATCTTCCAGACCTTCGAGATTATCGTCTTCGTCTTCTATATCTTTTTCAAAAATATCTGACATATATCACTCGGTCACTGAGCGCAGTCGAAATGACCATTTTTTACAACTGTGGTTTCGACCCCGCTCAAGCACCACCATCATATTTTACCCTTAAACAGCCATTAAGTCTACAATAAGTCCGTTGATTTCTTCAACCTTTGCCAAAAGTTGCAGATTCTCTTTTTGGAGATACAGCATTTCCGTGGCGAGTTTGTTCAGTTTTTCGTCGATAATTTTTATCTGTACGCGGGGGTCAAATTTTTTGCCTTTCCGGTTGAATCCTCTGCGCTGATTTTTTTCCACCTCAAAAGTATTTTTTACGACAAACTGCACAAACTGTCTGACTTTTCTGCGATAGACATCCATCGAGGGCAAATCCTGCCGCCTTTTCAAGTCATCGCCAGCCATCTCCACCGCGTCTTTCAAAAAAACAATCGCCTCGTCAAATTCCATTCCCGCAATCTCAATGGGAAGTCCTTCCTGCAAAAGCGAGGCTTCTTCCTGAGATTTTGTAAGCGCAGAGGCAAAAGACGGTCGGGCGGATTTTCCGACTTTTTCATTTTTTTGCTGAGACTGCGCGTTTCTTGCTGCTTGCTGGGCTGCCGCCTGACTTGCGGCGAGATACATTGCCTGTGAGCCGATAGATTCAATAGAAGGCATTAGACAACCTTACTGCGGATTGCGCTCTTTTCAAGATATTCGTTTGTAGCGCGGTTGTAGTCATCTTCATTTTTAAGCGAAATACAGTGTCCGTGCAGGATAACATTTTCTTCAACTTGTAACCGTTTTGTGGTCACGTCGCCGATGACGGCAGAAGACGAAAGCAAGGTGATTCCTTTGGGAGCGGTGATGTTTCCGATGACGATGCCTTCAATAACAGCAGACAAGGCGACAATGTTTCCGTGAATGCGGGACGCTTCGCCCACGTAGATATTACTTGTCGTTTCCAGATTGCCGTCAATATCGCCATCAATACGAAGACGACCGTTCACCCGAATGTCGCCCGAAATTGATGAGCCAGAACCGATAACGGTGTTGATTGAAATAGTGTCGGATGCAAAAGCCATATTACTTTGTGGTCAGCTTTACGTTGACGTATTTTGCAGGGTCAACAACATCAGAACCGATGTGAACCTCGTAATGCAGGTGCGGGCCGGTGGTAATACCCGTGTTTCCGATGTAACCAATAGTCTGGCGTTGCGTAACGAACTGACCTTTCTGCACATTTGAGCGTGACATGTGACAGTAGCGCGTGTAAATACCATGCTTATGCTTGATGATGACGTAATTTCCAAAACTCATATCGTAGCCCACGGTAACAACCTGTCCGTTCGCCGTCGCAATAACGGGGTCGCCGCTTCGCCATGTGGAAAAATCAAGTCCCTTATGAATGTACCACTGACCAGTAATCGGATGCACGTTCTGCCCGAACTGCATGGAGATATGCCCGATACCACCTTTAATTGGCCAGATGTTCGGAATGTCGGCGAACAGGTTTTCCTGACTTTCGAGCATTTTTCCGATTTCTTCAATCGGCTGAACCGCGCTTTCCAAATAAGAATTCAGCATACGAATATCGCTGGCTTCCCGAGTCGAGCCAGTCACCTGTTCCTGCGTATCAAACAAAGAAGAAAGGTCGCTGTCTCCCATAGAGGCGCGGGAAACGGTATTCGACTGGCTGATGCCGATTAAAGACAATGCCTGCGAAAGCGAAGACTGGAAACGTTTTGCCGTCTGCAAAAGATTGTTGTTCTCATCACGAAGTTCATCAAGGCTTGCAAGCGTTTGCCGATTTTCGCTCATCAATCTGCTGATTTCCGCTCCAGAACCTGCCGCCTGACGATTAAAATAAACGAATGAAGAAATGATTCCTATAATAAGAACCGCTGAAAGCGCAAGCGCAAAAATATTTGTCTGGAAGTTGACGACCTTACCTTTTGCGTGGGGAACAATCATTATGGTAAGTTTTCTGTCAAAAATTTTAAAGAACCGGGCAATTACACTGCCTACCACCCCAAAGAAACGATGCATTGCGGTAAGAAAGGAAGAAACAACATTTTTTTCAACGTGTTTATAGTGTCTTGTCCTTGCCATTTTGTCCCCACAAAATTTTCAACAATTATTTCTGAGTATAGATTTCAGAAATAATTTTAGCATATTATACTATTCTATGTCAAATTCCTAAGCACGTATCCGTAATTTTTTTGCCCTTAAAATCTGACAACATAGAAAGACCTATGGTATTATCGGCACAAACTACGAAAAATATGAGAGGGAATGGAACTGCCTATCCGTGCCCTATATCATCTTGCATACATTGTTTATGGGAAAATTTGCGCTGCATAATTTTTTTTGTGCTTCCATAAATATTCATAGTTTTTTCAATTTTCTTTTCTGCCGACCATTGACGATTACGATTTTGTGATTTATCATAATATATTGATATGTCGTTTCGATTTCGCTCAATGGTCGGTAAACTGTCGCTCAATGACCGATGAGAAATGACAAGAATTTTTGGAGGAACTATAATGGCCGAATTCAAAATGAAAGATTTTGACCTTACTGGAAAAGTTGCTTGGGTAACAGGCGCTTCTTATGGCATTGGATTTGCTATCGCTAAGGCTTTTGCGGCGGCAGGTGCAAAGATTGTTTTCAATGACCGTGGACAGGAACAACTGGATATGGGCATGAAGAACTACAAAGAGGCTGGCATTAAAGATGTTCACGGCTACATTTGTGACGTTACAGACGAAGCGGCCGTTCAGGAAACCGTAAAGAAGATTGAAAAAGACGTTGGCGTGGTGGACATCCTCGTAAACAACGCAGGTATCATCAAGCGTATTCCGATGCTGGAAATGAAGGCAGAAGAATTCCGCCAGGTTATCGACGTAGACTTGAACGCTCCCTTTATCGTGTCTAAAGCAGTTCTGCCGGGCATGATTAAGAAAGGCCACGGAAAAATCATCAACATCTGTTCTATGATGTCTGAACTGGGACGCGAAACTGTTTCTGCTTATGCAGCGGCAAAGGGCGGCTTGAAGATGCTCACACGCAACATCTGTTCTGAGTACGGCGGACAGAACATCCAGTGTAACGGTATCGGACCTGGATACATCGCAACTCCACAGACAGCTCCTCTCCGCGAAAAACAGGCAGACGGAAGCCGCCACCCATTCGACCAGTTCATCTGTGCAAA
>JAFSJX010000046.1 GCA_017449285.1 Treponema sp.
AAAAGGCCGTAGTTGGTGGCAAATGCGATGGCCTCGGTGATGTTGGCGACGTCGAGTTTCTCGAAGAGTTGGCGGCGGTAGAACTTTACCGTGTCGAACGAGCGGCAGATGTGGTCGCTGATTTCCTTCATGGTGTAGCCCTGCGCTGAGAGGGTAAGCACCTGTTTTTCCTCGGGGGTGAGCATGGACGCCCTCGCAGGGTTGCCAGCGGTGGGCGGTGAGCGAATATTGGCGGTAGCCGCTTTGTCCCAGAAAGCGGAATCGTATCTGTCCGGCCTCCTTGTGTGGCGAGAGCGAGACGGTGCAGAGGGCGAGCCAGGCACGGCCATCAGCCGTGAGCACGAGGGGCGTAATCTTGTGGTTGATGAGCAGGGGGCGCTCAGAGGTGAGAATGTGGAAGTCGTAGGACATCACGCAGCGTCGGCGGTCGGCCAGCGGCACATCGTCGAAGGCACGGAAGCCCGCACGGTTCAGTTCGGTAAGCATCGGCTGTTCGTCGGCAGGCACGTTGTTGATATAGAAGCCATAGCCCATCTGTCGCACTTCGTCGGCAGTGTGGCCGCAGAGGAAGAGCGGGTTGTCGGACACGTAGAGGAAATTCTTGCGGAAGTAGTCGATGATGTAGATGCTTTGGTAGGTTGACTGCGCGAAGGCCTGTGCCGCCTCCACGTAAGGCTTCGCCCGCTCGTAGTCAGTCTCGGTGATGCCCTCCACGCGGTTCGTGTCAAAGAAGAATTCGTCTATCTGTGCCATAATTGTCTCGTTCTTATTCTTGGGTGCAAAGGTACAAAAAACATACGAAAAAGCCTCGGTGATACCGAGAAAAAGGTCGCCGAGGGTGAATTTCAGAATCTACAATTATTTCCCGAAAAATAAGCAAAAAACGTTAAATACAGCGTCTTTTTTATCTTAAAAAATCGAAAAAATGATGATACATAACATTCGTAGAATCGACTTTTTTTGTTACTTTTGTAGCAGTGTTCAATAGTTGATGAATTCAAGAGTAATCGATAAAACTTATAAACTCACAAACTTACAAGCATTATGTCAAAAACAATTGAAATTCAGATTGAGAAGAGCCGCAACCTTGTTGAAGGTCTGCGTCGACACGTGAAGGAAATCGGTGAGAATGGAGTGTCCACCAATGAAATCAATGAGATGGAACTGATGGTAAGCGAACTGGAAGCTGCCAATGCCGAGGTAGATCGTCTGCGCGGGGAACTCTCCCCGAAGGTGAAACAGATGAACTCCATAATGGCTCGTGTAAAGGAAGCCTACGTTGTCAAAAAGAAAACCCTAAAAAGCTATTATCCTCAAGAGCGCTGGGCTGATTACGGTGTGCCCGACAAACGGTAGGACTTATCTGGTTAAGGTAAACTTTATATGCTCATTTAAATGAGTTGGCGCACACTTTGTGAGGCATAGATAAATAATTGTTTCTGATGTTGAGAAAAAATGGTTGCCAGTAATATAATCTCATTATATATTAAATAAGGTGATGACTATTATGATAAGCAACATGAAGTCTTTTTAAAAGTTTTTTTTCATCTTTTTCTAAATTTTTCCCTGAAAAGTTTTGTTGTTTTGTAATTTAGTTGTACCTTTGCATCCGCTTTCGCCCTAAAACTGAGTTTATTGTGGCTGGAGGCGTTAGTTCTTTGAACGCACTTACATAGA
>JAFSJX010000047.1 GCA_017449285.1 Treponema sp.
AGAGGCGGCGCAATCAATCTACAATGACATTTACCGTGATGTTTTGGAATCAATATCGACGCGGTTAAAAATCCCTGTTCCGTTTTTGTCGAAGCTGTTGGGGGACAGCGACAATTACCTCAAGGCGATTATTCCCAGTAACGAACCCGTTGCTGAACAGGAACGTCGCCGCCAAGTTGGGGCACGTATAAAGGAGATTCGGCAACACATAGGATTGACACAAGCTGAAGTCGCGGAAAAGCTGGGGATAGCGAAACAGTCTGTGACAAATTATGAGAGCGGAAAGACAGACCCTTCAATCAGAAATCTAATTGCTTTGGCGACCGTGTTGGGGGTCACAACAGACTACTTACTGGGCAGAACGCTGAATTAAAAATTCCCCGCGTGAGCAATGACTTGCGCGGGGTTTTGTTGTCGCTTGTTGACTTATGGACAGCTATAAATTATACTGGTCACGATTTTTGACTACTTGCAAGGAGGGCAAGCACATGAAGAAATTTTGGCTTTGCAACCAAGAGGAAGAGGAGCTTTTTGAAACAAGCAGCGGGTACTTCAACTGCGGAATTCTCGAACTGTTCGATGTCTTTGTCGTGAAGGTGTCGACGGTTGACGGTGATGGCGTGGTTTCATACTCCGCAGGCATTTATCGCAATGTGCAGGAAGCGGCAGACGCTGTAGCCGAGCTGAAAGACTTCGCGAACCAAACGACAAAAGCCAACACGTTTGTTTTCCCGATGTCTTCCGACCCAGTTTCGCCGCTTGAACTGTTGGCGAAGTTTGAAGCGCAGATGTGAGCATTATGAGCGAAGCCAACGAATTCCGCGAGATGAGCCGCCGGCTTGTTGAAATTGCAACGACTGTTCCGGAAATGCCAGACAAGCTTATTTCGGACATGCACGCGCTGATTCACAAGCTGGAATTGGCGGCTGATGAACTCGAAGACAAAAAAACAAGCCTCGTTGTCGCGAGGCAGAAAGGATACGTAAATGAATAAGACCAAGGAGAATGTTACCACAGGCGGCGGCTTTACGCAACAACTTCGCAATCTGCCGCAACAGATTCTTGACCTGCCGAGATTTTTATCCACTCGAAAAGATAACCACAAAGCACCCGCCAATTCCAAGTGGCAACTTCCCGAAAATCAGCGGCAGTACTCGAAATTGCGCGGCATTCGCGGTTTTGTCGCGGCAACGGAACAGGAAGGCGGTTTTCTTTTTCTCGACTTCGACCACGCGACCGACACGGATGGCAAATTCGTTAATGCCGAAGCCGAACGCTGGTACAACAATCTGCGCGGAAACGGATTCTTTTGCGAGCGGAGTCAAAGCAATACCGGCTTGCACATGTTCGCATTGCCGACCGCAGGCAAATTCGGGAAGGTTGTCGGAAAGATTTACTTCGATGCCGACAAAAAATCTTTCCTCGAAGTTTTCTACGGCACTACAAAATTCTGTCTTCCGACAGGCAACCTGTTTCATTGCGAACCAAAGGCAACAATCGCCACAGGGGAAGCGGCAGATGTCATGTTGCAAACGTTGATTGAGGAACTCGAAAAACAAAAGCAACCTCACGCGCAAGAGCCGCATACAGGCGCACAGAGCGGCTACAACGCCTCAATACAGCCGCAAACAAGTCGCAATCATACAAGCACCGATTATCCTGATGACACGCCTGAATACAATCAATTTCGAGCAAAGAGGATGCTTGACGTTATTCCGACTGCTGAACTGGAGGATTGTGATTGGCTTGCAGTTCAATCGGCTTGCAAGACCGAAAATGTTCCCTATGAAGTTGTCGACACCTTTAACCGCCGAGACCCAGACCGCTACAACTCAGAAGGAAACAAAGCACGTTGGGATTCTCTTAACGACCCTTCCTATGACATTGAAACATTACACGGAATCGCAAAGCGTTTCGGATACAGCGAAGCTGATTCGCGGCGTGAGTGGTATGCACAGAACGCCGAAATTGGAAGTTACACACGCCGACATATTTCAATGGACAGCGAGCAAACGCACGACAATAACGCGCCGCGAACTCGTGACAAGATTAAAGACTGCCCCGTTGACCTTGAAATCCCCGACAACTTCATTTTTGGGAAAAACGGAATCACGCTCGTTGAGCCACCGCGCAAGGCAAACGGCTTGCCGAGGTACATTTGCGCCGCACGCACGCCGATTGTTCCGACAAAAAAATTCCGTGAGCCGACAACCGGAACAGTGGAATATGAAATCGCAATACTTTCCGATGGCGAGTGGTGTACAACCGAAATCGAAGGTAGAGCGTTGGCAGACCCACGCGCCATTAGCAAGCTTTGTGACAAAGGCGCGTTGATTGATGAGCCGAAACTTATCTGCCGTTTTCTGAACGCCACAATCGCCTTAAACCCTGCACTGCCGAAGATAAAAGCGGTGAGATGTACTGGTTGGAATGATGACCTCGATGATTTTGCATTCCCAACGGATGATGGCAACACCGTAATTCGCCGCCCCGGTTACAACTACGAACGGATTTTTAAGCCACGCGGCGACGCCGACAAGTGGATTCAGAAATTCAATGAAGTTACGAAACAAGGCGGAGCGGTCGCACGTGTTGTAATCGGCGGAACCTGCGCGGCAAGTCTTGTTAGACCGCTTGAGCTACCTAACCTACAAATTCATGTACACGGTCGCAAGTCGATAGGAAAAACGCCACTCCTAAAATTCGCCGTGAGCATCCACGGTGATTCTAATGTCGGAGCTTTGGCGAACACGTTCGCCGCAACACCAAAGAGCCGGCTGGAAACGGCGGCGGCGTTCCGTGACCTGCCGTTGATTTGTGAAGAACTCGAATCAATCAGTCAACGCGAAGCGGAAAAACTGCCGCAAGACATTTACAATTTTTCTATCGGCAGTTATCCCTCCGCATTGAACAAAGATGGCACGAAGCGCGAGGAAAAGCAATTCAGCGGTACACGGCTGACAACAGGCGAACATTCACTCGTGCAACAACACGGAAACGCAGGCGAATTTAAGCGCGTGTTGGAACTTCGCTGTTCCGACCTGCTTGATGAGGATTTTGCCGCCGACCTGCACGGATTTTGCAATCGTAATCGCGGACTTTTCGGAGCGAAATGGATTCGGTACATACTCGAACACTGCGATGCTATCGGCAAGCAGTATCACCAAACACTGAAAGCAGTCAAAAACACTCAAAAGGATAGCAAAGACAAGAACGATGCGACACAGTTGCAGACGCTGATAATCAGCGCGGTGACTTACCAGCATTTCAAAATCTGTCTCGGCTTGCAACGCGAAGTCGACAATGATGAAGTCACCAACGATATTGCCGCCATTGTCGCGACACTGCCGACCGCTACGGAAATTGACGACACCCAGCGGTTTATCGAGGAATTGAAATCCTTTGTCGCAGGACATACTGCATACTTCGTTCGCGAAGGCGATAACAACAGCGTTGCTGACTTCTACAGCAACGAAAACGCTGATGGTGACCTTACACAACGAGCACTTGACCGTTACGGGAAGATTTTCAAGAACGGTGAAGTCGCAATCCTCTATCCACATGCGTTTAGGACAATAGCCGAAGACAAGCTGAAGTTCAAAAGCGCAGACAAACTTGCCGCCGAGCTATCCGACAAAGGCTATCTCCGGACTTCCGACAAACGAAACACTTTTTCGACGTGGATAAGCGGCAAGACAGAGCGCACAATACGTTTCAAGGCAGGTGTAATCTGTACTGAAGAGAGCGAACAACAACCGGAATTTGACATAGAAATCGCGTGACCTAACCCAGCACCTAACCAGAACCTAACCGCTTTTCAGGAACTTTGGTTAGGTTTTTGGTTAGGTGAAAAATCCAGTACTGGCGCGGGAAAAACCTATACATATCTCCTAACCTAACCACCTAACCAGAATGTATAGGACTGAATTCCGAAAAAATCAGTGCGAAGGATAAATCTCCCCTCTGTTGCATTTTCGTCATCCGCAAAAAAAAAAATCTCTGTGAGTGAAAAAAAACGTGGTTAGGTTGGTTAGGTTGGTTAGGTCGCATTGGAACGCCATTTGTGTGGTTAGGTTTTGGTTAGGTTTTGCGGCGGAAGTGGTTAGGTGACAGGTGCGGTTAGGCGGCTTTTGTCGGGTTAGGTCGCACAAAACGGCGTTGTATCGCGCTTTTTTGGCTTTGGTTAGGTCGGTAATGTTTGGTTAGGTCGCCTAACCACCTAACCACGGCGATTTTGGTTAGGTCGCACAAAACG
>JAFSJX010000048.1 GCA_017449285.1 Treponema sp.
ATTTCGCACCGCTCAACAAAAGTATTTGCCTTTTGCTATGGTTTGGAGTGGGAAACCGCCCAACGGCTTACGAATAGCCGAGACAACCTACGGCAAAAGGCTTGTCTAAATATTCGTAACAATGACATTTCAAGAAAAAGAAATGCTCGACAACATTTGCGAGCCGTGCGAAAGGAGCGCAGAAATAGGAAAGGAATTTAAAACAGAGCCGACAGAAGTACAAACACGCATTAAAAACGCTATTCTTGTATTATGGGACGAATTTTTAAAAGAGAGGGGCGATGAAGTAAGCAACTTTTGCACCGTGGTTGATTTAATGACGGAGTATTTTTTGGCAACCGAAGACGATGAGACCCCCACCCCTTTTTGGGCAATGGGTAACGAAGACTTTGTAAGGATAAAAACATATACCTTTCATTTCTTGCGCCAAGTGGCTAAGTTAAGCATTTTGTTTGAGAACGATTGGGAAGAACAGAACAAAGCGAAACGAACCGCCCGACAAGATGCCCCGAGCGCATCAGCATTTGCAAAGATAATGGACGCAAACGCAAAGAAGATTGAGGAATTAGCACAAGAAAACGAAACATTAAAAATTCGCCTTGCAAAGGCAGAAAAGAATGATAAGTGAAATATCATATTTTTTAAAATTTTATTAAAAGGCGGTTCGCAGAGATTGCGAGCCGTTTTTTATGCCTTTTAATTAGCAATGTAAATTTGCCTAAAAAATAAAAATACTAAAAAGTGATAAAAAAATACGGAGAATTTTTGGAGAATACAGATAAAAGTATTTATATTTGCATCGTCTTTAATATTCGTGCGGTGCATTTCGCACCGCTCAACAAAAGTATTTGCCTTTTGCTATGGTTTGGAGTGGGAAACCGCCCAACGGCTTACGAATAGCCGAGACAACCTACGGCAAAAGGCTTGTCTAAATATTCGTAAAATGACAAAGAGAAAAAAAGATGTGCCTTTTCTTGATGTAGTAACAGACCAGGCACGACCAATTTTCAAAAACTTTCTAAAACATCATCCCGATTTAGGTGCATTTGTCGAAGCACTTAACACCGATGCAGTAAAGAAAGCAATGCCAGGGGCACACCTGGAAGCAGTAACCACCCTTTTTGCAGATTTAAAAGGGTGCATTGAATCTATTGCCCCAACCTACATAAAAGAGCGTGAAAAGGTTCTGACCAGGGCAATACGAGAGCGTGACGATGAAATAACACGTTTGCGAGCCGTTCTAACTGAACGTGATGCCGAAATTAAGCGTTATGTTAATGGCGAAATAGCCGAGCGAGGACGGGCGATAATGTGCAAGCAAGACGATGAAATACAGAGGTTGAAAAGCGAACTAAGCAAATTTAAGAGCCAGGCGGACGGATGCCAGGCACAGAACCCCGAAGTAATAACCTTTAATTGATTTAAAAAAATGGACTACAAAAAAAAGAATGGCGCAGAACTCGCAGAAGAAATTTTGCGCAAGTCGGGACTTGTTTTTATCGAGGACACCGACACCACCCCGACAGACGAGGGCACACGATTTGCAAACCCAACCGCCCAACGTGACAAGTTGGCGCAGTCGGTGTGCGAGTTACACAAAACTTTGTTACTTGTGTACGGAGTTAAAGATTTGCAAGTATGGGCAATTTCGCCCTTTGCATCAGCCGAGAGTTTAGCAGAAACAAACCGCATTTTGCGAGGTGCTATAATGAACGCTTTCGGCACGGATGAGCGGAAATTTTCACACATCAGTAACACAAATGACGAGGGCGAAATTATAGATGCCCTGGAAGATACTAAGGAGTTTATCAACGATGTTGTTTTAACATCTTCATTTATGGATGATGTTATAGAAGCAGAAGCAGAAACAAAAAAATAGTAATCTTATAATAATTTTTTCACAAGTTTAATTTATGATTGTTATTAAAAGGCGGTTCGCAGTGATTGCGCACCCCCTTTAAAAATTACACTTGTTACATATCAGTTTTTGCAAGTGATAAAATTTTGGATTGAAAAGACAAAAGCGTGTTCGCAGTGATGCGAGCCGTTTTTTTTCTATTGAGTTAATTTAACAACATTGCTATTTAAAGTTAAAAATAGTTAGTAAGCGGTTCGCAGTGATGCGCACCGCCTTTTTTGATGCCTTAAATACTTGTTAAATACCCATTTTACAATATCGTTAAATCGACCTATCAGACCAGGCAGAGCCGACAGAGGGCGCACAGTTCGCACCGATGCCAGGCGGACACCCTGGGGACATCGAGAACACCCGCCAGGCGGACGGATGCCAGGTGCACACCTGGAAGCATCGAGGACGCACCGACCAGGCGGACACCTGGAAGCATCAACCTATCAGACCAGGCACAGAGCCAGCCAGGGGCGCAGCTCACACACCGACCAGGCGGACGGATGCCAGGTGCACACCTGGAAAGCATCGACCTATCAGACCAGGAACAGAGCCGACAGAGTGCGCACCCTGGGGACATCGAGAACACCGACCAGGCGCACCGATGCCAGGGGCACACCTGGAAGCATCGAGAACACACCAGCCAGGCGGACGGATGCCAGGCGGACACCTGGAAGCATCAGCCTATCAGACCAGGCAGAGCCGACAGAGGGCGCACC
>JAFSJX010000049.1 GCA_017449285.1 Treponema sp.
CAATGGAAACCAGTGCTTTCACAAAATTTTGGTAATCTTTTTCCTGCAATTGCAAAAGTTGTTTTTTCATTTTTGCAAATTCCATGTCCGGCGCCTCCATAATTTTTGCTTTGGCGATCGTAGTATAGATCGAATTATGGAAGATCGCAAGAGTAAAGTTTTAATAAGCAGAATATATAGCGTCAGGAAACTTTTTTATTTCAGGATTACATTATGACCAGATACATTGTTTTTGATGTGGAAACGCCTAACCGATACAATAACCGCATAAGCGGGGAGCGGGCAGCGTGTGTCCTTCCAAACCTGGGTGTGGAAGGATGACAATTATCAGCTGACGCAGTATATTATTGATGACGGGGAAACGCTGCAGGTCAGCAAGTTTGCCTGCGAATACCGGGCTGTCCGCAGAGCAGAACTGACAAACCTGCTGTTATCTAATGGTTGTAGTGACGTAGTTTGGAAGTTCCCGGAAGAAACCGGTTTCTATCAGCCGGTTGTGGTTGCGAGAAAGAAATATAATTTCCTCTTTTCTTTTGGCGAAGAATGTGCTATAATAATCACGAACAATTGTTCAATAAAAATAGAGAGAGGTGGTTGTTTTGGAAAATGAATCTGAAATTATGACCCCGGACGCTGCGGAAATACGTAATCGTATTTACACCATCCGGGGGAAACAGGTGATGTTGGACAGTGATTTGGCGGAGCTTTACGGTTATGAAGTTAAAAACCTGAACCGGCAAGTAAAACGGAACATAAGAAGATTTCCTAAAGATTTTATGTTTCAATTGACACGGGACGAGATGGAAATTTTGCGGTGCCAAAATGTCACCGCAAATGTTAAGAGCCGAACTCTTCCTTATGCATTTACTGAGCAAGGGATTTATATGCTGGCTACTGTTCTCAGAGGTGAATTGGCAGAGCAGCAAAGCATTTTCATCATGCGAGCGTTCCGGGAAATGCGCCACTTCATCGCCAACAACGCCGCGCTGTTTGACCGGATCAGCAAAGTGGAACTGAAGCAACTGGAATATCAAAAGCACACTGATGAGCGTTTTGATCAAATTTTTGAATATATTGGCAGTCACAAAGAAACAAACCAAAAACTCTTTTTTGACGGACAGATTTATGATGCGTTCAGCCTGCTTATAGAATTGATTCAAAAAGCAGAGCAGGATATTATCCTGATAGACGGATACGTTGATGTGAGCACGCTGAACTTATTAGAAAAGAAACAGTCCGGAGTGTCTGTAACCATTTATACATTCCAAAAGACAAAGCTGACGGCGCAGGATATTGCTACCTTTAATGCGCAATATCCGCAGTTGGATGTAAAATACATCAACACGTTTCATGACCGTTTCCTGATTTTGGACGGAAAGACGGTGTACCTTATCGGGGCATCGCTGAAGGATGCGGGCAAAAAAAGTTTTGCCGTTATGCTGATGAAAAATGCAGCAGAGGAGATGCTGGAAAAATTAAAGAGTGTTTAATACACTGACGTATAAACTGAAAGTGAACTAAAATTTCGGTTTGTTTAAAATCGCAATTTGCGACTTTGAACAAAAGCAGGAATATATAGCGTCAGGGATTTTTTTTATTTCAGGATTACATTATGGCCAGATACATTGTTTTTGATGTGGAAACGCCTAACCGGTACAATAACCGCATAAGCGCTATCGGCATCAGTGTGGTGGAAGATGCAAAAATCATAAAAGAGTATTTTTATTTTGTGAATCCGGGGCAGCGGTTTGACTGGTTCAACACGCAACTGACCGGCATAAGTGCGGAGCTTGTGGCGGATGCGCCCACGTTCCCGCAGCTGTGGAAAGTAATTGAGCCGGTCATGAGCAGCGGTATTCTGGTTGCCCATAACGCCAGCTTTGATATGGGCGTGATTCGCAAATGTCTGCGTGATTACGGCATTGCGTGGAAACCGCAGGTCAGGGGATTGTGTACTGTGGTCATGGGCCGCAGGCTCTGCCCGGGAATCAGTCACAGGCTGAATGACCTGTGTGATTACTATGGCATCTGCCTTAACCATCACCATGCAGATAGTGACAGCCGGGCCTGCGCAGAGATTTTGCTTCGTTACATGGAGATGGGAGCGGAACCGGAAAAGTTTGTGCGAGTATATAATATGTGGTGAAAAATGGAAGCC
>JAFSJX010000050.1 GCA_017449285.1 Treponema sp.
GCATCCCCTTGGCGCGCTTTCCAGCACAGGAAGCGGCTCAGTGCAGTTTGATGGCGCGGTGTATGCAGAGAGCCTTTTAGTCACGGGGGCAAGCGTAATCGGCGCGGACATCACGACAGCGGGCGCACAGACCTACACGGGCGCGGCCACGATTGCAGGAAGCGCAGGAACGGTCAGCCTTATCGTCACTGACGGCACGGAAAAAACAATTTCGTTCGGTTCATCGCTGGAAATCGCTTCGGGAAAGACGCTGCAATTTGGTTCTGGCGGAACGGACGCACACACGGTGACGGTGGCGGGCGACGTGACCAATGCCGGCACGGTGACTGGCGGAGCAAGTGCGCTTTCGCTGGCGGGCAACTGGACGAACGACGGCACATTCATGGGCGGGGCGGGCGCACTCAGTGTGGGTGGCGCGCTGACCAACACGGGGGCTTTTGTTTGTGGCGCGGGCGCAGTCACGGTGGACGGCATAACGACCAATACGGGAACATTTACTGGTGGAAGCGGCGCACTCACGTTCAACGGCTCATATTCCGGCGCGGGTACACTCACGGCTTCCAGCGGCGCGGTGACCTTTGCGGGCAACGCGGATTTCGGCACGGGTTCATTCACCGCATCCAGCGCGACGACGAGCTTTGCGGGCAATGCGGATTTTTCTGAGGCGACCTTTACGCACAACGGCGGCACGGTCCGGTTCTCTGGCGACAATGCGACGGTTGCGGGGAACACGACCACGGGAACGGCATTCGCCACAGCGGAATTCACGGGCACAGGAATCACGGTGGACGGGAACAATTCATTTGCTGGGGCGGCGGATTTCAGCGGGGCAAACGCGACGCTCAGCGGGGCAAACACGTTTGCGGACAACGTGACGTTCAGCGGAAACACGACATTCGGCGGGTCGAATACGTTCGCCTCATTCAGGTGCGAGACGGGCGGGGCAACGATTACCCTTGCGAACGACGCGGTGCAGACGGTCAGCGGCACGGCGGACGGCTCTCTCACGCTGCGGGGAACGGAATCGGCAAAACTGAGCCTCGCGGGAAGCGGGCAGTTCGTCGTGGCAAAATCGGCATTTACGGGAAAGCATCTTTCGGTGGGAGACGGAATCAAAATCATGGAGAGCGCAGGAACCCTTGTCGCCGGTGCGTTTACGGTGTCGGACAGTGCGCCCGCCTCTGAAGGAACGATGGTCACGGTCACCGCAAACGGCTGGAAGTTCGGTGCGATGGCGTTTGAATGGACTGGAGTGACAAGCGCGGCATGGGAGACGGCAGCAAACTGGTCTCCGACATTTGTTCCGGGAAGTGCGAATTTCCAAGATGCCGCGGTCACGATTCCCGATATATCTGACACGGCAAACTATCCTGCGGTAACGGCGGCATACACGGTCGGAAGCGTTACAGTCGGTACTGCCTCGGGAACAGAACACAATGCGACACTCACGGTAGGCGCAGCATTCTCTGCTACGGGGTCATTCACGAATTACGGCACGATGACAGTTGCTGACGCAACGAGCGTCACAGTCGGAAGCGCGCTTACCAACAACGGCACGATAACCGCAGGCGGCGGCACATTCACGGCGGAATCGTTCGCCAACAACGGAACGCTCAGGCTGACCGGCGCGGAGACGATAACGGCCGCAATGGCGAACGGCGCGGGAAGCACGGTCGAGTATTCTGGCGCAAACCTTTCATCGCTCCCATGGGACGGCGACGCGACTGCGGGCGGAAAGCAGTACGAGAACCTCGTGTTCGCGGCGGAATCGGGCGGAACGGTAAGCGATGTGCTGTCGGTCAGCGGCACGGCGAGATTCGGCAACGGCAGCGCACTCACGCTCTCTGCGGCGAACACCTTTGCCGGCGAAGCCACGATTTCCAACGGCGCGGGAAGTACGCTCACGCTTGCGGGTGCGAATTCGTTTGCCGCTGTAGTTACGATTGACTCTGCGGGCGATGTCTCGCTTACGGGCGCAAACACATTCGGCGGGGGAATAGTCCTTTCCAGCGCGGGAAGCATCACGCTGAACGGAGCGGACACCATCGCGCTGAAAAAGGCCGCCGCCGCAACAGAAATGACCTGCGCCGCCCTCACGCTCCAGGCATCCGCCACGACGGACGGCGCGCTTACGGCGACGGACACACTTTCCCTTGCGGACGGAAAAACCCTGACGGCGGGCGGCGCGGTCGCAGTCGGCGGCGGAATCTCTAATGGCGGCACGATTGCGGCCGGCGGAAACGCGCTCTCGTTCGCCTCGTATGCGGGAAAGACAGATGCGACGGACAGGCTGACGCTTTCCGACGGCGGCTCTGCCAGGTCAGGCGCGGCGGCTGCCGTAACGATTGGCACCATGCAGACGGCTGGCGCGGTGTCAGTCACGAACGGCGGAACGGGCGCGCTCACGGTTTCTTCCTATGTGAATGCCGGTTCTTCCACGGCGGCAAAAGCCACGCTGTCCGGCGGCACGGGAGGCATCGCGCTCACCGCCGCGACATACGGCGGAGCGGCAGTCAGCACGAGCGGCACGGTCACGCTTGCGGCAAGCACGGGGGAGGACGCCTGCGGCGCGCTTAGGGTCACTGGCGGCACGACAACGCTTTCGGGGGCGCTCTCCGCCGCATCGCTGGGAATCAGCGCGGACAGCACGCTTGCGGCAACGGACGCGCTCTCAGTCACCGGCGCAGCCACGAACGAAGGCAATTTTACTGGCGGTACGACCGTCACGCTCGGAAGCACGCTTGAAAACACGGGAACGTTCGCGGCGGGAACAGGCACTTTCTCTGTCGGCGGCAACGTCACGAACACGGGCACGATAACGCTTGCAGACGGCGACACCTCGTTTTCGGCCGCGTTTACCAACAGCAGCACAGGCACACTGAACGCTGGGGCTGGCATGTTCGCCGTAACTGGCATTCTTACGAACGCTGGCACGATTACGGGCGGCGCGGGCGCACTTACTGTCGCAGGCACAACGGAAAACGCGGGCACGATAACGCTGGGTGCGGGCTCTGCCGAATTTGCGGGCGCATACTCTGGGAACGGCACGCTTACGGCTTCCAGCACGACGACGGCATTTGGGGCGGATGCAAACTTCGGCACGGCAACGTTTAAGGCGAACGGTGGTGCGGTTCTGTTCATGGGCGAGAATGCGGCAATCAGCGGAAACGCCACGGAGGGCACGACCTTCAGCACCGCGACATTCAGCGGGGCGAGCCAGACCATCAGCGGAAACAACACATTCGCTACGGCGACATTCAGCGGGGCGAACCAAACAATCAGCGGAAACAATACGATTACGACTGCGACATTCAGCGGCACAGGCACAACGATTTCTGGAAGCAACATATTCGGTGCGGCGACCTTTGCGGCAAGCACGACATTCAGCGGCTCAAATGAATTCGCAAGCCTTGCCTGCGAGACTGGCGGGGTTACGCTGACATTTGCAGACGGCACGGAACAAAAGGTGTCGGGTACTGGGGCGAGAATGCTTGCACTCAAAGGAACGGACGATGCATCGGTTACGCTTGCGACAGGCGGAACGGCGACACTCATCGTTCCTGCGGGAAGCGCTGCCGTGTCTGTTGAAAAGATTGTCATCGCAACAAAGGCGGCAGACGGAAGCGGCATTCAGATTGCGGCGGAATCAGGCAAAGTCATCTCTGGCGCATTCAAGGCGGTGGCAAGTGTCCCGGACGGCACGAGTCCCACGAACGCAGATTATATCGCCGCCTACAAAAACGGCTGGAATCTTGACCATGCATTCGCATTTGTCTGGACAGGCGGCGACACGACTTCTCCGACCGATTGGAACACCGCCGCCAACTGGGACATCGGCATCGTTCCCGGACTTGCCGTCTGCGGAACGGAAACGGCAACCGTGACGATTCCAGACAGTGTGGCGAGCGGAAAATATCCGATGGTAGCGGGCGCGGTCACGATACACACGCTGTCCGTGGGAACGGCGACAGATTCCGCCGCGGAAATCAGCATGGGAACGGCGGCATTCACGGTCACTGACGCATTCACGAACTACGGCACGGTTCGGCAGACTGGAGCGGAGACAACCATGATTGGCGGCGCATTCACGAACTACGGCACGGTGAACTACGGCGGAAGCGGTCGAATCACGAGCAACGGCACGACGGAAATCAACGATGCGGCTCACGGCGGAACGGTGGAATACAGCGGCGGCACGGCGGAAAGCCCGCTTTCGATGACAAACTTCGGCTCGACAGGGTATGCAAATCTCGTCATCAGCGGCAACGCGAACGCAACAGAGCAGATTACGACAAGCGGCAACGTGACGGTAAGCGGTGCGGCAAATCTTGGCGCAGGACTGACTGCGGCTGGCGACGTGACCATTGGAACGGGCGCAGCCTTGAAGTCTGACGGAAATGTAGCCATCGGAGGAAAAGCCGCCTTTGGTGGAGCGGTACAGGCAAAATTGCTTGCGGTGAGCGGAACTGCGGAAATATCGGGCGGCACGGTAACGACTGCGGACGGCGGACAGCAGTATGGGGGAGACGTGACCCTGGCGGCCGACACAGCATTCTCAACAACAGGCGGGGGCATAATTTTTTCGGGCGTACTGGACGCTGGTGGCGAAGGTGGACAGAACCTCACGTTTACGGCAAACTCTGTCTCCTTGGACGGCGCAATCGGCGGAACAAAGCCTCTCGGCACAATCAGGCTTGTCGGAGCGACTCCCGCAACCTATGCGGGCAACATGTATGTCTCCTCCCTCGTCATCGAAAGCACAGCCTCTTTGACCGCAAAGGACGCGGCGGACATCACCCCCACGCTCACCGTGACAGGCACAACGGAAAACGCGGGCACGATAACGCTGGGTGCGGGCTCTGCCGAATTCACAGGCGCATACTCTGGGAACGGCACGCTTACGGCTTCCAGTGGCGAAACGAGCTTCAGAAGCGGGGCTGACTTCGGCACGGGCACATTTACCGCTTCCAGCACGACGACGGCATTTGGGGGCGACGTAAATTTCAGCATGGCAACGTTTGAGACGAACGGTGGTGCGGTTCTGTTCACGGGCGAGAATGCGGCAATCAGCGGAAACGCCACGGACGGCACGACCTTCAGCACCGCGACATTCAGCGGGGCGAGCCAGACCGTCAGCGGAAACAACACATTCGCTACGGCGACATTCAGCGGGAACGGCATCACGCTTTCTGGCGACAACACAATTGAGACCGCGACATTCAGCGGGGCGAACCAAACAATCAGCGGGAACAATACGATTGCCACGGCGACATTCAGCGGCACAGGCACAACGCTCAGCGGAAACAACATATTCGGTGCGGCAATATTCAACGGGGATACGGCACTTTTGGGGTCGAACGAATTCGCTACCTTTACAGCAATAGGTTCTGACACAGTTCTGACATTCGGAGCGGGGAAAACGCAGACGGTGACGGATTCTTTTGAAGTACGGGGTCAGGAAAATCATCTTGTAACACTCAAAAGTTCGGAAAATGGTTCGCGTTGGACGATAGATGTTCCTCTGGATAAAACGAAGGTATTCTACGCAAAAGTCTCGGACTCACATTCTGTATACGACTCAATTTTTGCAGAAAACAGCGTGAACAACGGAAATAACATCAATTGGAACTTCTTGGAGGGAATTTTGCTCCCTGAAATAACAATGATGCTTTCTCCTGTTGGCGGAAATCAAATGTACGCGATTTTTTCACGGCAGATTACGTATGACAGCAAGTCTTTTGATGATTTAAGTCTTTCAGAACAGAAAGAAGCGTTGGAGATGATTCCTGACAATTTGGTGTTTGTTACTACAGGTGGAAATCCAAGTTCAGGAGTTCAGACTGACTGGAAAGTGGAGTCTGCTGAACATATTGCGACAGGAAAAGACTATACGGTGCTTCTTCTTCATGTGAATCGGAAAATCAAACTGGATGATATACGAAATCTTTCGATATATATCAAGTTTATGGTGAGGGATGACACAAATCATGCCCATGCGCTGAGTGACTTTGCTCTTAATGTGGTTACGCCGTTGTATGCGTATGCGGATGGAATTTTGGATGACTCGAATGCGTATGGTTCTCGTTTTGTGGAAAGTCATGCGGTGCGTGATTTTACGGCTGATTCTAGCGAAGTTTTGCGTTCAGAGGCAGACATCACCGTGCAGACAAGAATTATTTCTGCCGTCAATGGTGAAAATGACTATGTTGCAGCTTCTGATGTGAGCGCAGAATTGATTCCCGACCTAAAAACGAACCTGCGATCCTCATGGATAAGCGACGTGGTAAATGAACGTATCGGTTCTTCATGGCGGGTCTGGCTTTCCGATAAAATGGAGCATTTGGCGAGCGGATATAATACTTCACCGCAAAAATCGGTCTCTGGGACTGCCGTAGGCGATTCAGCGGGCTTACTGTGGAATTTTACGCTCCCGAATCTGAATGACAACCCAGAAAGGTATGGCTGGAAGGGTGGCGATGAAGTTCAGTTTGTGTTTAAACTGTTCAACTCCGATGGAAAACCGATTGAAATTGATTTGGACGGAACAGGCAAGAAAGTTCCGTTGTATGCGCTTTCCATGCCGAAAATTAACTTACGGGCGTTGCCGTTCGTTGATTTATGGTCATTCAGGCTGAAAGATGCGGCAAAACAACGTGGTGGTGTGACGATTCAGAACAATGTCATCAATGTGAATGAAAAGGAACAAACGATAATTCAAGTGGATATGCCGAGCGAAGGCAATTTGAATATTTACGTGATGACTTTGGACGGAAACATCGTGCAGAGACTGGAACATGGACGGATTTCGTCTGGAACACATTTTTACACATGGAATGGTACTAACACAGCTGGAAACCCCGTTGCCAGAGGTTTGTACTTTGTGCGCGTGGTCGGGAACGGCATTGATGAGACACGAAAAGTGATGTGCGTAAAAGAATAGAAAAATTCCGCCCTTAACAAATCCCGTGCAATTTGCTATTATACAGAAACGGGAAAAAATATGGCAAACGCAATGGCAATCACCATCAAAGATACTATCGCACAGGCGCGCAAAATCGTTATCAAAATCGGCTCAAATACGCTGGCAAAAGCAGACGGCACGATAAACAATGATTTTTTGCGTAATCTTTCCGCTTCGTGTGCCACACTCATAAAACAGGGAAAACAAATCGTGATTGTGTCGTCTGGAGCGCAAGTCGGCGGACTGAGTACGATTAGTGGCTGGGCGCGGCGCAAAGACATTCACTATAGGCAGGCATTGTGTGCGATTGGTCAGGTGGAATTGATTGACAAATGGCGCGAAGCATTTAATGCACACGGAATTCACATCGGTCAGCTTTTGCTGACAAAAGATGATTTTGAGAATGACCATCGTTCGCTGAATATCCGCAATACGCTTTTTACGCTCGTGGACGAAGGCGTTGTGCCGGTCATCAACGAAAATGACTCCGTTTCGATAGAGGAATTTAGCATTGGTGACAATGATAATCTGAGCGCGCAGACAGCGATTTTGTGGAGCGCAGATTTGCTCATTTTGTTCAGCGATATTGACGGCGTATACACGGATAATCCCAAGACGAACCCCAAGGCACAGATTATTGAGACCGTCCACACCGTTGAAGAACTCCGCAAGCAGATTAAAATCGGCTCGACAAACGCTTTTGGCACCGGTGGCATTGAAACCAAATTGCAGGCAGCGGAAAAAGCCGCCAGTTTTGGTATTCCCACTATCCTTGCAAACGGCGGAAAACCCGATATCGTCACGCACCTTGCCGACGGCACAGAAAAAGCGACCCTCTTTTTGGCAGATGAAGATTGCCTTCGCCGTGTACTGGGCGGCGTTCGTGCTTAAAACACGGTTGCGGTCATAGGAACCTCCTACATATTTTTATATAGTATAGCACAGTTTTTTCTTTATGACTACGAAAGTCTCCTGCGAGAATACACAAAAAAATTGTCCCAAACGGAGCGGCGTTCGTGTTTACCGCATCAATTATTGGGCAGCAATGATTTTTTTTTCAAATTATTTTTAAATTTTTTGTATATTTTTGCATTTTGATGCCTATATATTTATGCAGAGTGCGAAAAAAAATCGCAGATAAAAACAGTCCGCCCAGGACGCGAGTACATGGAACTGAAGAACAACTATATCATCTTCATCTGTTTGCGAGACTTGTTTCACAAAGGTCTGCCAATTTACACGTTCCGAAACCGGTGCGATGAAGACAGGACAGGCGGAGACACCGTACACCGAGTTTATCAACAAAATGGTAAAGGATGCCCAGGAGAACCCGTACTGGAAGCGCGAGTACATGGACGCAATGATGGATGCCGTGCATCAAGACAAGGAAATTCGCAAGGCAGAGGCAAAAGGTGCGCATGACAAAGCCGTGGAGACGGCGCGGGTGATGCTGATAAACGGAAAACTGTCTGTTGAAGAAATATCGGACATCACGCAGCTGTCGGCAGAAGAAATCAAGGAATTGCAATAACGCAGACAGAACATATACAAAAAAACGCCGCCCCGTTTGGAGCGGCGTTCGTGCCTCGTACTTTGCGCTTACTTGTTAGACTTTGCCTAACAAGTAAGATTGCTTAGAAGCGAATGCGCATGATGAACGGAATGTTGATTGACCGAATCACGTCAAGTGAATCGCCAGCAGCAACTTCTGCCTCGGTGTCTGCTTTATTTGCCGTTGCTCCGATGTTACTAAAGCCAAGACGAATGTAAGACATGATTGAAGATTTGCCCGTGATGACATACTGGATACCAGGAGCCACGAACAGTTCCATGCCTTCGTTCTCAAAGTCGCTCAGACCAATCAACGCACCCGTTGACATGAACGGATACCAGTGGTCGCTCAACTTGTAGCGCAAGCCGATGACACCTTGGAACGCCTTGGTTGCTGTAATAATATTGCTTCTTGCACCTGACTTGTCTTTATTCGTGCCATCCAAAATAGTGCTGTTGGTGGTCGTCCCTTGATGAGCACCATATGCACCAAACGGCTTGCTATATACATCAGCTATATTCGTTTTTGTCTGTGTACCAGGGTTAATCCAAGAGAAGTTTGTCAACATTGAAATATCAATCGCGCCTTTCTGATAGCGTACGCGGAAGTCCACGTTGTAATCAGAAAGAAGAGCATTTGTTATACCCAGTGCGCCACCAACAGTCATATTTACATAGGGAATACAGTACGGCTGTACATGATATGCCAGAGCATATTCACTGTTTTTCATGGCTTTGTATACAATCTGATGGTCAAAATTGTTGTTCCACATAATATCTGCCTTACCAATAAAGCCAGATGAAGAAGAACCGTCAAAGTCACCTCCAGCAATCAAAGCACCAGAGAGCAACAGTTTTGCTTTGCCCAACTGGTCACCCCAAGTAACATAACCGGCGTAGTTTTCACCGCCAGTCAAGTTATCAACTGCGGTAGTCACACGGTTTTTAAACAGAGAACCAAGTTTTGCGAAAGCAAAGATGTTTCCGTCACAGTTGGTGTTGTCGGCAAACTGTTTTACCTGATAAGCACCTGTATACTTACCATTTTTCCAGAAACCAGCACCGATTTCCCATTTACCGATGTTTACGAAAGCATCATATTGGTACATACTTTGAGACAAATTTCCACCACTTTCTGCGGCAGGTCCAATGCTGAATTCAACCGTGGCAATGTCATTTGCGGCGGTGAGTTTTACATCATCGTTTGTTCCGCCTAATGCACGGTTGCTCAGAAAGTCGTTGTAGTTGTCAACGGTATCTGTCGTATAAAACATACCCTGCGTACGGTAGTTCAGCGACATACTCGCGTCTGCGAAAGCTGCACCGAACGTAAGGGAAGCGAGTGCCAAAGCACTAATAATCTTTTTCATAGTATTCATTTTCCTCCAATTTTCGTTACACCAGCCTTACAGACCGACATGGAAGACAAATGGAATCTTTACGCTACTAACCTGTGTTTTATTATCATCAGCAGGAGCGGAGAATCCAAGCTTTTCAATATCAATAACAACTCCAGAAAGGAAGCTTACATTGCTTGCCGGCTTGATTTCAATGCCAGGAATCAACTGCAAACTACCAGACCGTGCCGCATTCAAGTCTGCATAAGACCATTCAAGCGTTGCCATAAGACGGATAGTGTCTTTTGCCTGTGCTGAAATGCTGACCATATCCCAGATAGAGAATGTCGCACCATCGCTGGCAGTTCCTGTCTTTGCCGCAGCACCGTCAACGCAAGAAATGTTGTTCATCGTAGTAAGAGCAACTCTCTTGTTGAACTGATAGCGGGCGCGCAGGTCAATGCCCCATTCGCGGTGGTCATAGCCGTTATCTGCATCATAGCCACCGACCCAAGAATCCTTTGTGCCGATACCCATACTGAATCCTGCCAGCACGTCAAGGTTTTCAACAGCGAGCAAATCCGCAAACAAACCAAAGCCATAGGTATTCTTTGATTCATTTTTGATGATTACGTTGAATGCCGCCATGTCTTCCATCTTGTAGCCTGCTTCAAAGGCAAAGCCAACAAAGCAGTCATCTTTACGACCTGCAGAACGATTATCAACATAGCCATTGGTATTATCAACCAGTGCAAGTGTTCCGAAGATGTCTGTGTCTGCGGGGCTTGCCGTTACAGCCAAAGCAAGTTGTCTAGCGTCAAGTTGGTTAACAAATGTCAAGTTAGAGATGTCTTTTGCGATTTTGCCGCTGACAACACCCAACTTGTATTTTTCATACTCTGCTGAGTCCCACTTACCGGCATCCTGCTTCATACGGTTTACATTGCGTTTTAACCACAAGCCAGACTGTACTTTTAACTGTCCGTCCAAAAAGTTAATCCAGCCATAGTATTGATCCATAATGTCTGCTGTATTTGCCTTAGTCCCATGATTAAGACCATTGCGCTTATTAGATGCATCCGGATCAATATCGAACAGGACACCTGCGCGTTCATTTTGAAGCGTAAAGGTAATGCAGTCGCCCGCTGTTCCCAAATCAAATTTTTTTACCGCATTATTACGTGTAGAAATAAATGCCCTCTGTGTAAAAGTAAGGCTGATTTCTGTATCTGCGAAAACTGAACCGAAAGCCAGTGCGGTAAGAGCCAACACTGAAACGATTTTTTTCATAATCAAAATCCTCCTTTTCTCTTACAGAGCCACATCGAGTACGAACGGAATCTTAATTCCCATACCCGTTGTCTGACCATCATCTGCGCTAATACCGTTCAAATCGATAATAACGCCCGTTGTTATAGATGCATTGTCGCTTGCTTTGATAATTACACCAGGAACAAATTCAAGGTTCAGACCGGGCTTTTTATCCGCGCCGTCTTTTGTGCAAGACAATGCCATTTCGTTGTGTACCGTCAACTGCAAATTAAGTGCTTCGTTCAGTCTGTACAAACCGCTCACCATGTTCCACATAGTTGTCAGTTTGTTATCACCATTTGTGCCTTTTTCAAAATTCAAGATTGAAATGTTGTGCATGGTGGTAAGAGAAAGCGCGCCGTCCATCAAACCTGCATAGCGCAAGCGGAGGTCAATACCCATTTCTGAGTAATCGCTGTCTTCCCAACCATTTTCGTTGCTACCTTTCTTAAGAATTTTGCCATAGGTAAAACCCACCAAGGCATTCAGGTTTTCCATGCCGATATAGCGCAAGAAACCAGCAAAGGCAATCTGCTGTTTTGCATTTGACTTGAACAATGCATTCACGTCAATTATCTGATTGCGGTAAGCAACCTCGAATGCAGGGGCAGTGCGCAAGGTATTGTGTTCGTTCAAATCACCCCAGGAGGTATCTGCAAATGAAGCCTTAATCATCAAAGCGTCATCTTCCTGTGCAAGACCACGGAATGTGTATGCCAGAGCAGAAGCCAACTGATTCGTACCAGAAGCATTTCCATCAAATGCATCGGTATCAATCGTCCAAATCTTAGTAAGATTGTCTACGTCCACACCGAGCGCGGCATATCCCCTAAATCCAGAAACACCCAGTTTGTAGCGTTCAAATTCATGGTTTGCCCACTTGCCAGCGTCCGTATTCACGCGCTTTGCATAGCGACCAGTATATTTACCGGTGGTTACCTGCAAGTTTCCCACATTGAACCATGCATAGTATTCGTCAAGCGTAAATTGTTTGGCCTGCGCATTTGGGTCGAAGTCTACAACAACACCCGCGAAGTCGTTTCCCGCTTTCAGAATGAAGTGGGATTTTGCGCCATCGTAACCCGCAAGGTCAAAAAGCGACGTGGTGGTCGTATCGCTGTTATCTACACCTTTGGTTTCCGTCTTTTCGTAGTCCATGATGTAGCCAGCACCTTTGTACTCCAACGTCACTTCCGCAAAAACAGAACCCAGGCTCAATGCAGCAACCGCCAACACTGATACGATTTTTTTCATAAAAAATCCTCCTGTTTTGAGGGGCATTTAAACCAACGGTTTTTTTGAGAGGGGGGGGGAAAAAAAATCGACCAAGAGTGAAGAAAGGCTGTTCTGCGAAAGAAAAGACGGACAAACAAAAAGGAAGAAATAGTTCAAATTCTCCTAAAAGTGGCATAGAAATATTTTTGCCATCATAGTATTGTTTTCGCACAACACTTCCAGGAGGAAACGCTATGACGTATGGCTACATTCGGGTGTCTACGGACGCTCAAAACACAGAGAATCAGAAGATGGAAATCCAAAAATTCTGCGCTCAGAATGGCATAGAAATTGGATGCTGGGTGGAAGACGTTATCAGTGGAACAAAAGACCCTTGCTTCCGCAAACTTGGAAAAATCATCATGGAGCATATCAACGAAGGAGACCTTGTTGTTTGCACCGAACTTTCTCGGCTGGGCAGAAGCCTTCTTATGATAATGAACACCCTCAATTTTTTCTTACAGCGCGGAATACACGTTTGGACGATTAAAGAAAATTTTCGTCTGAGCGATGACATCACCAGCAAAGTCGTGTCGTTCGCATTCGGACTTGCCGCAGAAATAGAACGCCAGCTCATCAGCCAGAGAACCAAGGCGGCTCTCGAACGCGCCAAAAAGTCTGGAATCCATGTCGGCAGACACAGAGGACGAAAATCCTCACATTACAAGCTTTCCCCATTTACATCTTATATTATGGAAGAAATAAACTCTGGTCGCACCATAAAATCCCTCGCCCAAGAATTCAACGTCTCATGGGACACCATCAAAAACCACATCAATCGTGTTTCGTGACTTTTTAGGGGCGAGGGCTCGCCTCTAAAACCCCGTTTTTTCAATTTTTTGCAGAATTTTTCATTCTTTGCCTGAAATTTTTTGTAGTTTTTTACTTTTTAAAGCCTATATATACAATGCAGAGTTTAAAAAGAAAACACGCTCTGCAAGGAATGGCTTATGAAACAAGAAGAGACAAAACTTACTCCCGCAGAACGTTGGGAACGGGCAACGCTTGCAAACAATTTTATTTTCTGCAAAGTAATGACAGAAAATAAGGAACTTTGCAAACAGTTATTGGAAATTCTGCTGCATATCAAAATCGATCATATTGAGTCCCCGCTTGCAGAAAAAAACGTCAAAGTCGATTTTGATTCGCACGGAATCCGCTTTGACGTATATACAAAAGACGACGACAGGGTATTTGACATTGAGGTGCAGACAACCGACAAGCCGAATCTGCCTGAACGCGCCCGGTACTATCAATCTCTCATAGACTCGGACAATCTTCTTTCTGGTGAGGACTACAGTGAAATAAAAGAATCTTATATCATTTTCCTCTGCTTAGGCGATATTTTCAAAAAAGGAATGCCCGTCTATTCATTTGAGAACATCTGCACGGAAGATACAAGCATAAAATTGGGGGATAGGGCATATAAAATCTTTTTCAACGCGCAACAATGTGATATAATGCCAACCGATGAGGAACAGGCATTTTTCCGTTTCCTGCAAGGCGAAACTGCAGAAACAGATTTTACCCGCCGCCTTGCCATCGAAGTAACTCGTGCAAAACACAATGCGCAATGGAGGATGCAGTTTATGACATGGGAACAGAGCATAAAAGAAGAAGCCCAAATCCGTGCAAAAGTAATGGCAAAAGACATGGCAAAAGACATGGCGCAAGACATGGCGCAGGACATGGCAAAAGACATGGCGCAGGACATGGCAAAAGACATAGCGCAGGACATGGCTCAGGATATAGCGAAAAATATAGCACAAGACATTGCGAAAGAACGGTTTTTAGAAGTGGCAAAGCGTATGCTGGAAACCCACATGGGAACTGTAGAAGCAATCGCCAGCGTAACGCAACTTCCTGTTGAAGAAATCCAAGCCCTTGCCGTATCCCGCTAATCATACCAGCAAAACCGTCCGATAATAGAGAAAGGTCAGCATCTTTTTCGAGCAAGCAGGGTACATGAAATCGCAGCAAGAGCGGAATAAAAAAAATAATGCTCCGTTATCTAAAATGCGGAAAATTTCAAAAAGTTACCATTGACTTGCAAAAAAAGGTATGCTAACCTAATAGTAAAAAAGGGGGCAATTCAAAAAAACCGTTGGTTTAAATGCCCCGCAAAATAGGAGGATTTTTATGAAAAAAATCTTAAGCACAGTGCTCGTTGGGGCACTGATCGCAGGGATTGCATTTGCCGAAATGTCTTTCGACTATAAAGGCACTGCAATAGTCGGCGACGTCAACAATTCATGGACTAAGGTCGATAGAACTGATGCGTTCACCCTTGGTTTTAAGAATGATATTGCCGGTGTCGATATTGAATTCGACCTTGAGGATGGTAACGGCACAAACGCATTTGCTCTTGACCATTTCTATGGTTATCTTACATTTGGTCTGCCGGTTGGTAATCTGCAGATTACTTCTGGTAAGTGGGATGCTCGCTGGGTCAACCGCATTAAGGGTGACGGTGGCGAACTCGGCGCAAAATACTATGAGGCATACAAACCGGGCGTTATCGAAGGTTTCGGTCTTGCAAAAGACATTGACAACCTGACTGGCAGCAAGAATATGTCTACCGTTTTGGCATACACGCTGAGCGACACTCTTCCTGGCACACTGATGTTCAAATTCGGTCTGGTTGGTTTGCAGAACAACCCGCTGGGTGCAGGAACTGAGTACAACGAAGGTTCTGACGATGCTGTAAACATCAAGGCTGGCTTTGTCGGACAGGTTGCTTATCAGCAGGATGACTTGATTAAGTTGAACGTAGACTTCAAGACCCTCAAGCAGAACGCGTATGCATTTGGCATCTTCCTTAGCCCGCTGATGATTGAGAATCTGAACGCAACTCTCGGCTTCTCTATGGGTATCTACAATCAGGGAGACAAGATTGCTGACACCGCTCGTGCTGACCGCACAGAATGGGGCGTTGACCTCCGCTTGCGCTATGCGATTACCGAAAAAGTTGCAATCACCACAATGCACAACATTTCTGGCCGCAAACTTACACCGAACTCAGCAAACACAACGGATGCAGAAGTTGACACCAACGCTATGTGGAACATGATTTCTGCTTCTTATGTTGCTGGCGACAACATTCGCTTCCTTGCGACTATCCAGAACATCAACAGCGACTTTAAGGCATCAAGCCCGACTGCAAACACTTTTGCTATCACACCGGCTTGTGAAATCAAGGCTGGCGAAAAGGCAAAGGTTACCACAGCATTTGACATTCGTTGGACAGGTGTAACTCCTTATGGCGGAACCGGCAACATCAGAATGCCGATTTATGTTAATTTCTCACTCTAATTTGTTAGTGGGTTGTAGAGAAAGTAATTCTTTGGAGGAATTAGATGAAAAAGATTATAACTGCACTTACATTAGGTGCATTGATTGGAACGGCGGCATTTGCTGACGTTGATGTAAATCTGAACTTCCGCCAGCGCGCAGATTTGTTCGCTGCGTATGATGGCGAAGCGAAAAGCGTGTTCTCAACGGATATTTATAACGGAAACGGTAGTGATAACCTTGCCCTTGCTCTGTCTGGAGACATCGCTGCTTTTGAAATGCAGTTGGTGAGCGACGAAGCGGCTACTGCAAAACTTCGCGCAAAGAAACTTGCAGGTTCTTTGTTCCTTGGCAACTTGACCCTGCAGGCTGGTACATGGTCTGATGGTCTTGCAAACGGCGCATACCGCACAAAGACGGACGGCGACGCAGGTAACTTGGAAGGTATCGACCTTGAATACAAAAAGCTCGGTTCAATCTTCGGAACTTCACCGTCAATCTTCGTTGACAACCCGGTAAACCATGTGAACAACGGTGGCGAAAACTATGCGTTGGGTGCAACCTATAACCTCAAATATGATGCAGGTGCAGTTGCTTTCAAAGGTTTCTACATTTCTAACGAAACGTCTAAGACAACGAATAACGATGCTACTGGTACGTCTAATAACGATGGTTCATGGCAGGGACACGCTCTGAGCTTCCTTGTTGACGCTCGCAACGACAACCTTGGTCAGGCAGAGTTGGCATTCAAAGTTGGTCAGTCAAAAATAAAAGATTCTGACGGAAACGCTGGTGCAACCGCATTGGCATTTGGCGCATACTTGCAGCCGAAAATCATCCAGCCGCTTATCCTTACATTCGGTGGTGCAGGTTCTGTTGTAGACAGCAAGTTCACTGACTGGTCTTTGGATTTGCGCGCTCGCTATCAGGTAATTCCCAAGAAATTGAGCATTACTTCTTTCCACGCTTTCAGCGCATTGACCAGCGATGGCGAAACGCTCCTTGGCAAAGTTAAGAGTACAAAGGGTATTGCAGTTGCTGCGGCAGAAACTGGAACAAACATGGGTAAACTTTCTCCTGCAGCGGTTCAGCGCGATAAGATTATGAGCAACAACATTATGGTTCGCTACAATGTAAACGACAAACTGTCTTTGATTGCTATTGCTGCGGACATGATTGGCTTTGGAAAGACTGGCGGTACTGATGTTACGACTGCAAAAGGCGATGATGCTGGTGCATTCGTACAGTTGCGCTTCTGCGGCTACGCACAGGTTTTTGCAACTGGCAGTGCGGCTATCACAACCGGTTTGGTCTGCTCTATCAACGACGTAACCGACTGTATGGATACGGATGGTGCAAGAGCGGCTTCATACTGGACTTGGGGTATCCCGATGATTATGCGTGTTAAGTTCTAATCACTAACCGCAAACACAAAAGCCGCTCCGTTTGGGGGCGGCTTTTTTTTGTAAGTTGACGGGGTTATTTTATGAAGTATAGTTAAATTAGAGGATTTTGCTATGCTTGAGACTGCAAAGGAGCTTAATTCGTTACTAAAAACCCTTGAAAAAGAAGATTATATAATTGCAATTGATTATATAAAACTTCTCGCCAAGAACAGAAAGCGTCAACGTGCCTTAGAAACGATTTCTGCCATAAATGAATTCCAGTCTGTGCTAAATGGTGAAAAAGGCTGGGAAGTGAAGAAGAAATGCTTGGTGAAGTTAGAGATAAAAAAGATATTCCCGCCCTTTTTGTACAGGTACAAACGCATAGAAACGCGATTGCCCTGATTCTTCGGTATACACATATAGTCAGCGGGCTGAATTTTTGGTATAATAACCGCAATCTTTTTCATCAATTAACAGGAGATATGATATGAAACGATTGAGCAGAGGTGTCTTAATTTTCTTTTTGCTGGCGGTCTTTTTGTTCATAGGGGGGGGGTGTGCTAATGATGACGCAAATTCCGACTCTGGAAAAACCGAAGAAAAGACGGCGGTTGTCACTGGGGTTACGTTGAATTCAACAATCTTGAATCTTGTGGTTGGCGAGGTACAGACGATAACCGCCACAGTAAACGGTACGAATCTTGCGGACAAAACAGTTTCATGGGAATCAAGTCAGCCCGACGTTGTAAAAGTTGAGAACGGAAAAGTTACGGCTTTGTCTGTGGGAACGGCACGAATTACGGCAAAGGCACATGCAGACACAAGCAAATCTGCCTATTGTGATGTGACCGTGGAAGAAGCGACCATGAAAGAATCCACTAAAACGGACAAGACAGTGGGAACAAGTGCTGCGGCATACAATTACAGTTACACGGGAAGCGGTGCGACGATTTATGTCTATTCTCAGAGCGGCGGATTGAATTTTTACGGAATCAAAGTGGGAGATAAAATATGGAATCCCGCCACATTCGGGGTAAAGACTTATTCTGAAACGACGGAACTGGCTTCTAACGACGTGACTTTTACCGCAGTTTTAATCGGTGAAGATACAATGTCTATTGATACAAGTTCAAAAACAATTAGTAGTACAAAATTTACCCATCGCTTTAAGACAGGTGGCGGTGGTTCTCAGGCGAGCCGTTGTCTGAAAATTGCCGTTGATTCTGCTACGGATTTTGTGTTCTATGCGTGTTCTTCCAGTGGTTCTGAGTCTCGCACGATGATTATTGAAGTGGTGGAGAATGATGCGCCTACGGTAACAATCGTGCGCCCCGATTCTGTTTCGCTTGACAAAACAACGGCAAGCCTTGCCCGCACCGATGATGATTCTGCGCCGACGGTCACGCTAAAAGCGACGCTCTCTCCGGCAAATGTGACGGAAGGCTATGAAAAAATCACATGGTCAACAAACAATGCGTCTGTGGCTACGGTAAAAGACGGCGTGGTGACTGCGGTAGGTCCTCGTTCCGGCACGGCTTCTGCCACCATAACGGCGACTACGGTAAACGGAAAGACCGCGACCTGCGAAGTAACGGTAACGGCTTCGCTTACGGCAAATTATATTCTTGCGAGCGATACGCCGACGGGCTGGGCAAGTTACATGGGCACAAAAGACCTTGCAGGCGGAACGGTTACGCCTCCGACGAATTATGGCGGAAACGGTGCAAGTGCAAGCAAGATTTATACGGTTTCAACACGTGCTGATTTGCTTTCGGCACTTTCTGGAACAGAGGCAAAGATTATCTATATTGATGGCATGATTGATATGACTGAGGGCATGTTACCCGCAACGGCTAGTGGTTCAACAACAGCACTCGATACATGGATTAAAACGAAAGCGGCGGCACTTACCGATACTTCAAAATATGGCGAGGCTGCTTCAAAGGTCACTTCGTTTGCGACATGGAAAACATGGTATGCAGCCGGTAACACGAATACTGCCGATGAAAGCGGTGTGTATAAAGCAGCCCGTTCATCACTAAGCAATTCTTATGGCAGTCAGATTAAAATTTCCGTTCCGTCAAATACGACAATTATCGGTCTTACAAAAGAAAGCGGTATAAAAGGCGGTTGTATTAAAATCTCTGGTGTAACGAACGTCGTCTTGCGCAATCTGATTATTCAAGATGCTTTTGACCCATTTCCGCAGATTGAAAAAGGAGACGGCTTTAACGCAAACTGGGATTGTATTGAGATTTCTGGCAGTTGCAAGTACATTTGGATTGACCATTGCACGTTGCAGGACACAATTGCTACGACTGATGATGATTTTGACCATGTTGCGCTGGGTGACGGAACGAATTTGAAATATCAGGTGTTTGACGGATTGTGCGACATCAAACAGAAAAATGATTTTGTGACGGTCTCTTATTGTAAATTGGCAAACCATGATAAGACAAGTTTGATTGGACACTCTGCTTCGTATACTGACGACTTGAAGCATCAGACGATTACGTTGCATCATAATTATTATTATAATTGTGGTCAGCGTTTGCCGATGGTTCGCATGGCGACGATTCATATTTACAACAATTATTATGTGCGGGAAGGCGGTCGTACAAACAGTTATTGTATCGGTTTGCGTGAGCAGAATAGCGTCTATGCAGAGAACAATTACTTTGGCGATGGCGTAAATCCGACTTCAAACAACCAGGGTAACTATTATTTCAAAGGAAATTACGGAAAAGATGACGCAGGAACGGCGGCTTGGAATCCAGCGGACTATTATTCATACACGGCGGATTCTGCGGCAGATGCGCGTACTGATGTTATCGACAATGCGGGCGCAGGTGTCTGGACGGTAAAGAAATAAGCCTTTGGAAAGATAAATTTTGTCGATATTGTGTGTTTTTTCCTTTGCGATTTTGCGGATTATGGTGTAAAATAGAAGTAACTTTATTATAGGAGAAATCTTATGAAAATTTCTAAATGGCATATTGTTTCTGGGCTGATGTGCGGTGCGCTGGCTCTTTCTTTGGCATCTTGCGGGTCTACGAGTGGAAGCGGGTCAAAGAAAAATGTCATCTCTGCGGCAGATGCGCCTATCGGTTGGGCAAGTTATGCAAAGGCAAAAGACCTTGCTGGCAAGGAGACGACTCCGCCGGATGCGGTAAAAGGAACAACTGGTGGTTTTGGCGGACAGGAAGTGACCGTTAAGACGCGCGACGACTTTATCAAGTATGCGGAATCTGACGAAAAACTGGTCATCTATGTGGACGGCATTATTGATATGACTGACCTTGGTTCTGGCTCAATGGTTCCAGAGACTGTTACTGGCTCTACGTTTGCGCTGGACAAATGGATTGCGGAACGCACAGCGGGTACAGGTTTGTCATCTTCTTCGTATCACGATTGGAAGGTAAAATATACCGCTTCTCAGGACGGTCACTTTGATGAATCTGGGGAAGGTGCGGAAGTCCGTGCGAAAATGGATAAGGAATGGGGCGAACTGATTGACGTGAACATCAACAGCAACAAGACGATTATCGGTTTGGGCGCAAATTCTGGTCTTTTTGGTGGCTCTCTGTTCATTAAGAACAAAGAAAACATCATTATCCGCAACATGAACATTACCGAGTGCTACAATCCGTTCCCCGAAGTTGAGGCTGACGATGGGCTGAACGCACAGTGGGATACGATTACCGTCCGTACGTCAAAGTATATTTGGATTGACCATTGTACGATTGGCTCAAAATTCTCTCCGAACGAAATTGACAAGGACAAGTTCAAGAGCAAGGACGGCGAGATGATGAAGTGGCAGGTGCATGATGGCTTGCTTGACATCACCAATGAATCTGACTTTGTGACGGTCTCATGGTGTATTCTGCGCAACCATGACAAGACTCAGTTGATTGGTGCAAGCGACAGCAAGAAGGGCGATACAAACCACCTGACGGTTTCCCTGCTGCATAACTGGTACGATGGCTGTGGTCAGCGTCTGCCAATGGTACGCTATGCGACGCTTCATATTGCGAACAACTACTACAGCGCGGGCGCGAACAACACCTGGCAGCGTGGTATTGACCGCCGAAAGGACTGCAAGATTTATTCAGAGGCGAACTACTTTGAAGAAGAGCGCAAATCCGTTACTTCCAATTCACATGGCTCTATGTACGATGTGGGAAGCATTAACCTGATGAAAAACTGGCTGAACGATAAGCCGGCATGGAATCCTGCGGACTACTACACCTTTAAAGCAGACAAGGCGGACAAGGTGAAGAACATGGCGATGACGCTTTGCGGCGCAGGAAAAGTTCCTGTGGCTGGTCCTACGGTATACGATCCGAAATAAGGGGTATTCAAAATGACCTCCGTGTCATTTTGAAACCCGACAGAAACATGCGTTTTTGTCCACGCTTTTTAGCCGCCGTTCTTGGCGGCTCACTTTTATAACTTTTTGTTTTTTCTCTAAAATCGGAGTTTGTGTTCTATTCTTTTTGGCACTCTTATGGTATACTAATAAAACTATGAAGAAGAGTTGTATCAGATTTTTTACGATGTTGACGGTAGTTTCGATTGTTTTTACTGGCTGCAAGGACGATTCGAATCCTTTTACGGGACTTAGGCTTTCCGCGACAAAGATGATTGTAGACCCCGATGCTTCAACTGACATTACGGCAACATATATTGTGGAAGATGCCGCCGATAATTCTGTTCAGATTACGTTTTCTATTTCTGGCGATACTTCGGGTGGGGCGTATTTTGGAACGGCAGGAACAAAAACGGAAACGGTTGCCAGCGGCGGAAAGACAACGCTTACGATGGGCGGCAAAAACAGCGGCTATGTAACGGTAACGGCGACCTGCGGTGAGACAAGCGCGAAGATGACGCTGGGAACGACGGTCGTTATTTCGCCCGATGATGTACCGATTGGCTACGCGGGAGAAGGCTGGACTCCGTTTTATGACGCAGAAAAAGTGGTGACAGTCAGCACGAAGGCGGATTTAAAGACGTATGCGGAAAAAGGCGGGTATACAGTTTACGTTGACGGCATGATTGACATGAGCGACGGAATGTTACCGAGTGTGAATTATGATGCCGCTCCTTCTGCTTTGGACGATTTTGTAAACACGAATACGGGTGGCACATATACGACTTACGCGGCGTGGAAAGCGGCCTACGGCTCAGTTTCTACTTCAACCAATGATACTGGTTCTGGCACATCAAAAAGTGCTTTGTATGATACCATGCGCACATTGAATAGCAATTATAAAAAAATTATTCAATTGAATATTGCGGCAAAGACGGCAATCATCGGGAAAGGTACTGGTTCGGGAATAAAAGGCGCGGCAATTGGTGTCAGTAAATCTCATATTGTTATCCGAAACCTGACGATTCAAGATGCATGTGACCCATTTGCTCACCATGAAACGACAAGCAAAGGTGCTTCCGATGGGTTTAATGCTCAGTTTGATAATATAGGCATAAGCGGCGGTAACCATGTGTGGATTGACCATTGTACGCTGGAAGATACTATGAGACTGGTTTCCGCTTCCAACGGCGAAAAATGGCAGACCTACGACGGTTTGTGCGACATTACCAATACATCTAGTTATGTGACAGTCTCAAACTGTATTCTGCGCAACCACGACAAGACGATGCTGATAGGAAACGGTTCGTCTGATATAAATGGAGGACATATTACCTTAACAGAAAATTATTTCTTTGGTTGCGGGCAGCGGTTACCATTGGCGACGTATGCTGAAATGCATATTTTCAACAATTATTATGATGGTTCGGGTGGGTTTTATAGTAATTCTTACTGCATTAGTGGTCGATACGCCACATATACAATTATTGCTGAAAATAATAATTTTAGGAGTGTTGCTTCGCCGTTTGCCTCGTCAAGCAGCGGTTCTTCTGGTATGTGTTATGTAAGCGGAAATTCTGGCGGTTCGGGTGACCTTTCCACTAGCTCAATCAAGCCATTTACCGTGCCGTATGAATATATGCTGCTTTCTGCGGAAGAAGTGCCGGCGGCAGTCGAAAAGTATACAGGCGCAGGAAAAGTCTCCGTAAAATAGCCTTTGGAAGAATAGGGTTGAAAGGGGAAAGAAAGCCTTTAGCGAGTCTCCGAAGAAACTGCGCTTCTGAAGGCGTTCCCCTTTACACTTCCCGTACTGCTTCCGTGCCAGAAACGAGTTGTTCCAACAGGGCGCAAACCGGGGTGGAGATGCCGTGTTTTTTTCCCAGTTGAACCACCGTGCCACAGAACCATGGGTTTTCGCTTTTGCGGCGCGCTTCCATATCCTGCAGCATACTGGTCTTTCCGTGCTTATCGTGGCGGCACATCATGGCAAGGTCATCTTCCAGGTGCTGTGGGGTGAGTGCGATTCCTTCTGCATTTGCCACGGCGATTACTTCCGCGCCGGTCTTTCGGGCCAGTTCCTGCATGACAGGATATTTGAATCCGCCGTAAGGGGAGCGGCATAGCGCGGACAGCGTGTTGAATGTAACGTTAATCAGATATTTTTTCCACAGCTCAAGTTGGATGTCATCGGGATTTACGGAAACAATGCCCGCGCGGGAAAATAAATCGCACAAGACCTGTACTCGTTCGGTCTTACGGTTGTCGCTCTCTCCAAAAAACAATCTGCCAGCATTCGTGTATGCAATTTTGTTTCCTTCATGGATTGAATTCAGGCTCAGTACGAATGCGGGAAGAATTTTTTCTTCTCCGTAGGCTTGTGCAAGGTCACGCTCACTTTGAATGCCGTTGAGGAGAGAAAGAATCATCGTGTTTTGTCCAACAGCCTTGCGTATGTTCTGGATTGCCTGTGGCAGATGCGCATTTTTTGTTGCGATGATTACTGCATCGGCGGGCTGTGCATTTTCCGGCGTGACCCAGTTGAAGTCGGTCTTTTCGCCGTTCACAAAAATGCCGTCACGCTCGTAGCGGGCTTTGCGTTCAGCGTCAACAATGCACTGCATATTTTTTCCGAGCAGTTTTTGCAATCGGATTCCCACAACTGCGCCCACCGCGCCCATTCCAATCATCGTAACGGTCTTAATTTCCATTTTTTTATTATGCCACGATTTTTTTCCTCTTGCAATTATCGCGAATCGGTTTAAAATAAAAATATGAAAAAAGAAACGACGCGAAAAATTGGATTGTACGCTGCGGCAACGGCGGGATTTGTGATGATGTATTTTGTTGCGATATATGTCTTTTTGTTCGCACCGAGTTTTGGGCGGTCTAAACCGGCTACAAGAGAATGGCTGCTCAAACATTTTGCGGGCGAAGAAAATTATATGCGCAATCTGGAAGATACGGAATGGTTTTTGTCGAGTGTGCCGATTCGTCTGGAGATGGTCAGTTTTGATGGGCTAAAGTTGGTGGCATTTTTTCTTCCCGCGGCAGACGCAAAGGGAACGGTGCTGATGATGCATGGCTATCATTCCGACCCGCTGCGTGAATATGCTACGCTTGCACGGTATTATAACAGTCTTGGCTACAATGTCTGTTTGCCGTATCAGCGGGCGCATGGAGAAAGCGAAGGAAAATACGTTACGTTTGGTGTGAAAGAACGGTACGATTGCCGTGATTGGATTCTGAAAATTGACGATATGTTTGATGGTTGTCTGCCAATTTTTGTGCAAGGAATTTCTATGGGATGCGCTACGGTGGTGATGGCGAGCGGATGTGAAAATTTGCCGCTGAATGTACGCGGGTTTATTGCGGACTGCGGGTTTACCGAGCCAAAAGCAATGGTTTACTACGAGATGACAGAATTGCGTCATATTCCAGTGCCTCTCTCCAAATTGTTTTTGGTAACGGGCGGATTGTACACAAAAATATTCGCGGATTTTTCGCTTGATGAGTACAGTACGTTTGACGCGCTCAAACAGAATCGTCGCCCGATGATTTTTATTCATGGAAGCGAGGACAGACGCGTTCCCATCAGCATGACGCTGACGAATTACGAAGCCTGTTCGTTCCCCAAGGAATTGTTTATAGCAGATGGCGCGATACATGCAATTTCGTGCATGCAGCAAGAAGAAAAATATGACAAGCATATCAAAGATTTTTTTGCGCGATACGGGGCGCGTTAAAGCAAGGTATATGTTCTACTGTAAAATATAATTTTCTGTCTTTATATTTCCTTGCGTCCGCGCATTTTTCGGTTTATAATATATATAATGCTTGAACTAAGTGTAAACGCAAAATCCCCGCTGACAATTGCGGCGGCTTTTAAGAAGATACATGATATGGTACGCACGGGAACGCTGGATGCGGATGCGCCAGTACATTTGGTGCTTGCGCCGGGGCAATATCATGAAATTTTGTCGTATAATCTGGAAAATCCGCTGATTATGGAGAGTGTTCCCGGCACTGCTCCCGAAGATTGCGTTATCAGCGCGGAGAATTGCGAGGCGTTCCATAAGGACACGGAGAATCGCGCCGTATTTGTAATTGGTTTGGGTGCGACAAAGGTGACTTTGCGGGGCTTTACTATTGAAAATACGCACGTTAAAACCAAGGATGATGCTGCGCTGGGAAATCAGGCGGAGGCATTATGTTGGCATAACTATAACGGTTTCTTGCTGGCGGAAAATATGCGCTTTATTAGCCGTCAAGATACGGTTCATGTAAAAGGCGTAAGTTGGTTCAAGAACTGCTATGTGACTGGCGATGTGGATTTTATCTGGGGCTACTGCGATTTGAGCCTGTGGGAAAAATGTCATATTCACACGAGGGAAGATAATCGTGGTGCTGATTACGATGCATACGTTTTGCAAAGCCGTGCCTTGAGCGGAAAACCAGGGTTTGTTTTTACTGATTGTGAATTTACTGCTGACCCGCGTGATGAATCTGCCCATATCTACATTGCACGTTCGGCAGGAACAGGAAGACCTGACAGTGCGGACAGATGGGACAGCATTGCGCTTATAAACTGTACGGTTAGTCCCGAATACGACCCAGTCCTGTGGACAGACGGAGACGGCCGACGAATGGTGTTTCCCAAAGGAAGCGCAATGGTCGGTTGGCGTGAGTACGGCACAAAAACGCTGGGCGAAAACGGACATACCATTGCGGCAGATACCAGCAGGCGCTCGCCGCACAGTTATGTGCTGAGCAACAAAGAATATTTTGCGCGTTATGCCAGTTCTTCATTGATTCTTGGTGTGTATGCAGGAAAATATGAAAATTAAATAGTATGGTGGTTGAGTGTGTCGAAACCACCAAATCGCAGGGGAACGTATGAAAAATGTAAAAATTGAAGATTTCGGCGGAAAGAATGATGGTGCTTTTGACAATACGGACGCTTTTTGCAAGGCATTTGCTGACCTAAAGGCAAACGGCGGAGGTACACTGACTGTCGGTAAAGGAGTATGGCGGACGGGTGCGATTACTTTGTTCAGCGATACGACACTCGTTCTGGAAGAAGACGCGGAACTTTCCTTTATCCCCGAGCCGGAACGTTATACGCCAGTTTACACACGTTGGGAAGGCGTGGAATGTTATGCGATGCACCCGCTCATCTATGCGGACAGACAGAAGAACGTGAAAATCACGGGCAAGGGCACGGTAAACGGAAACGGAAAGCCCTGGTGGGAAATGCGTCATGCCAAGCGCGGCAAGCAGTTTGAGCCAAAAGAGCCCTATGAACTTGCCCTTGCCAAACTGAACCCTGACTACAAGAGTCAGCCGGGCGGCGGTGGCGGTCGTGAAGTACAGTTTTTGCGCCCCAGTTTTATTGAATTCATTAACTGTGAAAATGTAACGCTGGAAGGCATCACGGTAAAGGATTCACCTTTCTGGACTATTCATCCGCTCTACACAAAAAATCTTACGCTCAAAGATTTGTACGTGGAAAATCCCAAGGATGCCCCCAATACAGACGGCATTGACATTGACTCCTGCGAGGACGTAAAAATCATCGGCTGTAACGTAAAGGTTGGTGATGACGGCATCTGTATCAAGAGCGGGTCTGGCCCGGACGGCATCCGCGTGAACAAACCCACCCGCAACGTGGAGATCCGCGACTGTAAGGTGCAGTGGTCTCACGGTGGCATTGTCATCGGAAGTGAAACTGCGGCTCCCATCAGCCACATCGTTGCCGAAAACTGCGACTTGAGCGGCACTGACCGTGGTATCCGCATTAAGAGCCGTCGCGGTCGTGGCGGAGACATCTACGACATACAGTTAAAAAATCTGGACATGTCAGACACGCTCTGCCCGATTGCAATCAACATGTACTACAAGTGCGGCGAAAAAGACCCGTCCAGCCCTCTCTTTTCTTTGGAAAAACAGCCGGTCACGTCCGAAACGCCAAAAATCCACGATGTGCATATTGAGAACATCAAGGCGACGGGCTGCAAGGCGAGCGCGGGCTTTATCGTGGGTCTGCCGGAAAGCCCGATTACGGGACTGACAATAAAGGATTGCGACATTTCTACGGACGAAACCAGTACCGAAAGCCCGATGGACAGCGACATGTTCTTTGGTCTGCCGGAAGTGACCGTAAAGAGTTTCCGCGTTCGCAACACGCCCGATGCGAAATTTGAGAACGTAAAGATTACGGGCCCAAAAGAAACGTTTATCTACGAGTAGGGGTGTTCCTCTCCCCCAAATAAACGCGGGGTGTTAGGGGCTGCGTAAGCCCCTAGGAGAGAGGGTAGCGACCAACAACGTGGGCGCGTAGGGGGAGACTTCCCCCACCTAGACTTATGGCAAAAATTGCTCTATAATGGAGTAATCATTTTTTTGTATAAAATTCGGCGTTCGCGTCGGAATTAAGGAGTTTACACTATGGCAAAAGTAGTTACTTTTGGTGAATTGATGCTTCGCATCCAGCCTGCTGATTACTATCGTTTCGTACAGGTTGATTCAATGACAACAACATTCGGCGGCGGCGAGGCAAATGTTTCTGTTTCTCTCGCAAACTATGGAAACGAATCTTATTTCGTAACCAAGTTGCCGACTCACGAAATCGGACAGGCGGCAGTGAACAGCCTCCGCAAATATGGCGTTCACACTGAATACATCGTTCGTGGCGGTCCGCGCGTAGGCATCTACTACAACGAAAAAGGTGCTTCACAGCGTGGCTCAAAATGTATATACGACCGTGCAGGTTCTTCAATCCAGCTGGCAAAACCGGAAGAATTCAACTGGAAAGAGATTCTGAAGGACGCAAAATGGTTCCACATCACGGGCATCACTCCGGCTCTGGGACCGAACATGGTGACTGCTTGTATCGAGGCATGTAAAGTTGCCCGCGAACTGGGCGTAACTACTTCCTGCGACCTGAACTACCGCGGAAAACTGTGGACAAAGGACGAAGCCCGCAAGGCAATGACTGAAATCTGCAAATACATCGACGTATGTATCTCCAACGAAGACGATGCAAATGACGTGTTCGGCATCAAGTCTGAAGGTACTGACACGACAAAGGGAACTTTGAACAACGACGGCTACGTTTCAGTTGCTCGCCAGCTCAAAGAGAAGTTCGGTTTCAAGAAGGTTGCAATCACACTGCGCTCTTCAATCAACGCAAACCGCAACGACTGGCAGGCTCTCCTGTACGTGGACGACAAGGACTACGCATTCTCAAAGAAATACGAGATGTGGATTGTTGACCGCGTTGGCGGCGGCGACTCATTCGGCGGTGGCCTGATTCACTCTCAGCTCAAGGGCATGAACACTCAGGATTCAATCAACTGGGCTGTTGCCGCATCTTGTCTGAAGCACTCAATCATCGGTGACTACAACATGGTCAGCGAAGACGAAGTGAACAAGCTTGCTGGTGGCGACGGAAGCGGACGTATCCAGAGATAGGAGTATTCTGAGTTTCATCGTGAATATGCACGGTGAAACTCGCAAACTCGACAGAAGCATTCCGCTTCTGTCCTGGCTTTTCAGCGTACGCGCTTGAAACTTCGTTGCGAAAACTTGTGCGCTTACATAAGAAGCATTTGACCACTCCAGACGGGGTGGTCTTTTTTTGTATTATGGATGAACAGAATGGGAAGATGATTTTCTGAGCGGTTACATTCTTGTCCGCCCTGATTTTTTTTATTATACTTATCGTATGAAACAGGTGACTGATTGTTCTGGCGTACCGTTGCCAGTTTTTGCGCAGGGAAAGGTGAGTTTTTGTAAAATTGTTGAGGGTGCGAAGCCTGTGGGGAGCGTGTATTTGCTCAAACTGCAAGTGAATGCAGAAGATTCGACAAATTCAGCTGCTGATTCTTTACCTGTTGCGGGACAGTTTTATTTGCTCCGCGCAAAAAAATCGGGTGTGCTTTTGGGGCGACCAATCAGCGTGTATGCGGCAGAAAGAACGGCTGACAGTGCGGAACTGTCGTTTTTGATTCTGAAAAAAGGCACGGGAACGCAGGAATTGTGTGCGCTCCGTGTTGATGATGGTGTTGACTTGATTGGACCTTTGGGGAATTGTTTTCCTGCTCCAGCAGATGATGACAAAGTGTGTATTGTCGGCGGAGGAATCGGGATTGCCCCTGTGGCGGGCTTTGCGAATACGCTCCCTGCAAAATCCTATGATTTTTACGCTTGTTTTAAAAGTGGTTGCTATGGGCTGGATTATGTGCAGCCCGCTCATCTGACAGTTACAACGGATGATGGTTCAGTAGGCGTACACGGTATGCTGAATGTTGCTTTGACTGCGGACACGCTCAAAAAAAATGGCTACACAGTGGTGTATGCGTGCGGACCTACGCCGATGCTTTCTTACGTGCAAAAAATCTGCAAGGAAGCGGGGGTACGCTCATATTTGAGCATGGAAAATCGTATGGCTTGTGGCGTGGGTGCGTGTCTTGGCTGTACGATTGCTACGACCGAAGGAAACAAACGTTGCTGTAAGGACGGCCCTGTTTTTGATGGCGCAATTTTGGATTTTACGCCGCCAAAATTCAAGCCGCTTCGTGGTGAGGTTGTCAGCACAAATTCTGACAGCAATCTGCCTGATTTGAGAGTGGACGTTGCGGGGGTGCATTTTGCCAATCCGGTGATTGCGGCGAGCGGCACGTTCGGCTACGGCTCTGAATACGCAAGCATTTTTGACGTGAACAAATTGGGCGGCATCTGCTCCAAAGGACTTACCTTGCAACCCCGACCAGGAAATACGGGTACGCGCCTTGTTGAAACGCCGTCAGGCTTAATAAACTCTATCGGGCTTGAAAATCCTGGCATCGCGCATTTTATTCAGTATGAACTTCCCGCTATGCTTGCGCTCAAACCAGTGACGATTGCGAATCTTTCCGGCTCATCGTTGGAAACGTATGTTGAGGGGGCAAAATTACTGGATGAGACTGCTGTTCCGATGATTGAGCTGAATATCAGTTGCCCGAATGTAAAGGCGGGCGGAATGTCGTTTGGCATGGATTGCACTTCTGCGGCAAATGTGACCAAAGCCGTCCGCGCGGTGACCAAAAAGCCGCTCATGGTAAAACTTACTCCCAATGCGCCAGATTTGATTGGCATTGCGATGGCGGTTCGGGAGGCGGGCGCGGACGCAATCAGTCTGGTGAACACATTTCAGGCGATGGCGATTGATTTGCATACTGGTCGCCCGGTTTTTGACAATGTGCGTGCGGGATTCAGCGGGCCTGCCATAAAACCGATTGCCTTGCGTATGGTGTACGATGTGGTACAGGCGATGAACAGATTGCCTGAAAAAGAGCGGATTCCTGTGGTGGGATTGGGCGGCATTGCGACGTGGCAGGATGCGGTGGAATTTTTGCTTGCGGGCGCGGCGGCAATTCAGGTGGGAACGGCGACTTTTGCGAATCCATTTGCGATGACAGAGATTGTGGACGGTATTACCGTGTGGATGAAACAAAAAGGATTTAAGACGATTTCTGAATTCAGGGGAAAGGCTCAGGGGGCTTAGAAAGCCCCCGTTAGATGCTACAGCGTGGGGTATTTATTGAAGTAATCTTTTGTTTCTTTTGCCACGATACCGCTCAGCACAATCAGTGAGATACAGTTAGGAATCGCCATCAAGCCGTTGGTGATGTCTGCAATCGTAAAGACTGCGTTTACCGTGAAGTACGGGCCGATTGCGATTGCCGCGATGTAGATAAGGCGGTAGATGAAGACCAAGCCCATTCTGCCGTTGGTAACGTATTCAAGACATTTCTCTGAGTAGTAATCCCAACCCAGAATCGTAGTGAATGCAAAGAACGCAAGACAGAGCATCAGCAAGAACTGAACTGAAACGCCATCGCCACCCAAATCGAATGAAAGAGCCGCCGCAGTCAGCTGTACGCCTTTCAGATTGGTCGCGTCAAAAGAAGGATTGCAGAGCGCGATAACGATAGCCAAACCAGTCATCGTACAGACAATCAGCGTGTCGATTACCGTGCCAGTCATGTTCACCAAACCCTGCTCAACCGGCTCATTTGTCTGCACGGGAGCGGCGGCAATCGGAGCAGAACCCAAGCCAGCCTCGTTTGAGAAGATGCCGCGGGCAATACCCTTTTGCATTGAATCGGTAATCTGTTTGACCGTCCAACCAACCGCACCGCCAGCGACCGCCTTGAATCCAAACGCAGACTTGAAAATCAACGCAAATGCGTCTGGAATGCGGGTGGCGTTCATAATCAGTACGGAAAGCCCCAGGAACACATAGATGATTGCCATTGCAGGAACAACTTTTTCCGCGACTTTTGAGATGCGCTTTAAGCCGCCAAGGATAACGAGCGCGGCACACACGGTGACGACAATGCCGCCGATAACCGTAGCCCATGTGTAAGCATTTTCGCCAATCGTAAAGGCAATGTGCTGGTTGTTCGGGTCGAACGCCATGTTCACGGCGGAAGTAATGCCGTTAATCTGCGTCATCGTACCGATACCGAGCAAGCCCGCCAAAACACCAAAGACAGCGAACAGGATTGCAAGCCACTTCCATTTTGAACCCATACCTTTTTCAATCGTATAGAACGGGCCGCCCAGAACGTGACCGTCCTCTTTTACCTCACGATATTTAATCGCGAGCATACATTCAGCAAATTTTGTCGCCGTACCAAGGATTGCGGCAACCCACATCCAGAACAATGCGCCAGGACCGCCAGCCGCGATAGCCGTAGCAACACCGACGATATTTCCCGTGCCGATTGTGGCGGAAAGTGCCGTACAGAGTGCGGAAAAGCCAGAAAGTTCACCGTGTCCTTCGTTCTCTTTAAAGATTGATTTAAAAGCCCGACCGAGCTTGGTGAATTGCAGGCCGCGTGCGCGGATTGTCAGGATAAGACCTGTTGCCAGAATCAGGACGATTGTAGGAATTCCCCAAACTACATCGTCAATGGCATTAAGGATTGAATCAAACATGGTTCTGTCCTTTAAAATAAAATAGAGCCGACAGCAAAGCGAATGCCTTACGTTCAGCTCTCCAGAGTGGTTAGAACATTTTTAATGCCCTGTCCGTTTTACCTGAGATGTCAGCAAAATGCCTTAAACCTTCGGTGCTTCACCCGGTATGGTGAAGTCTCTCCAGAGAACTGACTTTTGACCACAATCAAAAAGCCAGCAGTTTACTGTAACAAATATCTGTGCGCTTTTCAAGAGAGTGAATTTGCGAATTTGCGCATCTGGCATCACGTTCAGCAAATTTTTTTGCGGCACGATTATGTATCGGTTAAGTATAAAATCTGTGCTTTTTTTTCCGCGAAGATGAGATATACTTATAGTAATGCTAAAAATAATTTTTTAGTGTAACAAGCAACGGATAAAAATGTTGTAATATTGAACACAAAAAGTGTTCTGGAGGTAATTCGTATGAAAAAAATTCTTACTGCTATTTCGGCATTGCTGCTGATCGGAGCGTTTGCTTTTGCGGAAGGTTCAATGAAGGCTGATGACTTTGAGCAAAATGAGTCCATCACAGAGAAAGTTGAGGCAAACGGTTTTGCGCTGATTGCTTCAAAAGAAAACGATATGCGCGTAAAGTCATCAAAGAAAGTCGCTCCTGATGGCGCAAGTTTTATGCAGCGTATTGAGACACGCGGTAAAATGAAGGGCGGTGCGCGTATGATTACGTTCTCTGCGAAGAAAGGCGAGACCATCACGGTGTACGGAAACAGCGGCTCGAAGACTGACCCGCGTGACATTTTGATTCAGACCGCAAAAGGAAAGACCATCAAAACTTTCAGCGGAAAAATCTACACTGCGGAAGTTTCCATCGGCGAAGTTGTTGCCCCCGAAGATGGTGAATATCGTGTCTGCTCTTCCAGTGGCGGAGTATACATCTACGGCATTACCGTAAAATAAGGAGTGCAACGCACGTCCAGTGCGCTTACTTTTTTGCGAAGAGGCGGTGTTTTTTCACCGTCTTTTTTGTTATTTCGACCTTGTGAAGGAGTCTCCTTGCAGATATAATGCCGTATGCGCCAAATTTGTTACCAATGTCTGCGTCCAATTCAGAATTGTTTTTGTACCTATCTTACACCCTTTGACCCCGGAGTAAAATTCGTGTTTCTCATGCACCCAAAGGAAGCAAAACGTCAGCGCACGGGAACGGGACGAATTGCGCATGCTGGGCTGATTGATTCTGAAATCATCGTGGGAATTGATTTTACGCAGAATGAACGACTGTGCGCACTTCTTTCTGATGAACAGTATGTTCCGATGTTGCTTTATCCCGGAGATGACGCATGGACTGCAAACAAAGACGGATTTTTCGAATCACTTGGCGGAAGAAAATTGCTTGTTATCGTAATTGATTCTACCTGGTTCTGCTCAAAAAAGATGATTCAGTTCAGCACGAACATCATGGCTTTGCCAAAATTGTCATTCAGCGGAAATTACCAGTCCATCTTCACGTTTAAACGCGAGCCGAAACCCGAGTATATCTCCACGATAGAAAGTTGCTATTACCTTATCAAAGAATTGCAGTCGGCGGGCGTAGTGCGGAATCATGCTGACCCGGAATGTCTGATGACGGCATTCAAAGCGATGATACAGTTTCAGTTGCAAAAAGAAAATGACCGCATTGAGGGTCGGATTCCTAACACGCATCACCACGATTATAAATACACGCGCAAAAAAGAGATTCCCACATTTTAGTTCAGCGGAAGAACACCTTTTGCCTCATAATCGCCGTCAAGTACGCCGAAAATCGCCTTAAAGGTGTAGGGCGAATAACTGTAGCCAAAAATAATCGTGTCTGCCCACTTGAACTGCATGACCGGCACAGGACTCAGCACCGACACGATGATGACGCGTTTACCTTTTAGTTTTGCCAATCGTTCCGCCACTGACGCATTGCGCTCGTTCGCCACGCAAATAATAATCGTATCGTAACTGAGAGCCATTTTTTCGATGTTGTTGCCCATCCAATCCGCCTGAATCGGTCCCATTTCGTAGTCATACTTAAATTCTGCGGTGATGTTATAGCGTTTGTGCGCTTCCTCAAAAAATTCAGGGAATTGTTTTTGTCCCGCAAGCAAAATACGCTCATCGGCACGAGGCTTGTAAGGAAGATTTCCTTTTTTGTACAGCGTGATTGACCTGCATGCCTGACTCAAAAAGAACTGCTGCCCTTCGCGGTCGGGAATGTGCTGGTTTATCGTCGTGACATCGGGGTACAGCGGCGCGGCATTTCCGCTCTTAAAATAGGTGAGTTTATAGAAAAGAACCCGCCGTGCCGCTTTTTGCACGGTCTGCTTAAAAATCGTGCTTCGGCGCATTTCGGTTAGGTTCAGTGTCCACAGGGCTTCGTCCAGTTTTGCCGTTGTGGAAGAAATCACGATATCGTTTCCCGCCTCAATAGCCAGTCTGAATGCATTGGAAAGGCTTCCCGCATACATGGTCGCACCGTTCATCATCATATCGTCGGTAATAACCAAGCCTTCGTAGTGCAGTTTGTTCCGCAGGATGTCCGTCAGAAATATTTTTGAAAGAGATGCAGGCTCTCCATTCGCAATAATTTTGGGAAATCCCAGATGACCGCTCATAATCGCAGGAACTTTCTCTGCAATCAGATATTTAAACGGCACAAGTTCACGGTTTTCCAGCGTGTTGTAGTCTACGTTGATTTGTGGCAAATTTCCGTGAGAATCCAAACTCGTGTCGCCGTGACCGGGAAAATGCTTTGCCGTGGGAATGACGCCCGCCGCAAGAGAGCCAGCCACGAAAGCCGCGCCCAGTTCGCCTACATATTCGGCATCTTCGCCAAACGAACGCGGACCGATAACCGAAGAATTATGATTTGTGTACAAATCCACCGTGGGCGCAAAATTCATATTGATTCCGAGTGCCTTAATCTCGCGGTTGATGTAAAATCCGCTGTAGTATGCGTCAATCGGATAGCCACTCGCGCCAATCGCCATATTCCCCGGTGTTAGCGCAGTTTCGCCTTTCACATGCCGAATCCATCCGCCTTCTTGGTCAGTAGCGACAAAAAGCGGGATTCGCAGACGGCGGCTCTGGGATTTTTGCTGCAATGCCGTTACCGATTTTGCCACCTGAATCAAATCGTCCGTATTCCAGCCGAACACTTTTACGCTACCCAGTCCACGGTCAAGCACCCACTGGTTCAGCAAATCACTTGGTTCTGCACCCGCCCAACCGAACATCAGAATTTGGGAAAGCAGTTCTTCATCGGTCATCTTGCTGACCAAAAAATCTGCCAGTTGCTCAGCAGGATAATCGCTCCAAAAATCGGCATTCTCTGGGATTGCTTTCTGCGCAAAAAGTGACGCTATCGCAGAAAAAACGATTGCCGCACAAACTAAAAAAGTCCGCCTCACTTTGCCGCTCCCGCCATCATGTTTGCTTTGAGCGTGTTCACGTATTCGTGTGCCTGATGAGCCGCAATCGCACCGTCACTTGATGCTGTAATAATCTGTCGGAATGGTTTTGCCCTTACGTCACCCGCCGCATACATTCCCGGAACTAGCGTCTCCATTTTGTAATTCGTAATCAGATAGCCACTTTCGTCCTTTTGAAGCATTGCCACTAAATCGGTACGCGGATTCATGCCGATAAAAATAAACACTGCGTCCACAGGAAGTTCAACCGTTTCGCTTGTCTCAATATTTTCCAGAACGACCGATTCAACCTTATCTTTTCCGCTGATTTTTTTGACCACGGAATTATAACGCACCGTGATATTCGGATGATTCAGAATTTTTTCCGCTACCGCCTTTTGCGCCCGAAGTTGCTTTCTGCGGTGAATCAGCATGACCGAATTGGAAAGCGTGGCAAGGTAGAATGCCTCCGAACACGCGCTGTCGCCCCCGCCAACCACCACGATTTTTTTACCTTTAAAAAACGGGCCGTCGCAGGTGGCGCAATAGGAAACGCCTTTTCCGAGCAATTTTTTTTCGCCGTCTACGCCAAGGGAACGATGCTGCGCTCCAGTCGCAATCAGCACTGCGTAGGATTTCAGTTCTCCTTCCGCCGTCCTAAGCACAAATTGCTGACCGATTTTATCTATTGAACTGACTTTTGAATGAATTATTTTCGCGCCAAAACTTCTTGCTTGCTTTTCCATATTTTTGATGAAGTCACGTCCTGCAATCGGAGGAAACACGCCTGGATAATTTTCCAGCGTAAAAATGTTCAAAGCCTGTCCGCCCGCATCAGAAAGATCAATCACCAGCGTATCCAAGCCAGAGCGTGCGCCATATTGAGCCGCAGTCAATCCCGCCGCCCCCGCGCCAATCACGATAAAATCAAAGTCGGTCTTTTTGAGCATACTACAGTATATCAAAAACAACGGGAAGTTGCTATAGAGCCAGATGCGCAAAAAATTAGGGATAGCGACAGTTTGAACTTGACAGCAGAAAAATTCGGGGGTAGGCTGAATAAGATATGGGAAAAATTGGAAACGTTTCAACGGTTTTACAGGAAAAAGTCAGGAGCATGGAAGGCGGACGGCGGACAACGCTGCTTTCTTCGGGAATGATTGCGATTTATCAGACAATTACGACTTTGGCACGGGCAGGGGATGAGATTGTCGTCTCTGCGAATTTGCGCCCGGAAGTTTACGATTTGTTTAATATCATGCTCAGGGATATGGGGGTGACGATAAATTTCGTTCAGTCTGCAAAGGCGCATGACTATATTGTGGCAATTTCACCACGGACGCGGTTCATTTTTTTGGACGCGGAGGGTGGTCTTGTTCCGCAGGTCTTTGAAATTTCTGAGATAGCCTATATCGCACATAAATACAAAATTCCGCTGGTGGTCGATGCAGGGGGAATGTCACCACACTTTAAGCCGCTCGAACTTGGTGCGGATATTGTTATCCGTGATTTTGAACTTTTGTGCGGTACGAGAATTTGTACGGGCGGCGCGGTTACGGAAGCGGGAAATTTTGACTGGCGGACTTCCAATGTGCTGATGATAAAAGCGGGCGACCCCTGCTGTAACGGAATCCGCTGGGCGTTTGATTTGCCCAAAGAAGATGCCGCCGTTGCTTTTTCAATGCGGTTGCAGCACGTAATGACACGCATTTTCTCTTCATCGCTGTCAGGTCCGAGCGCATTTTACATTTGGGATAACATCGAAAATATTTTTATGCGTTGCGAACGAAAATACGTCAACGCAATGGTAGTGGCAAAACTGCTGGAAAAGTCTGATGAAATTGCATGGGTTGCCTATCCGCCGCTGACCGAAAATTGTGCGAAAGCAAAAGTCTACGGAAAATGCAACACGAGCGTGGGATTTGCCTTTAAGGGAACAAAAGAAGAAAGTCTGCGCAAGACACGGGCATTTTTTGAGCGGCTGCAAAATATTGTTATCTGTCCGCAAAGACTTTCAAACCAAAGCGCGATTTTTGCCCTTGGAATGAGGAAAAACGATAGCCTTGTAAGTTATTCAGATCCATCGCTTCCTCCTCTCTACGAAAATTCTATTCGCTTTATTGCGGGCATTGAAGAAACCAGCGTCATTCGCAAAAGCATTTCCAATGCGCTCAAAGGGTTGTAACAGAATCCCGGGCTAAAAACGGTTGGTTTTGCCCAAAGCCTATAGTCCGAGAGCCTGAAGCAATCCCTGTTTAGGCTGACCGCCAACGGTTTGTGCGGCAGGTTTCCCGTCCTTGAACAAGAAGAACGCTGGAATGCTCATAATGCCGAACTGTTCTGCCAGTTCTGGCTCATCGTCCACATTGACTTTGCCGACTTTAATATCAGTGCGTTCATTCGCAATCTCTTCCACGACCGGCCCCATCATCTTGCAAGGTCCGCACCAACTTGCCCAAAAATCAATCAGCACCGGAACTTTTGATTCCATCACTTCGCTCTTAAAATTGTCCTGTGTAATTGTAATCGTTGCCATAGTTTCCTCCGAAATCTGTTTCTTAAAATATACGCACAAATCCGTTAATCGGCAAGTTTAAATTGTATGCGCAAAGCGAAATGCGTTTTTTGTTCCTCTGCGGTTTTAGATGTGCTTGCCGTGAAAAAAACTTAATTCTCCGTGTAATTTACCGATAATGAATTATAATTGTAGGTATGTCTATTTGGGGGAATCCATGAAAAACGTTACGGGGATTTTTTCTTTTTTTGTCATTGCGTGTGTGCTTACGTTGCTTACCGCATGTCTTCCGAATAATCAGGATGATGACAGTATTACCGCACCAACAGTATATAAGAGTACATCATCTGAATTATTGACAGAGCTGCAATCATACAGTATCAGTTTTGCGCCCATTGATAAAATGGAATATGCGAACGTTTTTAGGACTCGTGATGACGGCATAAACAGCGAAACGGTGAACATCGGGCAGGTAATTCCGATTGACAAAAATTCTCTGCCCAGTGCGTTTATTTTTGAAGACCCGTATACTACGAGCGGCGGCAACAATTATGTGTATGTCATTCGATTTTACAATGGCTCATATTATAGTTACTCTAAGGCAAGTCCTTCTGTTCCTGGGTTGAACAGCGGTAGCGGAGAAATTGAGCTTGGCGCCACAAATTCAGCAGACCCCGATGGCGAGCATCGTCCTGAAATCCTTTATGTGTGCAATCATTTTGAGGGTGAGGAAGAATATAATCTGCGGCTTGGCCCATCTACAAAAGTTACGCTGCCAGATGATTTTTTGGAGCTTCGGGTAGTTGTCGGACCTTCAGAAGAATCTCGTAGACCGTTCGCTTTAAAGACGTTTGCCAATAAGAGTGATGCTGATTATTCTGCCAGTATAATTGCGAGCGACTCCCTTTTAACAGATGATGCCGCTCAGGCGACCCCCATAGATTTACAGAAACTTTTACCCGCCGACTATTTTGACACAAACCTTTTTGTTCCCTATTTAATTGGCGTAAGGGCAATTGGAAAAATCAGAAAAACGACGAATGGCGAGTACATAAAAAGTCAAAGTTACGCCTACTATTACTGGACAAAGCCCAAAGAAGTGTATCTGACGGTATATGAAAGATTGAATGATGAAAGCGGCACCGTTTATCGCGGTGAGAAAAACACGGACGGCACATACACAGGGACTGCGGCCAACCCTCCGACCATTAAAGTTCCATCGCTCATAACACCGGAGAACAGTTTTGACTACAGCAATCGGTCGGTGGCGGGTCAGTCGTTTTCCGTTCCTGATGACGTTCCGCTTGATGTATCGCCCTACAATCCGTAGTTATTTTTCCAGCAGACCGTCTATCGTCAGGTTGATTGAATTTTTGACTACAGAAATATCGTTCTGATTCAGTACGGCAAGGCGGAAAATGGCGGATTCCAGAAGCGTGTACAAAAGTTCTTCCACATCCTTAACGGGAACTTTCTTGAATTCGCCCGCATTCTGACCACGGATAATCAGCGTACTGAGGAGATGGCGCATTCTGACGGTTCTACGGCGCACGCGCTCATCAGGGTCTTCGCCTGTCTTTTTGATTTGCATAAGGTAACTGAGCAAAACGGTAAAGAGCGCGTGATTCTTTTGTTCCTCATCAATAATGTGATTGCAGATGGCACGGATGCATTTCTCCGAAGAATTTGATGTTTCCTTGACGATTTTGAGTAATTGCTTTTCCAAATCCAGCGTAAACTGTTTGATGCTCCACGCGAAAATTTCTTTTTTGTTCTTAAAATAAATGTACAGCGTGGTGCGCGTAATTCCGCAAGCATCGGCGATTTTTTGGAATGTCACATCTTCATAGCCGTCCCGACAAAACAGGTCGAATGATTTTTCAAGGATTTCTACTCTTCTTTTATCGTGTTCTACTACGATTGCCATAATTGTCGCTCCGCTTTTTAGATTTTGTTGATTTTTTTGAATCGGCTGTATGTGATTTTTGCTTTTCTTCGCCCGTGTACATGTAGAACGTGGTGTCCAAATTGCCCGCCTTCAGGCTTTTGAGCGTGGTTGCATACCGACCGACACATTCCTGAAATTTTTTATGCGCTGTGATTACGCCCAGTTGCCAGCCTTTGAATTCCTCAAACAGACTGTTCATCTTGCGGTACAGTTCTTCCGCCTGCTCCGCATCTCCCAGCCGCTCACCATAGGGCGGATTACAGATGATAAGTCCGCTTTGATATGGCGCGGTGATGTCGCTAAAGTCCGCAACGTCAAAATCAGGACGAGGAACTTTGTTGCTCTTGTCGATTAAGTTGAGCGCACGCCCCGCCATCACACAGGCATGCTCGGCATTTTTTCGGGCGCGTTCAATTGCAGCGGGGTCAATGTCTGTACCAGTGATGCGCACTTCCACATCGGTGCGAATTTTTTCTGCCTCTGCACATTTGATTTCGTGCGCACGACGGCTGTTGAAAATTGGCAGATTCTCCAGCGCAAAACGGCGGCCAAATCCTGGCGCAACATTATACGCATACAGGGCGGCTTCAATCGGGAACGTGCCACTCCCGCAGAACGGGTCATGGAGCGGCATTTTTCTGCGCCACATCATCAGTTGCAAAAGAACCGCCGCCGTGGTCTCTCGCAAAGGGGCAAATCCGCCGTCAGTACGGTAGCCGCGTTTGTGCAGTGGAAGCCCGCTCAAATCAAGCAGAATCAGCGCACGGTCTTCGTCCAGATACACGCGTACGTCACATTCTTCACCGCTTTCGGGGAGCGTCTGAATATGCCACATATCGCCCAGTTTTGTGTAGATTGCTTTTTGAACCATGCCCTGAATGGAATGTTCGCTGTTGAGCGCGGATTTGTAGCAGCGTACTTTGTCTACGACGACGCGGCTGTCCTTGCGCAAAAAGTCCTGCCAGTTGACCGCATACACGCCGTCAAACAATTGGTCAAAATCCGCCGCGTTAAATTCTGCCATTTGCAAATATACGCGGTCAGCCGTCCGCAGACACAGATTCGTGCGAAAAAGCGCGTCATCATCACCCGTAAAAGTAACGCGGCCAGGTGCGTTTGATACCAATTTGTATCCTAGCAGTTTGAGTTCATTCCCTAAAATTTTCTCTGCGCCCACCGCGCACAAGGCGACCAATGTATTCATAGGATGAGTATAACACTTTTACATTTTTTGTTCAATTGTCAAAATAAAACTCGTGAACAATAATTCTTCCTATAGCAATAATCCCCGCAAATCGTTATAATCAAAATGCTATGGGCAAAATTTTTGTTTTTGTTAATCAGAAGGGGGGCGTGGGTAAAACCACTTCCGCAATCAATATTGGCGCATATATCGCAAAGGCTGGCAAAAAAGTGCTGCTGGTTGACTTTGACTCGCAGGGAAATATGTCTACGGGCGTTGGCGTAAGCAAGGAAAAGCCGACCATTTATGAGCTTCTTGCAGAAAAAGCGAGCGCAGAGGAGACCGTTAAAAAAAGTCCCGTAGAAAATTTGGACGCAATCAGCGCATCAATCGACCTTTCTGGTGCGGCAATCGAATTGGTTGATCAGGAGAACCGCGAATTCTTCCTAAAAAATGCTCTTGCCCCGTTAAAAACTAAGTATGATTTTATTCTGATTGACTGTCCGCCGTCTTTGGGAATCCTTACGCTGAATGGGCTGGTTGCGGCAGATGCGGTGCTTGTTCCCATGCAGTGTGAATACTTTGCGCTTGAAGGCATTACGCTTCTCTTGCAGACGGTCAAAAAAGTGCAGAAATCACTTAATCCGCAACTGAAAATCGGTGGCATTTTCTTTACGATGTACGACAGCCGCACTCGATTGGCACAGGATGTGGTGCTGCAGGTCAAGTCATATTTCAAGGATGTGGTGTTCAACACGATTATCCCGCGCAATGTGCGTCTTTCCGAGGCACCGTCACATGGGCAGCCGATTTGTCTGTATGACCCCACCTGTACGGGCGCATTGAGTTATGAAAAACTTGCAGAAGAGGTGATTCGCCGTGGCTAAGAAATTTGGATTGGGCGCGGGGCTTGAAGCCCTTATGGGCGGCTCTGCAAAAGAAGAAGAGAACGAGAACACGGAAGTCAAGGCTGAAAAAAAGAGTTCCGCAAAAAAATCGAAACTTCCCAAAGGACTGAGTCAGGACGCAAACGGCAAACTTTTTGTAGAAACCGCCCTGCTCAAACCGAATCCTCAGCAGCCGCGTACCGAATTTAAAGAGGAAGAACTGAACGAACTTGCCGCTTCAATCAAGGAAAACGGTATCATTCAGCCAGTGACGATTGAAGACGCTGGTGACGGTTCTTTCTATATAATAGCGGGTGAACGCAGAACCCGTGCGGCAAAAATTGCGGGGCTGGAAAAAGTTCCCGTGCAGTTGGTCAAATACAATGACGAGAAAAAACTGGAAATCGCACTTATAGAGAATATCCAGCGTTCTGATTTGAATGCCATTGAAGAAGCGCAGGCATACTACAAACTCATGGAACTGGGCGGACTGACCCAAGACCAAGTTGCCACCAAAGTGGGAAAAAATCGCGCCACCGTGGCAAACGCAATCCGCCTTTTAAAACTTCCCGAAGATATGCAGAACGCGATTACCCAAGGCAAACTGACCGCAGGACACGCCCGCGCATTACTTTCCGTAACCGACAAAATCAACCAGCAGATTCTATTTGGGAAAATTGTCGGGCAGGGTCTGAGCGTGCGTCAGGCAGAAGAAGCGGCGACTACGCTGAATGAAGGCGCAAAAACCAAAAAAGAAAAGCCCGCTCCTACAAAAAGCGAATCGCGTGACCCAGATTTTGCCGCGCTGGAGCAGCAGTTTATAGAAGCACTTGGCACAAAAGTCGCCCTTAAAGGCAATTTGGAGCGCGGCTCAATCAGCATTGATTATTTTAGCCGCGCGGACTTGGACAGATTGTACGAGATTTTCACACAGAAACAGGCGTAGTGAATCTCTCCGTGCATAAATATACATTTTTTCTGCATATATATTGACCAAAATCGCATATCTTTCTATAATATTGCGTGAGGGACAAGGGCGTAGGGGTCGTGTCCCTTTATTTATTTTATACGAGGTTTGCTATGAAAAAGGTGATGGGTGTTATTGTAGCCGTGGCGATGATTGCGTCGCTTGTGGGCTGCAGCAAAAAAGTTGAGGCTGGTGATTTTACGATTGAAAAAGGCTTGCTCAAAGTCGGTATGGAAATCGGTTATCCACCGTTTGAGTACTATGATACAGACGGAAAAACACCACAGGGATTTGACATCGAGTTGGGAAAGGCTGTTGCCGAAAAACTTGGTCTCAAGGTTGAATTTGTCGATACTGCATGGGACGGTATTTTTGCTGGTTTGGAGACGAAAAAGTATGACTGCGTTATGTCTGCGGCAACAATTACTCCCGAACGCTTGCAGTCAATGGAATTCTCAACGCCGTATGTAGGTAATGGCCAGGCAATCGTCGTTAAGGCGGATGCAGCGGTAAAGCCGGCAAATCCTGCTGAACTTGCGGGAAAGGTCGTTGCATATCAGGCGGAAACCACTTCCGACATCTTTATGACCAAACAGGCGGAAAAAGGTCTAAAATTCACTCCCGCAGAATTTGACAAGGTTATCAATGCGTATGACGAATTGAGGCTGGGTCGTTGTGATGCGGTGGTGAGCGATGCCTTGGTCTACATGGACTATCGGAATGACCCTGCATTCAAGTTGGCATGGACTGGTTCTGCTGATGAATTTTTTGGTGTGGCAATCCGCAAAGGCAATACTGCGCTTTTGGAAAAAGTAAATGCCGCCATCAAAGAAATGTTTGCTGATGGCACGATGAAGGCACTGTATCAGAAAGTCTTTGGCGTTGATTTGAGCAACACGATACAATAAGAGCAGCAGGAAAGCACCCTGTTCGTCACACTGTTGAAGCGGCGAGTTTTCGCAGAAAACTTGTTAAGCAATGCGTAGCAGTGCGACTCATTTTGTTCCGTCTAAGGACGGGGCGTTTTGGAGACTTTATGACCGCTTTACAGAAAATTATTGGCTGGATTCCGGCGTTGCTGGAAGGCGCAAAAATTACGATTCTGCTCACGCTTACTTCGGTTGCTGCGGGCATTGTGCTTGGCTTGTTCCTTGCGCTTGGGAAAATGTCGAAAAAGCAAGTGCTGAACAAAGTGTGCAGCGCGTATATTTTCTTTTTCCGTGGAACGCCGCTTCTGATGCAGTTGTATTTTCTGTATTTCGGTCTGCCAAAATTGTTCCCCGTGCTGACATTGCGGAACAAATTCCTTGCCGCATTTATTGCATTTGCCTTGAATTCGGGGGCATATATGGCGGAGTATATCCGTGCGGCAATTCAGTCAATCGACAAAGGTCAGAATGAGGCGAGCAAGGCCCTTGGGTTCAGTTATTGGCAGACAATGGGGCTGATTATCGTTCCGCAGTCAATACGCCGTCTGATTCCGTCGATTGGCAACGAATTTATCATGGTCTTAAAGGATGCGTCTTTGGTCTCACTGATTGCGCTGGAAGACATCACCAAAATTACGCGGAGCATCGCATCTTCTTCGGGAAACGAACTGGTGTACATTCCCGCGATGATTTTGTACCTGATTATTACCGCCGTGTTCTCGCTTGTGTTCAACAAGACGGAAAAACGATACAGCGTGTATGAATAAGCGGGTCTGTTTTTACGTCCATGTAAGCAGATTCACGAGTTTGCAAGAAAACTCGAAGCGTACTTCCGTGTGCGCAAGGGGAAACAGAAAATGAGCATGATTAAGACTGAAAATATTGACGTTTCGTTTGGCGATTTGCACGTACTCAAAGGAGTTTCGCTTACGGTTGAGCCGCAGGAAGTGGTGTGCATTATCGGACCGAGTGGCGCGGGAAAGTCTACGTTTTTGCGAATTCTGAACGGGCTGGAAAAATTTGATGGCGGAAAAATCTTCGTGGACGACAAAATGCTTGACCATTACGAAAACGGAAAACACGCATTTAAAATGCCTAAGCAAGAGCGTAATCAGATTCTTTTGGAGATGGGCATGGTGTTTCAGCGGTTCAATCTGTTCCCTCACAAGACCGTGCTTGAAAACGTGATGATTGCCCCCGTTCATGTGCGCAAAGTGACAAAAGCAGAGGCAAAAAAACGCGCGCTGGATTTGCTTGAGCGCGTAGGGCTTGCCGACAAAGTGGACGAATATCCCAGCAAATTGAGCGGTGGTCAGCAACAGCGGGTGGCGATTGCCCGTGCGCTTGCGATGGAACCAAAAATTATGCTCTTTGACGAGCCGACGAGTGCGCTAGACCCGGAACTGGTGGGCGAAGTGCTTTCCGTTATGAAAAAACTTGCTGAAGACGGCATGACGATGATTGTGGTTACGCATGAGATGGGATTTGCCCGCGAAGTTGCTAATCGCGTTGTCTTTATGGAAGGTGGAAAAATTGTTGAAGAAGGCAAACCCGAAGAGATTTTCGGCGCACCCAAAAGCGAACGGCTTCAGCAGTTCTTGAAGAGCGTTCTTTAGGATTTAGCAAGATTTAGCAAGGAAACATTCGTCCGAAACGCTTGTCGGGCGATTTCTTTCATTATCGGGTTTAATGGGGCAGTTTTATTTATACGCTCTTTTTTTCTAAAAATCACGTTGAAATATGAAAAAATGCGTTAAAAATGCCAAAATTCAGTCTTTTTCTGTAAAAAATACTGTCTTTTTCCTATAATGCGCACAAAAAAGCGTTGAAAAATCTTAGAAAATGCCGAAAATCAGCCGAAAATTCGCAAAAAATGCTAGAAAAATCCGCATAACCGCTTTAAAATTGCTTTAAAATCAGCAAAAAATCACAAAATTTCAGCAAATTTTCACGAATTTATGCAAAATTTATTGACACGATGCGTTTAAATCGCTATAACTAATCATGTAAACATCAAAGGCGATGGGAACACGGTTTTTGAGGAAACCAAGAATTGTGTTCTCACCGCCTTTATTATTTTACAAGAAAAGCGGACTTGTGCCGCGAGGAGTTTAATATGGCTGAGTCAATTCCTGAACTGTTTGGCAGTATGGTCTTTAATGACAGCGTAATGCGTCAGCGGCTGCCGAAGGAAACCTACAAATCGCTCAAAAAAACGATGAGCGACGGAACGCCCCTTGAACTGGGTGTTGCGAATGTCATTGCCAACGCGATGAAAGACTGGGCAATCGAAAAAGGGTGTACGCACTACACGCATTGGTTCCAGCCGCTCACCGGCGTTACCGCAGAAAAGCACGAGTCATTCATCAATCCGACAAGCGATGGCGGCGTTATCATGGAGTTCAGCGGAAAGGAGTTGATTAAGGATGAGCCTGATGCTTCTTCATTCCCCTCTGGCGGTCTTCGCGCAACCTTTGAGGCTCGCGGCTATACGGCTTGGGACCCAACTTCGTATGCGTTCGTTAAGGAAGGCACGCTTTGTATTCCAACGGCATTCTGCTCATACACGGGCGATGCTTTGGACAAAAAGATTCCGCTTCTGCGCTCAATGGAAGCAATCAACAAACAGGCTTTGCGTGTGCTGCGTCTGTTCGGAAACACCACGGCAAAGCGCGTTACCACAAGCGTTGGTCCTGAACAGGAATATTTCTTGGTGGACAAAAAACTGTACGACCAGCGCAAGGACTTGATTTTCTGCAAGCGCACGTTGTTCGGAACATTGCCGCCGAAGGGTCAGGAAATGGAAGACCACTACTACGGTACGATTACGCCGCGCATCGTGGAATACATGCACGACCTGGACAAGGAACTGTGGAAGTACGGCATTCTGAGCAAGACCAAGCACAATGAGGTTGCTCCCGCTCAGCACGAGATGGCGCCGATTTACACATCATCAAACCTTGCGACTGACCAGAACCAGCTGACGATGGAGATTATGAAAAAAGTCGCCTTGAAGCACGGTCTGTACTGTCTGCTTTCTGAAAAGCCGTTTGACGGCGTAAACGGAAGCGGCAAGCACAACAACTGGTCAATGAGTACCGATGAGGGCGTAAACCTGCTTGATCCGGGCGACACTCCGCGCGAAAATGCGCAGTTCCTGTTGGTGCTGGCTGCGGTCATCAAAGGTGTGGATGAGTTTCAGGACTTGCTCCGTGCGAGCGTGGCTTCTGCGGGTAACGACCACCGCCTTGGCGCGAATGAGGCGCCGCCGGCAATCATCTCCATCTTCTTGGGCGAAGAGTTGCAGGCTGTGCTTGATTCAATCGAAAAGGGGATTCCCTATGGCGGCCGCGTCAAGCAGCAGATGGAAGTTGGCGTTACGGTTCTGCCGAAAATCCCCAAGGATACGACCGACCGCAACAGAACTTCACCGTTTGCCTTTACGGGAAACAAGTTTGAGTTCCGTTCCGTTGGCTCTGCGCTTTCAATCAGCGGTCCGAACGTGGTCTTGAACACGGTGATTGCAAAGGAACTGGACGAATTTGCGACCGAACTGGAAGGCGCAAAAGACTTTAATACGGTGTTGGCGGACTTAATTAAGCGCACTATTACCGAGCATAAGCGGATTATCTTTAACGGTAACGGTTATGACGAAAAATGGGTGCAGGAAGCCGAGGCGCGTGGTCTGATGAATTTGCGCACTTTGCCCGATGCGATGGAACACTACTTGGACAAGAAAAACGTCGATTTGTACACCAAATACGGCGTTTACACCAAGACCGAGATGAAGAGCCATCACGCGGTCAAACTGGAAAAGTATTCCAAGATTCTGAACATCGAAGTGAACACGATGCTCGATATGATTTACAAGGATATTCTTCCGGCGGCATACAGTTTTATGAATGATGCGGCAGAAACCGTACTCAAAGTAAAACAGGTTGCTAAGGGCGCAAAATGTGCGGCAGGTGCGGCAGTCGTAAAAGAGATGAGCGAACTTGCCGATGAACTGGTTGTGGAAGCCGAAAAACTTGCGAAGGTGCATGAAAAGGCGAACAAAATCAGCGACGAGGCAAAACAGGCGCGCTTCTATGCAGACGAAATCTTGCCGCAGATGGCAGCGGCTCGCGCGGTGGCGGACAAAATGGAGCCGCTTCTGGGCGAAAAATACAAGCCGTATCCGAGTTACGCAGATTTGCTGTTCCGCGTCTAAGAGGCATACGGTCTGAGATTCCGTTGCAGTACAATTACTGAAGAATCCCCTGATGCAGAAATGTGTCGGGGGATTTTTTTGTCTTGGCTGGTGCGGATGGCGCGTACCTCGGTCTTTGCGGCGGGATTGGTAATTTTCGTAAAAAACATAAAACATAAAAATCTATTGACACGGAGAAATGAAAGAAATTATACTACGTTTAATTCATACTAAAACCATAGGAAAGTAGGTAATATATGACAAATTTGCAGGGTTCGTTTGTTGCGCTTCCAACGCCGTTTACGGCAGATGACGACATTGATTTTAAGGGCTTTGAGACGCTAATTGAACGGCAAATAAAATATGGTACGTCTCAGATTTTTGTGCTTGGTTCTGCAGGGGAAACAACGCTTCTTTCAATTGAAGAGAAAAAGCAGATTGTGCATGAAGTCATCAAAATTGCAGACGGCAGGATTCCTGTGTTTTTCGGCGCGGCGGCTCCTACGACGGAACAAAGCATTGCTTTTGCGAAGTATTGTGAGAGCGAGCGTGCGGACGGTGTGATTTTTACCGTGCCACCGTATGTTCTTATCCCCCAGACGGCTGCTTTTGCGCATTTTGATTCCTGCATGAGTGCTATTGGTATTCCGTGCGGGATATACAATAATCCTTCCCGGCTTGGTGTGCATGTCGAGCCAGAGACGATAAAAAAACTGTCTGACAAGCATCCGCATTTCGTGCTGGACAAAGAGGCGATGGGGTCGGTGGAACAATTGGTGCAGGTGCAGCGATTATGCGGTGGCAAAGTCAAGATTATGTGCTGCGACTTTCCGAAATATTCGATTGTGCTTCCGACGCTTGCTGTAGGCGGCACGGGAACAGCGAACATCGGCGGAAATATCATCCCGGAAGAATCAGCGTTCTATTCGCGTCCATGGACGAGTACGGAGATTATGGAGTCGAGCCGTGCGGAATATTTTAAGTGGTTTCCGCTTTTGCAGCAGTTGTACACGTTTTCTAATCCTATTGTCATAAAGGCGGCTCTGGACATCCTGAGGCTTCCAGGGGGGCATCTGCGCCGTCCTTATCAGGAATATAGCGGTCATCGCCGAGATGAGCTGGAAAAATTGATGGGTGAAATGGGCGTTATAGATAAATATGGTGTTAAGCACTAAAAGTGCTTCATATAAAAAATACAGGGGGTTTTTATGAAAAAAATCGTTGTGCTGTTGCTGGTGGCAATGGCGTTGGGAAATCCGTTGTTTGCAAAAAAAGACAAGGCTGCAAAGCTTTCGTTTGGCACTGGCTCTACGGGCGGAAATTTCTATTTGATTGGCGGTGGACTTGCCACTATTCTGAACAGCAAGTTGAGCGGCAAGTATGTGTTCACGGCGGAAGAGACGGGTGGCGGAACGGCAAATCTTGCCATGATAGAAAGCGGTGACCTTGACTTGGGAATCGCCATGACATCTTCTCTTTCTGAAGGCTTGAACGGAACGGCAAAATGGACAAACGGCAAGCCGATGAAAAATGTGCGTGGACTTGTGCCGCTCTATCCTTCGTTTATGACGATGTATGTGCTTGAGAACAATTCGATTAAGAAATTGTCCGACATCAACGGAAAAATTGTGGGGCTTGGCTCAAAGGGTGCCGCTATGGACGGTGTTCTGCGGACAGCGTTTGACAAGATGGGACTGAAACCGGCATCTATCTTTAATGATGGGCATGGGGCAACAGCAACCGCAGTCTCACAGGGACAGGTGGACATTGCGGTCTTGTTCTCTTATCCGCCATTTGCGGCTATTACGCAACTTGAAGCGACAAAAAAACTGCGCTTTATCGGCTTGACGGCGGACGAGCAGAAATATCTTTCCGACAATTACAGTTTCTATAGTGCGGATGTGTTGCCGGCCGGTTCATATCAGGGCGTGACCGAGGATATACCGACTATTTCTGAATGGAATATGCTCGTCGTCTCTAAAAAATTGTCCGTGAACGATGCGTATACGATTGCAAAGACGTTGTTTGAGAATAATCCTGAGCTTCTGGCATTGCACAAGAGCCTGATATATTGTGACCCGAAGTATGAGAAGAGTTTCAATGTTCCTTTGCATCCGGGAGTTATCAAATATCTGAAAGAAAAAGGTATTGATGTTCCCAAATCGCTGATTCCGTAATGTGGAAGGCCGGGGAGAAGAAAGATGATGGACAAGACCGATGTAACGAGCGTGTATGATACCATAGTGCGGGGAATCATAGTGTTTGTGTCGCTTTTTGCCGTTGCACTGCATATCGGCAATTACACCGCATTCACGTTGCCGAGCATTCAGTTCTACGCGTATCATGTGATGATTGGACTTGTCCTGATTTTTCTGTATTTCCCGCTGGAAAAATCATTTAAAAAAAGAGAACTTTCTTGTTCTGCGCATATCGTGTGCCACATTATTGACTGGGCGATTATTCTGGCAGTGCTGGTCATCAATCTCTATGTCATCATTGATTTTGACAATTATGTGCAGGATATGCAGAGCGGCATGGTTACGCAAAAAATTTTTGTCTTCGGGCTGATTTTAAGCGTGATTGTGCTGGAATCTGCGCGGCGCGTTTTGGGTAAAAGTCTTCCCATAATAGCATTAGTTGCCGTAGTGTACGCGCTTTTTGGCGACAAAATTCCGGGCTTGTTTGGACACCGTGGATACAGTCTTCCGCGCATTGTGCTTGCTCTGTTTAGTGACCGCGGAATTTACGGAGTGCCTACAGGAACGTGCGCCGCAAATGTGTATCTGTTTTTGATTTTTGCCGCATATCTGAACGCTTCGGGTGCGGATGTTATTTTCCAGAATCTTGCGCTTGCTTTGACAGGAAAACAGCGTGGGGGACCGGCAAAAATGGCAATCGTCGGAAGTGCATTGTTCGGTACGATAAGCGGCAGTTGTGTGGCAAATGTAGTCAGCACAGGTGCATTTACCATTCCGCTGATGAAACGAAACGGGTATCCTTCCGCAAGCGCAGGGGCGATTGAAGCCGTGGCAAGTACGGGGGGACAGATAATGCCTCCTGTTATGGGAGCGGCGGCGTTTGTGCTTGCTGATATTGCGGGCGTTCCGTATTCCGTTGTGTGTATCGGTGCGGTTATACCTGCCGTAATGTATTATCTCTGCCTTTTTAAGATGGTAGATTTGGAAGCGGTTCGCTACAATATCAAAGGAATTGATTTGCAGGAAGTTCAGGATGTGCGAAAGTCAGTGTTGAGAAGCCTGAAACTGTTCATCCCGATTGCGATTCTTCTGGTACTGCTGCTGGTGATTGGGACGACACCGATGGTTGCGGCAATTTACGCTACGCTTGCTGTCATTGTCTGTGGTGTTATTGACCCCAAGGACAGGATTACGGGCAGAAAACTGGTGAATGGCGCGGTGGCGGCAGGACGGTCGCTTTGTTCCGTGCTGAGTGCCTGTGCGACTTCCGGCATTATCGTAGGTGTTTTTTCGCTTACCGGCCTGGGGTTAAAATTCTCCAATTTCATCGTGCAGTTGGGCAGTAATTCGCTTCTGCTTTCGCTGGTGCTTTCCATGCTTGTCTGTGCAATGCTTGGCATGGGGTTGCCTACCACGGCGGCATACATAGTTTGTGCTACGGCGATTGCACCTGCGCTCATCAATCTGGGAGTGGAAACTTTTCCTGCGCATTTGTTCCTGCTCTTTTTTGCTTCAATTTCAGCGATTACGCCGCCTGTTGCCGTTGCCTCGTATGCGGCCGCAAGCATTGCGAATGAAAATCCTATAAAAGTGAGTTGGACAGCATGTAAAATCGGCATTACGGGATTTATCCTGCCGTTTGCCTTTGTGCTGAATACGGATTATCTGCATATCGGGTTGGATGTGAGGACGCTTGTTACGGCGGCATCGGCGGTCGTGGTGTCTCTGTCTGTGGCGATTGCCGTGCAGGGCTATGTGGAGAAAAAACTTCCTGTCGTGTTGCGGATAGTTTTCCTTGGAATTGCGGTGACAGCAATTACGCCGTACAAAATTCCGTCGCTGGTTGCGGCGATTCTTTTCTGTGTGCTGTACGGATTGCTTATTGCTTTTCATAAGACGTAGAAAATCATCATTGAGCGGACTTTTGCATCAAAGATGCTTTATTTTTTCCTTTAAAAAGGCATTTTTCTCACTATTTTCTTATAAAATATGGTTTTTACTAAAAAATAGGCATTAGTTTTGCGAAAAATCTTGAAATTTGCTTAAAATTTTCTTGTTTTCAGCAAAATAATCAATTTTATCTTACAAAATACCGCTAAAGTGCTCAAAAATCAGAAAAAAAGACAAAAAAAGTGCGAAATTTACAGAAAATTTTGCACTTTTTATTGACATAATTCGTTAAAATCGGTATATCTATGAGTGTAAACATCAAAGGCGATGTGAACGCTTTTCTTGCGGAAGTCGAGAAGAGTTTTCACATCGCCTTTGTTTTTGCGCAATGGGGCGCACAATGGCTTTTTTGTCGTTGTGCGCCATTTTTTTTCATAGGAGGTAAAAATATGGAAATTACCGAAGTTGTTTCTTCCTTGCAGGGAGAGATTTGGGGCGTGTGGTTCCTGGCGGGTGCCGCGCTGGTGTTCTGGATGCAGGCGGGCTTTGCCATGGTGGAGGCAGGATTTACTCGCGCAAAGAATACTGGCAACATCATCATGAAAAACTTGATGGACTTCTGTATTGGTACGGTGATGTGGTTCTTAATCGGCGCAAGCCTTATGCTGAGTTACACCGACCCCGTGACGGGCGAAGTGAGCAAGGGAATTTGGTCTGTGCTGGGAAAGCCGGGATTCAGTGTGTTCAGTGAGTACGCCACATTTGATTTTTCCGGCTTTGTGTTCAACTTGGTGTTCTGTGCGACAACGGCAACGATTGTGTCTGGCGCAATGGCGGAGCGCACTAAGTTCAGCACCTACTGTATCTATTCTGCGATTATTTCGGGCATCATCTATCCGATTGAGGCGCACTGGACATGGGGCGGCGGATTCTTGGCGCAGTGGGGATTTCACGACTACGCGGGTTCTGCCTGTATTCACATGGTCGGCGGTATCTGTGCGCTGATTGGTGCGGCTATGCTCGGTGCGCGTCTGGGTAAGTTTGGTCGTGACAAGAGCGGAAAAGTGACGAGTGTACACGGTTTCCCCGGACACAACATTGCGATGGGTGCGCTGGGTGTGTTCATCTTGTGGTTGGGTTGGTACGGATTCAACGGCGCGGCTGCAACTGATTTGCCCACACTCGGTTCAATCTTCTTGACCACAACGGTTGCGCCTGCTGTGGCTACGGTGGTTGCAATGCTCTTTACTTGGATTAAGTACGGTAAGCCTGATGTTTCAATGTGTTTGAACGCATCTCTTGCAGGCTTGGTTGCGATTACCGCGCCGTGTGATGTGGCTGACTGTGCGGGTGCGGCGGTAATTGGTGCTGTTGCTGGACTGCTCGTGATTTTTGGCGTATGGCTCTTGGACTACAAGCTGCACATTGACGACCCGGTTGGCGCGGTTGCTGTCCACATGATGAACGGTATCTGGGGTACGATTGCGGTCGGTTTGTTTGCAACAAAGTCTGCCCCGGGATTTGAGCTGGCTGGCATCGGAGAGGGTGTCTTCTACGGCGGCGGCGTGGCTCAGCTGGGAAAGCAGTTGGGCGGCATGGGAATCATCATCCTGTGGACGGTGGTGACGATTACGATTGCGTTCCTTGTCTTGAAGAAGACGATTGGTTTGCGCGTTACGGCTGAGGAAGAAATCCTTGGTCTGGATAAGCTGGAGCATGGCTTGGCTTCAAGTTACGCGGGATTTGCCATTCCGTATACGGCAGAAGAACTTGAGGAGGCAAAGGAAGCGGGCGTAACACTTCCTGTGGAAAGCGCGATTCCGGTTATCCGCAGTTCAAGCATGAGCGACAAGAAGTTGAGCCAGGTGACAATCATTACGCGCCAGAACAAGTTCGATGTTTTGAAGCGCGCCCTAAACGGCATTGGAATTACGGGTATGACCGTAAGCAACGTGATGGGGTGTGGTTTCCAGAAGGGTGCAAGCGAATTCTATCGTGGCGCGCCAGTGGACATCAACCTGTTGCCTAAGATTAAGGTAGAAATCGTAGTCAGCAAAGTGCCTGTAGAGCATGTGATTGAAGCGGCACGAAAGGCTTTGTACACTGGTCACATCGGAGACGGTAAGATTTTCGTGTTCGATATTGCAGATGCCGTTAAGGTTCGTACTGGCGAAAGCGGTTATGACGCATTGCAGGACGAAGACGAAAAATAATTGACTAAGATTGCCTTTATGGTGATTTTGGAAGATTAGGGGATTGAAAGGGGGAAAGAAGTACCTTTTGTAAAAAGGTGGCGTTCCCCCTTTCATTATTTTAAAGTATGCAATTTACACTTTATAGTTTTTCCCAGCCTGTAGCAGTCGCATCGCGTTCAGTACGCAGAGAAACGCCACACCCACGTCGCCAAAGACAGCGACCCACATGTTTGCGATTCCGATTGCCTCCAAAAGCATAATCGCCACTTTTACGCCGAGCGCGAAAATGATGTTCTGCCAGACAACGCGGACGGTTTTTCGGGCGATTTTGATTGCAGTGGCAAGGCGGCTTGGTTTATCGTCCATGATGACCACATCCGCGGCTTCGATTGCAGCATCACTTCCGAGCGCACCCATCGCAATGCCAACATCGGCGCGGGCAAGCACAGGGCTGTCGTTTATGCCGTCGCCCACGAACAACAGTTTTTCTCCGTTAGAAAGCAGTGCTTCCATGCGAGAAACTTTGTCTTGCGGCAGAAGTTCTGCAAACACGGTGTCTACGCCAAGGTCAGAGGCGACTTTTTGTGCGACGGCTTTTGTGTCTCCCGTGAGCATGACGGTCTTTTTTATGCCGAGTTTTTTGAGCAGGGAAATAGACTCCTTTGCATCCTCTTTTGCTTCGTCACTGATGATGATGAATCCTTTGTACGCACCCTCCACGGCAATGTAGATGACAGTTCCCACTTCGGAAGAAATGTTTTCGTCAAAGCCAGTTACGTTTTTGGAAAGCATGAGGGCGCGGTTTCCGGCAAGCACAACCTCGCCGTTCAGTTCAACTTGAATGCCTTGTCCGCTGATTTCTATGACATTTTTGCAGGGAATTTTTCCGCACAGGGGGCAGGAATGAGCCGCACGGAGCGACAGGGAAATCGGGTGATTTGAAAAGCCTTCTGCATGGGCGGCAATCGCGAGCAGTTTATCTTCGGAAAGATTTGATTCTGCTGGGTTGATTGACGTGACGGCAAAGGTGCCTTTGGTAAGCGTTCCCGTTTTGTCGAACACGGCGATTTTTACCTGTGCCAATGCTTCTATATAATTGCTTCCTTTGACCAAAATGCCTTGACTGCTTGCCGCACCGATTCCGCTGAAAAACGAGAGCGGCACGGAAATGACGAGCGCACATGGACAGGAAACGACAAGGAACGTGAGCGCACGGTATGCCCACACTGACCATCCGTATTGGGCGAACAGGGCGGGCGCAAATAATTTGAGCGCGAACGGCGGTACAAGCGCGACCAAAACAGCAAGTATGCAGACAATCGGCGTGTAGATTTTTGCAAATCGCGTAATAAATTTTTCGCTTTTTGCCTTAACCGCCACAGCTTTTTCGGTCAGCTCAAGGATGCGGGTGACGGCACTTTCGCCGTAGGGTTTGGTTACTTGAGCAGTCAGAACGCCGTGTGTGTTCACAAAGCCCGCCATAATTTCACAGCCAGCAGACACTTCACGCGGAACACTTTCGCCTGTGAGCGCAGAGGTATCGACAAACGATGTGCCAGACTGAATAATGCAGTCTAACGGAACACGCTCGCCCGGTTTGATTTCGATGATTGCACCGACTGGCACATCTTCGGCATGAACGGTTTTGCGCTCACCTTCGGAAATGACGGTGGCGTGGTCGGGTCGGATGTCCATGAGCGCGGAAATTGAATCGCGGGATTTATCCACGGCGTAATCCTGAAAAAATTCGCCAACTTGATAGAACAGCATGACTGCCACGGCTTCGGCAAATTCGCCGACAAAGACCGCGCCAAGAGAAGCAATTGTCATCAGAAACTGCTCGTCAAACACTTTGCCTTTGCGGATATTCGCTAGTGCGCCAAGTACAACGCTTTTCCCGCAGGTAAGGTAGGCGGCAAGGTACAGTACGATATAAAAGGCACGGACGGCGGTTGCAACTGTTTCGCCCGTAACTGTGCCGCCAAGCAGATTTGCAAGGCGTTCGGGAGCAAAAAACGGCAGATGCTCCACAAGCAATGCGGCGGCAAACAGCACGGCGGCAAGCAGAATTTTTTTGAGTGCGCCGCCTTCGTCTTCATCATGGTCATCGTGGTCGTGACAGCCGCAGGCGCAGTGAATGTGCGCTTCGTGTGAATGTTCGTGTGTATGTTCTTCTTGTTCCATAATCATGCCTCCTATGCGTTAGGGATTGTAGGGGCGCGCTTGCGCGTTGCGTCAGCAATGGAGCGACAGCGGAACCCCGAAAAGCCCGGCAAACGCCCAAAAATCACTCCTCAATATGCTCCAAACCCATGTTCAAGATTTTGGTCACGTGGTCGTCGCTGAGCGCGTAAATGAGGGATTTGCCTTCGCGCCGAAAACGCACCAGACCGTTCGCCTTTAGGACGCGCAATTGGTGGCTGATGGCACTCTGCGTCATGGAAAGGACTTCGGCAATATCGCCCACGGAAAGTTCCCGCCCCAAAAGGGCAAAAAGAATCTTGATGCGCGTGGAATCGCCGAAAATTTTGAACAATTCGGCAAGGTCAAACAAAGTGTCCTCATCGGGCATTTCGTCGCGCACGGTTTGCAATGCCTGCGGGGAAATGGTGTTCTGTGTGGTTTCGGTGTTTTCTGTCGGTTCGTTCATGTGACCTCTTAAACATTTGAACAAGTGTTCATATATTATAATATGCCGGAATGTGTGTCTTGTCAAGGAGAAAGTTCTTAAAAAATGCGGGATTTGTTGGCTTCTGCGCGTTTCGCTTTAAATTGTCCGAAAAAAAATCAGATTTTTCTGAATTCCTATTGACATTTATTTCTTATTTCCCTAGTATGTTAATATGAATTAGAGGAAATGGAAATGGCATTACAGGAACTAAACAGTGCGAGTGATTTTGAGAAACGCGTTTTGCAGTCGGAAAAGCCGGTCATCGTGGACTTTTGGGCAGAATGGTGCGGGGCGTGCAAGGTGCTGAAGCCGATTGTGGAAGAAGTTGCGGGTGAGCGGAGCGATATTGCGGTGTTCAGCGTGAATTTGGATGCGGACGGAGCGGACGAAATCGCGGGCAAATACAATGTGATGTCGCTTCCTACGTTGCTCTTTTTCAAGCAGGGCGAGGTCGTCAAAAAGACAATCGGGTACAAGAGCAAAGAGCATTTGCTTGAAATCGTGAACGGCATTGCGTAACGGATAGAAGGGGTTTGGTATGCTGAAAATAGAACATCTGCATAAATCATTCGGAACGAAAAAAATTCTGAATGACATTAACCTTACGGTGAACACGGGGGAAATTGTTTCTATCATCGGGCCGAGCGGAACAGGAAAGACGACGTTGCTTCGGTGCGTCAATTTTCTGGAAAAGGCAGACAGCGGAACGATTACGATTGACGATACAAAAGTGCAGGTAACGGCGGCAACCCGCAGGGATATTCGCGCGCTCTGCTTAAAAAGTGACATGGTGTTTCAGTCTTACAATCTGTTCAAAAATAAGACTGCGCTTGAAAATGTGATGGAAGGGCTGACCATTGTAAAAAAAATTCCCAAAAATCAGGCTCGTGAAATTGCGCGTGCTCAGTTGGAAAAAGTGGGGATGCTGGAATGGGAGAATTCGTATCCCTCGCAACTTTCCGGCGGGCAGCAGCAGCGGACGGCGATTGCGCGGGCGGTTGCGATGGAACCTTCGATTTTGCTTTTGGACGAGCCGACAAGCGCGCTTGACCCTGAACTGACGAACGAGATTTTGAACACCATCAGAAAGATTGCGAAGGACGGCATCACCATGCTTATCGTCACGCACGAAATTGATTTTGCCCGCGAATTGTGCGACAAAATCATTTTTATGGACGGCGGTTCAATCGTTGAGGAAGGAACGCCGAACGAAATATTTACGAATCCCAAGGAGGAACGGACAAAGAACTTTATCGAATTTCTCTATCCACCAAACTATCAGATTTAAGATAGTCAGAATAAAAATAAAACAAAACACAACCGCTAACGCGGATTTTAAAAGGAGTTTACTATGAAAAAAGAAACGAAGGCATTGGTACTTTTGGCAGCAGGATTTGTGGCGGCAGTTTCATTTGCGGGTTGCAGCAAGGACAAAAAAGCGGCAGGCGGCGCACGGACGATTACGGTTGCGGTTGCTCCAGGCTACTATCCCATTACGTATGCGGACGACAACGGAAACGCGGCGGGCTACGATGTGGAAGTCTTTAAGGCGTTGGACGAATTGTTGCCGCAGTACACGTTTAAGTACGAGATTGCGGACAAAGAGACGATGAACGTAGGCGTACAGGCGGGAACGTATCAGGCGGGAATCAACTCCCTGTTCAAAACAGACCAGCGGAAAGTGACCTATTATCTGCCAGAGAACAACATGGGCTACACGGCGGTGGGCATTATTCAGCGTGAGAATGACAACATCACCGATTTGGCGGTGGCGCATGATACGGGAAGAAAGTCATACACGGTTGGTGCGGCTGGCGGAATCAGGTTGATTTTGGAGACTTGGAACGCGGCTCATCCCGACAAAAAGATTGACTTTGTGCTGACCCCTGTGAACAACTATGCGGATTTGTTCGCTTCCATTCGCGCAGGAGATTACGATTTTGCGGTTGATTTGATTCCGGTCTACAATTTGCAGAAAAAGGAAGTGGTGACTGGATTGAAGATTTCTGACCCGATTGATGTTGTGCCGACATACACCATCATCAACAAGAATGAGACAGAACTGGGGGAAGCGGTCAACAAAGGACTGGCGACGCTCAAAGAAAACGGAACGCTTTCCAAACTCTCCGTTGCGACGTTTGGATATGACGTGTTTGATATTGCCAAAAAATATGGCAAGTAATTAAGACTGAAAACAGGAAGAATTCCCTATGGTAGTAAGAGAGACATTTGACATAGTATTCATCATTGAATCATTGCCAAAGATTCTGAAAGCGTTGCCCGTCACCCTGTATTTTACTGGATTTGCGCTCCTGTTTGGCTGGCCGCTCGGACTCCTTGCTGCATGGGGGAAAATCAGCGGCCCAAAATGGCTGAAATCACTGCTCACAGTGGGAACGGATATTATCCGCGGAATTCCGATTGTGGTGTTGCTCTACATCGTTTATTTTGGTCTGCCGAATCTTGCCAGCGGGATTTTTGGTGTGAACATCAGCAGATGGCCCAAGCCTGTTTTTATCGTGATTGCGCTGGTCATTGAGTTGATGACGAACGCAAGCGAAATGTTTAGAAGCGCGTACACTTCCATCGAAAAAGGGCAGTTGGAAGCGGCTCACGCGCTGGGCTATACAAAATGGCAGCGGTTTATACACGTCATTTTTCCGCAGGGCGTGTATGTTATCCTGCCGAATCTGGGAAGCGCGGTGCTTTCGATGGTGCAGGCGACGGCTTTGGTCTATACGCTCGGCATTTTCGACATCTTGGGTAAGGCGCGGCAACTGGATGTGAATGCTTCACGCACACAGACATTTGAGATGTATTTTATCTGTGCGCTGATTTATTGGGCATTGGCGGTTGGCATTACGCAGATTTTTAAGGCTCTTGAACGAGTGTTCGGCAAGGGATTTAAGACAATGGCGACAAAAAAGGATGTAGCGGCATGAATTTTTCTTGGGAATTTATACGGGACAACATCGGCTATATCATTTCTGCCGCTCCGATGACATTATTTCTGACGGTATTTCCAGTTATCGCAGGAGTGGTGCTTGGATTTGGCATCGCACTCATTCGGATTCACAAAGTTCCAGTTCTGTCCCAGTTGTTCGGGCTGTATATTTCATTTTTTAGGAGTGTTCCGCTTTTGGTTCTGCTTTTTGTGGCATATTACGGAACTCCGAAGTTTATCAATTTTGTGTTTTATGGCGGCGTAAGAAAATTGAGCGTCATTAACTTGAACAATACGCTCATTGCAATCATAACGCTTACGCTATACTCTTCGGCATTTTTGAGCGAGATTATCCGAGGCGCGTTCAGTTCGGTGGATATGAGACAGCATGAGGCGGCGCACGCGCTTGGCATGACAGGCTTTCAGACGTACTGGCGCATTCTTATTCCGCAGGCGATTGTGGTTGCGCTGCCAAATTATTTTAACTTTTTTCTTGCGTTGCTCAAAGGAACGGCGGTTGTATTCACGATTTCTGTGATTGATATGATGTCGGCGGCGAAATTGCAGGCGGAAATCGGCTATAGATTCATAGAGGCGTATGTGCTGGTCGGCGTATTTTATATTCTGTTCAGCGTAGTATTTTCGCGGCTCTTTATTTTTATCGAAAAAAAGCAAAAAGCGGGCATGGGAATGTCTGTTTAAATAAAGAAAAAAATAACATAAATCAGGAGGAAGTATTTATGGAAAGAAAAAAACTTATCCCACGGATTGACTTGAAGCACACAACGGCAGAACAGCAGGCGGCAATTGATGCGCACGTTGCAAAAGGGCGCAGAATCACCAACATGAAAGAGACTTTGCTGAATAGCGTTGTATCATTTGTTTCGCTTGAAGAAGGCTCGTATGAAGTCGGAGACAAACTGAGAGAAAAAATCGGTAAGCGCGCGGACATTCTGTTTGGTTATGCCATTTCTTCCGGCAACGAATGCCCCATCTGCGGAAATTACTTTAAGTGGGTTCTGGAAGACCAATTGGGAATCACCGATTTTGAGCATTTTGAATTTACTGATGAGGAAGTTGAATTGCTTGATTTTGCCGCCGCATTGGTAAAAGACCCGAATCATGTTCCCGATGCCGTATATGAGCCATTGCAGAAACGCTACGATACAGAAACCTTGGTTCTGCTTGTGACAAGCGCGGTCTTTACGCTGGCGAACAATTACTGGAACAACATCGTCGGAACAGCGATTGACGATTATCTGCATGAAGGTCATTACGTAGAGCGTAACCTTGACATTCAGGCGGCGGCACACAAAAAGTAACACAAGCACTACTGATGCTAACGGCGAAACAGGCATATCTTATACGGTATGCCTTGTTTTTTCGCCTCGCCTGCACTACAATAGAAAAAAGCAAGGTAATTCGCCCCTATGAACATTCTTTCCATACAAAATCTATCTAAAATCGGCCGTGAATCGCCGCTGTTTACGGGCGTGACGTTCGGCATGGACGCGGGGGAAAAAGCCGCCGTCATTGGTCGCAACGGCACGGGAAAATCCACCTTGCTTGCCACAATTGCGGGCGTACTTGCTCCCGATGAAGGCACCGTCGTCATCAACAAGAGCGCAGGCGTCAGTTTCTTGCCGCAGAATCCCACATTCAATCCCGAGGCAACCATCCGCGAGCATGTTTTCTCCGCGCACGATAGCCCCAAACTGCGCCTTATCCGCGAATACGAAGAAATCTGCAAAGAGATGGCGGATGCAACCACCGTTCCTGCGCATCTGCAAGAGCGGTTTGATTCCCTTACGCAAAAAATGGACGCGGGCGACCTGTGGAACTATGAGGCGCAAATCCGTTCCATTCTCAGCACGCTTGGCATTACCGACATGACCCGCAAAATGGGAACGCTTTCTGGCGGCATGGTTAAAAAAGTCGCGCTTGCCCAAGTTCTCGTGGAAGACACAAAACTGCTTTTGCTTGACGAGCCGACCAATCACCTTGACATCACCACGATTTACTGGCTGCAAAACTACCTGCGCGACACAGACCGTACCGTCCTCATGGTCACGCACGACCGCTACTTTTTGGACGCAGTTTGCACCAACATCTACGAACTTGCCCGCACCCGGCTCAAACTCTATCAGGGCAATTATTCAACCTACCTCGAAAAAAAGGAAATTGAAGCCGAAATAGAGGCCAACACCGAACGCCGCATCGAAAGTGTTTTGCGCTTTGAACGCGACTGGCTTTTGCGCGGGCCGTGCGCTCGTGGTACAAAGGCAAAGGCTCGTATTCAGCGCGATATGCAGTTGATAAACCGCGAAAAATTTGCCGCCGACAAAGGCTTTCAGTTTGAAGTAGCAGGTCGTCGCCTTGGCGGAAAAATCCTTGAACTCCACGGACTCAGCAAGAATTTTCCAAAAGGCTATGTGGGGGAAGTCTCCCCCTCGCTCCAGCCCGCTTCGCAGTCTTCCGCTACCCTCTCTCCTAAGGGGGACACCCCCTTAAAATCCCCCGTTCCCGTACTCCGCAATTTTTCCTACACGTTCAGCAAGGGAGAAAAAATCGGAATCTTCGGAGACAACGGAAGCGGAAAATCTACGTTGCTCAACATCATTACAGGGAGCATCCAGCCAGACAGCGGAACCATCGTCAAAGGCGAAAACACCGTGTTCGGGTACTACCAGCAGAATCCGCAATTTGCAGACCTGTCGCTCACCGTGCTCGAATACATCAAGGAAGCCGCCGAAGTAATCACGATGAACGACGGCAAAACCCTTTCCGCCGCGCAGTTTTTGAACGACTTCGGATTTGAAGGCAAAATCCAGCACAGCCCCCTCTCCACCCTCAGTGGCGGCGAACGGAAACGCGTCTTTTTGGTGCGGCTTTTGATGAGTAATCCCAATTTCCTCATCCTCGACGAGCCGACCAATGACTTTGACATTTTCACGATGAACATTCTGGAAAACTTCCTGTTGGGCTACAAAGGTTGTCTGCTCCTTGTGAGCCACGACCGCTACTTCATGGACAAAATCGCTGACACGCTTTTTATCCTTGAAGACGACGGCAGCGTAAGCGGTTTTGTCGGCAAATGCAGTGAATATTTGGACTATCGGGCGGTTCTTCAAAAGGAAGCGCAAGATAAACTTAGCAGCAGACAGAGCAAACAGGGGGATTTTAAGGGGGCATCCCCCTTAGGAGAGGAGGTAGCGGAAAACGCGGCGGTTGAGCGCAGCCGAAACCAGAGCGGTTGGAGCGAGGGGGAGACTTCCCCCTTTATGCAGAATACACAAGAAAAGCCGCGCAAACTTACTTTCAAAGAACAGCGCGAATTTGAGCGGCTTGAAGCAGAAATCGCCGAACTGGAAGCCCGTCTCCCCGTCCTCGAATCTGCCATGAGCGACAGCGACTACACAAAAGCCAAAGCCGCCGGGGCTGAATATGCCGCTGTTCAGGCGCAACTAGAAAAAAATTATGCGCGCTGGGAAGAACTGGCGGTGTAGGAATTTACATCATTTTTATGAACTGTTCGCCGTCTTGCACAAAGCCCATTTTTGTAAGGTAAGGCTGATGGGCAGGGCTGGGAGCGGTCACGATAAGTTTTTTCAGTGGTTGGGAAGCGAGCCATTTATACAAATTTGAGCCAACGGAACTGTCGCGGTAGGAAAGTGCTGTGTAGTCAAGATGAATGGTCAGCGTACCGTCAGGGCCTGATTTTCCCAAAAAAATGCCGATAGTGTCGGTTTTGTGGCAGATAATAAGCGCGTAATCATAAAAAAGCAGTTTGTTGAACTTGGGGAAGAATTTTTTGATGTCAAGTTCATGCGAATCAAGAAAAAAACGCAGGAAAACATCGTTTGGATTCAGGCGGACAATAGTATATTCGCGTTTTCCCCGAAAAATTTTGAAGATGTTGTACAAATTGATAAGCACAAGGGCTGTGTTCATCGCGGCAGTGGGATAAGAATGAATGGTAAGGGCATATCCTGTAAAAATCACGCTTCCTACCGTATTGATGATGCGCAGTTTTACTACTGAAGTCATCAGCATAGAAACAACGATAAGAAGCGAGCCAAGATAGCCAATCAGTTCTACGTACATTAATTTGATTCCGCTGCGCCAGGCAAACCGATGTCCTTGCGGTACTGCATTCCATCAAAGGAAATCGATTTGAGCGCGGTATAGGCTTTGTTCCATGCGTCATCAAAGGTGTCGCCATGCGCGCTGCACGCAAGTACCCGTCCGCCACTGGTGACCAATGCGCTTGAACTTTTGCGGCGGTCTACGATTGCTCCTGCCATAAAGATTTTTGCACCGGTCATAATCAGCGCGCTGTCGTTAATCGTAATCGGCATACCTTTTTTGTATGAGCCGGGATAGCCTCCGCTTACGGCAACAGGCGCAACCTGAAATCCTTCTTTCCATTCCAATGTAAAATCTGCGAGCGTTCCATTGGTAATCGCCTGGCACAGTGCGGCAAAGTCACTCTGCATGAGCGGAAGGACAGCCTGAGTTTCCGGGTCTCCAAGGCGCACGTTGTATTCCAATGCCTTCGGACCGTTTTTGGTCAGCATCAGTCCGAAGAAAATAAATCCGCGGTAATCCATCTCTTCGGCAATCATGCCTTTGAGCGTGGGCTGCAAGATATCTTTTTCAAACTGAGCCATAGTTTCCGCGCTCACATCAGAAAGCGGGCAGACTGCACCCATACCGCCTGTGTTCGGTCCTTGTGCGCCGTCTAAAAGTCGTTTGTGGTCGCGGGCGGGCAAGAACGGAATGATTGCCGCTTTTCCCGTCTTTGCGCTTTCGGGAGTTACGCTTACTGCGGCAAGCACCGAAATTTCTACGCCTTGCAAATATTCTTCAATGACGAGTTTTTTGCCCGCATCTCCCACCTTTCCTTCTTCCATTAAATCTTGGACGGCATTTTTTGCCTCTTCCAGCGTCTTTGCGACAACAACGCCTTTTCCTGCGGCAAGACCATCCGCCTTAATCACAATCGGCGCACCTTTTTCTTCTACATAGGCAAGCGCGGCATCTTTATTGGTAAACGTCTGGCTTTCGGCACAGGCAACACCGTATTTATTCATAAATACTTTTGCCACATCCTTGCTTGCTTCCAATGCCGCGCCTTTTGCTTTTGGACCAACCGTGGGAATTCCTGCGCTCCACAATGCGTCTGCAATGCCTTCTGCCAGCGGGTCTTCAGGGCCAATCACGGCAAAGTCTGCCTTTTCTTCCTGTGCGATTTTTACGAATGCCTGATTGAATGAGAGCGACTTTGTTCCTTCACGCTCCGACGGATTGACATTGCGGCATTTTGATTCAAACGCGGTACCACCGTTTCCCGGAACGCAAATGACTTCTTCTACTGAATTACTTTGTGCGAGCGTATATGCAATGGCGTGCTCACGTCCGCCTGAACCTGCAACGATAACTTTCATGCTTGTATTGTACTGCAAAGTTCGTGCGAAATCAACTTTGCGGCCATAATTGCGAACACAATTTTATGCGTCTGAAATGTGTGTGATGGTTTGTAGATGTCAAAACAAACTAATGCCTTGCTCTTATTGTCATCGCAGGTACAGAGAATTTCCAGCGTAGAAGCGATATTGTTCTCCTGATACATATAGAACCGATTTTTGTCCATTGTATCAAGATTGTTTACGTTATCCAGATACAGGAAATTGTATGCGTTCAGATATTTAAAGTAGTCTTCATCGGGATTATTCAGATGCGCAAGTCGGATGTCGATGTCGTTAACGCCAAGTATGTAGGCTTTTTTGAATTCTTTTTCGTTTTCGCGCTGAATGTAGATGCAGACTTTATGCACCGTCAGGTATTCTGCCAGCATATACAGAGATTTTTCGATGTGGTCGGCATCATTCTTGTTGTAGATTTCGCGGATAATGCCCATTTCGGACAGCGCGCCTTCCATGTAGAATTTGCCCGATGCGGTACTGCGCGCACTTTCTTCCTGCATGACAATCATCTTGTTGTGGACTTCGGGTTTGTAGATGATGTAGCAGTTGCGCCCGCGTTTTTTTGCGATGTACAGGCATTTGTCCGCCAGCGAGAACAAATCTTCATACGTGCTTGCATTTTCTGGCGCGCGGGCAATACCGATTGAGCAGGTAACTAATTGGTCTGGGGCTTCCGCCTGAATGCCCCACTGGACTCCCATTTTGATGGTACGGGCAATATCCCTGATGTCTGTCTCATCGGTTTTATCCAGCACGCACAAAAATTCATCGCCACCGATTCTTCCCGCAAGACCTTGTTCGCCCACGGAATCTTCGATTACTTTTGCCACGGAGACCAGAACTTTGTCGCCATACGCGTGGCCAAAATTGTCGTTGAATTCCTTAAAATTGTCGATGTCGATGATAATAAATGTGGCGGGCTGCTTTGCCATATCGACTTTCTTTTTTGCCAAATCGGTAATCGTAATTTTGTTGTACAAGCCCGTTAAACCGTCACGTTTTTCGCTGTATGTATTGTCGGTCAAGGTTACGTTCCGCTGGGTAATCAGACCGATAACGGCAAAAGAATTGCGGGCATTTGAGCGCATCGTTCTGACCAGAAGTTGTGTGTTATCGGTAAGCAAAAGCCGGTAATTTTTTTCCGCGATGCCCTGCTCGATGTCGTTAAAAAGAGTATCAAACTGATATTTTGACGCGTCAACTTCGATGTTGATGTCAAAAAAATCAGCAAAATAAATCATAAAATCAGTCTTGTTGCCGCGATAGACATCGTTCATGTCTTTTGTGTTGCACAAGGTATATCTTTTCCCGTTAAAAACAATAAGATAAGAATTGAACTGCCCTAAAATCGCGGTGTATTCACGGTTTTGCAGAATTGTCCGCTCCATATTTTCCTGCGAAAGATGCAGTTCTTGCAGACTGATTGTACAGATATTGTTCTGCTTTTCTTTTACATACAGAATGCAATTGACGGACTTTTTGCCTAGCCGCAGGTTGATGATGCAGTTATGATTGTTATTTTCCTGCGAAAAATTCTTCAGAAAACAGGCAAGGGTGTCCGCATCAGCAGCATCGATAAAATCTTTTAGACTTCGGTTGCCATCCGTAATGTCGAGTAATTGCAAGAAACTTCTGTTCGCGTACGTAATATTTAAATTCTCATCAAGAGAAAATAATACGTCGCTTATTCTCCTAAAACTTTGAGAACCTGACATGATACCCCAATCTATACTCTACCCACACTAATTATATCATCGAATTTCAAATTTGACAAATTTTTTCAGATAAATTTTTGCGTGATTTTTTTCTGAACTGGCTAAATCGCTGGCTTGCTTTTTGTGTCGCTTGTTTTATACTGATAATATGGATGTGATGCTGATTGGAATGTTCTGTGTGGCAGCAATTGTGCTGATTGTGCTTGCGCTGCGGTATTTTTTGCAGCCTAGTCAGAAGAATCACTCTGCGCAAAATGCCGGACTGCGTACCCAAAAAGATGAGAACGGCATGATTGACTTTGTGCGCTGCCCTGTCTGCAATACGCCGCTTGCAAAAAATGAGAATCTCTCTTCCAAAATTTTCCGTCCGATGGACACTCCTGACCAGCGCATGATTGTTATGGGGTGCCCGCATTGTTATCCCGCTGTGGAATCTGGGCTGAGCCGCTCTTGCCCTGTCTGCCATCGCACCATTCCTCAGGACGGCTATTTGGTCGCCCGTCTTTTTAACCGTACTGGCACAAAAAAACATGTTATCATCACCAGTTGCTCGGAGGAATCGAAAAAACGGTGAGCCGACAGAATCGGCGCATGATAAGGCGGCATGAGGTAAAAAATTCTTTTTCCTTGCTCAAATCGCCTAATCAGTTTATACTTATAGTAAATAAAAATGTAAAAATAAATACAAAAGAGATGTGCTATGTTTTCTATTAAGAAAAAATTGATTCTTCTCGTAAGCGGATGTACACTTTTTGCTACGGTGCTTTTGGGTGGGATTAGTCTGGTACATCTTACGCGAATTATCAACAAAGATTCTCAGGATACGCTTCAGTTAAAATGCCGCGCCTCAAAAGAAACGCTGGATATTATTTTAGGAAACATTGAACAGGCTGTCGGCACGATGAAGGACATTATTTTGAGCGAAATAGGCGGCTTGGAACGGCTTTCGGACGCAAAGGAATGCGAGAATTTTATCAATCAGATTTTGCTCACAAACCGAACGATTGTCTTTCATGTGAAAGGGTGCGTTGCCTACTATTTTTTGCTTAATCCGTATCTTGTGCCGGCTCAGCAGGGCTATTTTTGGATTTACGATTCCCATTATACGCGGTTTCTAAATCAAAAGATACCTGATATTGCGCAGTTTTCGGAATATGACGTTGAACATGCGGGGCGGTATTATCTGCCAAAAAAAAATGGGACTGCTACATGGATTCTGCCCTATTATGATTCAAATATGGGGCAGGAAATTATTTCGTATGCCGTTCCCATTTATGTGCGGGGAACATTTGTCGGCGTAGTGGGAATGGATATTCTGCATCGCTTGATTGCGGACGAAGTGGAAGATATTTCTTTGTACAAGACCGGTTTTGCATATCTGCTTGATGACCAGGACAGGGCGATTTATCACAAAGATTATGACCCGGGTGATTTGACTTTTGCGTATCGGAGTAATTCCCGTTCATATACACTTGAACTGCACAACGGCTGGAAACTGACGACGGTGGCTTCAAAATGGGAAATCAATGACCAGCGAAGAATGCTTATGTTCATGCTGTTTTTTGCGATGTTTGTGGTTGCCGGAGTCTTTATCTATATCAGTTCGCGGATTACGAATCGAATTATCAATCCGCTGATGGATTTGGTCACCGCAACGAGGAAACTTGCAGACGGAGACCTGAACGCAAAACTTCCTGTTGGCTCAAATGACGAAGTGGGAATTCTTGCGAAGAGTTTTGAGGAGACTTTAAGAAAACTGCCTAATTATCTGTACCGGGATTCTTTGACGGGCGTGCGGAATGTGTCGGCGTACAAGAGAACCGTGGAAGAATTGCAGCGTCGTATGAATGGCAAAGAAATGTTTGAGTACGCCGTTGTGGTGATGGATATTAACAATCTTAAAGTGATAAACGACAAGTATGGTCACGAAGCGGGAAACGATTTGATTACTACCTCAACATCTCTTATCTGCGATGTGTTTAAGCATAGTCCTGTATTTAGAATCGGGGGAGATGAATTTGTCGCCATTCTGGAACACGGTGCGTATGAAGAGCGGGATTCGCTTGTGGAACAATTTAAAGCGCGCCTGAAGAGAATTGCCGTTTTTGTGGAAAAATTGTCTCTTCCCGTAACCGTTGCGATAGGACTTGCTGTTTATGACGCGAACACGGACAAAACCTACGAAGAGATATTCAATCGTGCTGATGAAGCGATGTATGAAAACAAAAAAGCAACAAAAGCCGAACAAAATATGCCCGACAGAACAGAATAGCGGATTACTTTAGTTTTTCAATTTCTGCGTGCTGAATGTCAAACTGTTCCATCACATGGTCAATCATTGCCTGCTTGGGGTCGGGGCAGTCTGCGCTCAGTGTGGCAAGGTAATCTTTGCGGTACTGCTTGCAATCAATTACGGGGCTTGCGGCAAAAATTTGCACGGCAGGCTCAAGTTTGTCCGCCAGCATATCATCGGGATTGTTCATGTCGATGTTCAGACACGTTCCGTTAATCGTCACCAGAATCATTTTGTCGAACATGCGCAGGTAACTGTCAATTTCACGCAAGCCGCGCTTTGTCTCTGGGTGACCAGGGCGATACCGTGTTCCGCTGGGGAAAACCAGAATTACTTCGCCTTCGCGTTTGCACTTGTCCATTGCGCGCATTGCCGCCAAATTGATGGTGCGGGCTTTTTTTTCTTCGGCGACACGTTCTTCTTCGCTCTGGGCAGTTTCTTCCGCTTTATTCAGTGAGCGGGTAGGATAGATGACAACGCGGGTAAAACTTTCTGCAAACGCCTTTACCAGCGGGTCTGCCTCATTAAGTTTCATTCCAGCAATCGCCACGATTTTTGAGGAAAGGTCTTTGCCTTCTTCGCCCAAATCATGCTCCAAAAGCCAACAGAGTGCGGGCAAATCGGCATTGCTGTAATGCTCCATTAGAATCAAACCAGATTTTCCTGCCTTGACCGCATCGTAGAACGCACGGAAATTTTCTTTGCCTTCCAGACGACTCCCTTTTTCCATGTGTTCGCCAACAAGCACGTCCATGAATTTCCGTGTCTGGGGATTTGCCTTCTGATATACATTTGTTTCGTCAATCTTATCCGCCGCAACAGAAAACTGAGCCAAGTCTTTTAAGATTGCCCCATATTTTTCACGAATAGAAATTCCTGCCATACAATCCTCTTCTTGCAAAAGCGTCAGAGTTTATTCCCTGCGCACAAAAATCCGTCACACTGCGACTATTCTGTCAGTATAAGACTAGTTTTAGTTTTTATCAAGAGAGCGGCGACAGGAGTGTACAACATGACTTCCGCATTTGAAATGCTCTGAAGTTAATGACATTGCGGCTTTTTTTTTGTACACTGTATCTGATGAGTCAAAAGAGTAGGAAAACGGCGTTATTTTTTCTTTTTGTGCTGGGATTTTTTTCACTTGCAACGGCGCAAAAGGTCAGCATGTACACGCGCGTTGGCAGTACAGGAATAATAAAAAAGACATTGAACGAAGGAGATGCGACTTTTGGCGGAATGTACGCGCTTTTTTATGGTTCTGTTACACTGGCAAATGCGACTGTGGTTGTGAAGACCCGCATAAAATTGAGCGAAACCGCCGCTTGGAACGAACTGAAAACGAGTGCCGTGCTGGAAAAAGCGTATATGGGATTTGATATGCCGTTCTTGCCGGAACTGCGTGTATACGGTGGCAAAGGATATGCGCTTACGTTGCCCGGTGGATTTTTTACGCTGCCGGAATTGTATGGCGCGGGCGTTCGCTGGGGAAAAGACGGCATCGCGCTCAATTATCGCAAGGGCGGTCTTTCTTGCGGGGCAAATTTTACTTCTACAACGACGGCGACAAATCTGAGCGAAGCCTTGCAGTTCGGTATGGGCGCATCGTTTGATTTTGCGGCCCAGGGGCTTTCCGTGCCGCTGGCAATCGGTGTTTCCGCGCTGTACGACAATGCGTTGGGCGGTTCTTCTGCGGGCGAAGCAAAGGACTGGACGTGTGCTTTTTTTGCGCAGTTTAAACCAAAAAGCGAAAAAGATACGTTTGTGAGCGGGCTTTCGGTGGGAGCGGGTTATTGCATTAACGGAAGTACGATGACCTCAAACGCCACCTACAAATATGTTGAGAATTATGATACATTCAAGACAAAAGCGTTGAGCCATACGCATATTTTCACGCTGATTTCAAAGGCAAAAATTGGTTCGGTTTCGGTAGAAGAAGAGGCAGAATGGGGAACTGCTTTTGATGAACCATATTATTCTGTGTATGGAGGCTTACGGCTTAAAATCCCGGTGACGGAAATTCTTCGTTTGTGGCCGACAGCACAGTATTATTGTATTTTCAATGGCGATGATTCCTCAAAAAGCCGCGACAGCCTGGTTTTGTGTCCCCGTGTGGTCGCGGAAAAAGGGCATCATTTGTTTTCGATGGGCGCAGTGTTTGAGCATCGGGAAACGGGCGCGGACACCTATTGCTGGAATCTGAAAATTCCGTTCTACTATAAATATACGTTATGATTACGCATCTGATTTTTGATTTGGACAGAACCGTTTACCCCGCCGACACCAAGATGAGCGATGACATTTCGTATCGCATCAAACGGTTTGCGTCTGAATTTTGGGGATTGGATTTTGAGGAAGGCGCACGTCAGCGGGCAGAGGCGGTCAAAAAATACGGCACGACCTTGGACTGGCTTGTTGAGGCGGGCGGTTTTGCCGACATTGAGGCGTATTTTGCCGCCATTCATCCGTCAGACGAGTGTTGCGGACTGTATAAAACGCCACAGTTGCGTCCGCTTTTGGAATCTCTACCCCAGCGTAAAATGATTCTGACCAATTCGCCGTATGAACATGCTGACCGTGTGCTGAATTTCTTGGGCGTGCGAGATTTGTTCGATTCTATCTGTGACATTCGTGCCAATAATCTGAAAGGAAAACCCGCCGCAAGCGCATTTCAGCGAGCCTTGCAAATGTGTGGTGGCACGGTGGAAAACACGCTTTTTCTTGATGACGCCGAAGGCTATACTGATGGATGGGCGGCATTAGGCGGCATTGCGGTGCTGGTGGACGCAGAAGGAATGAAACTCAATACGCCGAATCTGCTGGGTAAAACCTACTGTATCAAAGACATCTACGAACTTCCTGCCCTGCTGAATCAGATTGATTCCCAGCGTTAGCGTCATTTATGGCGATTTTTCCCATTCCCGATTGACGAACACCCGACTTTTGCGCTATAGTATACTCACTCGGGGGCGTAGCTCATCTGGTAGAGCATTTGGTTCGCAATCAAAGGGTGGTCGGTTCGAGTCCGATCGTCTCCAGAAAAGACTTCTGCAATAGCGCGGAAGCCTTTTTTTTTGTCTTTTTTCATCTTCCGATTCTGTCGTTATCAGTATCTTGTTTAAGTCATAAAAAAAAATCAATTTTTTTTAATTTTTTGATTAAGGTTTTTTGTGAGGTTCCGATAAAAATAGTGTAGGGTGGTGCACCCGGGAACAACAGGTTACAAAAACAAACGGACCTGTCGTTAAAAAACCAGTTAGTAATATAAGGAGATAAACTATGGTTATTAATCACAACATGAGTGCAATGTTTTCACAGCGCGCGACAGGTCTTACAGAGTTGAGCAATCAGAAGAACATGGAAAAACTTTCTTCTGGTATGAACATCAACCGTGCAGGCGATGATGCTTCAGGACTTGCAGTTTCTGAGAAAATGCGCAGCCAGATTCGTGGTATGAACCGCGCTTCTCGCAACGCACAGGACGGCATTTCATTCATTCAGACAACTGAAGGCTACCTGCAGGAAACAACTGACATCGTTCAGCGCATCCGTGAGTTGGCTGTACAGTCTTCCAACGGCATCTACACCGCAGAAGACCGCATGCAGATTCAGGTAGAAGTTTCTTCACTGATTGCTGAAGTTGACCGCATCGCTTCACAGGCTCAGTTCAATGGTATGAACATGCTGACTGGTCGCTTTGCCCGCTCAACTGGCGAGAACACCGTAACGGCTTCAATGTGGTTCCACATCGGCGCAAACATGGATCAGAGAACACAAGTTTACATCGGAACGATGACTGCTTCTGCTCTGGGATTGCGCAGCGTTGGAACAGAAGAAATCCTTACTCTGGAAACTCCGGACGATGCAAACCGCGCAATCGGTACATTGGACGAAGCAATGAAGAAAATCAACAAGCAGCGTGCTGACTTGGGTGCATACCAGAACCGCCTTGAAAAGACGATGGTTGGTTTGGACATCGGCGCAGAAAACCTCCAGGCATCTGAGAGCCGCATCCGCGACACCGACATGGCAAAGGAAATGGTAGACTTCACGAAGAACCAGGTCTTGAGCCAGGCTGGAACTGCAATGATTGCACAGGCAAATCAGCAGTCACAGAACGTGTTGAGCTTGCTCCGGTAATATTCAAACTGGCCTCCTGCCAGTTTGAAATTAGACGGGAACCAGTTCCCGTCTCGGCTTTGCAGCACCCGTCCATGGGTGCTCAATTTTTTTGTGAATATGCACTCCAATCGGGGTGCGTTTTTTTTGTTTTAAATCTCATAGCAAAAGTGTCCAAAATAAATTTTAGACCCGATATAATGAAAATAGTGACATTTTATGAAAATTGCGAGGTCGGAAAAGTACAAAAAAAAACAATTTTGTTAAAGATTCTTTGTACCAAAGGGAGTATCATTTTTAAAACATACTCAAAAATGGAGGAGTATAATGAAAAACAGTTTAAGGAATGTCCTGCTGCTTCTTGCCGCAGGATTGGTATTGGCACTGGGAACGGTTGCTTGTTCTGACGGGGATGATTCTTCTTCGACAACAACTCCGACTAAAGTCAAAGTCACGACTTCAACGACACCCACCGGCACTACTGTAAATATATCTGAATACTATCTGGCTACCAAAGGTGACGTATCCTCAAAGATTTGGATACAAACAACGGCTATGACAAAAGACAAGGTTACGGAATACATAAAATACCGCGGCAACAAAGTGTACGAAAAAGATGACAAAACATCTGAAATTGCCGTTGCGAACCTCGTAGTAGGAAAGACATACTATGTGTTCTTTGACTTGAACGATTCGTATGTAAAAGTGTGGAAAGTAAAGGCCGGTACAGAATCTGAATTGATTAAAGAGTACGGCGATGACGGATTTACTCTGACACCTTTTGCATATTTGGACTATTATCTTAAACAAATGGCTGTAAGCACTTATTATAAGTGGGAAAACAGCAAGAAGGGTGCGGCTGTTACCATCGCTGAAATCGAAAAGGCTGGCACTGACAAAGAGTATTGTATAACATTTATTCCCGCAAAAGAGGCGACATATGACCTTACTAGAGACGGTAAGGCTTACAAACTCTATACAAAAACTGGTGGTAACTCTAATCCTTATGAGATAAAAGAGGGTGACAATCTGATTGAAAGCGGTTCGTATACGCAGCCCGATGAAAAAACGTTGGTAACAACAGTTCAAACAATAATGTCTCCTTCCGTTATTATGTATACTGCTCCCGTGACCGTGAAAATCACTTATACAATCGGAGCGAACAATGTTCTTACTCAGACAAAGCGTGAGGCAAACTTTGTCAACATAACACAGATGTTGACCGCTGATATTGAACTAATGACTAGTCAAATAGCTATTTCTAAAGTTTCAGAGTATATTACTTCACTTAATGCTCAAGGTGCTACATACAAGTTGTATGAGGATAAGGCAAAAACAAAGGCAGCGGATATTAATAATCTTGTTGCTGAAAAGACATACTACGCTGTTCAGTAGTTTTGCTCATCTAGCATGAACCAAAAGGGCAGACCCAAGCGGTCTGTCCTTTTTTGCGCACTAAAAACTCGTCCTTCCCCTAAAACTTCGCGCAAGGGTCAGTTTATCCGCATATTCCAAATCACCACCTACAGGGAGACCGCTTGCCAGACGCGTTACGGTTATACCGCCCACGACGGAAAGCATTTTTTGCAGATAGAGCGCAGTGGTGTCTCCTTCTACAGTGGGATTGGTGGCGATAATCACTTCTTTTACTTCGCCAGTGCGGACGCGCTCCAAAAGTTGTGCGATGCGCAGTTGGTCAGGACCGATGCCGTCAAGAGGGGCAATCACGCCGCCAAGCACGTGGAACAATCCTTGGAATTCGTGCGCGCTCTCAATTGTGGCAACGTCTTGCGGCTGCTCCACCACACAGATAAGACTTTGGTCGCGCAAATTGTTTGAGCAGATGGGGCAGGGGTCATTCTCTGTCCATGCGCCGCAGACGGAACACGGCTTAATTTTGCTTTGGAGTGTTGCCATCTGATGCGCAAACCGCTGTACCCATGCGCCGTCTGCTTTGAGAATATGATTTACGAGTCTTCCCGCGCTTTTTTTCCCGATTCCGGGCAGACGCGAAAAAGAATCGGTCAGTTCATCGATTGCGTTCATGTTTCCCACCCTTGTGCCGTTGTTTGATTGTTGACTATGCCAGATTCAGCCCGGGAATATTCATTCCGCCGAGCAGAGAGCCTGATTTTTCTTTGATAAGTTCCTGCACTTTTTCGGTGGCATCGTGGCTTGCGGCGACAATCAAATCCTGCAGCATAGGAACGTCGCGCGGGTCTACGGCAATCGGGTCAATTTTTATGCTGACCATCTCAAATTTGCCGTTCAGCGTAACCTGCACCATGTTTCCGCCGGAAGAACCAGTTGCGGTCATATCACCCAGTTCTTCCTTCATTTTTTCCATTTGCCCTTGCAGATTCTGCATATTTTTGACCAGTTCAAAGGGATTCATCACTTTCCTCCATATTTTCTTCTATTGTATCTATCAATTCTGTGTCATATGATTCAGTTTCATCGGTTTGGGCAGAGGTATTGTTCTGCACCTGATTCTGCTGACTTTGTGGTTGTGCATTGTCAGGCACTTTTTTGACCACGCTGATAATTGACCCTCGGAACGCATTGCAGAGGATTTTGACTTCTGGCGCGGCATTCTGCATGGGGTCAGTTTTTTGCTCTTTATGTACAGTGACCTTAAATAGCGTTTTTTGACCAGAAATAGTGGTCAGGTAATCGGAAATTCGGTTCTTCTGTGCTTCCAATTGCTTCTGCAAGAATTCCGAATCAGTGATTGCCGAAATGACTTCTCCGTTGCGGTTCCAATTGGTTGTGCGCATAAGCGAAGAGGCCAGCATTGCATCTTGAGATTTCAGCTCGGAGATAAGTTTGTCGCGCAATTCAATGATATTGCTGATAACTGCCGCCGCTGTTTGTTCAGGCGGAACAGCACCGCCTTCGTCAAAAGGGTTTGGCACCTCCGGGGGAACTGCCTGCTCAACTGTTGGCGGCACATCGTCTGGCGTAGCCGTATCGGGCGCATAATCTGCATAGCCGCCGTTATCTTGCGGAACATTTTTTAGCGCGCTGAACACAGGAAGTCCGTTCGGGCGTGGCGGCTGCGGAGAATCCTGCTGTGGTGCGCTCGGTTGGTTGCCGTTTTGCTGCGAGTGACTTTGCGGTGCATTCGATTGTGGCTGAGCGGAAACAGGTTGCGGTGCGCCCGCCAAAAGGCTGTGTGCCTTGTCAATTGCGGCTTTTACTTCTGCGGGAGAAACATACTGGCTGAGCCAACTTAATCGGCTGAATGCAAGTTCTAGTTCGTAGCGCGGGCTTAAAGAGTAGCGGATGTCGCGGTACAATTGCAGAAAAAGAGAGATGCCGCGCTCAATTTGAATCGGATTCCATGCGTTCAGAACCAGTTTTGAATATCTGTCTTGGGACTGACCGAGAAGGGCTTCTTTGGTGATGCCGTTTTTAATTAAAAGAAGAGAACGCAGATAATCAGTGCTGTTGGAAATGAGTTGCTCAATCGAAATGCCGCTCTGCAAAAATTCATCCAGTGCGTTTAATACATCGGTCGGCTTGTTTGCGGCACAGAATTCAAAAATTGCGTTCAGCCTGTCCACACCGACTAAGCCCAGTTTGTCGCGGATTTTGTCGTAGGTGATTTCGTTTCCGCTGAATGCTGCAACCTGATCGAACAATGTGTAGGCATCGCGGATAGAACCCGTTGATTCCCGCGCAATCCAATACAGGGCTTCGTCTTCTGCCTTAATGCCGATTTCTGCCGCCGCTTCGCTCAAAAGCGATTTGACCTTTTCAATCGGAACAAGACGGAAATTAAACTGCTGGCAACGGCTTTTTATCGTGGCAGGAACTTTCTGTAATTCTGTGGTGGCAAAAATAAAAATCACATACGCGGGTGGCTCTTCAATCGTTTTGAGCAGGGCATTGAACGCGCTCGTGGAAAGCATGTGAACTTCATCGATGATATAAATTTTGTATCGGCAAGACTGTGGCGGAAAAAGCACTTCATCCTTAATCTGGCGCACATCGTTTACGCTCGTGTTCGATGCGCCGTCAATTTCAATCACATCGGTACATGCGCCCTTGGTGATTTCCACGCACTGCTGACATTGGCCGCAGGGGGTTGCCGTAGGACCATTGGCGCAGTTTAAGGCCTTTGCCAGAATACGCGCCGTAGAGGTCTTCCCGCATCCGCGTGGACCGCTGAATAAATATGCGTGAGCAATCTTTTGTGACGAAATTGAATTCCGCAATGTCTCCGCAACGAATTCCTGTCCGACCAAATCCTCAAACCGCTGAGGTCTGCGTCGCGTTGCCGTTACTTCATAAGCCATAAATATAAGATACTAAAAAAACGACCTTTCTACAAGAGAAATAAAATTTCCCCGCAGGGCAAGTTGCTTAATTTTAATTCGCGCAGAAAAGATAGCGATGCAGACAGCCTTGTGGTAGAAGGCGGAACTCTACAATAGACTGTTCAGAGCATATACGTTTCTGAACAGGTTTATTCTTCCACAATCTTTGTGCCAGTCACTTTGTATGCGCCGCTTTCTGTTTCTTGTAACACCGTGCCTTTGCTTACATACACCGAACCGCCGCTCAGCGTAATGCCATGCGGCTCTTTGGGCGCGTCTTTTTTGGTGTCTGTCTTAAAGGCCGTTTCGTTACCGTACAAAAAGAATTCGCCGGAACTAATTGTAATCGTGGTGTCTGCCTTGACGGCGTTCTTGCTGTTCACTAAATACGCGCGGAAAGTCTTGTCCTTTTCTACGGTAAGCGAGTCGCAGTTGACGGCGGCACCTTTTTTTGTGCCCTGCGCGTACAACGTACCGCTTCCTTTTATTTTTACGCTGTCGCCTTTAACGCCGTGGTACACGTTGCCCACCGCATACAGCGTACCGCTGCCGCCTAAGACCAGCCCTTTTTTGCTGTGAATGGCACCCGTTTTGTCCGCGCTCTTTCCGTCAGAGACAACATAATTTGTCGTATCTTTGGTAGTAGACACTTCGGTTTTTGCTTCGCCGTAGATGGCGGGCGCGCCGCTGGTGTTTTCCAAATATGCGCCCTTTAGTTTGAGTACGGTATTTTTGGTCTTGTTTATAATCTGTCCGTCAAAGTAGCCACTGATAGTATATGTGACTCCTTCTTTTTTGGGCGCAATGGTAATAATCTTGCCTTTGACGGTAACGGTTTTGTCCATAGGTTCAATCATGATTTTTTGTGCGGCGTAGGCTTTTTTTGCGCCAGCGGCATCAATCGTTATGTCTTTTGCAGATGCGGTGCAGAGGGCAAAAAGCGCAGCCGCACACGCAAGCATCAGTTTTTTCATATATACCTCCTCGTATAAACAGTTTGCAACGCAAACTGGCAAAGATAAAAACCGACGCTATTTCAGGTAGTTTTTATCTTGCACCTCTTCTAGTGCTGTCTAATCTTCATTTACAAATGTCGCGCCAACAGCGTTAAACGCGCCTATTGCCGTAATGTAGAGCGCGCCATTTCCTGTTATATGAAATGTTCCGCCAGTCAGCGTAATTGCGCGGGCTTTTTTTCCTGCGCCAGTATCAATTTCGGTTTTGAGCGCGACTTCGTTGTTGTAGAGATAAAAATTGCCCGATGCGATGCTGATTGTTCCGTCCGCCTTAATGCCGTTCCGTGAATTCAGCAGGTACGCATTGAATGATTTTTCCGACTCTACTTCGAGCGATTCACAGGTGAGCGCAGAACCGCGTTTTGTTCCCTGCAAATAAAACGTGCCTGAGCCTTTGATTTTTACGTTGTCGGCTTCTACGGCGTGACAGATTCTTCCGTCAACATACAGAGTACCGCTTCCGCCGATAATCAAACTGCGTTTTCCCTGTAATGCCGCATTTTTAGCAAAGCCTCGCCCACGAGAAACAATGTAATTGGTTGTTCCGCCGACGCTGGAAATTTCTGTTTTTGCCGTGCAGCGAAGCGCGGCTTTGCCCGATGTGTTTTCCAGATATGCGTTGTCGAGTTTAAGGGTGGTATTCTTGGTTTTGACCATAATCTGACCGTTAAAATAACCGCTAACTGTATATGTTTTGTTCTCTTCATGCGGGGCAATCGTAATCGTGTGTTTCGTTATCGTCACAAAATCCATTGGCGATATGGCGATTTGTTGCTTGTACGAGTCTTTTGCTTGAACCGCATCAATTCTTATCTTGACTGGCGTAGTTTGTTCCACACACGCACAGAAGAGAAAGGACAGGACGATAAGCGTCAGAATTAGTTTCTTTTTCATAAAGATTTCTCCATTCGCTTGAAGCCGGTTAAAAGTCATCACAAAACAGGAACTAACTGGTCATCGGGATTTTCCAGAATGATGTTTAGGTTGCCGTTCCGCGTACGCAATTCATCGATGAATGCTTTGGTGTCGCAATCTTTTTTAGGCTGAACCCAGTACGAAATCGTAAAAAGTGTTCCCATGTTGCTCGTCTTTACGTTTTTCACGCCATGTTTCAGCAGATATTTGTCAAAAACATCATCGAAAACGTCTTTATAATTCATATCTTCTGGAATCGTGATTTTGAGAATCTGCTTATCCTCGACTTTCCAAAAGCGTGTAACTAGAATAAAAAGCAGGCTGATGACAATAGTTATTACGAAGCCGATAAAAAAACTGTTCAGCCCGATAATCAGTCCGACTGATGCCGCAAAGAACGTATACAGAATGTCCTTTGAGTCACCTGGAATGCTGCGAAACCTGACCAGCGCGAACACGCCCGCAAGCGAAAGGGTTTTCTTCAAGTCAGAGGCGATAAACGGAATGATAACCGCCATAATCACGGGGAGCAACAGTACCGTAATCACAAAATTCTTGGAATACTTTTTGCCGTTGTTCGCCACGATATAACCGCCGGCGATAATCGCACCCGCAATCAGCCCCATCACCATGCTGAACAAAATACCCATCGTCTCAGCATTCACCAAAAAACCATCAGTAATATCCATATATTACACTCCTTGCAATAAATTATGCGCCACACGGATGTGATGCTTAAATTCCGTTCCATATTTGGAAAACGACGTGTTGTAAATCTTACGGCTTGAAAGGAATCTGACGAACCACAACGGGAACGCCTTAAATGCCTTTGCTTCCATAAGCCATTGTCCCGGTTGCAACAACTGCGTGCCGTATATCGGGGAATCCAGACGTAAATCCGTGCGGCGCGTCTGAATGTTCGTGTCAATTGTCAGACGAAAGTCCGAATTTCCTTTTTCGAAGAACGCCCATCGGTCGTAAGAGATGAACACGCGCGGCTTGAGCCGATAAAAGTGCATGATGTAGTCAATTTCTTTCATCACTTGTTTGTTCATCTTTGCGCCAGGATTTTCGGGAATTTTTAAGTCCTCAAAATATTGGTAGACTTCGCTGAGCAAGAAATTCGTGCGCCGCTTGTTCACTACGCCCGCATATTTTTTTTTGCTCTCCAAAAACACTTTGTCGTTCAACCCTACTTGACCGTAACTTCGCAGACGGATTTTTTCTTTGAACTCAGGCTTTTCCAGCGACTTCCGAATCAATTCATCGGCAGGGGTGTCCAAATACAGATTGCAGATGGAATACGTTTTGCCGTCTTTGTTGAACGGGTCTGAGTCCATGTACTCACCGATAATTGAAAGCAGCGCGGCTTTGTCGTCATCGGTGAGCATATATTTTATTTCACGTCGGTTGAATACTTCTATCGCCATTGTTTTGCCTACGCCTCCCTAGAATTTCTTCTTAAATTTATACGTGTACGTAAGCGGTATAGAGATGCTGGAGAAGCCGTCAGCATAGCGGGTTTTGTTCATGTTTAGGCGCAGTCCTGCGGTGATGGTACCCAATTTTTTCGGGAGCGATACGCTGACGCGTGGGTAGAACATAAACCATGTTTGTGAAGAGTCACGAATCATTGTGCGCACCTTAAAATTGAACTGTGCCTGTACATCGGTTGTCACATCATAGGTTAGGCGAAGTTGACTGTAAAATGGCACGGCTTGGGCGGTAAATTCATCGGTACGTTTTGCCTTGCCGTCCTTGTATTTGACAACTGTTTCGCCGCGTACGATTGTTGTTGTTTTCGTTTCAATCAAATTGCCGCTCGCATCGTAATATTTAATTTTTCCGATGTACTCGTTGGTCAAACCACTGATTACGTCGGCATAAATGCCCAATCCTATGCCGTTAAAATAATATCCTCCAGACGCACCGACTGCATACTTTGTGGACTGTTTTTTGAATTCGTCCACATCATTGCGTTCGACGCGGGCTTCGGGAAGATAATCCGCCGCCGTAAAATTGTAATAAAAGCCTGCGTTCAAAATCAGATTGGGAACAGACGTAAGCCCCGCAAATGCTCCGAATTTGCGGTCATCGTTGTTTATGGCGTGAGCGGTAAAACCAAGGTCAAAGAGTCCTTCAAGTCCAAAATTCAACCCTGCGTCAACGGCGGCAGTCTCATCATCACTGGTGGGGCAGATGGTCGCACCACTCGCCGCTTTCAGATACACGTTCTCGTCCGCGCCAAACTTCCAGTTGCTCGTTACACCGGCGGAAAATCCGTTTGTGTACAGCCCAATGTCATCGCTAATGCTCACGTTACCGTCATACCCCAAGGAATCAGTAAGCAACCTGCCCCATTTTGTCGTGTCGTTCGCCGCCGCAAGATATGCCGACGGAATGGCAAACCGCTTGTAAAAATTGTTTCCGACGATAAAGCCAAACTGTTTGATTGGCTCTACATGCACAAAGCCTGTCGGCACAATAAGCAATTTGGGGTCTTCGGTCTCTGCGGAAGTGTACAGCACATCCAGCCGAGCGCGCGCATCCACGTAATCGCTTTCAAAGTCCGCCTGCAACTGGTCGCCCAGCGTAAAAATGTTTTCACTCTGCGTGTCGCCGTTCACATCGGTTTCGTTCGTGTGCGCATACAGGTCGTAGTCATTCAGTTCGTCCAAATCACCGCCAATGGTGTTTTTGATGGTGAGTTTCGGGCTTTTTGCAAATGTCGCCACTGTCAAGAATACACACATCATAAAGAATAAATATGTTCGTTTCATAGGCCGATTCCTTTTTCTTCCTGCTTGTCCATCTAATAACTGCTGCTACTGGTATGTAGTGAGCGTAACTGACGAGCCGCCACTGACAGTGCCGTTTTCGACTACCGCTCCTACTCCATCAAAGTGTGTCGTACCGCCGCTGACGCTAACGCCAGATTTGAGTGTCGGCATAGAAGCCCCCGATACCACGATGCCACTTCCGTAGCCACTTGAACTTGACGGTGTTTTGAACACATACGTGTTGTTTCCAACGGTCAGCGCATAGTATTTATTTGCCGTCCAACTTGAAGCCTTATAGCAGGTCTGAGAGAACGATGATCCGCTTTCAAGAGGTCCAACTGTCATAATCGTACCGCCCTGAATGTACAGTTTTTTCTGCTCTTCAGTATTCGCATCGATAGCAACTTCTGGTGATTTTGAGCCAACAGCAAAGACAACTCCGCCTTTTATATAGAAGTTTCCGTTTGCGTCCAAGCCGTCATTGTTTGGAGCATAGCCGCACACGAAACCGCCGGAGATTGTAAAATCAGAGGAGGAATTTATGCCGTCATCTGCCTCACTGTAACCGTATACTTCGCCTCCGCTAATCGTAATCGTGCTTTTTGACTCGATTGCTTCGTGATTTTTGCTTGTCGCATGGAGCGTACCGTCTGTAATACTGATTACACCTGTAACGCGCACACCTTTAGCCGATGCACTTGCAGAACTTGAACTTGATAAAATTGACGAATTTTGCTGTCCTGGTCTGCTGGGTTGATTACCGCCTCCGGGCTGATTTCCAGATGAACTGCTGCTGCCAAGATTTGAACCCGTTGCCGTCACATTAACTGAACCGCCTGACTGCGTATAGCTGCCGCCAGCCTTGATTCCTTTGCCACCATCTCCGCCGTTTGTGCCTGTTACCGTGCCGCCTTTTACGATAATGTTTCCGTCAGCCTTGATACAAGAAGGTGCGGTGTAATCGCTGTCGGAAGAATCGTATACTCCCGCTGCCGATGTGTTTATGGTAAGCGTTCCGTCCTCGATGGTAACATTTCCGTCAGAATTGATGCCGCTCCACGGGGCGGTGATTGTGGTTGTTCCGCCAGAAACAGTCACCGTGCCGCCGTCAATGCCTTGCGGTGCAAAAGTTATCGTCTCGCTTGTACGTACGCCGTCAGCGGTAAGATAACTTGCCGATGTATTGAGCGTCTTTGTTGTGGGGCTAGTCACTTTTATGACATTCGTGCCGCCTGATATGTTCACGACAGGAGCGGTAATTCCTTTTCCGTAGGTGATAGCAAAATTGAGCGAGCCGCCGCTAATGTTTACAAAACTGTTTGTATAGGTTTCGTCATCGGTGTTGATTCCGTTTGCCTTGTGATATACAGAGGAAGAGACCGCGCCTGTTCCCGTAAAGCCGATTGAACCGCCTTTTACATACACGCCCTGGTCAGCATACAGACCTGATTTTCCTGTAGAGATGAGCGTAAAAGTTCCGCTTTCAATCGTAAGATATGCTTTTGTTGCGATACAATTCTTAAAGCCTTGCGTCACTTTGAGCGAACCGCTTCCGCTTATGGTCAGATTGCCCTTGCTGTATAATGAGCCTTTTGAATCACTTCCCTCGCTGACGGCAGATTCTACGACCGTACAGGAATAGGTTACGCCGTCTTCCTTGTAGGTGTCGCCTGAAGAAGTGGAATATTCTTCGCCGTAGCCTGTGCCGTAACTGCGTCCGTCAACAAACGTATTCGTTCCTGTCAGAACAACTTTTGTCGCAGAACCTTTTGTTACTTCCACGCACGGATAATTTGAAGAAGTGATTGTCGCGCCGTTAAGATTGACATTGACCGCGTCCGTTCCGTTAGACTGAATCTTTATGCCACCAGTCGTCATCGTTCCTGTGATATTCACCGTAAGTTCGCCAGAGAACGATGTCGCATCAATTTTGATAAGCCCAGTAGAAATACTGCTGTCTTTCGTATGTTTGACCGAAAGCGTATCGCTCGTAAATGTCGTTGCCGAGGTAGAAATGTCGTACCACTTGCTGTTGTCGGGAGAAACCTGCGCCTTGGTCAAATTCAGATAGAGTGTGTCGGTATCTGCGGCAGGAGCAAGCACCGTGATGGTTACGTTGTCGTCAAAAGAATGCCCCTCAGCATCGCTTGCAACCACTTTTATCGTTACGCTCTGGCTGGATTCCGTTGTGTTCGCGCCAGTGATTTTGCAATCGGGGTCATTTGTGGTCGTTTTTGTTGTTGAACCTTCGCCCTCACTGGTAAAATAAGCGTAATTCGCACCGTCCGTGATTGTCCACACATAAGTGATTGAGGGACTTCCCGTATACGTCGGGCTCGCCGTAAGCGTTGCCTTGCTCGTCGCGCTTATGCTTGCACTGCTTGCAGAAAGGCTCACCGCTGTCAGTTCATCTTTTATCGTCTCGCCAGTTTTTGAGACAGAAATCGAAAATGCTTCCGAGATGGCTTTGTCAGAACTATTGCTTGCGTTAGTCGCCGTAACTTTTACTGTTACCGTCTGTGCTGAACTTGTCGTATTGTTTGCCGTGAGCGTAACAGTCTTTGCCGTTGTCGTCGTTGAGGTTGTTCCCGCCGTGCCAAAATATGCATGGCTGCTTCCGCTGGTAATCGTCCATGTGTAGGTAATTGTCGGATTAGCGTTATCTTTTGTCGTAACTGTCGCCGTGAGCGTTGCATTCGCATTATACGAAATTGAATTTGCGCCGCTTATCGCTACCGCCGTAATCACGCTTGAACTTGAAGAACTGCTTGATGTATCTGAAAGGGTGTCCTCTGCTTCTACCACACATCCTGCAAACAAAGTGGTCGCCAAAGCGAGGGGCAACGCTTTTGAAAAAAATCTTTTCAGTCTCATACTGAACCTCCAAAATGATTGTGCTTTTTATGATACTTTTTCTTATCTATACATAATCTTAACACAAACAAAAAGGAACTTCAGACTAATAACAAAAGATTATATTATTCAAAACACCCCGTTCTTGGACGGAACAAAACGGCAGTCCGACCAGCGTGACTAATCACCCTGCTTCCCTGCTGCCTCGCACTTTCTTTCCCAGTTCGCTCGCAACATCAAAACAGCGGTCACCGAATTTTTCGATTTGTCGCACCATGTCGATGTACAGAAGTTCGGTACGCACGTCGCCACCTTTTTCCATGCGGTCGCGTCCAAGTCGGCGCAAGGCACGGCGTTCTTCGTCAATCTGCTCTTCAAGTTCGCTTGCAAACTGGAACTGCTCGGCGGTGAGGGATTGCATGTTGGAGATGTTTTTCTGAATGAAGTAGAGAAACTGCCGTGCAAGTTCAAAGTATGGGAGCAGACGGTCTACATCTTCTTCGGGGAAATTCATTTCCCGCTCAAAGGCTTTTTTGATTTGGTTTGCAATGTTCAGACAGCCGTCCGCCATACTCTCCATTTCTCCGGCAATCTGCATCATCAGCGAAACATTGTCTTTTGATTCATCGCTCAGATGCAAGTGGGTACAGCGCACCAGGTAATGCACGATTTCGTCCTGCATCTGATCGGTGTAGTTTTCCAGCTGCTCAATGCGGGGAAATTGATTTTCTACAAATTCCTTGCTGGGCGTACGCAAACCTTCCTGCAGACTGTCGAACATTTCTACAACAACATCGGCAAAGGCAGCCATCTCTTTCTGGACGCGGAATACACAGCCTTCCGGCGATTCTACCGCCATGCGCTCGCTGAATTCCAGATGATATTCAGTGGGAACGCCGTTGGGGTCATCCTTGATGAGTTTGTTCATCAGCCATACAATCTGCTTGGTAAAGGGCAGAAAAATAATCGCACCCAGCAGTTTTTCAACAGTATGCAACATGGTGATATGGTAAATAATCTGCTGAATGGCATTTCCAGGGGTAATAAAGTCAATAAAGGCAAGGAAAGGATGGAAGAAAAGCAATACGATAGCGGCAGTTGCAAGGCTGAAAGTCACATGCACCAGTGCAACCCGCTTTGCATCCGACCGCGCGCCGAATGATGCCATGATTGCATCTATGGTGCTGCCAATGGTACTGCCAATAATCATCGCCGCACTGAACTCCCAGTTCACCAGATTATTGTATGCCATGGTGATGATTATGGCACTCATCGCACTAGATGAATGAAGCAGTGCCGTAATTGCCGCACCGACCACCACACCGATTACGATGCTCACCGCGCCGTAGCCCTGCACAGTCACCAGAAATTGCGCAAACGCCCCGCCTTCTTCCATCTGAAAGGCACTGGAAAGCCAGCCCAAGCCGATAAAGAGCAGGGCAAATCCCATGATTGCGTGCCCCACATTTTCCTTGTGGATGCGCTTGATAATCGTCAGCAGATAGCCCAGGCCAAAAATCGGAATGGCCAGCATCTCCATTTTAAAATTAAAGCCGAACAGGGCGACAATCCAGCCCGTAATCGTAGTTCCGATGTTTGCACCGAAAATAACTCCGATTGACTGCTGCAATGTCATCAGTCCGGCATTGACGAAGGTGACAACCATGACCGTGGTTGCGCCCGAAGATTGGATAACCGCTGTCAGTACAAGTCCCGTCAGAAGCCCGACCACACGGTTTCCCGTAACAAATGCGAGCGCCTTCTGAAGTTTCTGTCCCGCGCCCTTTTGAATTCCGTCGCTCATCAGCTTCATCCCGTATAAAAGGAAACATAAGCTGCCTGCGAAATTGATAAGTTTCAGCACCATGATTACGCAAAGTATATAGAAAAATAGTAAGTATGAATAGTAAGTGTGGTAACTATTTTGCGACTGATTTTATGCAGATAAACAGAAAAGAGGATAATGTTTTGTTATTTTTTTTGACCATAAAATATAACATAATTTTTTTGCAACTTTATGATTTTTCGGGTATTATACTATTAGTATAGAGGATTTTTGATGAAAAAATTGTTTTTGCTTGTGGCTTTTTTTACGGTTTCGGCGATACTCTTTGCGCAGCCTGATGATGTAGAAAAAATCTCACTTACCGTAGAACAGGCCGTGGCGATGGCACAGGAAAAAAATAATACGATACAGCGGGGAAAAATTACGCTGGATGCATCGGAGCGGGCAAAAAATCATTCATGGAACAGTATCAGTCCTACAGCGAACGTGAGTGGCGGACTTACGATTCCAGATGGAATTGGAGATTCTGGAAACCCGTCTGACTACACGGCAAATATCAAGGGAACGGTGAGTCTTTCTTTTTCCCCGAATCTGTTTGCTACGATAGAAAAGGCACGAATTGACTACGAGCAGGGTAAACTTACCTACGAGCAGACTTGCCGTACGGTTGAACTGAATGTACGCAAAGCATTCTACGGGCTTTTGTACGAGCAGGAAAACATCAATTTGCAACGGCGCAATTTGCAGACGGCAAAAGAGCAGTACGAGCAGAATCTGGCGAAATATAATCAGGGGCGTATGAGCGAACTTGACGTACTGAGCGCGGAAGTAAAATACAAGGGATTGCAGCCAACTGTAGAGAGTGCGTATGTTACGTTCCTGAATGATTTGGACGCTTTTATGCAACTTATCGGCATGGAAAAACGCTATTTCATTGAGTTTTCAGGAACGTTGGATGATGTGTCGGTAGACAAAAAAATCAGTCTGGAAAATCTTGAGATTAATTCTCCTTCAATAGTTTCCCTCGAAAAACAATTGGAGAGTGCAAAGACGGCTTTGCTTGCCTTACGGTTTTCAGCTTATGCGCCGTCAGTTAGCGCGAGTTGGCAGCACGGATACAGCACCACACCCAGCAAAAGCAGCGACTGGTCTGACAACGGAACAATCAGCCTGACGGCGACGATTCCCCTGGACGGCATTCTTCCGTGGTCAACAAGAGCGGACAACATCAATTCTGCAAAAGATAAAATTGCGGATTTGGAATTGCAGATTTCAGAGGAAAAAAAATCGCTCAAAGTGAATACTGATGGTGCTGTCAGAAAAATACGCCAGTCTTTGTCGTCAATCAAATCAAAGCAAGCGAATGTGGAACTTGCGCAACGTACCTATGATATGACGTTACAGGCATACAATCGGGGAACAAAAGATTTGCTCAGCCTGCAAAATGCGAGCGACAGTCTGCTTTCGGCGGAAGTCACTCTGAAAAGCGAGCAACGCAGTCTGATAAACGCAGTGCTTGAGCTTGAGAATACCATTGGTGTTCCGTTTGGAACGCTGAGCAAAAAATAGCGAGTTCGGTAATTAAACGAGTCCGAACCCATGAATGGAGATAGTGATATGGCAAAAAAATTGCGAAAGTCTCATATTGTGATGATTGTTACGGCGGCGATAACGATTGTGGTGGTGATGTTTGCGCTTCGGGCGGCAAAAGCAAATAAACAGGGCGGTATGCCTCGTGGCGGCAGGAGCGGAACTATTTTCAGCGTAAAGACGATGACCCTAAAAAAAACGACGTTGCACGATTATGTCTCCACCAACGGCGAAGTTGAGTCGCAAAGTTCAATTGAAGTGTTCCCTGATATGGCGGGAAGAGTTGCCTCCGTGGAAGTGCAGTTGGGGTCTCCCGTAAAGAAAGGTCAGATTATTGCTTACATTGACCCTAATGAGCCAGGCGTTCGCTATGTAAAGAATCCTGTGTACGCGCCGATTAACGGAAGCATTGTCTCCAGTCCGCTTAAACCTGGCACAAAAGTTTCTACCAACACGGTGCTGACTACAATCGGCGACATAAAAAATCTGCAAATCAGCGCAAATATTCCCGAACGCTATGTCGCTCTCCTAAAACCAGGGCTTGTGGCAAATATCACGCTTGAAGCCTATCCCGATGTGATGTTTACGGCAACAGTCAGCCGGGTAAGTCCTGTGGTGGACAAGGCGAGCCGAACAAAAGAGATTATTCTTTCCTTTGACAAAGATGATGACCGTATTGATGCGGGTATGTTCGCCAAGGTTATTTTGTATACCATTGACTACGAAGATGAAGTGGTTATGCCGATTGATTCTCTTGTCACTAAAGATGATAAGTATTATGCGTTCGTAGTAAACGGCGATACCGTTGAGCGACGTGAAGTGACGGTGGGAAAAACCGTTGACTCTGTGGCGCAGATTCTTGCGGGACTGAAAGACGGAGAGATTGTTGTAACTGAAGGTCAGACTTCATTGAGTGACGGCGCAAAAATCCGCGACATTACAGGCGGCATGCAGACTGCGGAAAAAGATTCTCCTGCCAAGCCTGAGACTGACAAAAATGCGGACGGCAGGACAGGTGGCGGACGTGGGAATCGCGGGGGCGCACAATGAGCGTAACAAAGAATACCCTTGAGCATCCTGTCCTGACGCTGATTGTGTTCGTGCTTCTGGGAATTATGGGGTTGTTCACCTTGCAGAACGTGGCAATCAGCCTGATGCCCGACATTGATTATCCCGTGCTGAGCATAAATGCGACCTATACAAACGCCGGACCAGAGACCGTGGAAAAAACAGTTACGAAAGTGTTGGAAAGTGCGTTGGTCAGCGTATCAAACCTCAAAACGATTACCAGTACGTCCAGCGAAGGAAGAAGCCGTATCAGCCTTGAATTCAACTACGGTACGGATTTGACCGAGGCGGTAAACGATGTGCGCGACAAAATTGACCGCGTGGAGCGAAGTCTTCCCGATGACGTTACGCCTACAATCTTTAAGATGTCGAGCGATGCCATGCCGATTATGCGTATTGCCGTGCGTGGAAACAGAAGCAACGATGACTTAAAGCAGATTGCCGAGGACACGATTGTGGACATCTTGGAACAGGCGAACGGTGTTGCCGAGGCGAGCGTTTCTGGCGGGCGCACCAAAATCATTCGCGTGGAGTTGAGCGAAAACCGACTTGCTGCTTACGGGCTTACGATTACGAACATTACTTCTGCCCTTAGCAAGCAAAATCTGGAACTGGGCGGCGGTAAAATCAACGAAGGACGCAAAGATTACTCAATCCGTACTACAGGTGAATTTTCCAGCGTAGAAGACATCAACAACACGGTAATTACGCGCGTGAACGGCTACGATGTAAAATTGAGCGATGTGGGAACGGCATTCATTGGCTATTCAGATGCGACAAGTATTGTTTCGATTAACGGCGAGCCAGGCATTTATGTGAGCGTCACCAAACAGTCTGGCTCAAACAGCGTGACGGTTGCCAACGAAGTCTACAAAAAGATGGAAGACTTAAAAGACTCGCTTCCTACGGATGTTTCGCTGGAAATTATTCGTGATGACACCGATTCAATCCGCGACACGCTCAGCACATTGCTCGACAGCGCGTGGCAGGGCTTAGTGCTTGCGGTTCTTGTTCTGTTCGTGTTCCTCAAAAGCATGAAAAGTACGATTATCATTGGCATCAGCATTCCGCTTTCGATTATCATTACTCTTTTGTGCATGAATTTTGCGGGAATTACGCTCAACATGATTACGATGACAGGATTGATTCTGGGCGTGGGCATGATTGTTGACGCTTCCATCGTTATGATTGAAAACATCTATGTTTATCGTACACGTGGCGCAAAGCCAAAAGTGGCGGCAGTGCTTGGTTCAAGCGAAATGGTTATGTCCGTTCTAAGCGGCAACCTGACGACAATCTGCGTGTTCATTCCCTTCCTCTTTTTTATGTCTAAACTAGGCATTATGGGGCAAATGTTCAAGGGAATCATCTTTACGATTGTCATTGCCCTCGTCTCTTCTTTGTTTGTGGCGATTTTTCTTGTGCCAGTGCTTGCGGGGCATTTTTTGCCGCTGACCAATCGCAAGGAAAAGCCGATAAAAAGCAGATTTCTTATCCGTTTGTATGCCGCATTTGACGTTCCGATGAATGCGCTTACCAAATGGTATCGCCGTGCCTTGCAGTCTGCGCTGAATCATCGTAAGGCGGCATTGCTTATCTGTGTGTGCGCATTGGTGATTGCGTTGGCATTTATTCCCACAATGCACATTCAGATGATGACGGGCGGAGGAGACGACAGCGTTACGGTCAATCTGCGTTATCCGATTGGTACAAAATTGAGCGAGACACGGGCAGGACTTGAACAATTGGAACAGATTATCAGGGATGAAGTAAAAGGATATAAGACAATCATCACTACGGCGGGAAGCACAACCTCAAGTTATTCGGGGTCAATTCAGATTCAGCTTCCGAAGAGTGATGAACGAATTGACACGGCGGAGACAATTCAGCAGAAATTGCGCGCTCATTTTACGGATTTTCCTGCGGATGCAAGACTGAGTTTTAGGCAGGGAATGGCGCGGCAGATGACGGGAAGCGATTTGGTTCTTGCGGTTCACAGTGACAGCCTTGATTTAGCGATGCAAGTGGCTAATCAGATTGAAGAAGTGATGAATTCAATTGATGACATTGGCGAGCCGTCTATTGATACGGACGAAGGTCTTCCCGAAGTTGAGGTGGTGATTGATCGTCAGCGGGCGTATGCGTTCGGAGTGGATGTGACTACCGTGGCAAAAGAAATCAATTATGCGATTAACGGCGTTACGGCGACTACCTATCGTGAGAACGGAAAAGAATACAGCGTTAAAGTGATGTATCAGCCGAACGATATGCAGAAAATGATGGATTTGGAACGCATTTTTGTCAAAGGCAGTAACGGCATGGTGAACGTGTCGAATTTTGCTGTTGTCAAAAAAGGTCTTGGTCCTACGAGCATCAAGCGCGAGAACCAGACCCGTGTTGTCAAAGTGAGTGCGGATATTCTGACCGAAAAGAATGCGAGCGTGGTGGAAGAAGAGCTGAAAGAGGCAATCGCAAGTTCCTTTATCATTCCCGAAGGTGTGACGATTAGTTACGAAGGCTCTCTTAAAAATATGAAAGAGCAGGGCGGCGCATATCTTAGCATCATCTTTATGGCGATTCTGCTCGTCTTTGGCGTTATGGCGGGAACGTATGAGAATTTTAAAGCACCGCTGATAAATCTGTGTACCATTCCGTTTATGATTATCGGCGTGGTGGCAATTTATAAAATCACGGGGCAGGCAATAAGCATGGTGAGCGCAATCGGTCTGATTATGCTGGTGGGAATTGTCGTCAACAACGGAATTATTTTGGTGGACTACACGAGTCTCTTGATTGACCGCGGATACGGATTGAAAGAAGCTTGCCTTGAGGCGGGATGCAGCCGTCTTCGTCCCGTTCTGATGACCACGCTAACTACGGTTCTGGGTATGCTTCCTATGTGCTTTGCATCGGGCGGCAGTTCGGCCATGGTTCAGCCGATTGGCGTTGCCGTTGTTGGCGGACTGACTTCTTCTACATTCGTCACGCTGTTCTTTATTCCCGTGCTGTATTCGCTCGTGATGAAACAGAAAAAGATGAACAAAAGCCACCTGCAAATTGTGCTTACGGAGGAGAACTAATGTATCGTGCAGAAATAATCGCAAATCAGTCCGTGCAGGACGACATCATTGAGGCATTGGAAGACCACATTCCGCAGATTCTCTACACGATTGTTCCGCTGCTGCATGGTCGTGGCGGCGCAGACAGAAAACTAGGAACGTCTACATGGCCGGAAACCAATTTCGCGCTGTTCAGTTATGTTGAGGACAAAGATAAGCCAGTGGTAGACGCTGTTCTTGCCGCGATTAAGGCAAAATTCCCTGATGAAGGAATAAAACTGTTTTGGATACGTGCGGAATAAGGAAGATATTCCCCCCCCCTACGCCGCGAACCAGTCTTCCACCCGCAAAAACGATTTTTCCTTCATCGGCTCAAAATCGGCGAGATTGTGCGTTACCAGTATCATGCCGTTTGAAATGGCGGTTGCCGCAATCTGCGAGTCGTAGTTGGGGAGCGTTCTGCCGTCTTTTTCGGCAAGAGCCTGCATTTCTCCACAGATGCGGGCGGCAAACTTGTCATAGGGAACGACTTCAACATTGCCGTCAAGATTGTCAATAAAATCTTGAATCGTAGTGCGCCGCTTTCCTTCAGCCATCCGTTTTACACTACGGTTCAGTTCCTGCCAGGTAACGGCGGAAATTGCGCACAGATTCTTTCGTGCCGCATAAAAAGCCATTACTTGCATGTTCGGTCTTTCTTTTATAAATTCAGAAATAATATTTGCATCGAGTAAATAGGTCTTTTTCATGGTATCACTCCTTGTATTGTCCTAAAAGTTTTCCATACTATGTCCAAGGATCTTTTGAATAATCTGGGCACTCTCGCGATGGGATAATGTCAAATCCCAAATTATCAAGTTCTCCCGCGTGTTTCTTGCGCCATGAAAGCAGCCAGTCATCTTCAGTAGACGCATCTTCATAGTCCGCATAACTTATGATTACTGCCACAGGTTTGTCGTAGCGGGTAAGCTCCACGACCTCGCCTTCCTCAGCCATTTTTACCAGAGCCGAAAAATTGTTGCGCGCTTCATATATTGATGTCCTGCACATAAAAGCCCCCTTGCAACAGATTGCCTGTAGGCAGTATAACACGTAGCTTTATTCTAGTCAACTTTTGTTTTGTTGGCTAATATTTTTTGAGTCTTCGCAAGAATCTTCTATACTATTCCCACGACTGCATTTTTTTGCTAAAATAATGCACTATGGATTTATTGAAGAAACTTGATGAACTTTCGGCGCGATATAAGGAAGTATGCGAGGAAATTCAGAACCCCGACCTCGTGAAAGACCAGAAAAAATACAAGGACACCATGCGGGAACACGGCTATCTGACAGAAGTGTGCGCATTGGGAGACGAATACCGCAAGATTTTACAGGGCATTGAAGACGCCAAGGTGATGATTACTTCCGAAGATGACGCGGAAATGAAGGAGATGGCGCGCGAGGAACTGAAGGAATTGGAAGAAAAGCAGCCCCAGATGGAAGAGCAGATTAAACTGAAACTGATTCCGCCAGACCCGCTGGACGAAAAAAACATCATTCTGGAAATCCGTTCCGCCGCTGGTGGTGATGAGGCAAGCCTTTTTGTGCGCGACCTGTGGGAAATGTACTGTCATCTTGCCGACCGCAAGGGCTGGAAAACGGAGACCATGGAAGCCCAGGAAACAGAAGTGGGCGGATTCAACAAAATTGTTACGGCAATCACGGGAAAATTTGTGTACGGAACGCTTCGCTGGGAAAGTGGTGTGCATCGTGTGCAGCGTGTTCCTGCAACAGAAAGTCAGGGACGCTTGCAGACTTCCACGGCGACGGTTGCGGTTTTGCCCGAGGCTGAGGAAGCCGATGTGAAAATCAATCCCAATGACGTGCGCGTGGACGTGATGCGTGCGGGTGGACCTGGCGGACAGTGCGTCAACACGACGGACTCTGCGGTTCGACTTACCCATATTCCCACGGGCATCGTGGTCATTCAGCAGGACCAGAAATCACAGATTAAGAACAAGGAAAAGGCATGGCAGGTTTTGCGCGCCCGTCTCTTTGATTTGGAGCAGAGCAAACTGGACGCAGAGCGTTCTTCTGCCCGAAAGAGCATGGTTGGTAACGGCGACCGTTCTGAGAAAATCCGCACCTACAATTTTCCGCAGGACAGAATTACCGACCACCGCATCAATCTTTCCGTGCACAATCTGCCGGGCTTTATGATGGGCGATATGGACGACATGCTTGACGCGCTCAACGTCTACGCCAAGGAAGAGCAGTTTGCTTCGCTGGAAGCCTAAGACAGGTGTTTTGAACACAGATTTTTGGAGGAATATATGACGATTATATTGAAAAATGAAAAATATGAAGTGGTCTTGAATACACACGGAGCGGAAATCAACGCATTCCGTGGCGCAGACGGCACACAGTATGTCTTTGAAGGCCCGGAAAGCGTCTGGAAATTCCATGCGCCGGTGCTCTTCCCCCATGTTGGACGCATCCGTGACGGATTTTACACTTGGCAGGGTAAGGAATATCATCTGGTCAACAACGGCATGAGCCGCGACATGGAACACACCGTCATTGAGCAGAGCGCGACAACGGCAACCTTTGAACTGACCGAAAACGCCGACACTGCTGACAAGTTCCCTTGGAAATTCAGCCTGAAAACCCACTACGAACTGACCGAAAACGGACTTCTCTTTACCACCACTGTGACCAACACGGACACCACGACCATGTATTTTAGCCTTGGAAGCCACACCGCATTCTGCTGCCCGCGCAACACTGACCCCGCCGGCACAACCAACGCTGACTACCAGTACGAATTTGAAAAGCGCGAGAACCTGACCACCGTACTTCTGAACGACGCGGCGCAACTTGCCGTGGACGCAGACGGAACAGCCCCCTGCACCAAGCCCTACGGCGAAAAGGAAGCGGGCATTATCCCCATTGGCGCGGACGGCTTTGGAAACGGACATTTCTTTACCGCCTTCACTTCAAACTGGGTAGGCTTGCGCAACAAAAAAGACGGCTCTCTTGTCAAAGTGAACTGCGCTGGCTATCCCTACCTCATGGTCTGGCAGGGCGGAAAAGGTGCAGAAGGAGTCGCGGGCAACGGATTCAACTGCATTGAGCCATGGTATGGCACTGCCGACGCGGAAAACAGCGACCACACATGGGAAAAGAAAAGTGGCTTGATTGCGCTTGAACCGGGAAAGTCTTTCACCGCCGACCAGAGCATCTGCATTGAAAAATAAAACCGTCGCAGAAGCAAAACATCGCCTTATCACAGAACTCTCCCCTACCTCGCCGTCGCCGCAGCTGGACGCGGACAGCATTCTGCAATGGGTGCTGGACTGCGACAGGACGCACCTGCTCCTGCGGCGGAATGAGCTGCTGACGGAAGAACAGGCGGCCGCCGTGGAGGATGCCCTTTCCAGGCGCGCGACGGGATTTCCAATCGCATACATCACCGGCCGCAAGGAATTCTTTGGCCTTGATTTTTTTGTCACGCCCGCCGTGCTGATTCCCAAGCCGGACACGGAGCTTCTGGTGGAGCAGACAATCGCCGCCGTGCGCGAAAAATGCCGGGGCGCGGCTTCGGGTACGTCTGGCAAGCAAATACGAGTCTGTGACATGTGCACGGGAAGCGGCTGCGTGGGCATTTCCGTGCTGCGCGCGCTTACGGAGGATGATGTCATTCTGAGCGGAGCGGAAGAGAGTTCCCGGCAGGCGCGAAATGGCAACGGTACGGCGGAAGACAAGGATTCTGCGGCGCGAACAGAGATTTCGCTCACACTCGTGGACATCAGCGAGGACGCGCTTTCTGTGGCGAAAAAAAATGCGGAGCGACTGCTGCACGAAAGGGAAAAAAGACGCGGATGCACGCAGATGGACGCAGATGGCGCATCTGTTTTACGGAAATCTTCTGCAGATTCTTCCACGTATTCCTCCACAATTTCTTTCGTGCGTTCGAATCTGTTTGAGCGCGTGCCAGGACAGTTTGACTTCATCGTGACAAACCCGCCGTATGTGCCGCACACGGAGGCGCAAGCCCTGCTGCGGGACGGACGGAGTGAGCCGCTTTTTGCACTGGATGGAGATGTAACGGAAGACGGCGGCTGGAGCGGCACGGAAGACGGGCTTGCGCTCATCAGGCGGCTTGTCCCCGATGCATACGCGCACCTTGTTCCGGGCGGCATGCTCCTCATGGAAACCGGCGAATACAATGCGGAGGAAACGGCGGAACTGTTTGCGCGGGCGGGATTCTGCGACATCCGCATTGAGCGCGACCTGAGCGGTCAGATGCGCGATGTGATTGGGCGGAAGGCGCGGTAGCCGCAAGCGGTACTTGCTTACCGAGTTTGGCGCATCAGCCGTTCCGTTTGAGCCAGTTGCGCGGGCTTATGCCGGTATTTTTCTTAAACACGGTGCTGAAATAATTCTGATTACTAAATCCCAGTTCTGCGGCAATGTGCGAAAGCTCATATTTTCCAAGCTGGAGCATATTCTTTGCCTGCTCAATCTTCAGTTTTTCGTGCAGGGTCTGTACGCTCTGCCCCGTCAACTCCTTGCATTTTTTGCTGAGAAAGCTTTTGCTGACCATGAGCGCGTCCGCCATTTTTTCAATGTCAGTCATCTCGTTCAAGTGCGCCGTCAAGTACGCAGTGATTTTTTCGCCGGTAATGCGGGCGCGTCCGTTGCTTTGGGAAGATGCGTCTACGGGCCGGACAATGTCCTGCACTTGAGTGTCGGTTATCGTAAACGACTGATTTTTTACCCTGCCTTCTTTTTTGTACACGGTATACAGCGCGTTACTCAAAAGCATGCGGAGCGCGTCATATATGGCGATGTTGGGCGACTTCATCTCAAAGAGCGCGTAGCCGAAGTACCGGTCTGCATAGTGCAGAATCTCCAGCATAACGGCGTAGTGCCGCTTGTTTGAAAAGAATGTCTTGGGGAACAGATGCGGCTCACTGATTCGCTGATGCATAATCTGCTGTAACTCGGGCGAAGTCTCCGGGAACACGAACGAAATCTCCGGCACAGGAAAACTGAAACTCATCGTATCAGAAAGCGCGACCACCGCCCCAGGAATGTCCAACTCGCCCAGCCGCTGCCGCAGCATCTCAAAAATCTGCTCCATATTAGTGGCAGAAACAAAACTGACAGCCTGCGCGGCAATATTGTTCAGCTGATACGGATTTTCGCGGTCGGCAATCGCCTCGTATTTCTGGAACACAGAAACGAGCGTGCGCATCTGGTGGAAAATGTTTTCCATATATATCAGCACGGAAACCGGCTCACTCTTAAGTACCTGCATAAACAGCGAACGGAGCGCGCTCACGGCGTTCTGAAAATGGTCGCTGTCAAATTCTCCCGTCATGCGGCAATTCTGCAGCACGTTCTGAAACCAGATGAGCGTACGGCTTTTGCTTTCTTCTTCAGACGAAGTATGGGGGTCATACATATCGGCAAAAAACGAATCAATCAGATCTGCCACGTTTGATTCTGTCAGATACGGAAAAATCTGCTTTGCCTCAAAAATAAACTGCCGTCTGAGCGAATCTTCTGACTCCGCGCCGTCCGTTTCTGTCTGCGCGGCGCAAGAACTGAAGCCTGCTTTTTCTACGCTCTGCTCAAAACAGCCACACGACTGGCGGATAACCAGGCTGGTGGGGAACAAAATTGTTTCGGCGCTCTTCTCCGGCTCGATGATGCGGTCAATCAGCATTTCTACCGCCGTGTAGCCGCGCGAAAAAAAAGAAAGGTCTATCGTCGTGAGCGGCGAACGGGCAACAATGCCGTCGTACCAGTTATTGAATCCCGTCACCGCAACGTCCTTAGGAACAGAAATGCCGCGCTGGGAAAGTTGCTCAATCACCTTTGAGGCGACGACATCCGTAGTGGTGACAATCACTTCAATCTCACGCCTGTCGTGCAGGTCAAAACGCGAGGTCAGGCGGTCAAGTGCATCGTCCACCTGAGAGACCTTTGTGCCGGGAATCGGACAGGTCGCCCCTTCAATTTCCACCAGACCTCGCCGGGAAAGTTCATGCTGGTAGAAGATTAGGCGGCGGCGGTACAAATCCGTGTTGTCAGGGCCGATAAACGCGAACTTGGTAAAATGATGGTCATTCACCAGATGCTCCATGACTGATTTGATTGCTGCATTGCTGTCAATTTTGAGCATGGAAACGCCGGGAATATCAATCTGCCCGATGTCCACCATGGGAAGCGGCCGCAAATCACCAAACGTCTTGACGATGGTTTCCTCATTCATAAAAGGACGCAGGGTTGCCGCCCAAGTAATCATACCGTCTACGAACGGCGGCCGCATGAACTTAAAATTCTTTGTATAGCGCGATATAAAATCAATATCGTCAAGAAAAGACTGGCTTACCGAGCCGCCCATGTTGACAAAATTGATGTCGTAGTCAGCGCAGGCTTTGACCATGCCCTTGATGTATTCCAGGCTGATGAACGTGCGCAAATCCGCAATGCCAGCAAAACCAATCGTCACGCGCTGCCCCGCATTTTTCCGCTCCGTAAGAAACTGTTTCCGTACCGAAATCTTCAATGCCATACGAAATTGTACCACAGAGTTTTCAATCTGTCATAATTTCTTTTGAAAATATGCCGTAAAAATTCAAAATTTTCACATAAATATATAAAATAATCCACAAAATCAGCGTCTACTTTTCAAACATTTAAAATCCTTTTCTCTTTTTTGCCCATTTTTATTCAAAATTCTCCATAAATTTCGGAAAATTCAAAATCAAACGCAGAATTTTCATGTTTTTCTTCCCTATACTGACGATGAAAAAAGCGGGAAAACCGTCATGCGCATACTTCTGCCGGACGACTCTTTCCTGCAAAAATGGAGGAAAAAATGAAAAAGGTAACAAAAATGCTTTCCGTGCTTGCGGCTTCGGCCTTGCTGCTCGGATTTGGATTTGCTCTTGCAGGGTGTTCCAATGGGGATGATGGCGGAAGCGACACGCAGTCATCAGGTCAGGAAACACAAAAAAATCCTGAGACCAACGAAAACCAGGGAACTCAAGAAAACCAAGGAAGTCAGGGCGGAGACACATCGTATACCGGCGACATCCAGATTGTGATGTGCGGCGACTCAATCATGCGCACCTATTCTCCGGCGGAAGGCGATGAATGTGGCTGGGGTCAAGTGCTTCAGTGCTACTTCAACACAACGGTAGAAGTGAACAATACGCTCTCCAACGGCGGACGCAGTTCAAAATCATTCTATTATGAGCAGGGACGCTGGGAAAACGTCAAAAAGATTCTTGAAGAACGCAAGGCTGAAGGAAAAAAGACCTATGTGTTCATCAATTTCGGTCACAATGACCAGAAAGCAAAGAAAAACTACAGCGACTACATGGACTATGCCACGTTCGCAAAAACGAATCCCGACGGCTGGGCAACGACAACGTACACGGCAAGCAGCGGCGCAAAAGTCATTTCTTCGTATGACCCGACAACTGCTCCCGACAACGGCACCTATCAGGATTTCTTGCAGAAATACATCACGGAGACAAAAGAGCTCGGCGGCATTCCTGTCATCTTCAGCCCGTTCGTGCGCTGCGAGTCTTCCAATAAAAAAATCACCGACAAGGGAGCGCATGTCCTGAGCACGGCATACGATGGCGAATCACTTCCCCGTGGCGACTATCCTGCCGCCGCAAAAGAAATCGCGGAGAAAAACGGAGTGGCTTTCGTGGACATCACTCAGTTGAGCCGTGATTATGTTGATTCCGCGCTTGCAGCTGGAAAAGAAAAATTTGTGTACTGGCCGAACGACAACACGCATGCAAGGACGCTTGGCGCACTCAAAATCTGCGAGTTGGCAATGAAAGAACTGAAGACAAAGATTCCAGAACTTGCCGGCCGCATGATTACACCGAATCCGCGCATTCTGGTGGACGCAAACACAATCGACTTTGGCAGGATGTACCCCGGAAACAGCAGCACAAAGTCTTTCAAAGTAAGCGCGTTCAACGCCACCAGCGGAAAAATCACGATTACGGCTCCGGACGGCTACACTGTAAGCAAGGCAGAATCAACCGGCTTTGCAAAGACAATCGAAATCGACACGACGGGCGATTATTTTGGTGACGACATCTACATCAAGTTTGAGCCGACCGAAGTAGCCGAATACAACGCGGCATTGCAGGTCACCCACACTTCAATCACGCCTGACTTCGGAACAAGCCCCGCAGGAACAATCAGCGGGAACGCCCTTCTGATTGCGCTCACTGGAGCGGGAAAAGCAAAGGCTGCGGGCGGACAGGATTACTCTGTCACCTGGCCGATGGTCGCAAATGGCAAATTCTCATACACGGCAACCGTTGACCCGGAGGGCGTTGTTACCGCAGGCACGGCGACGCTCGGAAGCGGACTGAAAGAATCTACCGTAAAGGCAGACTACGTGAACAAGAAAACACGCGCACGCTTCTGCTCTTCAACTGATGACTGGCTTGGTACAAAGGACGACAACACCTACATTCAGTTCGCAATTCCTGCGGGAAACAACGATGTCATCGTCAATCAGATTACGCTTGAACTTGCTTCGTCAGGAACGGGAAACATGAGATGGGACGTACAGTATTCGCTGAACGATGATTTTTCTTCGCCGGTGACAATCATTCAGGGCGGACAGGGAACGGCGATTGACCAGGACGGCGCGACCGCTCCAAAAGCAAACGACGTGCTGACCGAAGTAAAATCCGAGGCAGACATGGGAATGAACATAAAAGGAAAGACACTCTATGTTCGCATCTACCCGTACATGAAAACTGCCGACCCAGGAAAAGGCGCAAACCGTCAGATTATGGTCGCTGACGTAAAGGTTGAAGGTTTAGTTCAATAAAAAGTTCCTCCTCTCCAAACTTTTTGGGGCTGTCTGTTCAGGCAGCCCTTTTTTTGCGCGCGCCATACCGAAAGATTTTCCCTGACTTCCCGCGCGTTTGTTTTTATTTTTAAAGGAGAGGTCACCCAATGGCATTTTCACGATTATTCCAGCTGCTTGCCAGTGTCATTTCATTCTACACGATGGTCTGCTTTGTCCGCATTCTGCTCACCTGGATTCCGAGCGCGCAGTACAGCAAATTCGGGCGGATTCTGGCTTCCATCTGCGACCCGTACCTGAACCTGTTCCGAGGATTACGTTTTCTGCGCGTGGGAATGTTTGACCTTTCGCCCGCGGTCGCGCTCTGCCTTTTGATTGCGCCTCATCCATTCTGGGAAATCTTGCGGCGGCGCACTCATTCTCGCTGGGCGGACTTCTGGCAACCGTGCTGTATCTTGTGTGGTCGGTCGTCTCATCCGTTCTGGGATTTTTAATTTTGCTGCTCATCGTCCGCCTGATAGTGCTTCTGATGCGCAAAGACGGCTACGGCTCAATCTGGGACAGTCTTGACCGCTCGCTGAACCCCATCGTATTCCGCATGACTTCGCTCTTTACCCGGGGAAAACCAACGCCGTACAAAACCGCGCTGATTCTCGCCACAGTTACCGCCGCCGCGTTATGGGTCTGTCTGCGCATGGTGATGAACATCCTGATTGGCCTCTGCCAGCATCTTCCGATATAGCGGACACAACGGATGCGCTCACCTGATTACAACTCTATTTCCACGAAAACTGCAGCATGGTGATGTCGTCAAACTGCTCGGCTTCCCCGACAAATTCATCAATTGATTTCCGCACCGCCGTAAGCGTATCGGGAACATTCAGCTCCTTCGTGGACTGCATTGCCTGCATGAGCCGCTCTTCGCCAAAGAGCTGGTCGTTTGCATCGGTCGCTTCGGTCACGCCGTCGGAATACACAAAAATGCTGTCTCCTTTTGAGAGCGTAACGGAATGCTCGGTGTACGCCAAACCTTCCATACCGCCAACGACAAAATTCGGCTTTTCCCTGAGATAGGAGAATTCGCCGTTGTGGCACAAAACAGGAAACGGATGCCCCGCATTCACATAGCGCAGTTCTCCCGTGCTGAACGTAAGGATTCCAAGTCGCCGCCCACTTTTTTTGATGTTATGCGCACATAGCACATTTCATAAGCCAACGAATCTTGAAGATTTCGCTTTAACTCCCCGCATGTTTTCGCTATACTATTCTCATGGCAGGATTTTACGATTGGTTTGATGTGGTCGTCTGCGGAGGCGGTCATGCGGGGATTGAGGCGGCATTGGCTGGCGCGCGCATGGGGCTAAAGACGCTCCTCGTTACGCAGAGCATAGACGCGATTGCCCGCATGAGTTGCAATCCGTCAATCGGTGGCATTGCAAAAGGGAACATCGTGCGCGAAATTGACGCGCTTGGCGGCGAGATGGCGCGCCTTATCGACCGCTCCATGATTCAGTTCCGTATGCTCAACAAAAGCCGTGGTCCTGCCGTACAGGCTCCGCGAAGTCAGGCGGATAAAATTGTCTATTCCCAGTTGGCGCGGGAAACTGTTGAAAACACAGAAAATCTCTATACGCTCATGGACACGGTGACGGACATTCACACCGTCGCAAGCGATACGCCTCTTCCCCCTGATTCGGAAAGTGCCGCAAAAGGCTCAATTCCCGGTGAGGCAGAGTCCTCAAAAGATGATTTGACCGCAGCCGCGCAAAGTGGCATGAGGCAGAAAGTCACCGCCGTCGTCACAGAGCGCGGACGGGTCATCCCCTGCCGTTCCATCGTGCTGACTACGGGAACTTTTTTGGGCGGACGCATTTTTATCGGCGAATACGACGCTCCCTGCGGTCGCCTTGGTGAAAGCGGCGCAGTGGGGCTTACCCAGTCACTTAACCGGCTTGGCTTTACCACTGGCCGCCTCAAGACGGGAACGCCGCCGCGCATCTTGCGCCACACAGTCGATTTTTCCTCGCTTGAAGAACAGGCGGGCGATGCGGAAATCATTCCCTTTAGTTTTGAGGACGAAAGTGTAGACCGCCCCATGGTTCCCTGCCATCTGGTCTATACAAATGAAGAAACACACAAAATCATCCGCGCGAATATCGGTCGCTCCCCCCTGTACAGCGGAAAAATCAGCGGCATTGGTCCGCGCTATTGCCCGTCCATCGAAGACAAGGTGATGCGCTTTTCTGACCGCGAGCGGCATCAGATTTTCATTGAGCCAGAAAGCCTTTTGACTGACGAAATCTATCTGAACGGACTTTCTTCATCTCTCCCTGAGGAAGTGCAGGACGCTTTTGTGCGCACCATGCCGGGATTTGCAAATTGCGTCATCAGTCGCCCCGCCTATGCCGTGGAATACGACTACGTTGAGCCAACCCAGCTGTTCCCCTCACTGGAGACAAAACGCGTGGCAGGACTTTTCAACGCGGGGCAGATTAACGGCACAAGCGGCTACGAGGAAGCGGCAGGTCAGGGGCTTGTGGCAGGAATCAACGCCGCGCTCTATGCCCGCGCCCATCGTGATTTGTGCGGCTCATTGTCTACGGCTTATGCAGACGGGCTTTCTGCAAGCGGCGCGGATATGTCCGGCGATGTGGCAGCGGCGGCAAAAGCAAAAGAAGATGCCGTCCGAACGCCAAAAAACTATGCCGCCGCAAACGGATACGCCATTCCTGCATGGGAACCCCTTGTCATTGGGCGTGACGAAGCCTACATTGGCGTGCTGATTGACGACCTTGTGACACTCGGCACAAAAGAACCCTACCGCATGTTCACCGCCCGCGCCGAATACCGCCTGAAACTCCGCCACGACACCGCCGACCGCCGCCTTGCGCAAAAAGCCTTTGAGGTGGGCTTAAAAACGCAGACGCAGATTGACGCGGTGAACGCAAAGTATGCGCAGGTTGCCGAAGCCCTTGCCTTGCTTGAAAAAGATGCGGCCGCAGAAAATCCCGGTTTTCCCGCAATTGTCTGGAGCCTTGCGCAGGAAGACTTTAAGTACAAATACTACATCGAAAAACAGGATGCCCGCGTTGCCAAATTGCACCGCATGGAAGACCACAAAATCCCCGCGAATTTCGACTACGGAAAAATTCCCGCCCTCAGTGCCGAATCCCGCCAGAAACTGGAAAAAGTCCGCCCCCTCACCCTAGGACAAGCCAGCCGAATCAGCGGAATCAGAAACAGTGACATCATGTTGCTGATGGTGTACCTACGATGAAAGATAAATTGACACGAGTTTGCTTTGCAAACTCGCAGAAGTTCGCCGCAAGGCGAATCTTCCTAATGCTTTTAATGGTGTACCTACGCTAGGGCGGGGCGATATGTCAATTTTCAGCAGACTGCGAAAACAACCGCAATTTCCGCCCTGTGACAGCACCCGCCAGGAACCCGTCTTGCGCTGCAGCATCTGCACAGGCGAAGAGACTGCATGCCTTCAGGACAAGACTACCGGCAAACTGCAGGAAATCTGCCTGATTCAAAACAAGGCGGAACTTGCGGCATTCATGCGAGCATATAGCCTTACGAGCGTGCGGCAGGTGTATTGAGGACACGTTTTTTTGAATAGTTTCCAAAATTTTGCAAACTATTTCGGTAAAGTTTCTAAAAATTTGTAAACTTTCGGCATTTTGTTTCTGAAATTTTGAAAACTAAGACGAAGAAGTCCGAGCGAATGTTCCTGAGTTTGCGAAGCAAACTAACAGAATTTCGCCGTAGGCGAACATTCCTCACATATATTTCTGAATAATCTCCAGTACAGTCTGTTTTGCGTGTTCTTTTTCTTCATCGTGTTTGAGGAACAGAATTGACGGGTCGATTTTCATCGCATTGCAGAGTTTGAGGATAGTGGTAAGGCTGGGTGTGCGCTTTCCCTTTTCGATGTAGGTAATCATGTTTTGGGAAACGCCAGATTCAAGGGAGAGTTCTAATTGAGACCAATGCAATTTTTTATCATCTTGTGCGACTGCAATAACTAAATCGGGATATGTTGCAGAATACAAAATGCAATCAACAAATCAAAGTCCTGTACAGATGGAATTCATTGGCTACAAATGCGATGTAAATTTGCTTTCAACTTCCTCTGAATCAATTACGGTGCGTAGAAATACATACTCAGTAATGTCACCATTTGACCAATGGAAAGCGATTGCTCAAACGCCTTCTCTGCGAAAGATTGGCACGACGTTGCAAGATAGAAACATTGCGAATGACAAGGCTTTAAATTAATATGTAATGAAGTTTTAAAGAAATATGATGCAATAAATCAATGGTTAAAAACGCGATGATTTTTTTTCTGCATAAAATCCCACATACTTTATGCAGATTCCTCTTTCTTTTCTGCATAAAATATGCTAAATTATATGCAGAAAAGGACATTCTTTATGCATAAATTCGACTATTCTTTTTTGGACAACGGCTTGCTTCCTGCAAGTTTGGTCAACATCACATCGTCAATTTCTTCTCTCCGAACGATGGAAGATTTTCGGAAATCTGAAAATCAAAAAATCTTCACCGAGTTGGAATCAATCGCAAAGGTTCAGTCCGTAAAAAGTTCAAATGCTATCGAAGGAATCGTCACAAGCGATGAAAGAATCGTACAGATTGTAAACCAAAACAGCGCACCGTTAAATCACAGCGAATCTGAAATTGCGGGCTACAGAGATGCCTTACAGATAATTCATACAGGTTTTGAAACAATTCCATTTTCCCAAGAAACGATTTTATCTTTGCATAGAACATTACTTTCTGCCGCAGAATATGAATTCGGCGGAAAATACAAAACCGAAGACAATGTAATTCTTGAAATTGACTCGTATGGAAATCGCCGTGTCCGTTTCGCTCCTCTTTCTGCAAGTGAGACGCCCGTCGCAATGGAACAACTTTATCTGGCATATATGGATGCGCAATCAAACTCAAACATCAATCCGCTGCTTCTGATTCCCTGTGTTGTCCTTGATTTTTTGTGCATTCATCCGTTCAGAGACGGGACTGGCAGAATGTCACGGCTCATTTCGCTTCTTCTCCTCTATAAAAGTGGCTATGATGTCGGAAAATACATTTCTTTTGAAGAGCAGATAAACAATGACAAAACTTGGTACTATGATTCCCTGCGAAAATCTTCTGAAAACTGGCATGAGTCAAAAAACGACTATGTTCCTTTTATCCAAAACTTTTTGATCACTCTTTACAAGTGCTATTCCGAATTGGACAAGCGCTTTGCCACAGTTAATTCAAAGAAGATTCCAAAAACTTCCCGCATTGAAGCAACGGTTTTGAACAGCCTCCTACCAATCTCAAAATCGGAAATCTGCAAGATTCTTCCAGACATAAGCCCGACCACAGTTGAATTTGTTCTCGGAAGAATGATAAAAAGCGGGCTTGTCACAACAATTGGAGCGGGACGAGCAACGAAATATCTGAGAAAATAAATTCCCTGCTGCAACCTTTCTTCTTAAAAGAACCTGCTTTGCAGTGGAAAATCGTCATTTTCTTACCCCAGCACTCCGTCATCCAGCAAAAAATCCATCAGCCCAACGAATCGGATTCCCTTGTCGTCCGTGTAGGGCGCGATGTCGTCACCGACAATGACGATTTTTTGGAAGGAGTTGTTGATTTTTAAGAGCGGCTTTAGTTCCTGCGCGCGTTTTTCTTCGCCGTCAAGGGAATAGGCGGACTGAATGTAGTATTTTTTTGCGCCGTGGGTAGCGATAAAATCAACCTCGTACTGAATGTATTGCTGTCTGCCCTCGTGCATTTCGCGGCTTTCCACAAGACCGACATCAACAAGGTAGCCGCGCGAGCGCAGTTCGGTGTAAATTACATTTTCCATGATGTGCGTAGGATCTTGCTGGCGAAAATTGAGCCGCGCGTTTCGCAATCCCACGTCTACGGCGTAGTATTTTTTGATTGAGTCGAAATACTTGTTTCTCTTGATGTTGAACCGGGTAGACCCTTCAAACAAAAAGGCGTTCTCCAAAAAGCCGATGTAGGCGTTGATGCTCTCGTCATCGATTTTCATTTTTTTTACGCTCTGCAAAATGTTTTGGATGCGTGTGGGATTGGTGAGCGACCCGACCGCCGAACAGAGCGCGTCCACAATGGCTTCCAGCGCGGCTCTGTTTTTTACGCCGTTCCGCTCAATCACATCGTCAATGTAGGTTTTGTTCCACAGGCGTTGCAGGTAGGCGGCTTTGAGTTGGGGCGTTTTTTGATGAAGCAGACCAGGCATTCCGCCATACGTGTAGTATTCTTTCCACAAATCGGCTTTTGATTCGGTGCGGTTCTGGCAGAATTCGGCGAACGAAAAGGGATACACGCGGATTTCCGTTGCCCGTCCGCGGAAAATCGTGTTGATGTCGCTTGAAAGAAATTTTGAGTTGCTTCCCGTTACATAAACATCCACATTTTCTTTTGCGGCAAGACCGTTCAGCACTTTCTCAAAGCCGTCTACTTCCTGCACTTCGTCCAGAAAAATGTAATACTGCTCGTCCTGGGATTGTATCTGTGAATACAGATAGTTTTTCAGCGCGCCTTTTTCCGCAAGTTCCTGCTGATTCGTTTCGTCGTCAAGGTCAAAGGAAATGACGATAATGTGGTCTTCCGCCACGCCTGTAGAAATGAGATAATCCTTGAAAAGCCGTTTTAAAAGCCATGACTTTCCAGAGCGGCGGGGACCGGTAATCACTTTTACTTCACCGTCATGCAATGAATCGATACATTTTTGGAGATACTTGTTTCGCATCGTATATGAGGACATAAGCACACCTTTAATCGAAATTTACTGCAAGTTGCAGAAAACTCCGATTACAAGTATATCACAAACCGAAATTTACTGCAAGTTGCAGTGTTTAGCGATTTGTCCGTTATGCAATAAAAAATCCCGCTGTCTTGCGGGATTTCTGTCAGGGTAAGCCGTTTGCCTATTTCCACGCGGCTTCTACTTTGTCTGTCCACGCTTTCTTTTCTGCGTCGGAAAGGAAAGTAGAATTAAAGCTGTTCAATACAAGCTGTTTGATTTCGGCCTTGGTGAAGTTCAGTTTGGTGTAGAGGTTCCAGTATTCATCGAGCAGACTGACTTTGAAAAAGAGCGGGTCATCGGTGTTCACGGTGACCATAAGTCCTTTGTCGTAGAACGCGCGAATCGGGTGCTTGTCGAATGAGGGCACGTATTTTTTCGTGAAGACATTGCTTGTGGGAGCGACTTCGAGCGGGATTGCCTCATCCTTCAGGCGGGTCATCAGTTTTTCGTCTTGAATGGCGGTGATGCCGTGACCGATGCGGGCGGAATGCAGGACATCAAGCGCGTCCCAGATTGACCATGCATCCACATCTTCGCCGGCGTGTGCGACTGTCTTGAGTCCGTTCTTGCGGGCGCGCTCAAATACCGGACCAAAGTCCTTGCAGGGGCCTTTTGATTCTGCGCCACCAAGACCGATTCCGATGACTTCGGGGATTTTGTTGGCAAGCAGCATGTCGAGGTTCTTTTCGGCGTTTTCAAGTCCAAATGTGCGGGAAACATCGACTAGCACGCGCACATCTACGCCAGTTTCTTTTTTGATGGCGGCGATGTTTTTGCTGAAATTCTGCATGATGTCGCCATAAGCAAAGCCTTTTTTGATGAATGCGGACGGCGCAAAGAATACCTCCGCATACGAAACGCCGTTGTCCGTGATGTACTGCTGCAAGTCTGAGAACACCAAATCGAAATCGTCCACACTGGTGAACAAATCCTGCACTTTGAGGAATGCCGTGATAAAGCCGTTCAAATCATTGTAGCTGAATAATTTTTTTATGGCGGCTTCGGTGAATTCAGTGCCGTTCTTTTTAAAATACAATTTTTTGATGGAGTTTTTGCTGATAACCGCTTCGATATGCAAATGAATTTCCGCTTTAGGAATTGCTTTGAGGAAAGAATAAAAATCCGCTTTTTTCATCATACAAAATACTCCATTTATTATTATAGCACACTTTCTGCCAAAATTCTTATAAAAAAAACAAATTCTGGGAGAAATCTCTCCTATTATTCTTAAATATCGGCAGAAATTCGCTATTTCTTTAATGTCTGTTCAAGTTCCGTGATGATTGATGCAAAGGTGTCGAGCGCGCTTTGGATTGGTTCCGTCGTTTCCATGTCTACTCCCGCAACGCGGAGACTTTCTATCGGATAGCGCGAGCCGCCTGATTTGAGGAACGTGAAATAGTCTTTCCGCTCTGATTTTCCGCCCTGCGTGACCCGTTTGGCGAGCGCGAGTGCGGCAGAAATGCCCGTTGCATATTTGTACACGTAGAACGCATTGTAGAAGTGCGGAATCCGTAAACCTTCCATGTCGCTGTTCGGCTCAAAGACCATCGCGCTTCCAAAATATTGTTCCAAAAGCTCGCGATAGGTTTTGCGCAGCAGTTCTGCATTGAGCGGCGTTCCGTTTTCTACAAACTCGTGCGCTTTCAGCTCAAATTCGGCAAACATGGTCTGGCGGTGGAGCGTGGCAAGAATGTCGTTTGCCCGCATGGCAAGCAGGTAGGAGCGCATGTTTTTGTCGTTCGCTTCGGTCGCATTTTTCAGCAGATATTCAAACACCAGTTCTTCGTTGAAAGTGGACGCAACTTCCGCCTCAAAAATCGTATAGTCATAGCACATGAATGGATTATTCATTTTTGAATAATGGCTGTGCATGCTGTGTCCGCCCTCATGCGCCATGGTGAACACATCGCGGATAGCATCATCCTTGTAATTGAGCAGAATGTAGGGGTAGCCCGTGTACGCTCCGCTGGAGAATGCGCCGCTTCGCTTTCCCTTGTTCTCATAGCGGTCAACCCAGCCGCCGAGCAAGCCTCCACAGAGAGTGTCAGTGTATTCCGAGCCGAGCGGCGAGAGGGCATTGCGGCAGATTTCTACGGCTTGACCGTAAGTTGTCTTTGTGTCTATGTTTTTTACGAGCGGCACATACACATCATAATGGCGCAGTTCAGAAAGTTCCAGCACGTTTTTTCGCAGTTCGTAGTAGTGGTGGAGCGTGGGCAGATTTTTGTGTACGGTGTCAATCAGATTGCGGTAGACTGGAAGCGGCACTTTGTTTGAAAAGAGCGCGGCTTCAAGCGAAGATTTGTACCCTCGTGCGCGGGAGATGAATACGTCCTGATTGACCGAACCCGTATAGAGCGAAGCAATTGTGTTTTGGTGTCGCTCGAATTCGGCGTAGAATTTGGTGTAGGCTTCCCTGCGGATTTCGCGGTTCGGGTTCTCCATGAAAAGCGAGTAGGTGGACTGGGTGAGCGGCTCGTCTTTTCCGTTCACGCTGACCGTACCAAACTGTAGGTCCACGTTGTTGAGGAACGAGAACGTGTTCCGTGCGGTTTGCGCGCTTTCTGTCTGGAGCGCAAGCAGGTTCTCTTCTTTTTCCGACAGAATGTGCGGCTTCATGCGCAGCTGCTTGCTGAGGAAGATGCGGTAGTCGTCAAAAGAGTGGTCTTTTATCCATTCGGCGATAGTTTTGTCGTCAATTGCCATGAGTTCGGGGAAGAAGAAACTGGACGCGGATTCTGCGGCGGTAATTGCCATCATCACGCGTCCTTCCCGGTCTTGCGCGGCACTGTCTCCCACATCGGCGGCGTGCTGAAGGCTTGCGTAGTTTGCGGTGGTTTCTATCGTGCGGTCAAGTGCTTCCATCGCTTTGAGCGCGCCGAGCAGATTTTGTGCCGAAATTCCCAACGAGCCCTTGAATGCGGTCAGTTTTTTTGTGAGTGCGGGAATTTCTGCCAGTGCTTTTTCCCAGTCGTCGTCAGATTTGTACAGCGTTGATAAGTCCCACTTATCGCGAGCGGGAACGTCCTTGCGGTTTGGAATGGTAGATTGAGACATAATAGTATTATAGCATGGATTCGGGAATTTATCCACAGAATTTTCTTCGCTTGTTTTGATGGCTAATGGAACAAGAATGTGCTTGGATTTTCGCTTATCATCAGGTGACAGAAATCATTGCTCAGAGTGCTGTCGGCAAAACCTCGCCAGTATTCTAGCGCACCGTTTATTTTTGTAAGGCAGAGAGGCCAGTCTGTCCCGAACATAAAGCGGTGCATATAGCGAATACGGTTTTCTTCAGGACTGTTATCCAAAAGTTCAAGGACGTTTTTCCAGACGTTGCTTTTTACACCGCCAAACGAAAAATCGCTGTAGACATGGGGATACGTTATCATCAGGTTTAGGATGCGTTCCCGCCATGTCGCTACAGAGCCAGTCACTTTGTCGATAATTTTTTGAGAGAGACTTTTGTCTTTGTCAAGTTCGATGCCTTTGTAGTATTGCTGACCAAAATGCGCAAAATCAATGTATAGATTGGGATGTGCTTCCAGAACTTTTTCCCATCGCTCCGGGCTGGTAAACTTAAACGAATCTTCCAGCGACACCGTGCGGAATCCTTGGTCATCACAGTGTGAGACAATCGGAATTCCATGCTCCTCGCAGAACGTGAACAGAATCTCCGTTTTTTCGCGCTGTTCTTCGTTGTCGGGGTAGGGGTCAAATCCCATAGGCGGATAGACTTTTATGCCGCTGAATGCATTTTTGTACGGCAGATGTGTTTCGTCAAAGCGTTCCAGTCCGAGCCGCCATTTACCTACCTGTTTCCAATCGTCAAGGATTTTGTCTTTGCTCGGATTCCAGCCGCTTTTTTTGCCGAAGCAGGTTTCCAGAAAACTGCGGATAAAGTCAGGTTCATAGTTGAGCGGGTTGATGCCGATGAACGGGCGCAGGATAATGCGGCTTTGTGGATGGGTGTTTTTGTATTCGCCTATTTCTTCCAGAATCTGCATCGCCTGTTTGAAAATGTCGTGACGGGGAGACTTTTTATAGCGGATGGAAAGCGGGATGTCGGCGTTAAAGTCCATAATCTGCGGACACAGAACAAGGTAATCATAAGACAGATTTTTGCCGCTGCCATTGATATGAATTCCTGTTCCGTTTAACACAGGAATCAGTTTGCCGTCAGAATAATCACCTTTTAAATCGTCTTCATACAGCGCAATCTCATCGGATGGCATACGCTCCATGGCGTTCAGCAGGTTAAGGACATCTCCTTCGCCCGAAAGAACGCCTTTTGCGATGTAGTCTTTTGCCGATGCAAGCGCAAACACTTCTGCTCCGCCACGGCTTTTTGCCAGTTCCACAAAAGCGGAAAGGCAAGCGTGTTGGAGCGGAATCAAGTGAAGATGCGTGTCAAAGGCGAATGTCATACTTGTCTCTTAGTTGATGGCAAATCGGACGCTTAGCGCACCAGAATAAATCGTGGTGCTGAAGTCGTAACTTACGCTTGCCGTAATATCTACGAAGAAGATGTCGATACCAAGACCAATGTATGCAATCGGATGGATGCTGCCGAAGAAGCCGGTAGAAGTGTTGCCGCTAAATTCTGTGGGCAGAATGTTGTTGACGGCCGTGTTCCATGCATCCGAGGTATCCGAAACATTAAGGATATTCTTCCAGTTTGCCTTTGCCTTCCAGTCCACATTAGACTTGCTGAACAAAACGCGCGTACCGACAAACGGCACAAAACAGAATGCCTTTATTGATGCCTGCGCATTCAACTGAATTGACGTGGTAGAAAAATCAAGTGCCGCACTGGACTCGTCCTTCTCTGTAGCCACGTTGCCTTTTGAGTAATAAATGCCACCGCCCACCGAAACTTTTGGCTTGAACATAGCATCACCCTTAACCAAGGCAAAACGAATGTCTCCACCAATCGTAAAAAAGTCGAATGTAATAGGGTCAATTTTTTCCCCGAGCGCTTCTATTGTGCTGGAATTGAATTTCAGCGCATGGAAACCAATGTCAAACGGCAGCACAAAGCCGCCTACACGCATATCTACGGCAATTGTCGGCCATACCAACGTGTCCTTAATATCTTTCATGTCGATTCCCAAAGCCGAGGCGGTCTTTTTTAGGGGAGTCATGTCCAATTTTGATACACCGGAGTTAAGACCAAAACCAAAGCGCGCGTTGGGAACTAGATAACCAATCCATGCGTTTGCCCATACATTCTGCTGTGCCTGTGTGTTCGGAATCACATCGGTCAGCACATTGGAAAAATCATTTAGCCCTTCTTTTGCGGTGGTGTAAGGCGTAGAGGAAATATTAGGATTTTTTTCGAGAAAATTAGTATACTCTGTCTGTGCCTTGTTTACCGCTTTTTCAGCATCTGTCTGAGCAACATTGTTTTTCTCAAGTTTTCTTTGAATTTCTTCTTGATTCTCTTCTAAGATTTTCACCAAATCTGCCGCATAATTGTCCGTATCAATGTCAATCGAGTTTCCATCTCCCCAAGTCAGCGTGATAGTTTTCGCCGCAAGTGGGAAGAATCCAAAAACCGCAATCGCTGCGGCAAGCGTAATAACTCTCTTCATAATCATCTCCTTGACAAGGTAAATTTACACATTCTTAATCAACTATATTGTAATGCAGGTTACGATGAAAAACAAGAGAAATATAGATTTTTCACCTTTTTTCACCAAAATGCGCTATATTTGTACTATGAATAAAAAGAAAATCTTATCACTTTTTATGGTTGTTTCGGTTTTCTGTACATTATTTTTGGGTTGCACGAAACAAAAAAGGATTGCGCAAGAAGAGCCACAAAGAACGGTGCGCATTGCGATTCAACCGTCAGCGGCATTTATGCCTTTGTATATTGCGCGATACGCTGGTTTTATTGACGAGGCGCTTGCTCAAAAGAATGCTTCCGTTATCTGGCAGGATTTTGAATCTGGGCCGCCGATACAAGATTCTCTCATTGCAGACCTTTCTGACCTTGGCGTTATCGGTGATGTGCCTTCGGTTCTGACACTTGCCGCTCCTGTTCCTATGAAATTGGTCGGCATTCCCGCAAGCGGTTCAAATGCTTATGCTATGCTTGCTCGTACTGACAACGCCAAACTGAACACCTACAAAGACCTTAAAGGCGCATGCGTGGCGACCATCGTTGGTTCGACAGGGCATAATTTTACCAAGAAATTGCTTGAAAAAGCAGGGGTTTCTTTTGATGAAATTAGTTTTATCGGGATTTCCGCGACAGATGCAGAACTGCACTTGCAAATCGGAAATGTCGATGCTGTTGTCATTTGGGAGCCGAATATAACGCGCTTTATTGATAAAGGTCTTGCAAAAATCGTCGCACAGGGCGATGAGACGGATTTGCGCGGAACGAATGGCTTTATCGTGCGGGAAGAATTCTTACGCGACAATGCGGATATTGTATCCACTATCTTGCAACAATACGACTGCGCCGTGCAAGCATTTGATTCTCTTGATGAGGCTTTGCTTAAAAAAGTCGCATCTGAACTCAAAATCACGGTGGAGCAAATGCAGCGAATCGCAAAAAAGTATCAGTTTTCAGTGGAAATTACACAGGCAGATATAGACTCGTTGCAAGACACTGCAAACTTTTTGGTGAGCATCGGCACATTATCGCAATCTCCGCACATAGCAGACTATGTAGACACCTCATGCTTTTCCCGAAACTGATAAGATTGCCGCTTGTACGTCACTTTCGGTAAATTCAGTCCGTCCTGCTTGAGATGCGCGAAGACTTGCTCCGTTCAGGGCGGATTCAATTTGTGCCGCGCTTGCTCCATCAAACCATTTTGCCAGCCGCTCTGCAGAAACTTCCGCCGCGTGAGGTTTTCCTTGCATATACATTTGCACCAGTTGGACGCGTTCATCGTAGTTTGGGTAGGGAACTTTTACGCGAAGGTCGAAACGCCCTGGGCGGATAAGGGCTTCGTCCAGCGCGGCAATGCTGTTGGTGGCGGCGACAACAAGAATCCCATTGTTTGGCTGAAAACCGTCCAGTTCGTTCAGAAGTGCGGTGACGATGCGCGTATTTTCGGTTTCCAGAGCAGAGCCTGAGTAATTGCGTCGCGTTCCGATGCCGTCAAATTCGTCGATGAACACAATACATGGCGCGCGTCGTCTTGCCTTGCGGAAAAGCAGTTTAACTTTCATCGGTCCGATTGCCATGAACATACTTTCAAAATCGGTTGCTTTTGCGGGGATAAATGGCACGTTTGCTTCGGTGGCAAGTGCGCGGGCGAACAAAGTCTTTCCGTTTCCAGGCGCGCCTTCAAGCAAGATGCCCTTGGGTGCGCGGATGCCTTTCTTTGCAAAGTCAGTGGGACGGCGCAGGATGTCTGTTACCTGACGCATATAGTTTTTCAGTTCGTCCATACCAATTATATCTGCAAAGGAAACTCCCGTGTGGCGCACCACTTTGAACGTGTTCGGGCTGATAAATTTGCGGAACACAAAAATAACTGCGCCGAAGAATAATATATAGAAGAAAACATCAAGAATCGTGGTGAAAATCTCGTTGCCATCTTTTGCCACTTCAACATGTGCGCCTTTGAGGAGCAAAGTTTCGTACAGCGCGGGAGAATAGGAATTTTCGGTGTGATGCGTGTATTCCGCAGCATCGACGGCGTGGGCTTTCGGACGGAAATAAATTTTGTCGCCGTTAAATTTTGCTTTTTCAATCGCGCCGTCCTGCACAAGCGCGTAGAATTCTGCATAAGGCATAGGATTTGTGTGCTGAAAGAATGACGGCGCAAACGCATACAAAGCGGCTGCTATCGCAAGAACTGCGCACGCTGGCACAATCACTTTTTTTGACGGGATTTTTTTCATGCGGATAGTGTAGCAGAAAGAATGCGTTAGGGATAGTAGCGGCGGCGACAGCCGTTCCGAAGCGAATGAAATGAGCGTAGGAATGGAGCGCAACAGCGCGGAACCGCGAATAGCCCGGCGGCACGAGTTTTTGGAGCGAAGCGGAAAAAACTCGTGAAGTGAGCCTGTTTGCGAAGCAAACTGTGCGAACGGCGAACGCCCAAATTTAGGACTGCGACGTATTTTTTTCTACCCAGGTGCGGATGCCGTTTACTATGTCCACGTCGATGTCATGCTCAACGCGGCAGGCATTTTCTTCGCACTGTTCTTCGGGGAGATTGGTTATCATCATCAGGAATGTGGTGAGCAATTTGTGGCGACCGTAAATGTCCTGTGCTTTGGAGAGACCTTTTTCGGTCAGTTTAATCGTGTTGCCGAGGACGAATTCGATATAGCCGTCTTTTTCAAGGATGCCCATCGCACGGCTTACGCTGGGACGGGAAACATTCAACTTGCGCGCAACGTCAACTGAACGGACAAAACCGTTTTCTTCCTGCAAACGCAAAATCGCTTCAAGGTAATCTTCGCCAGATTCGTACATTTTCATTACACCTCTTTAACAGGTTCCTTATTGTAGCATACTAACAATTCTTATCTGTGTCAAACTTATTTTTCTGTATAAACGGTTGTAATGCGTCTGCCCTGGGTGCGATACGGGTGCGATGAGGAGTTTACAAAATGTTTCTTCGGGGATAAAATAACGCGAGGAAGAATGATTGGTGCGAAAAAAAAATCTGAGCGGAATCCGTTGATTTCTGTCTGCATTCCAGTTTTCTCCACAGAACCGTTTTTGGCACAATGTCTGCGGTCGGTCATCACGCAGGATTTTCCTGATTTTGAAGTGGTGGTTGTGAGCGATGCAAGTCGGGGAAAGGATGCGCAGGGCAGAAGTGCGAAAAAAATTGTGCGCTTTGTGCAGAAGGAATGTGACCGCTTGCGCAAGGAAAAGCATTTGCCGCTTGTGCCGCTTCGATTTGTTGAGCATAAGGAGAATCGCGGGCTGATTGAGGTTCGGCGGACGCTGTGCTACGAGGCGAATGGCTTTTATATGACGCAATGCGACAGCGACGATGAGATGGCAGAGAACGCGCTTTCGGCTTTGTATGCGGTGGCGGCGGAAAGCGGGGCGGATATTGTTCACGGTACTTCTACGGCTGGGGTGTTTGATGCGGAAGGACATTTTACGCCGATAAAAGAAAACCGCTACGGAAAGATTTTTTACGGCAGGATTGATGGACACGATGTTTTCCGCCGCTGGCTTTTGAACGGCGATTTTACGGCGAACACGTGGGGAAAACTGATTAAGCGCGAGTTGTGGCAGCGGGCGTATGAGCATATTCCTTATACGGAATGTAATATGGCGGACGACGTGCTGCTGTTTTTCTTTTTGTCGCATTATGCGCGCTCGTACATCGGGATTGAGGCGAAAGTGTACCGTTACCGTGTGAACACGGGCATGACAAGTCAGCGAAAGATTGACACAATGCACAAATGGAAAATGATTTGCTCCACGGCGAGCGTGTTTACGGTAATTTCGACCTATATTGAGGAATCGGGGATGCAGGAACAGGTTCAGCCAGACGAAGTGCAGCAAATCCGCAATATGACGCGCCGCTACCTTGCGAACAATATCATGCAGATGCGCGAGGTAGTTGTGCCTGAATTGCAAGAAAAAGCCCGTGCCATGCTCTGCGAATATTGGGGCGAAAGCTTTGTGCAGAAAATGGAAGCGGGCGTTGCGGGGCTGAAAAACGGAAAAATTGCTCCGCAGAGGGGGTAGGCGAAAATGCGATAGCGAAGCGGTGCATTGTAGCCGAGGGGGAAACTTCCCCCCTTCTGTGTTATTTTTCTTCGGCTTGTTTTGCGGTCTCTTCTTTTTTTGCTTCTTGTTTGTCTTTGATGTCCGCATAACCAATAAAAACGGCGATAAGACCGATAAAGGCTGAGAGGACTGGCGCGGCTCCTTTGAGAACCATGATGATGTCTGCTCCCCAGTTAAGGCAGTTTGGAAGGCATGCGACCACGGTAAATGCGATGAGAATCAATCCGAGTAAAATTGCTGTCATAGTAAGACTCCAAAAAATGTAATACGGCGGCGAAAATCAAAAACTTTTTCGTCTCCACATAGTATAATCGCATACTTCGCTTGAAAATTCAACAGAAAGAGTATAAAGTTGAGCAATGCTTAACAAAAATCATTTTCACAGGGCGATACGGACAACAATTCCTGTGTTTTTTGGATATATTGCCATCGGTATTCCTTTTGGGTTGATGCTGGTGAATGCGGGCTATCCTTGCTGGCTTGCTCCGGTGATGAGCGTTTTGATGTATGCGGGGGCAGGGCAGTATATGGCGGTGGGATTGTATGCCGCTGGAACACCGCTCCTTGCCATTCTGCTGGCACAATTTTTTGTTAATATCAGGCACATTTTTTACGGACTTTCGCTGATTTCAAAATTCAAATGCGTGGGAAAAATAAAGGTCTTTTTGATGTTTGCGCTGACTGATGAGACTTACGCGCTTCTGACAAGCGTGACTGTTCCCGAAGGTGCTGCCCCTGGCGCATATTATGGAACAATTGCGTTTTTTGACTGGATGTACTGGATTGCGGGAAGCACGATTGGCGCGGTGATGGGAACGATTATTCCTTTTGATTTTGTCGGAGTAGATTTTGCATTGACCGCGCTCTTTGTGGTGTTGCTCATAAACAAGATAAAAAGGAGCAGGGATTTTCTTTCGCCGGCAATCGGCATTGCGACGACGGTTGTTGCGATTGCTCTTTCCCGGACTGGAATTCTGCCTGGGCAGCATATTCTTCTGGTGGCGATTGCGCTGGGATTGGTTATGCTGGTGATGACGCAAGGACGGAAATTCCATGCGGTGCATAGGGAGATAAAAGCGGCTGAATCGCAGGAAACAAAACTGCGGGAAACAAAATCGCAGGAGGTGACCCAATGAAACTTTCTCTGACTGCCGTATTGATTGCTACGCTTGCAACGGCATTGCTGCTCTTTTTGCTCAGGGCGTTTCCGTTTCTTTTGTTCAGCAAAAAAGAACCGCCTGCGCTGATTCTCTTTGTTGAGCGGTATATTCCGTCCATGATAATTGCCGTGCTGATTGTGTATTGTCTGAAAGACGTGAAATTTGTTTCTGCGCCGTTCGGATTGCCTTCGCTGATTGCGATTGGGGCAACTACTGGTCTGCACTTGTGGAAAAATAATTCGCTTTTAAGCATTTTTGGCGGAACGATTATCTACATGGTGCTGAATTATATGCTGTAATTAAAAATCGGTGCGCGGCTGACCAAGTGCCTTACTGAAGCAAAAGCCCATCGTTCGTGTCTTTAATCGAATGGAACAGCGTAACCAGGCTTTTTATCGTGAGGGCTTTCTTTTTTTCCTCGTCAATATCCAGAATTATGTCGCCCTTATTCATCATCAGAAGCCGGTTTCCGTAGTCGATTGCATGCTGCATGTTGTGCGTGACCATCATCACCGTAAGCCCATATTCCTTTGCAAAGCGCAGCGTCAGGTTCATCACGATTTCCGCATTGGTCGGGTCAAGGGCGGCGGTATGTTCGTCCAGCAAAAGCAAATCAGGCTTACTCATCACCGCCATCAAAAGGGTAAGTGCCTGCCGCTGTCCGCCGGAAAACTGCTCCACGTTGTCGCCCAACCTGTCTTCCAGCCCCATGTTCAGCACGGACAGCTGTTCCCGAAAGTGCGCGCGCAGCTTGCCGTTCAGACTTATCCGCAGTCCTTTCGTGCCTTTTTTCGAGCAGATGACCATATTATCCTCAAGGCTCATCTTGCCCGCCGTGCCCAAAAGCGGATTCTGAAAAATGCGTCCAATGTAGCGCGCGCGTTTGAATTCCGCATCGTGCGTAATGTCAACAACTTTTCCATTTTCCTCACGGTCAAGCAGAATTCGCCCCCTAGTCGGCTGGAGCGTTCCCGCAATCACATTGTACAGCGTAGACTTTCCCGCGCCGTTAGAGCCAATCACTGTGATGAAGTCGCCCTTTTTGATGTGCAGGTTGATGTCTTTAAGCGCAGTATTTTCGTCTGGCGTGTGCGCATTGAATGTGATTCCGATATGTTCGAGTGTCAGCATATTTTTTCATCTCCTTTGGGCGTGTCCGCTTGCGCGCCCCTCCCATCGCTCACGCTTTCGCCGGTCGTTTCAAATGTTCCCGCAGCCAGCCCGCCACATCCGTCTGGCTCACAATCAGGCAGATGATAATGAGCAGACCCGTAATCAGTTTTAGGTCGTTGGAGTTCATGCCGATGTTGTAGCCGTAGCGGCGGGCAAGGAACATGAGGGCGCGGTACAGAATCGAGCCGAGAAGGACGCGCAATGTCTGCACGGCAATTTTATTCGATTTCAAAATGAATTCACCCAGCATGAGCGAAGCAAGCCCAGAAACCACAACGCCCGTACCGCTTCCCACATCGGCAAAACCAGAATACATGGCAAAGAGAGAGCCGCTCAATGCCGCAAGCCCGTCGCCAAAGCAGATGCCCACGCCCCGCACAAAACGAATGTCTACGCCCTGACTTGTTACCATCTGCGGATTCGCCCCCAGCGCACCCATGGTAAGCCCGAAGTCCGTGGAAAAAAACAGGTTCAGCAACACGGTCAATGCCCCGACAAAAAGCACCAAAAAGATGACAATAATCCATTCTCCGCTCATGCCAACCGTTTTTGCCCATGCGGTAAGGTTTGAAAAAATCGTAGGAATACGCAAAAATGAAACATTCGCCTGATTCGACATAATCCGCAGGTTCACCGAATAGAGCATGGTCATCATCAGAATACCGGAAAGCAAATCGGGGATGCGCAATTTAGTATAAATGAGCGTGGTACACAAGCCCGCAAGACAGCCCGCCACAAAAGCGAACAAAAGCGCGAGCGCAGGGGAAATGCCGTGGGTAAGACACGCCGCAAGCACACACGCTCCCATCGGAAACGAGCCGTCCACCGTCATGTCGCAGAAATTCAGTACCCGGAACGTCATAAACACTCCGAGTACCATGATGCCGTAAATCAGTCCTTCAGTCAGAATGCTGGGAATCATACTATTTCTTTTTCAGTTCTCCGTTCTCAAAAATCAGGTTCGCCTGCGAGAGCAGTTCCGCACTGAATGTAATGCCGCAGTTCTTTGCTGCATCCAAATCCAGAAGCAAATCGCTGTCGCTGGGGTCGGTCATAAAGCGCACGGGGAGCGTCGCAGGGTCTGCGCCGTTCAGAATCTTTACGCACATTTCACCAGTGGCGCGGCCAGCCTTGTAGTAGTTGAAACCGCTTGCCATCAGAATTCCTCCCGCCTGTGCGCCCGTTACGTCCGCGCTGAAAATCGGTTTTTTTGCATCGCCGAATACCTGTACCAAAGACGCAAGTGCGCTGAACACCGTGTTGTCCGTGGTCAGATAAATGCCGTCCACGCGGTCTACGATTGCATCTGCCGCCGCTTTTACTTCGGAAGAATTGGTAATCGCCTGCGTGACCAGTTTGAGTCCTGCTTTTTCACAGCCTTCTTTGACTAGATTGAGCGAGCTGATTGAGTTTGCTTCGTTGCTCGTGTAAATGTAGCCGAGCGTTTTGATGCCCGTCACTCCTTTGAAGAACGCGATGTGCTGAACCGTGGGAACTGCATCGCTCATGCCGGTTACGTTTCCCTCGCCGTGTTCAAGCGTTGTGACCAGTCCTGCACCGAGCGGGTCAGTCACCGTGCCGAATACTACGGGAATGTCTTTGATGGTATTTGCCAGCGCAAGGGCCACGGGGGTAGCGATTCCCACCGCAAGATTTACGCGCTCGTCCTTGTACTTGTTTGCAATCTGCGCGGCCGTGTTTACGTCTCCGTTGGCATTCTGTAAATCGTATTCTGCTTTGATGCCCGATTCGTTGATTACATCTATAATGCCGCGCTCAACGTCGTCCAACGCTACGTGCTGAACGATTTTTGCGATGCCAATTTTTTTTGCGCCATCGGCAGATTTTTTATTACATGCAGAAAGCCCCGTCAACAGAGCCGCCGCCGCCAAAACAGAAATCAATTTTGTCACTTTCATGGTAAAATCTCCTAATAAAAATATGTTACTATGCAAAGAAACATTTGTCAAGGGAAAATGGTTTTTGCTTTTATGAAGATGACGCCGACTGGCAGGAAAAATCAATGACGCTTCGGCTGGAACATGAATGTAGCATTTCTTTACCAAAAAATTTTTCGGGGCGGCACAAAATCATCTACACGACGAGTTGATAGCGGATTTTTTTGGAATGATGGCGGCATTCGGTTTCTACAAGGCGGAATATTTTAAGTATTTTATGGGAATCAAAGGCACGGAAGGAAGCCGCCTTTCTTGCTACATTCCCGATTGCTCCCCCGAATTGTTTTCCGCGCTCAAAGATATTGCTGCTTCCTGCGCGGAGTGGCTTGAAAATTGGTCGGAGAGCAAGAAATTTGCCGCCATGAATTATGCGAAACGAATCCGTTTTTTATGCGGTACAAATCTTGCGAGCATGGCTTTTCTGTAAGGGCGGAAAACAGCTTTAAATGCGGACAAGCGTTCGGAGTTTTCCTTACCATCGTCCTGATGCGCCGCCGCCACCAAAATGTCCGCCGCCGCCGTGGAAACTGTGACCGCTGCTGTGGAAACTATGGCTGCTGTGATAACTGTGTCCGCCGCCAGAAGAGGAGTGACCGGAAGCAAATTTAAAGGGTAAAAACAGCAAGAATATCGGGAGAATTCCTGCGCGTACTAGAATTATCACAATGATAAGGAATGCGAGCCAGCCGGCACTTACTTCGTCATCAAGACCCTCGTCTTCATCTACCTGCTGTAAATCGGTGGCGATTTCTGCTCCGTCTGTTGCAACGCTTACAATTTGCAGAACGCCGTTGACGATTCCCTGCGTAAAGTCGCCGTCCTGAAACTGCGGAGTGATGGCATTTCTGATGATGATGCCGCATTTTGTGTCGGTCAGAAGTCCTTCCAGTCCGTAGCCAACTTCGATGCGCAGTTTATGGTCTTCCACCGCGACCGTCAGCAGAACACCGTTGTCTTCTTTTGCTTGACCAAGTTGCCATTTTTCCGCCGTCTTCATGCTGAATTCTTCAATAGATTCGCCATCGAGAGAGGAAATTGTAAAGACCGCAACCTGAACTCCTGTCTGCTCGCTTACCGCCATAAGATATGCGTTCAGGTCTGATTTCGTGGCGTTGTCAATGATGTTCGCCGTATCCATAACAGGCGCAGTCAACTCTGGGATTGTCGCCGCAAACACAACGCCCGCCGCCACAAACGCAAGCGCAGACAGCACTATTTTTTTTACACTATTCATAGGACTCCTTTAAGAATTTCCTGCGAGCGCACAATACGTTCGCTGAATACCCTCTACCACCCGCCGCTTGCGCCACCACCGCCAGAATGACCGCCGCCACCAGAATATCCGCCGCCAGAAGAATGACTGTGAGAAGAATAACTGTGTGAGGAATGGCTGTACGATGAAGAGTGTGATGAGGAAGAAGAGGAAGATGAACTTGTTCCCCCGTGCTTCTTGCTGTATGCCACCGAAAAAGCAACCAGTCCGAAGAACGTGCCGAACATTGCCAACGGAATCAGAATGTTTGCCGTAGAGCCGGGATGCTCTTTTTCTTTCATCTCCAAATCGGCGATTTTCGCATTCAGTTCTTCATCTTCTATTATAATGCCTACAATGGCATTCACGCCGTTTTTGATTCCCGATTCGTAATCGCTCTGCTTGAAATACGGGGTGATAAAATTCCTGATGATGATGCCGCATTTTGTGTCCGTGAGCGAACCTTCCAGTCCGTAGCCAGGTTCAATGCGCAGTTTGTGGTCATTAACGGCCACGGTCAGAAGCACACCATTGTCCAAATCTTTCTGGCCAAGTTTCCATTCCTTAAAGACGCGTCCCGAAAAAGATTCGATGCTTTCGTCTTCCAGCGTAGGAACGGTCAGCACCGCAACCTGAGATTTTGTGTCACGCTCCAGCGCAAGAATCTGCTCGTCTAAAAAGGATTCGGTTTCTTCGCCCAAAATTTCTGCCGTGTCCATAACGGGTTTGGTGAGCCGTGGAATATCTGTCGCAAACAAAAGCCCTGAGATTACAAAAACGAACACGACTAGAAATATGTTTTTTGTTTTGTCCATGTTAATTCCATCCTGCGTTTTCCAGAAGAATAAGATTGTTCGGAAGTTCGTCGCCCTCCGTTTTTTGTGCGGGGAAATGTTGCGCCAAAAGGTCACCGCATTTTTGAATTGCCCCGATTATTGCCACCTCATATTGTTTTTTGCTGATTCCTGCCGCAAGGTCATCCGCAATCAAATTCCACATATCCTGCGAAATTTTTTCGTTTATGCCGCTGTCCGCAAGAATCCGCACCTGTCTTTCCAGCAGCGAAACGAAAATCAGTATTCCGCTGTGAGTTTTTGTGTTATGAACGCCACTTTCCGTAAACAGTCTGAACGCACGCCCTGTAACACACGCGTTGCGCACAACGCGGGGGATGATAATTCTGTCGATGAGCGGAATGTTTGCCACATAGAACAGAATCGCTACAAACGCGAACGATGTAATGCCGTAGAACGCCGGAAGATACCATGAGGGAACTTTCCAGAAATGACGCGTAAACCATGCCGCAATCAAATCTGACGCAGGAAGCAGGCAGACGAAAATCAGGATTGAGACTATGACTGCCGTTAAAAGTTCCCAAAAATTGTAGCGTGAACTTTCTTTTGCCGCCGCAACGACAATCTCTCCGTCGGTCATTTTTTCTGCGTCCTGAACGGATTGTGCGATTCGTTTTAAAGCCGCATCGTCAAGACGCAGTTTTTTTTGCAGCCTCGTCAAAATGATACCACCGGAGCGGACTGAGCCTGAGCAGATGCCTCAAAATATGCCTTGGGGCGGAATCCGCTGATGTTTGCGATGATTGAGCGGGGGAACTGGCGGATAAAAATATTGTATTCCTGAGCCGATTCGTTGAACCGTTTGCGCTCCGTGGCGATGCGGTTTTCCGTTCCTTCAAGTTCGTCCTGCAAAGCCATAAAATTTTCGTTCGCTTTCAGTTCGGGATAATTTTCCTGTACGGCAAGCAATCGCTGCAGGCTTGAACTCAAATTGTCCTGAATCGCCTGATACTTTTTGAACGCCTCGGGGTCTTCCAGAACGCTAGAATCAATGTTCACTACACCGCCTGCCTCTGCACGAGCCTGTGCCACCTGTGTAAAGACCGAAGCCTCGTGTGCCGCATACCCCTGAACGGTCGCCACCAAGTTCGGAATCAAATCAAGGCGACGCTGGTACTGGTTCTGCACCTGTGCCCACTGACTCTTTACGCCTTCGTCAAGCGTGACCATCTGGTTATAGTTTCCTTTCCAGAAATTATAAATTCCCAGTACTGCGACCACGACAACAATAATACCGATAAGACCTTTTTTCATCAGAGAACTCCTCTATCAATAAGAATTAGTTTTGCATAAAACCTACTACTATAAATATATAACGAAATGCCAGATAAATCAAATTAAAATCTTTGTGAATTATGGAAAATGGGCTTTCCTTGCGTTGCTTTTTGTGAGGACTTGGGCTATAGTTTAAAATACAGTTTGAGGAAGATTTTTTTATGAAAGAAATGAACGAAAAAATTAACTTTACTATTGACCAGTTGGGACCTTGCAAAGTGCCTTCTCCGATTCAGCTTGCCCGCCACCATGGTGATTTTAAGGCAAACTACGTAAAAGACTCATCTTTTGTGCGCTACAAGGTGAATGTTTTTAAAGAGAACAATGACCCTGATGACGCGCTTGATGAAACGAACTTGATTCAGAAAGCAGGTCCGCGTGAATATATTTATTTTAATCCCGCTCACGTAACGGCGGGCATCTGCACTTGCGGAGGTTTGTGTCCGGGCTTGAACGATGTTATCCGCGCCATCGTCCGCTGTTTGTGGTATCGTTACGGGGTAAAGAAAATCCGCGGATTCCGTTTTGGCTTTAAGGGATTTTTCCCCGACAAAGGATTCAGCACAATTGACTTAGACCCGACCGTGGTTGACGACATTCACAAAATCGGCGGCTCATTTTTGGGAACAAGCCGTGGCGGTGGAGACCGTGTGAACGATGTCTGCGATGCGATAGAATCTTTGGGCATCAATATGCTGTTCATCATCGGCGGAGACGGAACTCAGCGCGGCGCATTGGAAGTTTCGCGTGAAGCATCCCGCCGTGGGCTGAAAGTTGCGATTGTCGGTATTCCGAAAACCGTTGACAACGATTTGCTGTTCATGGATCGATCGTTCGGGTTTGAGACCGCCGTGCAAAAGGCAAAAGAAGCCGTAACCGCAGTTCACATGGAGGCTCATTCGCAGATAAACGGCGTCGGTCTGGTAAAATTGATGGGACGTGACTCGGGATTTATTGCTGCCGCTACGACGCTTGCCAGCCATGAGACAAATTTTTGCCTGATTCCCGAAGTGCCGTTTGATTTGGACGGGCCAAACGGATTTCTTGCGCATTTGGAAAAACGAATCCTTAACAGGCATCATGCGGTTATCGTCGTTGCGGAGGGCGCAGGACAAGAACTTTTGGAGAACCTGAACGAAAAAGATGACAGCGGAAACAAAAAACTGTCCGACATCGGCACGTTCCTGCGCGATAAAATCAACGATTATTTCAAGCAGAAGCACATTCACATGAACCTAAAATACATTGACCCCAGTTACCAGATTCGTTCTTCCGTTACTACGGCAAACGATTCAATTCTGTGCGAGCGTCTGGGCAACAATGCGGTTCATGCGGCTATGGCGGGAAAAACGCGCTGTGTGGTCGGTTTGATTCACGACAAATTTGTCTACCTTCCGATGGAAGTGATTACGCTGAAACGCAACAAAATTGACCCTGAGGGTGCATTCTGGCGCGACGCATTGGACGCAACCCGCCAGCCGATTCTGATGGTCAACAATATGCAGACTGCTTTGGAAGACATGAAAAAACGAGCCGTTGCAGACAACGAACTTGCCCAAAAGCGTATGGAAGAATTTGCAGAGAAAAAGGCAAAGGCAAGCGAATAAATGGTGGTTTCGGCAGAGCAAGCCGCCGCGTCTTATTCTTTGTTACAGTTTGTCAATCAGCATTGAGCATTTGCCCGATGGGATTGGCAACGTCTTTTTCTTTTTGTTGAGAATGTTTATCGTAAAGTAGTACAATTTTTCGCTTTCCATCTGGATTTCCCAGCCGCGCGTACTTTTTGTGCTGAGAATTGTAATCAGGTTGCGTTTGAGCGACAATTTCTCAATGCCCATAATCTCCAGATTGGGAATAATCCAGTCCACGGTCTTGCGGGGCAGACTGATTGAAAGCCCGATAACGTTTTCTATCATCAGCGCGATGGTGGAAAGTCCTACGGTGGCAATGTAGCGTTTGCGCGGGAATTCGGGATTGTCGCTCCACGAGGCAGGACCTTCTTTGCAGGGCTTGTACGCCTCGTACAAATCGCCTTTTTCGCCAGTGGCGGGGGAAAGCCCTTCAAGGATAAAGTACAGGTGACGGATGGAACATTCACGCGCCAAATCGTACCGCTGGTATTTTTCCAGTCCTTTGATGACCATAAAATTAAACGCCGGATATACGCTTCCTCGGAATGCCTCGCCGTCTTCTCTAAAATCGGGGCAGTCCGCGCTCAACGTGGGGAAAGGATGGTCTGTGCCGAACGTGGTTGGATTTGACAGGTGAGCGATAAGGGTCTCTGCCTTGTCCGCGTTGGGAATCTCTGCAAGGAGCGGCCAGAATCCTGCGATTGTTTTGAGCGGCAGTTTGTTCGTGTCTTTGTCAAGGTCGTGGTAGAATCCCGTTGCGCCATCCCACATCATTGAGTTGATGCGCGTTTTGAGGCTGAAATACATTCGCTTGTACTGGAAACTCAGTTCCTTGTCATTCAGAATATCGCCCAGCGCGCTCATGTGCGCCGCATTGATTGCCATTGCCGCGTTAAAATCAACGGGATAGCATACGTCAACGCGCGGAGAATTGAACATGGTGCTTGCGGAAACTGGCGCAGAATAAAGACCGTTTTCCTGCTTGAAAGTTTTGTCTATCCATTCCATGTACCGCTGCAGGACGGGCATAATCTCTTTGATGCGCCGTTTGTTTGCAGATTTGTGGTACAGATTGAATTCTGCCCATGCAAAAAGCGGCATTCCAACGCCCTGAAGATTTGAGGGGTCTTTTATTGGCTCTTCGGTCTTTGCGTCATATCGCCAGCGAATCGCGCCGTTTTCTTCCTGATGCGCATAGAAAAAATCTAGGTTCTGGTTCGCCGGGAAATTTCGGTTTGAGTACACCAGAAAAAACGATGAGAAAATAGCGTCAAATTGGTCAATAACCAACTGACTGTCGTTCGGATAAATAAAATAACCGTCGGGAGAAAGTTCTGCTGTCTTGTTGTTCAACCAGAAATTTGAAAGCCAAGCCCATGTCTTATCATAGATGTCTACAAAATCCTGATCATAAAAATGAATCTTAGGAAAATCACCACGCTTATTCACAGAAACTCCAAAAAACTTTCATAGTCTGCTTATTATTATAGCATACTTTTTGAAAAATGGTTTAAATTAACAAAAAATTATTACAAAATTTTTCTTGTTTGTCTTGGTGAAAAAACCGCTAGCGATACGAAAGCCTGATGATTTCTTTTTCAACTCTGTGCCGTGATTTCAGGAAGAGTGTCTGGGTCTGCTCATTGTATACATAGCCAGAAGAATTGTAGCTTTCAAAACGCGGGTCGGTGTGATATGACATACCGTAGATTTCGATTTTTTCAAACGGCGGAATATTTTCCAAAATGATGTAATGAGTCTGCTCCTGCGGAAAGTCAATGGTAATGGTCACTTCTGTTCCCTGTCGCTCGTAATTGATGTTGCGCGCGATTGTCCATGCCCAGATACGTTTTGACTGTGCCGTTCCGATAGTCGTAAAATGAGGATAGAACGAATTCTGCACAAGGACAGGATAGACTTCGATATAGGCGCGCAAGTCAATTGTTGTGTTCTGTGCAAAAGCGGTGTTCACGATAAGCCTTCCGCAAAGCGCACATTCGGGATGGGCGACAAATTCTCCGTAGTCGATGAGTGTCTTTCCGATTTCGATGGTTTCGAGGAAAGAGACCGATTCTTTTTCGCCTACATGGAGTTGCTGATTCGCAAAGTGACACTGATCCTCAATTTTTTTCACGGCCTGGGGTATGATTGGTTCCAAAAGCGTATGCAAATCAGATTTGTTTTTTGTAAGGAAGAGGTAGACCCGCAGAATTCCCGCAGCCTGAGTGACGGACGGATGAAATTCGGTAAGCCGTGCGGGAAGAGCGGCAAGCGTCCTTACATCGGAATCTGAATCGTTTCTGAACATATATTCTGCGATGCCGCTGACGGAAAAAATGTCCAGATTCTTCTGCGCAATGGCATTTATAATCATTCCTTCAATATTATCATTCAGCATTGAGAGACTTGGGTACATAGCGACAAGCGAATTGAAGAACGGCGCGGAAATATATGTCCTGCGGGAACTGTTTTTGATGGAGCCGGGAATTTGCTCTATTGCCTGCAAGTAGTGTCCTTTTAACGCCTGTTCCGCAATGTAGGTGACGGCAAACGTTTCGGTAAATACGGCGGAATCCTGCATGGTTGCCGAAGAAATAGACGCAACTTCATCACGGATATGTTTTATGGTCTCTGCGTAGGCTGTTTCAGAAGCAAGCGGTGTGTCTGACGGTACAGAGGCGAACGTAAATGCCGAAGAAGGCTCATATAGCGCGTACCGTGCCATCTGACTTGCATTTGAAAAAGAGATGCTGCTTTCTTCAATGAGCGGCGCGGTCATGGTGTATGCGATATTTCTTGAGCTGACGAGCTGACGTGTTTTTGTCTGGTCGGTTACGGAGAATCCCGAAGTTGTTTTGTAGGTAAGGGAAAGGGATTCTGCATCCGGCGGCAGTCTTGTGCTGACCGAAAGTTCTGCTTTCTGCGACGTATTGCTGACAGAGAAAACAATTGACACGTCATCCGTAAACGCAAAACTGAATGAGGTCGGGGAAATTTGTTCCCATGCGAGCAGGGTAAGGTTTTTGCCTTCGGGCGATTCTGTTGTGCGGAGTATGGCGGGAGTTACGTCATCTGCCACGAAGGAAATGCCTTTGAATGCAACCTGCATGGTATTTTTGAGCGAGGATGTTCCGTCGGCATGCTGAGTCTGCGCGACAGAAACTTTGAGCAAGCCTATATTTCGGGAAATGACGGATTCATTCTTAAACTGAACCACAAAAATGCCGATAATAATAAGACTGTACAAAATGGTGAGACCAAAAATCTTTTTTACAGGGCGTTTTAACATTTTTTACAGTGTATCTGATGATTGCGATAATTTCAACTATATTGTAAAGTAGTCATACTTATGGAGAAAAACATGATTTGTATTGAAAAACGAGTGTTCTTTGCGCTGGCAGCGGGTTTTTTCACGCTTTCGTTTTCATGCGCCTCAAACAAAGAAGTGGCGAAGGCATCTCCCGACCGAACCGTGCAGACTTCTGCTCCTCAGAAAGCAGAGCAAGTTCCTCCCGCTCCCGCAAAGGAAGACCCCCCCGTATCTCCAGAGGTACAATTTGCCCAGAATGTGAGCAATAATTTGCAGTCGGGCAATATGGAGCAGGCTCTTGCGCTGTTTGACAATATGCCGGCGGGAAGCGAAAAGGACTCTGATTTGCAGACGCTCAAGGCATCTCTGTTGCTTTCGATGGGAAAAGGTGCGGAAGCCGAGGTTTTGGCAAAGGAACTTTTGGAGACTAATCCCGATGATGTTGATATTTTGGGGCTGAACGTAATGGTTGCAAAGCAGAAAGGAGACGCAAAGACAAAAAGCGCGCTCCTGAAGAAAATCATAACGATTGACCCAAAAAATGCGGACGCAAACCTTGAGCTGGGTGACGAGCAGGCGTTGCGGCATAATTATCGGATGGCGAGCAAATATTACAAGACGGCAGTAGATTCCGAACCGACAAATACGGGTGCGCTGTTCAGTTATGGAAAAATGTCTTACTATCTGGAAAAAGACAGCGACGCAAAAGAAATGTTCGAGCGGATTCTGGCGATAAATCCCGATGACGCGCAGGCGTTGGCATATTTGGGCAAACTGGAAGGCGAGGCAAAACGCTATCGTAACGCAAAAGAGTACATTGATCGCGCACTTAAAGTCGAACCACACAATGCGGAATTTTATCTGGATTTGGGAACATACTCCCGTTATTTGGGTGACTACAAAGGCGCGGAATCGGCATGGGAAAATGCGGTAAAGTATGACCCCGATTATTTTCTTGGCTATGCCTATCTTGCGGGGCTGTACGATGAGCAGAACAATTTTGACAAGGCACTGGAATATTATCGCAAAGTGATAGAAAAAAATCCTCAATATTATTATGCCTATGAATCTTTGGGAATGTTCGCGTGGCACAAGGAAAACTGGGCGGAGGCACGGAACGCATTCAGCAGGGCATTGCAAAAAAATCCGGGAAACGTTTCGTATGTGCTGATGATTGCGGCGACTTACTGGAAGGAAAAGAAAATTCCCGATTTGAAAAAATTTACAGAGACCGCAATGAAAGGTATGGACAGGTCGGGGCTTGAATATGCTGTCGTCAGAATGTATCATGATATGGGCGGTGACATCGGCGTATTGCAAAGAATTTCTGCCGAGCAGAATCGGACGAAACGGGGAAAATTTTTGTACTATGCGGCAGTTTATTTTGAACTGAAGAATAATAATTCCATTGCCCAAAAATATTATACGGAAGTTGTTGGTATGCAGAGTCCTATGTTCTTTGAGTACCGTCTTGCGGAATGGAGTATAAGTAATGGGTCAAACTGAGCGGAAACTTGAGCTGAATGGGCGGACGATTACGCTAATTGGAACGGCGCACATCTCAAAAGAAAGCATTGATCAGGTGACTGCTTTTATCCGTGAGCAAAAACCAGACTGCGTGGCGATTGAACTTGACGAGCAGCGGTTTAAATCACTGAGCGATAAAGACAGCTGGCGCAAGATGGATATTATAAAAGTCCTGAAAGAGAAAAAAGGCTTTTTGATGCTTGCCAATCTGGTTCTTTCTGGTTTTCAGCGGCGCATGGGCGAAAATATCGGCGTAAAGCCTGGCGACGAGATGAGAGCGGCGTATATGACGGCAAATGAACTTAGCATACCTATTGCTATGGTAGACCGACCTATCCAAGTGACGTTGCGCCGCGCGTGGGCAAAAAATTCTCTGTGGGGCAAATGCAAATTGCTTGCCGCGCTTTTGACGAGCGCATTTGAAAAAGAGCCTGTCAACAGCGAACAGATTGAAAACCTAAAGAATAAAAGCGAAATGGACAGCATGATGGGCGAAATTTCAGAATATATGCCCGCAGTAAAGGAAGTTCTGATTGATGAGCGTGACCGTTACCTTGCCGCACATATTTGGTGTGCTGAGGGAAATAACGTTGCCGCAATTCTTGGTGCGGGGCATCTTCCCGGAGTAGAAAGACATCTGTGCGCCCTTGCCGCCGGCGAAGAGAATTCCGACACAAAAGATATTGAGACTGTTCCCCCAAAAACAACGGGCGCAAAAATTGCTGGCTGGGTCGTTCCCGCGCTGATTGTGGCCTTGATTGCGGCGGGCTTTTATTTTGGCGGCAGACAGAAAGGCGCGGATATGCTGAGCGCGTGGGTACTGTGGAACGGAATTCTTGCGGCGGTGGGTACGATAATCGCGGCAGGTCATCCGCTTTCTGTTTTAACGGCATTTGTAGGCGCGCCAATTACATCGCTGTGTCCGCTTGTGGGCGTGGGCATGGTAACGGGCATAGTGCAGGCTCTTATCTGTAAACCCAAAGTGGCGGACATGGAGACTTTGCAGGACGATGTGACAAGCATAAAAGGCTTTTACAAAAACCGACTTCTGCGCGTCCTTTTGGTGTTCATCCTTTCTTCGTTGGGAAGCACGGTGGGCACATTCGTTGCAGGCGCAGGCTTTGTCGCAACGATTACGGAATTTGTGAAAAGCCTGTTCGATTAAGTTCGGTTCGTTTCTTCCTCCTGTGCTGATACTATTCTCTTCTAATTCTTCATATAACAGAAGATTATCTCTATTTGTGTGGAATTTTTATAGTTTTTCGCTATAATAAAACTATGAAGAGACGCTTTTATCGGCGGATTTTTGCTTTTCTCTTTTTTGCGATTACAGTGCTGGCGATGGCGCAGGAAGAACTTGACCCGCAGATAAATCGTATCTCCACTCTTTTGGCGGGGTATCTTGCCAATGATTTGACGTTTCAGAAAGCGACTATCAATGAGCAACTTGCCTTGCTTTCCTGTAATTCTGCTAGAATCAACAACGGCATGGCGTTTTCTATTTCGAGCGGAACGATAACGGTGTATGCGAATGGAAACGGAACCAATGTGGAAATAAAACCAAATGCAACGCTCTCCATTCCGACGGCAAACGATACGACGGTTTCTGCGAGCGTTCCGCTGACTTTCCAAAATGGCGGCATCGCTACTGAAGAGACATCTACTGTTTCTTCCAATGAAGTTTCCATGAAAGATGCGTCGGTCACTGTCTCAACAGGAATCATCACGGGTGTGCCGCTTACAAAAAAAATCACGGTGCTGGAGGCGGAACGAAAATATCTGGAAGCGCGTCGAAATGCACAGGATGCGGCGATTACGGCGGAAAAAGATTTTTACACTGCGCTCAAAAAATTGTACAACTATGCGGTTTCCGTGCTGACCAAGCGGAGCAACCTGTACGATGATACGCTGGACTTAAAAAAATTGGTCGCGCAGGGCTACAGCAAAACGGCTTCTTCCTATTTAAAGGCCGATTTAAAAGTGAGGAGCGACCAGCGTGACGTGACGGAAGCGGAGCGGCTTTTGGAGCGCGAGACTGCGGTGTTCGCAAAAAAATGTGGGCTGACCTACGAAAAAACAAGTGAGAGTGCCTACGAAAACGCGCTCGCCTTTCTGCCTTTTTCCATTCCCGAAGTGGAAATCCTTGACCCAAAATCCTTTCCAGAGGAAGCGTATTCTGCCAGCGAAACTGCGGCGTGGAACAAATATATTGCGGAACTCAAACGCAAGGCGAATAAAAATTTGACGCTCAAAGCAAATGTCGGCTACACATTCAACAATTCAAAATCAAGTTCGGACACGGTGGATGCGGGGCTTTCGATGGATTGGCGCGGATTTTCTGCGACGGCGGGAGTTTCGTTTGCTACAGGAAACACGGTGTTCAGCTCATCATCTAAAAGTTCTGATTCGTCCGACCCTGTCTACAAATTTTCGTTCGGCTGGTCTCCCAACACATGGCGGCTCTCTAAAATCACCGAGCAGCAGAATCAGTTGAACCGAATGCTGGAAGACGTGACGATTAAAAATGCGGAGAATGAATACGAGACCACAATGGCGGGAAAAATTACCACGATTTCAGACTTGCAGTGGTCAAAGCAGTCCTATCAGGAAGAATATGCCATGTACGAGCAAGTGGAAAAAGATATGGCAAAGTGGTACAAACAGGGCATCGTAACGGAAAACGACTGGCTTGATTCAAGGGATAATCGGCAGAAAGCCCAGATAAACCTGCTGATTAACGCTATCGACGTAATTTTGTTTAATGATGAGACAAAACTGCTGTTTCATACTGACGAGGGAATTGTCCCATCGGGCGGAGAAGATGCTTCCTTGACTGGAAAAGTTGACCCTGCGACCGAAGTGGAGAAGGCTACATGAAAAAACTATCGAAGACAAAACAGATTATTCTCATTGTGCTGATTGCATTGGTGGCAGCGGCGGGAATTCTGTTCGGGGCAAAGCGGATAGTTGCGGCTTCAAAAAAGACTGAGCAACTAACGTACCGTGTGCGCAAGGAAACCTACGAAAATGTAATTGAGATTGCGGGAACGGTGAGCGCGGCAAAAGAACAGAAATTGCAGGCAAAGAATGATGGCAGCGTGGTTGAGGTCTTCGTAAAAGAGGGCGACTCGGTAAAAAAAGGCGACGTGCTTCTTCAGGTGGACGATACGACTCAGGTATACAATCTTGCCAAACTTGACTACGATTTGGCTTCTACGCGCATTACGGGGGCAACGCGGCAAATTCAGTTGATGGAAGTACAGCGGGCATCTCTTGTGCAGAAAGTGAATGACTGCAAGATTGTCGCCACTTTTGACGGCGTGATTGCTTCCTGGGATGCTGATGTGGGCGATTATCTTGAGGCAAAAGATTCAATTGGTACACTCGTGGACAAATCGTATCTTACGGCGAAAGTCGAGGTTGCTGAAACCGATGTGTCCAAGTTGAGGGTTGGTCAAAAAGTGCAGTTTACATTTCCTGCATACAGCGGTACGGTGGAAGGCTATGTGGTTTCGTTTCCTGCGATTGGAGAAACGACCAGTCGTGGTGCGACCGTGGTAAAGGCGACCGTGCGGATTGATGATGTGCCTGACGCGATTTTGCCCAATTTTTCTTTCACGGGAAAAATTCAGATTACCGAGCCGGAGACAAAATTGGTGGTAGAGCGTTATGCTATCGGACACGAAAAGGGAGAGTCTTTTGTTGAGGTTGTGGAGCGCGGCGGACAGACAAAAAAAATCTCCGTGGAAGTTGAGCCATACAGCATTGAGTATGTGAATGTTTTGAGCGGTTTGCAAGGCGGAGAAATTTTGAAGGCGCAGGTTGACGCAAGTAAGAGCGGACGAATGAACGTGAACAAGCGCGGGCAGAACACCAAGAACAGCAACAATCGTCCAAGCGGCGGAGGATTCAGTGGTCCGCCACCAGGGTTCTAGACGGAGCGCGTATGAGTGAACGAGTGATTTCCATGCGCGATGTGACCAAAGTGTACGCTATGGGTGAAGAATCCGTCCACGCACTTAGGGGCATTAGTTTTGACATTGCACAGGGCGAATTTGTTTCGATTATGGGACCAAGTGGCAGCGGGAAATCCACCTGCATGAATATGATTGGATGCCTTGACCGCCCCACATCTGGCATAGTGGAAATCGGCGGAAAAGAAACCGCACAGATGAGCGAACGAGAACTAGCGGTTTTGCGCAATCAGACGGTAGGCTTTGTGTTTCAGCAGTACCATTTGTTGCCCGCAATGACCGTGCTGGAAAATGTGATGCTTCCGCTTCGTTACCAAGGCATTGAGCGGGCAGACCGAAAAGGCATGGCAGAAGCCGCGCTGGAAAAGGTTGGGCTAGGCGACCGTATGAAGCATCTTCCGAATGAGTTGAGCGGCGGACAGAAACAGCGGGTTGCCATTGCGCGCGCTATGGTTACCAGACCGTCAATTATTCTTGCTGATGAACCAACAGGCGCATTGGACAGTGCAACGGGGCGCGCCGTACTGGATTTGTTCGGCGAAATCAATGTGAGTGGCACGACGATTGTGATTGTCACCCATGACCCGGGAATCGGTGCGAGTACCAGAAGGTGTATCCGCATTTTAGACGGACTGATACAGAGCGATGCGCTGAACGAGGCTGCCAAATGATAGAAGATTTTATTGATTCTTTGCGAAATTTTGCCCGCAACAAAACGCGTACCATTCTCTCTCTTTTGGGCGTGATTATCGGCGTGGCGAGCGTCATCATCATTACGAGCATCGGGCAGAGTTCTACCAAAGAAATACAGGCGACATTTGGTTCCAGCGGACTTGATTTGGTGCAGATAAATTCTGGTTTTATGCGAAGGAAACGGGATGCCGTGGGATTACAGTTTGACGAAGCGTTTCGGCAGGAATTATTTGATTCTATCCGCAATATTAAAAAAGTCTGGTACAAGAATTCGCTTTCTGCCACAATCAGTTACGGAGACACAAGCGTAACGGCAAACTGTACCGCGATAGAGACAGATTATCTGCAAATGTATGGGCTTACGCTGGATTATGGCGATTATTTTACGGTGACCGATGACGTGGGCGGAAACCAAAAATGTATTCTGGGCAGTTCCGTGGCGAGCGCACTTTTTCCCGATGGAAATGCGGTGGGGCGTGGCGTACTTTTAGTGACGAATAAAGTGCCATTCAGTTTTACGGTAACGGGAGTTCTAAAAGAGCAGACGAGCGGGTTGGAAGATGCTGCCAGCGGTATTTATATTCCGCGCGGATTTTACAGCAAAAAAATTACGCCAAACCCCCAGGCTTCCGTGGTGATGGTGCAGGCAACAGACACTTCGTATTGTACGGGACTTGTTACGGATATTACCAATTGGACGACTGAAAAAACAGGTACTGAAGGCTCCGTTAATGTGATGTCAATGCAGACGATGATTGAGCAGATGAGTACGATTACCAAGACACTCAGTCTGATGCTTTCGGGAATTGCGGCAATCAGCCTCTTGGTGGGTGGCATCGGTATTATGAACATTATGATTGTTACCGTTACTGAACGCAGGCAGGAAATCGGCATCCGAAAAGCCTTGGGAGCAAGCCCTGCCGCAATCCGCCGGCAATTTTTAACAGAGAGCGCGAGCATTACGCTTTTGGGCGGCACAATCGGAATACTTTTAGGTATAGGCTTGAGTTTTGCCGTGGAATATGTGCGCGGACAACCGTTTACGATTCAGGCGAGTGCGTGTGTTGTTGCTTTTGTGTTCAGCGTGTTTGTAGGCGTTTTTTTCGGTTTAAATCCCGCAAGCCGTGCCGCCAAACTAGACCCCGTTGAGGCTTTGGCAGGATAATTCATCGCAGCAAAGGCGGTTATTTTCCGATGTATGCCAATGCGCTGTCGGCAGCGATTTTTCCGAAGATACAGATATCTGCCACGGCATTACCACCAAGACGATTTCCTCCGTGAAGACCTCCTGTTACTTCTCCTGCGGCATAGAGTGCGGGAATTGGCTTTCCATTTTTGTTCAAGACTTCTGCTTTTGTGTTGATTTTAAGACCACCCATCGTGTGATGAATTGCCGGTCCGCATTCTACCGCATAGTATGGTGCGATATTGATCGGGCGTTCCATACTCGCAGGAGAACGCTTAAAGGCTTCGTCAACACCTTTTTTTACGGATTCATTGTAGGACGCGACTGTTTTTTCAAGTGTAATTGCAGGAATGTGTAGTTTTCCCGCAAGTTCGGTAATCGAAGAACCTTTGGTAAGCAGATTTTGTTTTACGTAATCTTCAATCGCATTAAGAGAATCCCGAACGCCTTGATCGAACACCAAAAATGCTGTCCTGCCTGGTTGCGTAAGAATCGCGGCGGAAACAATATCTCGGTTGCCAAGTTCATCAATAAAACGCTTGCCATCGCGATTAACCAGAATTGCGCCGTTTCCGCGGACTGCTTCCGTAATCATAATATTTGTGTTTGGTACGACAGTCGGATGAATCTGAATCTGCGTCATCTGGGTGATGTCGGCATTAAATTTTTCTACCATTTGGAACGCATCACCTGTTGCGCCCTTGTGGTTTGTCGTGCCAAAATTTGAGAGCGATGGCTGATACATCGAAACCATATCAATGTTTGCGCCGAAGCCGCCGGTAGCGATAATCACTGCTTTTGCAGAAATGGTGTATTCTGTGTCGGCGGCGGCAACCCGTACTCCGCAGGCTTTGCCATTGTCGCTCAAAATATCAATCGCCTTGTTGTTCAGGCGGATGTCGGCACCGTGGACAAGGGCGGCTTTGTGTAGACGCGGAACTAAGTGTACTCCGATTGCGCCGCCGCCTTTTGGACGATGAATTCTCTTGTTTGTTGCGCCGCCGAACATTCCCACGTCAGACAAATCTGCGCCGATTAAATCTGATTGCAGCCACTCAACCATTGCGGCGGAATTGTCTACGAGCGTGCGCACTAATTGCGGGTCATTCAAATAATAGCCGCCAGCCATTATGTCATCAAAAAATACATCGGTCGAATCTACGATGCCCAGCCGTTTTTGTTCTTTTGTGTACGAAGCGTTGATGCCGCCAGTAGAATAATTTGTATTGCCGCCTACTATGCCCATTTTTTCCAGAACGATGACTTTTGCTCCTCTGCAGGTGGCTTCTGTGGCGGCGACCAGTCCTGCTCCTCCTGCGCCGATAATAACGATGTCACATTCGGTGTCTTTGTATGCGCTGCTGTTTTTCTTTTTGTGGGCGGCCACAAGAGCCTTGTTCAGTGCGCTCAGAACTGCCCGCGATGTGATTGTCGCGCCGGAAACTACATCGATGCCTGTGGTGTTGCCTTGTTCTACAAATGCGCGCACGATTTGTTCTGCCGCTGGAAGCCCTACACCAGGAGATTCTTTTTGCGAGATAATTTGCGCATTGGAAACAGAGCCGTTTTTTATAGTGACTTCAATTGTGATTTCGGCATTATGCCCGACAGTTTTTCCTGTGTATGTTCCATCGGAAAGAATGTCTTCTTTGCCGCAAGCGGATATACAGAAAAGCATGGCGATTGCAAAAATCGTGGCAAAAATGGTCGTGTGTTTCATAAACCTTTTATAATGATACCACTGGTAAGTTTATGCGGTCAAGTCAAAATCTTTGGAAAAAACAAGGGTAGGGGAAAGAAGAAACCTTTTGAGAAAGGTTGCGTCTTTTCCCGCTTGTGCTTCAGATTCTGCTGATTGACCGGAGGGGTGAAAACGTAGTATACTATTTCAATTTAAGAGGAAAGGAAAAGACTATGGCATTTTATTTTTCTGAGCCGTCGCACACATTTGGCGAGTATCTGTTGGTTCCTGGCTACACTTCTGCGGACTGTACGCCAGATAAGGTTTCGCTCCGTACACCAGTTGTGCGTTTTAATAAGAAAGCGGGGGAAGAAAGTCCGCTCAATATGAATATTCCGCTTGTTTCTGCGGTGATGCAGGCGGTTTCTGATGACAAACTGGCGATTGCGCTGGCAAAAGAAGGCGGAATCAGTTTTATTTACGGAAGCCAGACAATTGAAGATCAGGCTGCGATGGTTGCCCGCGTAAAATCATACAAAGCGGGATTTGTTACGTCGGATTCGAATATCCGTCCTGATGCCACGTTGGAAGAAGTGGTCGCCCTTGCTGAAAAAACAGGTCATTCTACAGTGGCAGTGACGGAGGATGGTTCTGCACACGGCAAACTGGTCGGCATTATCACTAGCCGCGATTTTCGTATTACGCACGTAGACCCCAAGGCAAAAGTGAGCCAATACATGACAAAACTTGCCGACATGGTGACGGGAAAAGACGGCATCGGACTGACAGAGGCAAACGACATCATCTGGGAAAAGAAAATCAACCAATTGCCGGTTGTCGATAAGGACGGCAATCTTGTTTCCATCGTGTTCCGAAAAGATTATAGTATGCACGAGGAACACCCGCTGGAACTGCTGGATAAAAATCATCGGTACATCGTTGGCGCGGGAATCAATACGCGTGATTATGCGGAACGTGTTCCCGCTCTTCTCAAAGCAGGCGCGGATGTGTTCGTGCTGGATTCAAGCGAGGGATATTCCGAATGGCAAAGCCGTGCGCTTAAATACATCCACGAAAATTTTGGCAAGGATGTTCGCGTGGGAGCAGGAAACGTTGTCGATGCGGACGGATTTAATTTTCTTGCGGAAGCGGGCGCGGATTTCGTCAAAATTGGTATTGGTGGCGGCTCAATCTGTATTACGCGCGAGCAGAAAGGAATCGGGCGCGGTCAGGCTACGGCAACGATTGAAGTGGCAAAGGCACGCGATGAATATTACAAGAAAACAGGCATCTACATTCCGATTTGCTCTGACGGTGGCATTGTGCATGATTACCACGTGACTTTGGCTCTGGCGATGGGTGCGGATTTTGTGATGCAGGGTCGGTACTTCGCGCGCTTTGATGAATCTCCGTCAAATAAACTGGTCGTAAACGGTCAGTACGTCAAAGAATACTGGGGCGAAGGTTCTAACCGTGCGCGCAACTGGCAGCGCTATGATTTGGGTGGCAAAAAAGGAATGAGTTTTGAGGAAGGCGTAGACAGTTATGTTCCCTATGCGGGTCACTTGCACGACGGCGTTACGATGACGATGAGCAAAGTGATTCATACGATGTGCAACTGCGGCGCGCTCTCCATTCCCGAACTACAGGAGAAGGCGAAGATTACGCTGGTGTCGTCCGTTTCAATTACTGAAGGCGGCGCGCACGACGTTATCGTGAAGAACACAAGCGTGCAGTCATAAAAATTGTCCGCGGATTGCACAGATGAACGCAGATTGTCTTTTTATCCAAGGTAATCTTCTATAAAAAAATCCTGCTTTCTGGTATTACCAAAAGGCAGGATTTTTATTTATACAGCGCAAAAACTAGAACTGAATGCCGTAGCCAATGCCGAAGCGCAAGCCACGGAGCGTCATGTCGGAATCAACTTCGTTAAGACCGATATTGTAGCGCACGTCAGCAACAATTGCTCCGGAACCAACCTTGAACATTGCCTCTACACCCACGGGAATGCTCACTAACACGCTTGCGTCTACCTTTCCGTCAGCATCAATATCCGCCATTCCATACTTATGCGGTTGCCAAAGAAACTGCCGCCACCATTGTTACTGCAAGAGAAACAATCCTTTTCATTTTAAAACTCCTTGTCTCTAAAAAGACTGAAAATTTTACCCTTTTGCCTACCTATCTGTCAAGGCAAAAAGTCGTAAGAAATGAAATGCCCTTTACTTCATCACCGGGGTGAAGCCCAGAATTTTCTCGGTGGTAGAATACGTGGCGTTGTATTCGGCATCGGTCATCTGGGGACGGGCGGTTGATGCGCCTGCGCCAGTGCATTTGTACTCTCGGAAGAAACACTTTGCCGCAGTATTGGTGTTGTCCCAGTTTGCCCATGCTTCCTTATTTACGACGTTTTGTATATCACAGCGGATGTAGACGGTTTTGCCCACGTTTGTTTCGCCTGTGGCTGAACCACCAACCCATGTGCCGCGTCCTAGCGTCACCTTTTTGTCCGCAGTCTCAAAACTCTTGTGAGCGGTAATCTTGCAGTCTCTGAATACATAGCCGTTCGCAAAGGACGCGGTTGATTTGTAGCCTGTGTCCGCTCCAGCCGCCGCAACGATAATGCCGCCGTTCAGATACTGAATCGTGTGAATCTTGCATTTGTCGAACAAAACGGTTGCGCCGCCACAAATGTAGTCAACATCGCCCTCAACATAGCAATTTTCCGCATAGACGCGACCACTTCTGAAATATAGCGTGTCCTGCTGACCAAGGAAAATGCAGTTTTTCAGATAAGAAGAATCCACGCCTTTGAGTGCGAGTGCGATTGAGCGGCGTTCTGCTCCGCCCCATTCGTGATTCCATTCTGCGCCCTTGTTGTAGAACGTAATGTTTGCCGCATTGAAGTAGGCGTTTGGCGCAGGGGCTTCGGGAATGGGCGCGGTCTGTCCTGGTTCTGTCACAATATCTTTGGGCAGAAGGTTGACTTCTACTAACAGGTTTCCGTCGATTCCACCAGTATCTGCCTCATAGCCGTAGATAATCGTTTTTGCGGGGTCAGTACCAATCAGTGAGATGCCGTTTTTGGTGATTTTGAGTTTTTCGTAGTATAGACCGGGCAGGACTTTAATCGCTGAACCTTCGGGAACGGCCGCGATTGCTTCTGCGATGGTTTTGTACGCACCGTCCGTACCTTTTGGCTCAACAGTAGCGGCATACTTTATGTTCGGCAAATCGGGCATAGATGAAATTACTTCGGCATCGGCACGGCTGAACGGCAGTTTTGTCAGTTTGATTTTTCCGCCGCTGATTGTTGCCGCATCGTAATACACGGGGTCGGTTGAATTGACTTCCGGTCCCTGCATATTGATTCCTGCGGGCTTGCTCTTCGGGCGGCGGCTGGCAGGACCTTTGTCATCGGTCTTGGGATTTGTCACCAAGTCAGCCTTGACCTTTTTGCCCAGTTCTTCCAGCGTCATATTGCTTACGTCCTCATCAATTACGACAAGGAAATACGCATACAGTCCATACGCATTTGAACTTCCGTCGTTGTCACCAAATTCAAGGTAATTTCCTTTGCCCGTCATATAGGGGACATCAAGCACCGTGGGGTCATAGTTTAGGTCAATCGTATATTCGGGACGGGGTTTGTTTGTGTCCTCATGGCGAAGTTTTCCGTCAACATACGCCTTTGCGGTCAGACTTCCACCTGTTCCATCGGGTGCATCGTACACAAGACGAAAATCATGCCAGTCGCTTACGATGTTGTCTGGACGAAGGCGTGACATATTGTTTGACCCTTTAATCTGATTTGACGAATTGTGACGCAGTACCGCCTGGTCATTGCCCTTTTCCAGATAAGCGTAGAAAATACTCAGCGGGGTGTCCGTATTGTCGGGGTCAACCGCACCACGTGCCTTGAAAATCACCGTGACTTTCTTTTCTTTTCCTGAAAGCGGGAACACAATCGCATCCTGCTGACTGTCGGTTGTGTCGAATTTGAGCAGTTTTTTGCCGTTGACATCGCCATCAACCAGCGAAAAATGCTTGGAAAAATTATCTCCGCTCTGCCAGCCTTGTTTTTCCAAATCTTTTGCCGCATCTTTTTTGTTGCCTTTTCCCGGAAGATACAAATTCCAGTTGCTTTTCGGCGGATTCATCTTGCGCGCTTTTGACGCAGCCACCGCAGGAAACAGACACGCAGCAGCCAGAACGACCGCCATCAATTTGGTCACTTTCATACAAACTCCTTTTTTGCACGGTTAAAAATGTGCTTACTTCTATTATAAAGCGGATTGGGCAAAATGCAAGGAGAAAATAATGGGAGAGTCCGAGAAAGGGTGCTGGTGAGATTTTGAAACGAGGGAAAGATGATGTGCATTTTCTGAATTGGGGAGATTTTCGAGAGAATTTATTTCTCGTGTTTTTGTGGAACGGCGATAATCAGCACGAGGGCGATGAGGTAGGGGAGCGCGAGTAGGATTGATGATGGCATATTTTTGAAGACCGCAATGTTCTGGACAGAGAAACTGGCATATTCGGCGGCGGAAAAGATGAGGACGGCGAGGGCGACAAGGAGCGGGTGTTTTTTCCCCAAGAAGACTGCCGCAAGTGCCGTCCAGCCGCGACCGCTTGCCATACCAGGAACGTAACTGGAAAGACGCGCGGCAAGCACACAGCCACAGAGCGCGGCATTTGCGGCGGCAAAAATCCATGAGAGCGTGCGGTAGCGGGCGGCAGAAATTCCCCGCGCTTCAAGCACATCGCTGTCGCTCCCGGTGATGCGTAGTGCAAGTCCTGTGGTGGTGCATTTCAATAGAAGAATTTGTGCAAGCGACAGCGCGTAGCAGACGATGGTGGTGACTGGGCGGACAATGGTCGCGTCAAAGCGGAACAGGTCGTGATACAGAACTCCGCGTGTGCCGAACAATGTTGCGGAAAGGAGCGTTGCGAGTGCGGCAAAAAACATGTTCATCGAAAGCGAAATCAAAAACATATTCGCCTTGTAGCGCGAGGCAATCCGCTCAATGCAGATGACAATCAACGTGCAGAGCAGGACGGAAAGCATCATTCCCACAACGAGATTTTTTGTCCAGAGCGTACAGGCATAGCACAGGAACGCACCGAGGTTTATCATACATTCCAGGAACATCGCCATGCGGCCGACATATTCGCTGATGAGCGCACCCATCGTAACAAGCAGAAGCGGCGCGGCAATATGGATAATGGAAAACGGTATGCTCATACTGCGCCCCCCCGCTTTTTTGCGAAGAACGGAATCGCAATCGAAAACAAAATGACGCTTTGGACGATGCCTGCGATGTCAAAACCGAAGCCTTGGGTGAGCGAAACGCGCGAAGCCGAGGTGAAAATCCATGAGAGCAAGAGACTGACTGGGATGACGGCAAGCGGATTTGACCGCGAGATAAGGGCAACGTTGAGCGCGTTCCAGCCCATGTTCGTGTAGAATCCTTTGTGGCAGGTGTAGTAGGTGCCGCAGATGGCAAAAAATCCCGTGAGTGCATGAAGTGCGCCTGAGATGGCGAGCGTAGCAGAAGTGTTTAGGCGCATAGAGTAGCCGCAGTATTTTGCGAAAACGGGGGCTGTTCCCCAGAGTTGCAGTTTTCGCCCCGCTTGTGTGTGAAACATGATGCGCCACAGCACAAGGCAGACGGCAACTGCCACGAAAAGTGACCACGAGAGCGGCGATGGGGGAAGCAGTTGCGGCAGTTTGTATGAGTCGGCGATGTAGGGCAGGGCGAGCAGGTTGGTCTGGCTGGTGTTTTTTGAGGCGATAATCAGGCCGTCAATCAGCGGAATGCAGGCGGCAGACACCAAAAAGGTGGTGAGCAGAACCCGTGCGCCGCGAATTTCTTTGAGAGGGGCGGAGATAAGTGCGATGACTGCACCTGTGGCGGCGGATGCGATGAGTGCGACAGCAAAGACAATCGGTGCGGGAAGGTGGAGCGCGTTCAGAATGATGCAGCCCACAAAGCCGCCCGCATAGATTTGTCCTTCGCCGCCTAAGTTCATGTTGCCGCTTTTGATGGCTATTGCAGAGCCGCTTCCTGCCAGCATAAAAAAGGCGGCGGTGTTCAGCATGTTGCCGAAGTAGTATACGGAGGTGAATGTATCGGTGAACAGACTTTGTAGCGCGGAAAGCGGCGTTTTTGCGAAGCACAGAATCAGTGCGATGCAGACGGCGATTCCGAGCGCGGGCGAAAAAAGCGAATGAAATGCGGTTGTGGAGTAGCGGTGCGACGCGATCATGGCGTTGCTCCTTGTACGGAAGGGGCGGGAACGAGTTCTGTTTTGCCCGCTTCTAGGCGGTAGACTTTGTGACAGAGCGAAAGCGGGAAATCCTGTGTGCCTAAAATCAGAATTGCTTTTTCTTGGGCGGCTAAGTCGGTGAGCGTCTTTTGCAGATTGGCTTGCGCCTGTGTGTCCAAGCCCTGCATGGGATTACAAAGAATCAAAAGACGCGGGCGGGCGGAAAGTTCGCGCGTAAGGATAAGCCGCTGGAGCATTCCGCCGCTTAGATTGGAAACGAGTTGGTCGGGGGTAATGTTCACGCCCGCTTCGGCGATGAGCGCGGCGGATTTGGCGCGGGTGTCGCTTTTGGTATAGACGGAAAGCAGTTGCTCTACGGTAATCTTGGGATGCGCCGCGCGAAATGTGCGGTCTGAGGGAACAATTGCTGCCCCGTGCTGGCGCAAAAATTGCGGCGAGAGTTTGTTTGCGCGGATGGTGTGTGAGCCGCTTCCGTCCGTGAGCGTAACCATGCCTTTTGCGGACGCGCTCTGCATACCTGTTACGGTGTCTTCCAGCGTGTCCATCGCGGCTTCCTGTAAACCCGTTACCGCTGTGATTTCGCCATATTCGGCCGCAATGGTAGCCGAAAGCAGTGCCGGGCGGTTTTTGGGTCGTGCAGAAACATCGGTGAGCGCGAGCGCAGGGGAACGGGGGGTGCGCAGAGAGGAAGGGGGCGTTACGGGGGATTTCCCCCGTAGAGGGGGTAGCGGACAAGCAACAAAGCGGAGAGAATCGGCACTGCTTGCAGGGACGATTCGTGGAGCGACTTGCTTGGGAGCGAGGGGGAGACTTCCCCCTTCCACTATTTTTCCATCGTGCAGATGCGTTATCGTGTCTGTGTAGGTGGTGGCTTCGGTGGGGCTGTGGGTGATGACGATGATGTTTGTGCCGGTGTCTGCGAGGGAGCGAAGATGCATGTAAAGCGAAAGTCGTTCGTCCATGTCGAGAAAGGCGGATGGTTCGTCCAACATGAGGACGCGGGGATGCTGCAAAAGTGCGCCCAAAAGAGAAGTGTAAAAGCGCAGGTTGCCCCCTAAATCTTTGACGAGCGCATTCAGGTTGAGGGCGGGAGTCCATTCGTTACGGAGCGTAAGCATTTCGGCGGTGGGTGCGTGGAGAAAAAACGGCTTTTTGGTACGGGTGGACTGCAACTGAAGAATGATGTTTTCTTTTGCCGTGAGTGCGGAAGCAAGCATGGGTCGCTGATGAACCAGAACGATTCCCTGTGCGAGTGCGTCTTTTGGCGTGGCAAAATGGACTGGCGTTCCGTCCAAAAGAATTTCCCCTGCCGATGGCTGTAAATCGCCCGCAAGGAGAGCGACAAGCGTGGACTTTCCCGCACCGTTTTCCCCCACGAGCGCGTGAATTTTTCCGTCCGCAAACGTTACGCTTACATTGTCGAGCGCGGTTTTGAGAGGATAATTTTTAGTCAATTCACGCGTTTCAATCGTCATTCTTTGCAAAATGCCGTAATTTGTGTCATCTGCGAAATCTTCGGACTAGTTTTCCAGTTTTTGTGGCAGAACTTTTTCCCCGGTGCGCAATGCTTTTACCAAGACCGCCATTTTTTCGCGGATGTCTTGGGGTACGTTGCTGATGTAGGCGGGGTCATCGTCAAAATAAGACACATAGCCGTCTTTAAAGCCGACCGATCGAACCGTTCCCCAGGGGATAGTGCCCATAAGATAGGCAAACGTGGTTTCCTTTGCGCAGAGGGCGTGTTTGGTCATGCAGCAGGAGATGATGACGCCCGGTGCTTTTTTGAAGCCGTTTTCGTCGAACCAGACGATGTGCATTCTTTTTTCGCGGGCAGTCGCAATTACGCCTTGGCTTGCACCTCCGCAAATCGGAAGAATCATATCGATTCCCGCATCATACATTGCGCGGGCAATTTCCGCTCCCTTGGTAGCGTCGTACCAGTTTCCCACCACACGGAATTCCGCCGTTGTTCCGGGGAATGCGTCTAGCGCGCCTTTTGCAAAATACGGGTAGAGAATCGTGTTCATAATCGGGTATTCTTGGGCGGCGATGAGACCGACTTTGTGTGTCTTTGAGTACAAGCCCGCCATGTAGCCGGAGATGTATGCCTGGTCACGCTGGTTGTAACTGACCGTGTAGAGATTGGAATTTCCCTCTGCCGAAGCGTCAAGGAAGATGAATTTTTGTTTTGGGAACTGCGCTGAAATCGGGGCGACCAGTTCGGGAAGCGATGGGTTTGACGAAAGAATCACATCGTATTCGCCCGTTGCCGCAAGCGCGGTCAGTTTGCTTGCCCATTCCGCCTGATTCGTTCCCGCTTCCATGATATACAGCCGTGCTTTTTTTTCTTCGGGAAGAGCTGCGTTGTATTCGTTTACCGCATCGGTTACGCCTTCTGCCACATGCGCATACGAGGGCGAATCTGCGATAATCCCTGTGATGAACACCGCAATTGACGGTGCGTGAACAACAGATTTTTTTGCGCAGGAAGTCATTCCCCACGCCAGCACCAGGCTTACTGCCAAAAATAAAATCTTTTTCATATCATATCTCCTCGTATAAGCTCTCACGGAGCAAGTAGTATTCGCTACGCGAAACTACAAGACCGCAGGGCGTTTTTCCTCTGTGTCCTCCGTGCCTCCGTGAGGAATTCCTAAGTTTCCATATAGTTTCAGTAACAGCCGCAGGAGTTCCGTTTTCTCTGCATCGGAAAAACCTCTGTAACTTGTTGCGAGCAGGTCTTCTGAGAGGCGGGCGGTTACGGCGTTGTAATCGCGTCCTTTTTCGGTTAGGCTGATGAATTTTTTGCGGGTGTCGCGCCCGTCTTTTTGGAGCGTTACCAAGTCCGCTTGTTCCAGTTTGCGCACAAGGACGGTCGTGGTGGATTTGTCGCGGTTGATTTTTTGCGCAAGGTCTCCCAAGGTCATGCGTTCTGTCTGCGACAGGCAAAACAAGATGAAGCCGTGAGAGGAAGCGAGTTCTGGAAGTCCTGCCGCACCCATTTTCTTTTGCAAAAAATCTTGCGAAAGCGAATGAACGTGCGAGATAAGAGACATAACCGAAGTGACCGCAAAATCCATACGAATAGTGTAACAGGAGAAGCGTGGAATGTAAAGATAGTTTGATATAAAACTATCTAAAATGCGAAGGTTATTTGCGCTTGTGCCGTAATTTTGCTATACTCATCGTATGATTTCTCTGGTGGTGTTTTTGGGCAATGTTGGTCAGCAGTATGAGCGGACGCGGCATAATGTGGCGTGGCAGTTTGCATCATCGTTGCCGTTTTACAATAAGATTTCATGGCAGGAAAAATTTCGTGGCGAATATGCGGTAGTGGAGACGAATACTCTTGCAGAATGGATTGGTCAGTGCGGATTGGTCACCACAAAAGAAGGCAATACCCCAAATCTGCCGAAAAATGCTCCTGAAAAAATCTATTTCTTAAAGCCGCTTACCTATATGAATTTGAGCGGGGAATCAATCGGCGAACTTGCCCATTTTTTTAAGATTGAGGCAGACCAGATTCTTGTTGTGCATGATGAACTTGAATTGCCGCTTGGAACGGTCAGCTTAAAATGGTCGGGCGGCCTTGGCGGACACAACGGACTTCGTTCGACAAAAGCCGCGCTGGGAACGGCTGATTTTTGGCGGCTACGGTTCGGACTGACTAAGCCGCAGAACAGGGATATTGCCGATTATGTGCTGAGCAATTTTTCTGCGGAGGAACGGCCTCTTTTGGAAGCGGTATTTGCGCAGTCTGCGGTGCTGTTTGCAAAAGTGCTGCTTTCTTCTGACCCTGCGCGTCTTATTTCTGAATGGGGTAAAAAGAAAATTGCGCTGTAATTCTGTGGTGGTTGACCCTGCCGAAGTTGAATCTGCTTTTTTCCGCTTGTATGAGATTGTCCGAATCCTGCGTTCCGAGCAAGGCTGTCCGTGGGATAAAAATCAGACTCCGCTTGCAATGCGCCGTTCGCTTATCGAAGAATGTTTTGAGGCGGTTGATGCGATTACCTCTGATGATTCGACTCATGTGTGCGAGGAACTGGGCGATGTGCTTTTCAATGTGTTGATGATTGCCTATATGTATGAAGAGGCGGGAGATTTTTCGCTTTCCCAGAGTCTGCAAGACATAAGCGACAAATTGGTTCGCCGCCACCCGCACGTTTTTCCGCAGGGTGAGGTGACATCAGATTCCGAAGCGGCGGCACGGACGAAAGCCCATACCACAGAACAAGTGATTGCCCAGTGGGATAGCATCAAGGAAAATGTGGAAGGACGCAAAGGAGCATCTGTTTTTGACAGCGTTCCGCAGGGATTTCCGCCGCTTTTGCGTGCCTACAAACTGCTCAAAAAAGCCGCCAAAAAAGGTCTTGTCACGCACGATAGAAACGCTTCTCGCGCTACGCTTTCTGATGCGCTGAAAACGGTTGATGATGCGGCTCTGTCGGTGGCGGCGACAAAATCAACTTCTTCTTCAGAGCCTTTTACCGTTCGTGACAGTTCTTCTGCGCTGGATAAGGCTCAACTTGATTTGGAGGAGAAAGTGGGAGACGCGCTTTTTGCGCTGGTGGATTATGCCCGCTTGCTTGGCGTAGACCCTGTTGTTGCGCTGGACAGGGCAAATCGCACGTTCTGCTATCGCGCTTGTTCGTAGATGGCGCGCATATCTTCTTCGTGCAGAACTTTCGCGCTTCCCAAATTGTTGCCCGTGGTAATCGCGCATTTTTTGGCAAGTTCGGTAATCTGCTCGTTGGTGGGGCTGATTCCCAGTTCGCGCATATTCGTTGGCATCTGAATCTTGCGGAAAAAGTCTTCCGTTGCCACAATGCCTTTGAGCGCGATTTCTTCATCCGTTCCCTCGGTGACGTTCCATACGGTGCGGGCAAATTTCACAAAGCGGTTCAGACAATCCTTGTGGACGTATCGTGCCCATGTTCCCCAAAGGGCTGCAAGACCTGCTCCGTGCGCCACGTCAAACATTCCGCCTAGTTCATGCTCCAAACGGTGCGTGGCAAAATCGTTTCCGCCATTACCGCAGCCCGTCAAATCGTTGTGGCTCAAACTGCTTGCCCACATGATTTCTGCCCGCGCATCGTAGTCATTCGGATTTTTTTCCAGAATCAGAGAATTGGTGACGACCGTGCACATAAGGGCCTCGGCGATGTTGTCGGTAATCTCCATATTGCCTTTGCTTGTAAAATATCGTTCCATTGTGTGCATCAAAATATCCACACAGCCGCAACGGGTTTGGTATGGCGGAAGAGTCATCGTCAGTTCCGGGTTCATAATGGCGAATTTTGGTCTGCAGGTGTCGCTGTTACTTCCGCGTTTTTTCCAGCCGTCCTCATTGGTAATTACCGCGCTATTGCTCATTTCACTTCCTGCGGCGGCAATGGTCACTACTGCGCCAATCGGAAGACACGCCTTGGGCTGATTTTTCTTTTCAAAAATATCCCACACGTCAAAATCGTTCGCGCATCCGTAACCGATTGCCTTTGCGCTGTCTATCACAGAGCCGCCGCCAACGGGAAGCAGAAAATCAACGCCTTCTTTTTTGCAGAGTGCGATGCCTTCGCGGACAAGAGACAGACGAGGATTTGGCACAACGCCACCCAGCTCAACGTAAGAAATCTGCGCTTCGTCCAACGATTTTTTTATGCGGTCAAGCAACCCCGTTCTTTTCACGCTGCCCGAACCATAATGTAGCAGCACTTTCTTGCAGTTGTAGCCCGCAACAAGCGACCCAACCTGCGCTTCCGTTCCTTTGCCAAAAATTACTTTTGTCGGCGCATAAAACTGAAAATTGTTCATATACACACTCCTATCGATAGTATATCACGGAATGTCACGGATGCCATTCCCAAGTTCTTTACTCCCTGTTCCAGTTGTTGCGACCGGGATAGTATGACCACAAACCTGTATTTGTGCTGGTTGCCGCCGTACTTGACGCAGAGCCAGAGAAAGTCGTGGTGGCATACGCATCTCCCGTTGATGCGTCCAAAGACGGGTCTACGGCAAGAATGCTGAACACGCTGTAATATGACGAGAGCGTAGAACTTGAATTAGCCATTGCTTCTGTTGAGCCGGTAGGAATGCCCGTGCTTTGAGTCAGAGGCGCAGTGGTCAAGCCTTTTGTCGTTCCAACCAAAATGTGTGTCGGCGTGTAGGCAAGCGTGTTAATGGTATCGCTGCTTAATTTTACGCCTGTCCACGAAGATGCATCGCTTGAATGATAAATTGTAGAGTCCTTCGCGTAATAGATTGCCGTGCTGTCAGCATCTTTTGTTGCGTTTGAAGTGACGGGATTGGCAGAAAAATACAAGGTGTCGCTTCCGAGAAGGACAACATGTTTTGCGCTGGTAGTGAAGCCGTTTGAAATCTCAATGGAATAGATACGAATCTTGTTCGCATAAATCGTGTAATCGCCCGCCTCAGACGCAGTCATCAAAACGGTGTATGTCGCTTCCGTTTGACCAGTCACCTCTTCTTGGGTCAGCACTTTTGACGGCGATTTTACGGCGAACACTCCCTTGTCCGATGATTCATCGCTTATTCCGCTGTAAGTGATGATAATTCCTGCGCTTTCGGGAATGGAAAGCGTATAGGTTGTGTCGGCTTTTTCAAAAGCGTCTTTGTCGGTGCAATCTGCGTTTGAGCCAGACTGAATGTAGCCGTCGGAATAGTAGGTCAAATTTCCTTTGTTTGCGTTGAGCGTTATGGTGTCTGAAGATGACGTGCTGTTTGCCGAAAAGGAAACGGATTCTGTTACGGAAATGGTATCTGTTGAAAATGCCGTTGGTTTTGATGAGAAATTCCATGTTGCAGAAACTTCGGTTGTAGTCAGTGCGGTTGCGCTTGTGCCGTTCAGTTCGTAGATTACGCTTCCAGAACGGATATATGCTTTGCGCGTTTCTTTTTTGGGCGTGTTGGTACAGAAAAGCGGGGTTGCGGATGATTTTTCCAAGGTCAATCCCTCTACCGCAGTCCACGTTTTTGCGTCTGTCGTGCAGTACAAGACTTTTCCTGTTGGCTCCATGTTGCCTGAGTCGTTGTTTGCCTCGACTGATGCTCCGAGCGCGTAGAGATAGGTGCTGTCTGCCGCAAGACGGATGACGTGACTTGAGGAAATGCCAGACTTTGACCCCGGTACCCATTTTCCAGAATACGGTGATTTGTTCGTGGGGTTCTCTGTTCCGTCGTCCTTGTGAGTCACATCCTTGTACCAGATGTTTCCGTTGTCAACAAAAAGAAATTCATGTTCTTCCGTTTTTGTCGTACCGTCAGACTGTTTGACTTCGGTATTCATCGCATAGCGGATAATTGAATTGATGTCGCCCGAAACCTGCGAATCTTCCAGCTCAACTTCTTCGCGGATGGTGTCAAAAATAACGTCCTGACAGGAAACGCATCCCAGAGCCACAAAAGCGGATAAAATAAGAATATGGACAGATAATTTTTTCATCATTAACTCCTAGAAATGGTAGCGTGCGCACAGTTCGATGGAATCAAAAAATCCGCAGTCGTTGTACTGGGAATCGGAGTACCACTGAGGCATAACCATAAATTCATTCTGAACGCCGAAAGACCAACTTGGCGTAGCGCGATAAAAAACTCCCGCCGCTGCCTTAAAGATGAATCCAGGAAAATACGTTCTGCTCAGATAATTTTCCACTGCTCCGCCGATGCCAACCGTAACCGGAAATTCAAAATTCTTAAAGGTCGGCTGGAACGTGGCGTTTATGATGATGGGAATGTAGGTAAAAATATTGCTTCCCAATGTCGGGTGATAGCCGAAACTTACATCTGCTCCCACCGCAAACCAACTGGTCAGAAAACGATGGTAGCCCAAAGAGCCCGCTCCTCCCGTGATAAGCTGACCGTTTCTGTACAGCGGCCAACTTCCGCCAAAATTCAAAGGAAACGTGACCATAAGTCCAATGGCAATGTATTGGTCACCCGGCTGATTCATTTTGAAAGAAAAATTTGCATTTTCTTCTTCATTTTCGTTGATGTCATCGCCCTGCGCAAATACAAGCGAACTTGCAAAAATCAATGCGCATAGGACTGCGAAAAGACGCTTCATATATCCTCACTTGAAAAAATCACTATTGATTATATTGTTTAACTCACATTATTTCAATTATAATAACAAAGAATATAAAACTCGGTTACAGGGAGATGAAAGTATGGCGGCAGTGATTATTGATGGAAAGGCGATTGCGGAGGATGTTCGCGCTGGTGTTGCGGATAAAGTTGCGGAACTAAAACTGCGGGGCGTAAACCCGTGTCTTGCGGTTGTGCTGGTAGGTCAGAATCCTGCGAGTGTCAGTTATGTGACGGGAAAGCGAAAGGCTTTGGCAGAAGCGGGCATGGTCGATAAAAGCGTTGAGTTGCCAGAGGAGACGACCGAAGAAAAACTCCTTCAGATTATTGATGAATTGAATAAAGATGACTCCGTGCATGGAATTCTGGTACAGTTGCCGCTTCCAAAGCATATCAACGAAGACAAAGTGATTATGGCGATTGACCCCAAAAAAGATGTTGACGGATTCCATCCGGTCAATGTGGGCAATATGGTTATCGGAAAAAAATCGTTCCTGCCTTGTACGCCGCACGGAATCATCGTGCTTTTGGAGCGTATGCGGATTAAGATGAACGGGGCGCACGTGGTTGTGATTGGACGGAGCAACATCGTTGGTAAGCCGGTCAGCATTTTGCTTTTGCGCCGCGAGTACAACGCCACCGTAACTATTTGTCATACGGGTACAAAGAATATCAAGGAAATTGCGCGGCAGGCGGACATTCTGATTGCGGCGACAGGTCACATCAACACGGTAACGGCAGATATGGTTAAACCAGGTGCGGCGGTCATTGACGTTGGCGTAAACCGCATCCCCGACCCCACGAAAAAGAACGGCTTCCGGCTGTGCGGCGACGTTGATTTTGAGAACGTTAAGGAAATCGCCAGTTACATCACACCTGTTCCCAAAGGCGTTGGTCCGATGACGATTGCCATGCTGATGTACAACACGCTTGAAGCGGCAGAGAACTCGTTGAAATGATTGACATACAGAGTTCGGTAGACACACGCGAGATTCCTCTGCAAAAAGTTGGTGTAAGGGGATTGTCATATCCGGTGACGGTGCTGGACAAGGCGCATAAGACTCAAGCCACAACAGCGAGCATTGATTTGTTTGTCAATCTGCCACACGACTACAAGGGAACTCACATGTCGCGTTTTGTGGAAATTTTTCACAAGCACCATGACAGTCTGGGTATGAAAGAATATCTTGCCATGCTGGAAGAAATTCGCTCTTCGCTCAACGCGGAAAAGGCGTTCGGCACGATGACATTCCCCTTTTATATGGAAAAGAATGCGCCGGTTTCTGCCAGCGCGGGAATGATGTGCTACGAATGTACCTATGAGGGAGAAGTAAGTGCGGCGCATACGGACAGCACAAGCGAGCGCAGTTTTTATGTGAGCATCGCGATACCTGTATCGACAGTTTGTCCGTGCAGCAAGGCAATCAGCGAGCGGGGCGCACATAATCAGCGTGGTGTGGTCAAAGTCCGTCTGCAGAACAAAGGATTTTTCTGGATTGAGGACGTGATTGCCGCCGTGGAAAATGCCGCTTCCTGTGGTTTGTACAGCGTCTTAAAACGCCCCGATGAAAAATGGGTGACGGAACATGCTTACGATAATCCGCGTTTTGTTGAGGATGTGGTGCGGGAAGTTTCCCTTGCGCTCAAAAATTTTCCCGCTGAAAAGCCGTTCAGTTATTTCAGCGTGGAATGTGAGACCGCGGAAAGCATTCACAATCATAATGCGTATGCCTTTACGGAATTCGTAGGGGGCGTTGCGGGGAACTCCCCGCAGAGGGGGTAGGCGGAAATGAGCGGGCGAATTGAAGCCGAGGGGGAGACTTCCCCCCGCAAGATGACTTATTTTTTTGAGACCTATGGCTGCCAGATGAACATTGCCGAAAGTGCGGCGGCAGAGCAGAAATTCATTGCGCGCGGTTGGAAACGGGCTGAGGATGCGGAACTGACCGATGTGGTGATTATCAATACCTGTTCGGTGCGCGCTACGGCGGAAAACCGTATTTTTGGAAGGCTCGGCTGGTATGCGGGGCTAAAGGCTCTTCGTGCGTGCAAGCCTGACGCAAAAAATAAGTCGCTTGAAAAAGCCGCCGCGTATGTGAAGGACGGAAAACCTAAGCCGATAAAAGTGGTGGTGATGGGCTGCATGGCGGAGCGTCTTTTAAAAAGCCTAAAGCGCGACTATCCCGTGGTGGATTACGTGGTGGGAACGTATGCAAAGCAGCACTTGGACGATTTGATTGACGACATAGAGAATAGTTTTGGCGTGGCGCACACCGAAGCCAAAGTGAACAAGCGGGACGGCATTATTACCGAAGACCCCGTGTATTCTTTTGCGCCGATTTCCGCAGAACCAGGCGCGTTCTCTACGTTTGTGCCGATTATGAACGGGTGCAATAATTTCTGCACCTACTGCATTGTGCCTTATGTGCGGGGCAGGGAAGTGAGCCGCCCTGTGGATGAAATCTTAGCGGAACTGGACGAGTTGAATCGGCGCGGTGTGCGTGAGATTATGCTGCTGGGGCAGAACGTGAACAGTTATCGGGGTAAACCGAGCGGAAAGATGAGTGCGGAAAATGAGGAATCGGCATCTTCTGCTGATGATTTCGACAGGTCTAATCAGCGTGATGTTACATTTCCTGAACTTTTGCAGATTATCGCCGACCATTTGCGCGAAACAAATTCTTCTGTTAAGTGGGTACGGTTTGATTCCAGCCATCCCAAAGATTTGAGCGATGAACTAATAGCGGTGATTGCCAAAAATGACTGCATCTGCAAGGGAATCCATCTTGCCGTCCAGCACGGAAGCAACCGCATCCTAAAAGCGATGAACCGCCACTACACCAAGGAAGATTATCTTGCGCTGGTGGAACGCATCCGTGCGGCAATCCCCAATGTGTCGATGACGACGGACATTATGCTGGGCTTTCCCGGCGAGACGGACGAGGATGTTGCGGAAGTGCTTGACCTGATGCAGAAAGTGCAGTTTGAGAGCGCGTTCATGTATTATTTTAATCCGCGGGAGGGAACGCCCGCCGCAAGCATGGCGAACCAGATTCCGCTTGCGGAGAAAAAACGCCGTCTGCAAAAAATCATCGACACGCAACTGGAAATCACGCAGAAAGAGATGGCACGTCATGTGGGGGCAACGGAACAAGTGCTGGTGGAACGCCAGAGCCGCGACAATCCCGATGAAGTGCTTGCCAAAACTGACCGTGACGAGCGAATTGCGTTCAAGGCGGACAAATCGCTGATTGGTCAGTTTGTCACCGTGCATTTTGATTCCTTGAATGGAAATACATTCCGTGGTACAATGCTACAGAAGAAATAGGAGAAGCAAATGCCAATTAAACTTATCGGAACGGTTATTCTTTTGATTATCGTGACAATTTTCTGTGGGTTCAATTTGGGCGATGAGTATCGTTGTGATATAAACTTGCTGTTTCATACGTTCAAAAATGTACCGGTATTTTTTACCGTGCTGATTTCGTTTTTTGCCGGAGTGCTGATTATGTCTCCGTTCACTTGGGGTAACGCAAAACGCAAGGCTGCCCTTAAAGAAGCGGAATCAAAGGCACGTAAGCAGCGGGAAGAAGCCAAGGCTCAGGCAAAGGCGGAAGCGCAGGCAAAAAAAGAGGCCGCAATAGCCCGAAAAGAAGCCGAAAAGCAGGCCGCAGTTGCAGAAAAAGAGCGCAAACAGCAGGAACGTCTTGCCAAAAAGAACGCAAAAAATGCAAAGCAGACTTCGGCAGGCTCAGTAAGCACAATCAATCCCGCGAACGAAGTTCCCGTCATCAAGACAGAAAACGCTTCCGCAAACTGATACGAATGATGACGGCGCAAACTGTATAGATATGAAGAAAATTGTATTTTTTTTGCTGGCAACGTTTTTTTTCTCTCTTGTGACCATAACGCTGAATGCGCAAACGGCAGTCAATACGGCGCATTTGGTCGCAAAAGAGGCGGCAAAAAAAGACAGTCTGCCCGATGCCATCTCGTATCTTAAAAAACAGATTCCTACGCTTACCGTGGCGGCGGAAAAACGGTCAGGATATGTCTTTTTGGGAAGCGTGCAGGAGCAGATGGGCTTGTATGCCGATGCAGGAAAATCGTATGCCACCGCCGCTGGAATTGCCGCTACCGATGCCGCCGGAATGCCAAAAAAATCAAACGAGCAGTTGGTGCTGGATGCCGTTCGCTGTGCGCTTTCTTCGGGAGACACTACTACCGCCGACAATTATTTGAACAGTGCCGTCCGCAATTCAAAAAGCGATGTGATTCTTGCCTACGTAAAATTGTACGAGCAGTGGAGTTCGCTTTGCAAGGCGCAGACGGAAAAAGACCTTGCCGAACCAATTGCCATGCTCAAAACATATACTGGTTTGGCTTCAATGAAATCCGTTGCACCCGCCGTTCTGCTGACTCTCTGGCATGTGAGCGGCGAACAGACTTATGCCGATACGCTCAAAAAATCCTATCCTGCAAGTCCTGAGACGGCGGTCGTAAAAGGCGTGATTCAGCAGTTGCCCGCTCCGTTCTGGTATTTTGTTCCTCGGATTGGAAGCGTAATTCCCGAAGTGGAGCAAGAGCCGGTCACCTATCAGCAGTCCGCCGATGAAAAGCCCTCTGCAACCACAGCAAAGCAAACACCGACCGAAAGCACGGTATCACCAAAGACCGAGGCAAAAAAAGTAAAATCCGCCGAAAACGAAAAACAGGAAAAGCCTTTGTATCAGCAGTTGGGATTATTTAAGGATTCAAATAATGCGAACGGACTGGTGGAGCAACTTAAAAAGAAAGGTTTCTCCGCCCGTGTTACCAGCGAAAAACGTCCCAGCGGAACGACCTATTATCTTGTTGTTGTGGATGAAAATAAAGACGGCACAATGGGAAATGAACTTCGCAATGCGGGATTTGAATGTTACGGAGTATATTGACATCGTTTTGTTATGCAGAGCGCGATTTGTTGTGAACGTGCGGATTATTCTTGATTTTCGGAAATGATTTCATCAATGCTCTTGTTCAGCAGATTACGGACGCGAGATGCAAACGTGTTTTGTAAATCTTTATACAAGGCATCCTCCGCGGTGGTGGAATTTTCATGCGGAAGAAAAAGTCTGGAAGCATCGCTTTCCAAAGAGTCGCAGATGAGCAGAATTGTCTTGTCGCTCGGCCACATACGGCAATTCTCTATGCTCTGAATAGTGTCTTTTGAAAGCCCCGCCTTTTCGGCAAGTTGTTCTTGCGTGAATTTCATATTTTTTCGCAACCGTTTGATATTGTAAGACAGACGGGCTTTGAGTTCTTCAGAATTCAAAACATCCATAAGAAAAGTATGTTGCCTTTTCTTATGAAAATGAACTTATAATAAATACAATTTTATAAAATAATTGTATTGACGATAAGTAAAAATGGCATTAAGATATAAATGATTCGGAAGTTGTACCGCAGGTACTTCTTGCGAACAGTTCCCCGTTACGGTGTTTCGGCCCGGACGGGGGATTTTTTTATCCGCGTAGAACACGCTCTTATTTCTGATACTCTTCCATCAGTTTTTTGAGGTATTCACGTTCTATCGATTTGTAAACATCGTTGTCCGTCATCGCGCTGAAATGTACAACTATCATACAGGTACAAACGCATAGAAATGCGATTGCCCTGCAAAATCGGCTGAGGACTGGACGAATTTCACTAAAAAGACGGGCATTGGCAACGAAGTTTCCAGCCGTGGAAGCGGGGCAACAGAGCCAGCAGTATTCGCTACGCGAAACTGAAGCGTGGCAAGCGAGTAAAACGAGCGCACTCCGACACCTATTACGCTCAACCGTGGCTCTGCGTGCATTTGGGAAAAACAGGATGCTTTTCCCAATATGCCACACGCTGCAACGGTAGTCTTTTTAGTGCAGATGCGAACCAATTTTGTTCAGCCGATTTTCAAACATATTTGATTATAATGCGTTTGCCCTGAACTATCATATAAACCGTATTGACGATACGGAAAAATAAGAATAAAATACAAAAGAATTTTTATAATGTATTTTTAATACAAGGAATGAGTTTGGCGGAAAAAATACCCCTGCAACAATCCGAGACAGTCTCATCTACAAAGCGCATTGCTAAAAACACGCTTATGCTCTATTTTCGCCAGATTCTCATAATGGCTGTGTCTCTGTATACCGTGCGCGTAGTGCTGAATGTGCTGGGGGCGGAAGATTACGGGATTTTCGGCGTGGTCGGCGGGGTCGTAACATTTTTCTCTTTCCTGAGCGGAACTATGGCGAGTGCTACACAGAGGTTCTTTTCGTTTGCGATTGGTAAAAATGACGGAGAGAGACTAAAACAAAGTTTTTGTGTGAACCTTGTGATTTATATGCTGATTGCGCTTATTGCCACGCTTCTTCTTGAAACACTGGGGGTGTGGTTCGTATACAAAAAACTGTCTGTTCCAGAAATAAGGTTTACGGCTGCTTGTTTTCTGTTCCAGTTTGCTGTCCTTTCATTTTTGGCATCTATCGTAACAAGCCCCTTCATCGCTATTGTTATAGCACATGAAGATATGCAAATTTATGCAGTTGTTTCTATTCTTGATGTGACGCTTAGGCTTGGAATCGTATTTTTCTTGAATGTGATTCCATTTGATAAGCTCATGCTTTATGGAGTGCTTCTTTTCTGTATTCAGTTTTTAATAGCAATTACCTACTTACTTGTTTGTTTAAAGAAATATGAAGAGTGCCAGTTCAGAAATTTTTATTGGAACGGATCTCTTTTTAAAGAAACTGTTGATTACACAGGCTGGAGTCTTTTCGGAGCATTTACGACAGTAGGACGTAATCAGGCGGTTACGCTTCTTCTAAATCAGTTTTTTAATCCAATTGTAATTGCCGCACGGACAATCGCTGTTACTGTGTCGGGGGCCGTTAACACGTTTTCTGCGAATTTCAATACAAGCCTTTATCCTCCAATCATAAAGGAGTATGCGGCGGACAATAAAGACGGAATGTTTAGGCTGATTTTTAATGGCTCAAAAATGACGTTCTTCTTGATGTGGGTGTTTGCGTTGCCGCTTTTTTTGCATATGGATTATGTGCTTGCCCTATGGCTTAAAAATCCGCCTGAGAGCGCGGTTCTTTTCACGCGACTTGCGTTGTTTGAGTCTGTTATAAATGCTTCGGCTCTGCCATTAATGACGGCAGCGCGGGCGCAAGGAAAAATGAGGTGGTATGAACTTTCTCTTGGTAGCGTACAACTTCTGATTTTCGTTACGGACTGGATTTTGCTTCGTGCTGGGTTCGGCGCATGGGTTGTGTTCGTTGTTGCTGCTTGTGGTAATGCCGTTATGTATATAATGCGCTTCGTATTCGTAAAGATTCTGGTGGGACTTCCTGCACGGAAATTTTTACGAAATGTTCTGCTTCCGGTTTTTATAATAATTGTAGTTTCTGTTGTTCCGTCTTATTTTATTTCTCTTTTAGCTTCAGGTAGTTTTTGTTTTATCGTTCTTTCAGTTTTTTTCAGCGTGTGCATTACATCGGGTGTGACATATGTTTTCGGAATGGATAAGGCAACAAGACAAAAGATTATGTTGGTGGTAAGAAACAAAATTAAGTTTAAGAAAAGAGAGCGAGGAAAGGAATAATTATGTTATTGAAGCGAATATATAGAAAAATAAAAAAAATTTTAAAACGAATTTCTATGCATTTTAAAAAGATGACACCAATATATATACCTGTGCTTGAAGGGAATCTTCTTGAAGGACGGTTTGCACTTATAACAGGCGGAACAAGTGGAATCGGATTTGCGGTTGCCGAAACATTCCTTAGAAACGGAGCATCGGTTGTGATAACGGGTCGGAATATTGAACGGGTAGAAAATGCGTGCAAACAACTCAAAAATAAATATCCCTCATTTCTTGACAGAATAAACGGCATTGAAATGGATTCTCGAAAGGTTAGTTCATTCCGTGAATGTTTTGAGAATGCGCTTTCGCTTGTGGGGGGCAAAATCGATATTCTTGTGAACAATGCGGGTATAGGTGAAGGAAGTTTTGGTTCTATGACGGAAAATGTGTATGATGCGATTTTTGAAACGAATCTGAAAGGCGCATATTTTTTGAGCCAGCTTTTTGCACATTATCTACGGGATAATTGTATACAAGGAAACATATTGAATGTTGCAAGTTCTTCTAGTTTGCGCCCTGCATCTTCGCCTTATACATTGACTAAGTGGGGGTTGCGCGGGTTTACGCTGGGTCTTGCAAAAACACTCATTCCATACGGAATTGTGGTGAATGGCATCGCACCTGGTCCTACTGCAACACCGATGCTTACGGATTATACGGACGACCTCGTGCGAACAACAATTCCTGCTGGTCGGTATGCAGCGGCTAAAGAAATCGCAAATCTTGCCTGCGTTCTAGTGAGCAAGATGGGGCGCATGGTTGTGGGAGATATTCTGTACGCAACGGGAGGGGTGGGCGTTATAACGTATGATGATATGCGTTATGAATTTTAAAAGACAGAAGTAGGAAGAAAAATGGTGACAAACTACACAGATGAAAAGCATATACAAATTCTCATATCGCTTTTAAAAGCAAACAGTATAAGAAAGGTGATTGCTTCGCCTGGAACAACAAATATTACGTTTATTGGATCAATTCAAACAGATCCGTTCTTTGAGATTTATTCTTCCGTGGACGAGCGGAGTGCTGCCTATATTGCCTGCGGGCTTGCGGCAGAAAGCGGGGAGCCTGTAGTCCTTAGTTGTACAGGAGCGACTGCGAGTAGGAATTATTATTCTGGACTCACCGAAGCGTATTATCGTGCGCTTCCTGTGCTTGCTATTACCTCAAGTCAAGCGATGAGCCATACAGGACAGTATTTTCCGCAGATGCTTGATCGTACTGTTGTCGCAAAAGATATTGTGCGTCATTCCGTTACGATAGAGCCAGTTGATATAGTTGATGATGAATGGAAAGTTACGAATCAGATAAATATGGCGTTACTAGAACTTACGAGAAACGGCGGAGGTCCGGTGCATATAAACTGTGTTACGCGGTATTCAGGCGACTTTTCTGTTACGAAACTGCCTAATGTACGCGTGATAAAGCGCATTTTGCTCAAAGATGAGTTTCCTGTTTTGGCAAAAGGCAAAATTGGCGTGTATGTAGGAAATCATGTCCGCTGGAGTGTGGAACTTACGGCATCAGTTAACGATTTTTGCGCTGCGCACAATGCTGTAGTCTTTTGTGATCATACCTCAAACTACAAAGGAAAATATAAGGTACTTGACGCTCTTTTTGGTTCTCAGGACGATGTTCGTCCTGATATTTTAGACTGGGACTTGCTTGTTCATATCGGCTATGTGTCGGGTGCGTACAGCGGAGTTCATGCAAAAGAAGTATGGCGCGTAAATCCCGATGGCGAATTACGTGATGTGTTCGGAAAAACGACAAAGATTTTTCAAATGGAAGAATTAGATTTTTTTAACCATTACAAAGACGGCGAAAAGGAAGATGATTCATTCTTGCGTGAATGCAAGGCTATGTATGAGCGGTTATATCAAAAAATTCCTGAGTTACCATTTTCTAACCTCTGGTGTGCGAAAGAGGTTTCAATGAAAATACCTGAAAACAGTGTGCTTCATTTGGGCATTTTGAACTCATTACGTTCATGGAACTATTTTGATATACCCGATAGTGTTTCTGCATTCTCGAATACAGGCGGATTTGGAATTGACGGTGATATTTCTTCTCTTGTTGGAGCCTCTCTTGCAGACCCGAATAAGTTGTATTTTGGCGTTTTCGGTGACCTTGCGTTCTTCTACGACATGAATGTAATTGGAAACCGCCATGTGGGGCGTAATGTACGTATTATGCTTATAAACAATGGGCGTGGTACCGAATTTCGGAATTACAGTCACCCGGCACAGCGATTTGGAGATGATGCGGATAAATTCATGGCGGCGGCAGGTCATTTCGGCAATAAGTCATCGATTCTTGTAAAACATTATGCAGAAGATTTAGGCTATGAATACTTGTCTGCGTCAAATAAAAATGAATTCTTACTGGCAAGTAGTCGGTTTCTGACTGTAGAATTTACGGACAAGCCTATGCTGTTTGAAGTGTTTACCGACAGCAAGGAAGAGAGTGATGCATTGTATATTATGCGTAACCTGAAAGCCGATGTGAAAGGTGGAGCAAAGCACTTGGTAAAAGACATTCTCGGACAAGATAACGTTACAAGACTTAAGAAATTATTGGGAAAATAGACAAAATGAAAATTGGAATAATTACTTTCTGTTTCAGTAAAGAAAACTACGGACAAGTATTGCAAAATTTTGCATTACAAACCTATTTGCAGTCTCTTGGACACGAAACTTTTACCATTTGCTATGATGGTGATAGGGATTTTGACAGTATTTTTGCAAGAATAAAATATTTGCTTTCTAATTTTAATCCGTTAAAAATATATCGTTTTTTTATACCTCGTTTACTTAATAAACGTGCAATTGGTGATATACGGCAATTCTCGGACTTTAAAACAAAATATATCCCGAATAAAACGGATGTCTATAGAACCTATACCGCTTTATGTAAAAATCCGCCAAGGGCTGATGCATACATTGCGGGAAGTGATCAGATATGGAATTATCATTTATTTAAAAAATATGCGGTAAAAAATAATTATCGGACTTTTATGCTTGATTTTGGTTCAGATTCAATAAAAAGAATTAGTTATGCCGCTAGTTGGGGAATAACATCTCTTTCAAAAAAATATACAAAGACGTTAAGTTCTCTTATTTCAAAATTTTATGCAGTATCTGTTCGAGAAAAATCTGGAAATAAAATTTGCGAGCGTCTTGGTAGAAATGATGCTGAAACGGTTCCTGATCCGACCATGCTTCTTGATGTCTGCATTTATGAAAAAATAATAGAGGAAAATGTAAGTATTGAAAAGCGTGATAAATTCTTGTTTCTTTATATTTTGGGCGAAAACAAAGGTTTTGATATTAAAAAGGTATACGATTTTGCACATTCAAAAAACATAAAGGTTGTATATGTTACAGATTTATCGAATGTTGATAAATGGGAAAAAACATATCCAACTATACCAGAATGGTTATGGTATATCAAAAATGCAGACTATGTCGTTACGAATTCATTTCATTGTTCTGTTTTTTCAATCCTTTTTCAGAAACATTTTGGTGTTATTGCTCTTGGAAAGAAACGGAAGTCACTTAATACAAGGGTAGACGAATTGTTTGCTTTGCAGGGAATTGAGAGCCGTTATATCACAGAAGAAAATTTTGAAGTGCTTGAAAAAGAATACTTGCCGACTTATTTCGGAAATGATTGGTTAAAAAATGTTCTTTTCAAAATTCAGGAGTAAGTATGCATAAGTTGACTTTAGATGAATTACAGTCAAAAGAATTACGTATTCTTAATTGTTTTAACGAATTTTGTGGGAAAAACAATCTTTTGTATTTCCTTGCCTATGGGACTTTACTTGGTGCAATTCGTCATAAGGGTTTTATTCCCTGGGACGATGATATAGATGTCTGTATGCCTCGTCCAGACTATGAACGGTTCTTAAAGATACGTGATGATTTTGAGAACTCTTATACCTGTTATGCTGTAAAAACTTGTGGTGATAAAGGATTCCCTTTTTCGTTTACAAAAATTGAGGATAAAAACACCATTGTTCGTGAACATTGTATGACAAAGAAAATTCAGACAGGAGTGTGGATAGATGTTTTTCCTTTTGATGGATTTGAAAATGACATTTCTAAGAATGAATTCCTTTATAAAAATGAAAGAATATATGTAAAGATAATTCAGAAATCACTTGCTGTACCAGGAAAGATAGGAGGAAGTTCATTAAGGCGGGCATTGAATTTTATTTTAGTACCATTGTGCCGTTTATATGTCCAATTATTTAAAATTTCACAAAAAAGTAACGCAATTGCCAAAAAAAACGATTATGAAAATTGCGAACTTGTGGGAATTTTACTTTGGGGCGAAGATGGAATTCGCAATATTATGCAAAAACGAAATATTTTCCCTCTTGCAACGGCTGAATTCTGCGGAAACTTCTATCCAGTTCCTCGAAAACCAGAGATATATCTGACTCAGTTCTATGGTGACTATATGCAGTTGCCCTCGGAAGATAAGCGGATAACGCATCTTGAAGATGCTTGGGAGTTATAATTGAATCCAGTAATCCACGTTTTAGGAATTATCATAAAATATCTTTTCCTTAATACCCGTGTTTTCTTTCAATATCTTCGCTTGCGCAACAACTCAATTACTGTATCTGCAATTGATACCGTAGTTTTTACGCATAATCTTGGCGGTGGAACAGAAAGTTATGTGCGTAACAATTTTTATAAAAACAATATATTGATTGTGCGCTTGATTTCCTACAGACGGGATTCATATTTTCTGCTTGAACATGAATCTGAAAAACTTGTAATCCGGCAGAAAGCTTTGTTTGCATATTTGAACAAGCTCTCGTTAAAGTTAATTGTCGTAAATTCCTTATGTGCATACAGCAGGCCCAAAGAAATTTTGGATTATGCTGTAAACAACTCGGCTCAATGTTCTTTGTCTTATTTAATTCATGATTTTAATGCTGTTTGCCCGCCGTCTACTTTTGTTATGAACAAAAAATTTTGCAAGTATGAATGTTCTTCCTGTTCTCTTGGAAATCGTGTCATTGCAGAGTGGCGGACTATGTGGGGTTCTTTTCTGAATCATGTAAATAAAATTATTTGTTTCTCCAATTCGTCAAAAGAAATCTTATGCCAATTTTATGCAGGTATTGCAGAAAAAATACAAGTTATTCCTCATTCTATGGATTACTGTACATTTAAACCGCTTCCTTTTGATTCATCGTATCGTAATATTGCTGTTATTGGAAATTGTTCAAATATTCCGAAAGGAAAACTTGTTATCAAGAAATTAATTGCCGAAGTCAAAAAGACGAAAGACAGAAAACTGTACATAATTGGAAAAATACCGTTTTTCTTCCATCGTAATTCGGAATATGTGCGGTATACAGGTGCATACGATTTAAAAATTTTGCCGGAAATAATTATGTCCAATCAAATCGGAGCGGTCGTATTTACCTCGATTTTGCCGGAAACTTTTTCTTATGCTGTCAGCGAATTTATGTTGCTTGGTTTGTATATAGTCGCTCTTGACCTTGGCGCACAGGGAGAAAAACTCCGTCATTACGATAAGGCGGTTTTTGTTCCGGGCTTAGACCCAGAAACGATACTTGCAGGAGTAGAAAAATGTTTTATCTAGTCCTGTACGCTTTGTTTTTCGTTGTTGCTGTCTGCAATTACTACTCGTTCCGCAAGAACGAAATCGCATTAAGCAATGTATTATACTATGGTTGTGTTTTTTTACTGTTCATTGTAGGTGCATTCCGTTTTGAGACGGGCGGTGACTGGCCAGGCTACAAACTGATGTATGATGAATTGAGCGGAGAGCCATTATTCCGCACGATAATATATATCGCCCACGTTTTCGGACACTATCAATATATTTTCGTTTTGACGGAGTTGATTCGCTTTGCGATTCTTATCTATATAATTGACAGTCAGTTTAAGAGTGCGCCTCAATACAAAATGCTTTTCGTCCTTTTGTATTATTCAATGTATTTCTTTTACTACGATATGGTTATTGTCAGACAGACAACAGCGGCGATTGTATTTGCTTACGGTGTTTTCAAGAATAGAAATGGTAATTTTAAGACATATTTGTTTTGGGCTTTTTTGGCGGCGATGTTCCATTTTTCGGCTCTTATGCTACTTTTTATGTATTATCCGCTGTATAGGATAAGCAATAAAAAATTTACTATCTTTAATTATTTTATTATCGCCTGTTATTTTTTAGGTTTTGACTTATTCGGAACTGTTATCGTCTCTGTTTTGGAATGGCTTCCTCATGTCGGACTTATATACAAACTATGGGCTTACACTCAGATTGCAGACCTTGCTACTGCACGAAATATAACAGGTCAATCCCTCGTTTATCTACTTTCTTTTTTTACGATTTCATATTTGCATATATTCAAAAAAAGACCAATGAATTCAGTTGTCTATAATGGAGTGTGTTTGTATATGTTCTTTTATATTGGCTTGCCGGCATTTTCTACAATTTCAACACGTCTCTCCACTTTTTATTCAATTTTTGTGATTTTTGCAATTCTTGAAATTATAAAAGCATATCGGAAATTATTTTTTATTCCGCTTGGCTTTGTTTTTCTATGTTTCTGTTTCAATAAAGGAATTTTTTTTGAATCATCTGAAAAAGTTGCTTATAACCCATATCAGTTTTATTTTACATACGACATTTTTGGAACAAAAAGCACTGGAGAAGTCCGATTAAATCAAACACGTGGTATTAATATCCGAGCTATGAAAAAAGAAGGGCGGTGATGAGATATGGATAAAGATCAAATGATTTTCTGCATACTCGTAACCTACAATCCCGATTTTTCTCAGATAAAAGCGACTCTGGACTCTTTGCTTTCTCAGGTGGATGAAATTATCATCGTAAAAAACAGCAATGAGCGGTTCGATTTTTTAGATGGCAATGACTGCACAGCAGTTTCGAGCGCAGTTCATGAAAAAATCCACATCATTCCGCTGGAAAAGAACATGGGAATCGCATACGCACAGAACCGTGGTATTGAGTATGCCTTAGCCCATGGTGCAGAGTATGTTCTTTTCAGCGACCAAGATACTATTTTTCCGCAGGACTTTGTTGAGACGTCATTAGCGTGCTTTGAGCGACATACGAATGAGAAAGTTGCTGCCGTTGTTCCACATTTTTATAACGAGAATAAAAAACAGTTCGCGCAGATAAGCGTTACAAAAACAAAGGCAGTTGTCCCCGAAATCGGAAAAGATTATTTTCTTGCTCATGCCATTTCTTCGGGTAGTGTGTGTCCCGCCTCTGTGCTCAAAAATGCGGGCATGATGAACGAGAGGCTTTTTATCGACTGGGTGGATTTTGAATGGTGTTGGCGGGCTGCCGCTCTTGGCTACAAGATTATCTGCGATACAGGAAACGTCATTCATCACAATATGGGCGACTCGTTTAAATCGGTTTTGGGGCGAAAGATTGTAGTCTACTCAGATTTCCGGCAGTATTTCTTTCTTAGGAACGGTTTCTATCTGCTTTTTCATTCTGGATTGTTGCGTGGAAAAGAAAAACTTTCTTTCGGAGTTTTTATGTTGATGAAATCAGTTTTGTATTTTGTGACAAGCGGTTTTACTTGGAAGCATATAAAAGTGTTTTTTAAGGCCGTCTCAAAGGGGATAACCAATCGTTTTTCATTGGAAGAGGAATTGTGATGAAGCAAGAATCAGCTGTTCTTTTCAATAATATCCAGCATCTCGCGTGGCGTGACTACAAAGGGCTTTATGGGAAAGTCTTTTATGTTGCCTGTGACAAGATATGCTTCGTCGGATTGCCGTGCATCAAGCGTTACTTCATAAAATATGACATCTTTCGGGTCATTTACTGGCTCATCAGAAGGAATGCCGTCAAGAAAGATTCCTCGTTGTATGAGTCCATCAATTACATGAGTGATGTCGGATTTATCAAATTTAAGTTTTGGTCTTGCTGTAACTTCACGGTATTCGGTCACTATTTTTTCATTCAGCAGAGGATGGATTTTTCCGACAAGAGCATGCTCAATTATTTTGCCAGGAATAGAATCCCAACGGTACAGTGCGGAAACGACAACATTTGTATCTATGACAGCAAAATATTCCATATATTAAAGACTTTCTCTGTAAGAGTAGATTTCTTTGTTTATTTCTTCAAGACTTATGTTTGCACTGCCGTTTTTAATGGCTTTCTGACTAGTCATTTTGAGGGCTTCAAGTGCATTAAACGCCTTATAATTATCGTTTACAGTCATCTGCAGAAGAGTCCCTTGCCGTCGATTTTTAGGAGCATAGCGGTAAATCGTTCCGTCAGACTGCATCCTGTATTCCCATTCTGGCATGCTATCGGCAATAACTTTCGAGATGAACATACGGATTTCTGTAACTATGTCAAGACCTTTGTTTGCAAAAAAAGACATAGCCTGTGCTTCAAGCGGTTCTCCAAGAACTTCTTTGAGTGCTACAGATTCCATACCGTACCTCCTATAAAAACTAATCGTGTTTATAGTATACCTCACCCTTTAGTGGCGGTCAATTCTTTTAGGAAGTTTATGTAATCATTCTGGTTTTCTTGTTTGAAAATCAGTTTTGCGGTGGTATCCGCTACTGTTCTTTGACATTTCTATTTTGAGGAAAAATCTTTCGTCAAATTCGTGGCAAAATATGTGTGTATCATTGTCAAATTCGTGGCAATTTTCATTATTTTCTTTGTCAAATTTGTGGCAAATTCTTTCCTTTTCTTTGTCAAATTCATGGCATTTTTTGTCCTCTTGTGCTAAGATGCCTGTAGACGAGGTGATATTATGCTCAGACGGAAATTCTATTATCAGTTGCAGGAATGGAAGAAAAACAAAAAGGCTGAATGTCTTTTTGTAAACGGTGCAAGGCAGATTGGGAAGACTTATATAATCGAGCAGTTCGGGAAAGATAATTATGAAAGCTACATTTACCTGAACTTCATAAAAAATCCTGAACTGAAAAATATTTTTGAAGGCTCTTTGGAGCCTGAAGAAATTTTTAAGCGGATTTCGCTGTATGTTGCCGACTGTAAATTCATTGACGGAAACACGCTGGTCTTTATCGATGAGATTCAGGTAAGTCCGAAAGCACGGACTGCACTCAAATTCCTTGCTCTTGATTCGCGTTATGATGTGATTGCTTCTGGCTCGCTTCTTGGAATTCATTATAACAAAACTAAAGAAGAAAAGGAAATTGAGAAAGAGCTTTCTATTCCTGTCGGTTATGAGCGTGAAGTGCTGATGCATGGCCTTGATTTTGAGGAATTTCTCTGGGCGAGGGGAGTTGATGAAAAATCAGTTCGGATTCTAAAAGAGTATTTTGACAAAAAGGAAAAAGTTCCGGCGGGAACAGAAGCAAAAAACTGGACTGACGGGCTGAATGCAAGGTATTTGTCATTGCTGCGCGAGTATATGGTTGTTGGGGGAATGCCTGAGGTTGTTAAAACTTTTCTGGAGACTTCGAATTATCAGGAAGTGTATGCCGCACAGCAGAAGATTTTTAAGGCATATGAGGATGACATTGAGCAGTATGCGAAGAATGTCGAGAAGCCGAAAATTAAGGCGTGCTATAATTCAATTCCTCGTCAGCTTGCAAAGGAATACACAAAGTTCCAGTACAAGACGGTTGAAAAAAACGGAACTGCAAAAAAATATGACAATTCCCTTGCATGGCTGGAAGATGCGGGGCTTGTCGTGACGGTAAAAAATGTATCGCTTCCGATGCTTCCGCTAAAAGCCTATGAGCAGCCGGAAAATTTCAAGCTGTACACGACGGACATTGGGCTTACGACAAGTATGTTCGGTTTTGAAACACAGGCCGCGCTTATCAAAAAAACGCTGAAAGGTCCTGCAAAAGGCGGAATATACGAGAATCTGATTCTTGATATGCTGTATAAACGCGGTTTCAATTTGAATTACTACAAAAAGCCTGATAATACACAGGAGATTGAGTTTCTTTTTGAAAAAGACGGGGCCGCAATTCCTGTTGAGGTAAAGTCAAAAAACGGTGAGACCGAATCTTTGAACAACTTTATCACTGATTTTGAACCGCCTTATGCCTATAAGCTCATTGATGGCAATGTAGGTGTGAACGGAACGAAAATCACTTTGCCGCAGTATATGGCGATGTTTATCTGATTCTCTCCCAAAAATAGAAAGTCAAAGAACGCTTACATTATTTTGTAAATGGAGGCGTTTTATGCTTGAAAATAAAAAGAAGATTTACATTATCGGAACTGTTGGTGTTCCTGCGTGTTACGGCGGCTTTGAGTCTCTCGTAGACAACCTCTTGGACTACACGCCGAGCGATGTTGAATACACGGTGTTCTGCTCTGCAAAAAAATACGAGAATCGGCTTGAAACATACAAGGGCGCGCGCCTGATTTATCTTGACCGCGATGCGAACGGTAAGGACAGTATTTTATATGACTACGAGAGCATGAAAATCGCCGTGCGCGAAAAGGCGGACATCATGCTTGTGCTCGGTGTGTCGGGATGCATTTTTCTTCCGAAAATCCGCCGCGCTTTCAAAGGTAAAATCATCACGAACATAGACGGGCTGGAGTGGAAACGCGATAAATGGAAGTTTTACGCGAAGTGGCTTCTGCATTTCAGCGAAAAGCAAGCGGTTCGCTATTCTGACATCATCATCGGAGACAACAAGGGCATTACTGATTATGTGAACACAGCGTACAAATCGGTCGTGGCAAAAAAAAGAGTCGAACTGATTGCTTACGGTGGCGACCAGGTGACCCGTGTGGAAGATGATTCTCTTTACGAAAAATATCCGTTCTGCCACGAAAAATATGCCGTGACGGTCTGCCGAATCGAGCCGGAGAACAATGTGCATGTCATTCTGGAAGCGTTTTCCAGCCTGCCAGAAAATCCGCTTGTCATTGTGGGTAACTGGGAAAAATCTGATTATGGAAAGGCATTGAAAGTGCAATATTCTTCCTTCAAAAATATCCATCTTCTTGACCCGATTTATGAGCCGCACTCAATTAACTGGATTCGTTCAAATGCCACGCTCTATGTACACGGTCATTCTGCGGGTGGCACAAATCCAAGCCTAGTTGAGGCGATGAATTTGGGTCTTCCGATTCTTGCATTCGACTGCGTGTATAACCGCGCGACTACCGAAGAAAAATGCCTGTACTGGAAAACGAGTGCGGATATTGTGCGGCTTGTCACAGGGGAAAACGCGCGGTTTTCGGAAATCGGGAAATCAATGCTGGAAGCGGGAAAGCGGCTGTACTCGTGGCAACGAATTTCGGAGCAGTATAACGCGCTGTTACTGTAACTGCCGCATTTTATACTTTTTAGGCGGTCTCTGTCTGACTATTTTTACCTTATTGAATTTACCTCTTATATATTGTAGTATTATTACAAAATAAGATATATTACATACTTTTGCTACAAATAATAAAAAAGTCTTATTTCATATTCTCAAGGAGAAAACATATATGAAATCGTTTTTTCAATGCAAAAAAAGTCTTTTCATTCTATTCTGCTCGTTGGCAGTGGCAATAGGGGGGGGGTGTTCTTCTGATGACTCCGAAGACCCCGACGCGCAGACTCCAAAGATTACGGCGATTACAAGCGATATTACGACAGCCGTCCATGTGGCAAAAGGTCTTTCCGTGGGCGCGGAGGTTTCCGATTCGGGAACGCTCTCATACCAGTGGTATGTGGCGGAATCAAAGCTGTCTGAGGGCACGGCTATCGAGAACGCAGACTCCGCGACGTTCACGCCAGAAACCACAAAAACGGGGACAAGCTATTATTACTGCGTCATCACCAACCGACTCGGCTCAAGCATACGGACGGTCATCTCTCCGCGAATCACCTATACGGTGAACGAATGGATATGCGCGCAGGAGCCGGTCATCATAAAATATCCTGAGAGCATACAGGCCGACTTTGGCGAGGACTTCTCTCTTGCGACGGTGGCATATTCTGCCGATGGCGGCACGCTCTCCTATCAGTGGTATTTCTGTGCCGGAAAAGACGGCGACCCCATCGCGCTGACCGACGCGAGGCAGCCAATCCTCAAAGGAAAGGTCAGCTCGGACACGCTCGGTTATTATTACTGCGAGATAACGAACGTCATTCCCGACAACGGAGACGGCGGAGAAAAGTCGGCAAGCGTAAGGACGGCTGGTGCTGAGGTTTCCAGCACGCAAATCAAGGCGCAAAACCCCGTAGTCCTGCAGCAACCACAGAATATCAAGCAGGACTTCGGAAGCACATTCACGCTTTCCGTAACGACATATTCTGCCGACGGCGGCACGCTCTCCTACCAGTGGTACTACACTTCCGATGGAGAGGCAGCGGCGACACCCATAAGCGGGGCGACCAAAGCGACATACACAAGCGACATCTCCGCACGGACGCTTGGGCAGTATTACTGCGAGATTACTAACACGATTTCCGACAACGGAGACGGCGGAAGCAAAACGGCAACCGTCAGGACAAACACAACCGAAGTCTCAAGCACGCAAATCAAGTCGCAAAACCCCGTAGTCCTGCAGCAACCGCAAAATATCAAGCAGGACTTCGGAAGCACATTCACGCTTTCCGTAACGGCATACTCAACGGACGGCGGCACGCTCTCCTACCAGTGGTACTACAAGCTCGGCGAAGAATACGAAGCCACAAAAATAATCAGCGCGGTCGAACCAAAGTATGAGAAAGAACTCTCCGCGCAGACCTTGGGCTGGTACTTCTGCGAGATAACGAACACGATTCCCGACAACGGCGATGGCGGAGCAAAAACAGCGGCTGTCAGGACAAATGAGGCCGCAGTCTCCAATACTCAGATTGCGGCAAAAAGCCCGCTGATTTTACAGCAGCCGCAGAGCATCAAGCAGGACTTCGGAAGTGCATTCGCACTTTCCACAACGGCATACTCGGTGGACGGGGGAACGCTCTCATACCAATGGTACCACACTCTCAGCAAGGAAACTGAGGCAATGCCTGTAAGCGGGGCGACAGAACCTGCATACTCAGGGAAACTCTCCGCGCAGACCTTGGGCTGGTACTTCTGCGAGATAACGAACACGATTCCTGAAAATGGTGACGGCGGCAAGAAAACAGCAAACATCAGAACAAGCGAAGCCGAAATCTCCAACAACCAGGTCAAGGCAAAAAGCCCGGTGATTTTGCAGCAACCGCAGAATATCAAGCAGGACTTCGGAAGCACATTCACGCTTTCCGTAACGGCATATTCTGCCGACGGCGGAATGCTCTCCTACCAGTGGTATCATAAGGCTTCCGAAAAAGACGAATTCACAAAAATAACTGGCGCAGTCGATTCAAAGTACGAAAAAGAAGTCTCCGCGCAGACCTTGGGCTGGTACTCCTGCGAGATAACAAACACAATTTCTGACAACGGCGACGGCGGGGAAAAAACGGCATCAGTCCAGACCCCTGCCGTTACGGTTTCCAACGACACGATAAACGCAAACGCACCGGTCATCCTCACGACGCTGGAAGACGTCGCACTGCACGTTCCCGAAAAGGCCACGCTCACGGTATCAGCATACTCAGCAGACAAAGGAACGCTGTCCTACCAGTGGCACAAGACTGAGGACGGCACGGACACGGCGATAGCGGGCGAGACGAAGTCCTCATGCACCGTCACGGCGGAAAAGGTCGGCTCTGCGGAATTCTACTGCGTGGTGACCAGCACAATCACAGACAACGGCGACGGCGGAACGAAAACGGCGACCGCGCGGTCAAATTCGGCGAAGGTGACGGTAAGCCGCATCGACGTGCAGAAGCCGGTCATCCTCACGACGCTGGAAGACGTCGCGCTGCACGTACCCGAAAAGGCCACGCTCACGGTATCAGCATACTCAGCAGACAAAGGAACGCTGTCCTACCAGTGGCACAAGACTGAGGACGGCACGGACACGGCGATAGCGGGCGAGACGAAGTCCTCATGCA
>JAFSJX010000051.1 GCA_017449285.1 Treponema sp.
CCGAACGCACAGATTGACGACGGACTTTCAATCCACTATTCGGGCGGAAACTCGCTTTCCAAAGATGTGGAGAAATGGTTGAAAAAAGTCGGGGTGAAGTAGACAACGGGTTTTTGTTCGAACGACGACCGAAGCGAAAAGCGGCTATCAAACAAAAATTTGGTGGTTGCCCAAGCAAAAAGGAACGAGCAAATTTTTGTTTGTTCGCTCCCAAAGTCAAAAGTGAGTATCAAACAGAAATTTGGTAGTCCGCCGAGCGAAAAGCAAGCATCAAACAAGAATTTGGTGCTTGCCCAAGCCAAAAGCGAGTTTCAAACAAAAGTTTGTTGCTCAAAAGGAGTTTATATGAAAAAGGTAAACTACAATGTTCGCACGACCATAGCGGACACCGTATCTGACACGCTCGTACGATTCTACAAAGAAGCCGCCGCAAAGACCGACGGCGCAATCGCAAAGGATGCGAACCTTGCCGCAATACTCGCGGAGGTTGAAAAGCTGTCCGCTGACATCACAACGGCAATCAAAGCCGACAAGATTTCCACCTCGTTGGAAGATGCCGACACCAAGCGCGATGAGTTAATCCGCTCTCTGTTCACGCTCTTGCTCGGCTACGCCGCAATCCCGCTTGCGGATAAAAAAGCCGCCGCTGAAAAACTGCTTGCCGTTACTGAAAAATACAAGGGCATCACAAGCGAAGCATACGCCCGCGAATCCTCGCTGATTGAATCCATGCTTGAAGATTTTGCCGCTCCCGCGCTCGCAGATAGCATTAAAGCCCTTGACGGCGTGGCTGATTTGCTCGCCGCGCTCCGCACCGCGCAGGACGACTTCAACGCCGCCAACGACAGCGCGACCGCCGCCCTCACCGCAAAGGGCGAAAGCGCGTATGCGTTGAAGAAACTGCTCCTCGCCGCAATAAACGAAAAGCTCGTGCCGTATGTAACGGCGATGAGCGCGATTCAGCCTGAATACGCCGACTTTGCCGCAAAAGCCGATGTGGAGATAAGCAAGGCAAATGCCAGCGTGGGGAAGAAAGCGAAAGCAACGACAAGCGATACTGCAACAGAGTAGAAAGATTGCCGTGTCAAGCACGGCAATGACAGCGGAGTAAACCGCTACGGTGGTTTTGATGAACTCAACCACCGTCAAATGATTTTGTGTAGCAAAATGTAGTTTCGTGAAGCGAATACTACTAATCCTTGTGACAATCTTTATAAGTCGTATCAGCGTATGTTGATACGGCTTTTTTCACCCGCGTCCCCCATCTTCCACCGTTGCTCTGTGCTCCTCGCCCCAGCTGTACAGTTCTTTGAGTGCGGGCATCAGCTTCTTCCCCACATCAGTCAGATGATAGGTGACGGACATCGGCATGGACTTCGCGTCGTGCCGCATGATGCTGCCGTCGTCCTCCAGCTCGTGCAGGTTACGCGCAAGCGCGGTGTCGGTGATGCCCTGCACGCGGCGGCGAAGCTTGTTGTAGTGCAAGCCGTCATCCTCGGTCAAATACCAGACAATCGGGAGCTTCCACCTCGCGCCCACCACCGTGAGCGCATAGAGACCGGAACACTGCTCCTTCACGCCACCAAATGGCCCGGATACCGCGATGGCAGGTTTTTTCTGATTCTCGTAATCGGCAGGCAGATATAAGTCTCCTGCAATTTTGATCCCGAAACGGTTATTGAAGTAAACCTTCTCGGACTTTATTTCCGGATAGATCTCAAACGTCTTTTCGCTCATGTTCTTTTCCTTTCCTATACTGTGTGACCGTCATGCCGGTCCAGTTTTTGAATGCCCTTGAGAAAGCGGGCTGTTC
>JAFSJX010000007.1 GCA_017449285.1 Treponema sp.
AAAATCCTTTCAGGTGGATGTATGAACTTGAAAGAATCTTTGGAAACAATAAATGACAGTCGGATAGACAGATGCAAGAAGCACAGTCTTGTCGATATACTGATGATTGTATTTTTCGGGGTGCTTTGCGGATACAAAAGCATAGAATCAATACATTTATACGCAGAACTAAGTATAAATGTATTGAAAAAATATCTACTTCTTGCAAACGGCATACCAAGCGCAGATACAATCCTGCGTGTATTGGCAAAAATCGACACCGGGCAGCTGGGAAAAGTATTCATAGAATATGCAAAGCTTGTTTTCGGAAACAAAATCAAAGAAGGAGACGTGGTTGCTTTTGACGGAAAGACGGAATGCGGCTCCGGATACAGGGCGCTGACGGAAAACGGAACGGAGCATAAGGCAATTCATATGGTCAGCGCATGGGCATCAAGGCTGGGAGTGTGTTTCGGGCAGATTAAAACAGAGGAAAAATCGAATGAGATCGCGGCATAAATGCCGTTGGCGATTCCGGAACTCCTTGAGCTTCTTGATTTGAAGGAAGTCATAGTGACGGTAGATGCGATGCATATGCGCAAAAGCGCAAACGTCAATAGCTACTTCTAACGCAAACATCGCGCTTGCGCGATGTTTGGGCTGCCAGAAAAAATCGCCGGAAAAATCACGGAGAAAAAATCAGACTATGTATTCTCGCTCAAGCAAAGCTGAATGGCCGAATCTAAAAGCCGTCGGAATGGTCAGATGCCACAGGACAGAAAAGAAAACTGGAAAAGAATCGTCAGAAACGAGATTTTTCATCACGTCATTAACAGATGCTGGCAAAGCCTGCCAGGCAATGCGCTCTCATTGGGGTGTAGAAAATGGCCTGCACTGGGAACTTGATGTAGTTTTTGGAGAGGATTTGTCACAATTGCGAAAAGATAATTCAGCTGCCAATATGAATATAATCAGAAAACTTGTTATAAACATATTAAAGCAGACTGACTTTTCTGAGTTTACAAAGGCAAAGAGTCTGTCAATTTTAGGAAAACAAATGCTTTGTGATAAACGCGAAGAATGCCTTGAAAAAGTCTGTAGAAATATATAATGCGTTTGCTTGCACGGCATTTGACCTTTTATTGCGAAATGAATATAATTGTATTTATGGACGAATTGAAGCAACAGATTAAGGAAGTAATTGTCAACGCTTTGGAACTGGAAGACATTACGCCGGACAAGATTATTGATGACGAGGCGATTTTTGGTTCTGGTCTGGGACTGGATTCGATTGACGCACTGGAACTGGGTGTTGCGCTTAAAAAGAAATTCGGCGTAAAATTCAATGCGGAGAGTTCGGACAACAAAAAACATTTTGCATCGGTCAACGCATTGGCCGCATTCATCGCAAAAGAAAAGGGTATCGCATAATGGCCATGAGTAAGGACGAATTGTTTACCACGCTGAAGAACATATTGGTAAGCGAATTTGATTTGGACGAAGACAAAGTAAAACCCGAGGCAAACATCGTTCTCGATTTGGATTTGGACTCGATTGACGCGGTAGAAATGATTGTAAAGATGAAGCCCTATCTGAACGGCAAAATTGAGCCGGAAGCATTTAAATCCGTGCGAACGCTCGCCGATGTGGTGGAGATTTTGTCGCCGCTCACAAAATAATGCCCAAGATTTTTTTCTATGTTCTTTCCGCAGTCTATCCACTTTTGGTGTTCACTTGTCTGGTGATTTTGAAAGTACCTGTGCGGATTTTTTCGCTGTTCGTGATGGTGATTGCCGCAGTGTATTTTCTGGCGGCGACACAGGACAAAGATAAAAAAAAGACGGCGCGGCTTTTGATTTCGTCGGGCTTGCTTTTGGCGGCGGGTGTGGTGTGCCTGATAACGGGGAGCGCGATTTTTCTAAAACTGTACCCCGTGGTGATAAGCGGGATTTTTTTGTGCGCCTTCGGATACACACTGTTTTCCCGCCCCACGATGATTTTCCGTTTTGCAACGATGATGGATAAGTCAATCCGAGGGTCGCCTGCTGAAAAACGGATTGAATCATATTGCACAAAAGTAACGGTCGTGTGGTGCGTTTTTTTTGTGCTGAACGGAACGGCTGCCCTAGTTACAGTCTTTTCAAAAAATGATATGCTATGGTCAATCTACAACGGCGGAATAAGTTACACACTGATGGGCTTACTTTTTGCCGGAGAATTCATCGTAAGAAAGGTAGTGAACAGCAAGATGCCAAAATCAATTCCTATTTCAAAATGCAATGCGAAGAGCCGCCCGCTCGACACAATTCTGTGCTATGAGCGCAAGTGGACGGACAAAATCTATCTGACTTGGGGCGATTTTTTGCGCGACAGTGCCAAAATGCGCTCGTTTATCCGCCAGCACGATGACACGCAAAAATGGATTCTGCACTGCGATGACTACTGGTACTTTCTTGTGGCATTTGTCACATTGTTGCAATGCAAAAAGGAAATCCTGCTCACCGCTAATGTGTCGCCAACATTTATTGAAGAGATTCGGGGAAATGGTACTGTTGTTGACGGCTCGCATACCATTCGTTTCCTTACCGACATCGCCGACATTCCCGAAACGGACTTTGTGCCGCAGATTTTGACAGATGCCGCAGAACCGACCGAAGCGGAAAAAGCAGACACACCCGCAATCAGTGCAGACGACACCAAAATTATGATGTACACAAGCGGCACAACAGGGCATCCCAAAGCGGTACAACAGCGGCTGACGGAATTTGAAATGGACAACGCTTTTGTCATCAGCAAATGGGGCGAGGAGTTTTTGTGCCGAAAATTATGCTCTACGGTAAGCCAGCATCATATCTACGGTTTGTTGTTTTCGCTGATGCTACCGTTTACGCTTGCCGTGCCGTTCCGCCGAAAGCGAATCGAACTGCCAGAAGAATTTGAGTTTTTGAACGATGAAGACTATATGATTATCGCCGTTCCCGCGTTCCTAAAACGTACCTGCGCAGAATATGCGACAAGCGTGGCAACAAGGACAACCGAATTTGAAAAACTTCCGCTCAAAAACCCGTGGATTTTTACCAGTGGCGGAGTCCTCACTCCTGAAGTGGCAAAAGATACAAATACCGTTTTCGGCTTTTGGCCCGTGGAAGTGTATGGCTCAACGGAAACAAGCGGGATTGCCTACCGCCAGAGCAAAAACGGCCTGGAATGGACTCCATTTGACAACGCAAAAATTTGGAAGAATGAAGAAGGATGTTTGGTCATCATCTCGCCGTACATCAAAGACCCCGCTGGATTTGCCACGGGCGACTTGGTGGAACTGCACGAAGATGGTCGTTTTTTGCTCAAAGGGCGCGCGGACAGCATCGTTAAGATAGAAGAAAAACGCATTTCCGTAACCGAAGTGGAGAACCGTATCTTGCAGTCAGGCTTGGTGCAAGACGTATGCGTCGTTCCGATGAGTGACCGCCGCCAGTATCTTGCCGCCGCCGTAGTGCTGAACGCAGAAGGAAAAACGAAATTTAACGGCACGGAAAAGTACCTTGTAAACCGTTGGTTTCACGACTATCTGATGCAGTTCTTTGAGAACGTGGTGCTTCCCAAAAAATGGCGGTATCTGGATGCGATTCCAATGGACATGCAGGGCAAAAAGAAAAAGCCAGAGATTCAGGCATTATTCGCACCCACAAACCCCCACGGCATCCCTGCGGAAACCGTGCTGTATAAAAAAGAAAACGCCGTTGATTTGGAAGTAAAAATTCCCGCAATGAGCGATTACTTTGACGGTCACTTTCCCGAATTCAAGTTGCTTCCCGCCGTGGCGCAGGTAGATTTGATTACGCTCTTTTCCGAACGATATTTCGGTATTCCGCGCACTATCCCTGAACTGAAACGCATAAAATTCACCGAAAAAATTACGCCCGACACAACCGTGGTCTTTCATCTTTCGTATGATGCGAAAAAAAATGTCGTTTCATTCAAATTGCAGGACTTTAGCGGACAAATCACCTATTCCACAGGCACTTATGTGGCAGGAAAGGGGCAGGAAAGGAATAATTTTTAATGCACAAATTCCATACTTGTGCTATAATAATATAATCAGCATAAGCAAGGAGCGTGTATGGAACCAAGAACCCGCATTTTATTTATTTCTTATATCATCATTGTGCTTGCAATTGTGGCAATTGGCGTTGTGCCGTATTTTGTGCGTGGTGACTACAAAAGCGTACCAGAGCAGATTGAAAGGCCAGCATCATTTCCAAATAATCGCCCTACGCCTATGGGTCGTATTCCAGACCGACCCGCAAAAACATCGTCCGTATTTCAGGCGGAATTTCCTCCCGCAAAAGATATGATTGTCGGCACGATTCATGTTATCGACACAAACAAAAAGACCAAGAGCGTGCGCTTTCAGATTCCGATGGATGGCGTGTATTTTGAGGAACAGAACGACCATCTCTACGAAATTATGAAAAATAAAAACGGTCGTGACATCAAACTGAGTTACCAAAAGATTTCCAAGAATAATGAGGTTCTCTACAACTTCGAGAATTCAATCGAAATCAGATAGCGGTTACGTACCAAAGCAGAAAAGCCATCTTCCAAAGTGTTCGGTATTGCTGTCCGAATCGTTCGTTGTTATATCCCATTCCTGCTCGTGGTAAAGTCCTGCCCACAGGTGGGAGTCTTTTTTGCGCGTCCTATTTGATGAGGGAAAAACGATTTCCAGTCCATACCGCCAAAGAAACGTCTCTTGTCTGCTTTCGTCTCCCGGGTCTTGAGTGACAAGATTGATTGAACTAGGGTTGCCCGTATAAATTCGGCTGTATCCAAATCTTGTCCTAAAGCGGAAATACGTAAACGCCTCAACGGAAAGGTTTACCTTTATCAGCGGCGAACACCATTGTGCTGTGTCTATGGTCTGTGATTGGGATTCTTTTTTCACTGCGCCAGCAATTTCACTTTCGGCACTTTCGTTTTTGTCCATAGTTACCCAATAACTCGTCATAAATGCGTCTGCCGTAGATATAACACGATTTATCGGAGAATACGTTGTTTCCAGCGTAATGCCAAAAAAATGAAGAAATGGCCATTTTACCGCTCCAGTAATCATCGGTCCGAATTGGTGATATTTTTCTTTGGCTTCCATTTTATACAGACCTTTTGCCAATTTATTTTTATTGTCATCTTCGTCTGTATACTCATACTCTAACCAACCAGTATAATCTCCGTCAGTCCAAGAGAACCTATAGAATCCGCCGAATCCAAAATAAAAAAACGGAGTCTTTGCATAACGGTCATCGTCGCCAAAATAACGCAGGTACGGAAACAATTCAAGTCCAATCATCTTTGACCGAATCATGCCTATTCCTTCCCCGTCTGCATTGAATTCATCAAGGGTATTGCTGTCATAAATCATCATATCTTCGGAACGCTTTATGCCCTGATACTCCAGCCGCAATCTGCTTGACCGAACTGCTGTCCAGTCATATTGAAAAACTCCGAACACCGTACTTCCATGTTCGCCAGGTTCTGCACCCAAATCAAGCGTGAGCGGAAGTTTGTCGGTAATAAAGTCAGCCACCATTTGAGAGCCGGTTATACGCTGATTTTCATTTACTTCACCGCTTTTTTTCCAGTATTCATCGTACAGTGCTTTAATCCGTTCTTTCTTGGTCAATTTTTTTGTCTCAGTGTTAGCAGCGTTCTGCGAATCACCGTCATCGTTCTGCACGACTTCTTGATTTTGGTTCTCATCTGATGAAGAACTACCCTCTTGAGAGAAAACGCAGACTGCGCAAAGAAAAAAGAGCAGAGAAAAGAAAAATAATGTACGATTCTTGGCATACATAGCAATTCATTCTAGCATATTTTGGCAGATTTTACTACAATATGTTTTTATGAACGGCGGAATCATCATTCCTGTTTACAACCACGGAAAGGCTTGCGTTGCGGTTGTAGAAGGACTGTTGCAATATGGCTATCCTATTATTCTCGTAGATGACGGCAACGGAGAAGAGACAAAATCATACCTTGCGCAGATTGTCGCCGCTCACCCAGAAGTAACGCTTGTTACGCTAGAAAAAAACGGTGGCAAAGGCGGTGCATTCGGAGCGGGAATTGCAAAAGCGCACGAAATGAATCTAAGCCATGCCTTGCAGGTCGATGCCGATGGTCAGCACGATATAAGCCGAACGCCATTCTTTTTTGAGCAGACAGAAAAAAATCCCCGCGCCATCATTTGTGGTTATCCCGAATACGATGAGAGCGCACCAAGCCATCGCAAGAACGGACGCAAATTCGCAAACACGTGGGCAAAAATCGTCAGTTTTGAAAGCGGCATTATGGACTCTCTGTGTGGATTCCGCGTGTACCCTGTACAAGAAACCTACGATTTTACCAGCGGACATAATTATGACAAGCGCATGGGATTTGACATCGACATTCTGATTCGCCTGATTTGGCGCGGACTTCCTTACGAATTCTTCCCTGTGCGCGTCACTTATCCTGCAGACGGCATCAGCAATTTCCGTATGATACGCGACAACGCGCGGATTTCGTGGGTGTACACAAAACTCTGCTGCGGAATGTTACTGCGTCTTCCCCTGCTGATTGCCAAAGTAATAAAGAGGAAACATACCGCATGAACAAAGAGAAAGAAGTTTCTATGCAATGGTACGATGTAAAAGAACTGCATAATCATTTTGGGCTTGCCATTACATTCGCCCTGCTAAAAATCTTTCCCGCAGTTTTTGTACGCATACTGGCGTTTCCTGTGGGATTCTGTTATTTTCTGTTCAGCAAAAAGGCAAATGCGGCTTCCCGCCTGTATCTGCGGCAACTCAATTCATTTTTAAGCGCAAAAGGTAAGCGGGTAAAAGAAAGCGCGCTAAAGCATATTGTTTCCTTTGCCATTACGCTCACCGAAAAACTGGAAGTATGGAGCGGAAAATTCTCGTTCAAGCAGATACATTTTCAAAATGATGACGTACACGACCTGATAGAAAACCTGGAGAACAAACGCGGAGCCATGGTTATCGTCTCTCATCTGGGAAATTCAGAAATGCTACGAGGTCTTGCCCATTCTGCACAAACCGGCGTGTCCTATCAGTTTGCCGTAAACACTATTTTGGACACAAAGGTAACGGCGGGGTTCAATGCAATGGTCAACAAAATCAACTCCGGGGCAATGGTAAATATTTTTAGCGCGGACAGCGTCGGACCGGACACTATTTTAATCTTGCAGGAAAAAATTCAAAACGGTGAGTTAGTAGTAATTGCCGGAGACCGTATGAGTGCGAACACAAAGAACCGTTTTATCATGCAGGACTTTTTGGGTAAGCCCGCACCGTTTGCCTATGGCGCATATCTTCTGACCGCACTACTTGATGTGCCAACGTATTTTATGTTTGGGGTACGCAAAAAAGACCTCAGCATTTTTCCGCAGTATGATATGTTTGTGAAAAAAAATCCCATCTCGTTCGACTGCCCACGAAAAGAGCGCGAAGAACGAATCATGCAAACCATAGCCAACTATGCGCATGAACTGGAACGCCTTTGCGCCGCGCATCCCTACCAATGGTACAATTTTTTTGACTTCTGGGCATAAAACAAAACCAATCAGCGGCTGAATTTTTCCTTCCACGCGGCGTATTTTTCGGGAATCTGGCTTACCCATTTGCCTGTGTAGGCGTATCCATTGCGGCGTTCAAGGCTCATCTCGTTAAAGTCTGCGCAGATTTTGCGATTACGGTCACACCAAATGGGCTTCATCGTCCGCATATCATACATTCTCGCCCACAGTGCGGGAGCGTCAGGGTCATCAACCATCGTCTGCTCAAAATCGTAGTATTTTCCATCCAAGAATTTCCCTTCAACTTTCTGCCGCAAAATTTTCTTTCCTTTCAGCACAAGGTCATCGCGCAAAAGAAAATCACACGCCGAAGAAATACATTTTTTTAATTCGTCCGACGGATTGGGGTCATCCATCAGCATAAGCACCAGTGCCACGGATTCGCTTGTGGTAATGGACGGCGGTTCAAATGCGCGCGCCCAAATCGGTTGCAACGTCTCATGGTCATGCTGCTGACACCACGCCGTCAGAATTTCCGTTCCGTCCGTCTGAGGAATCCGAATCTGCGTCTTAATCACACATTGAATCGCCTTGTCATAAGACGCGCGCGCCTTAGCCTGCACTTTCTTCCCCAAAAACTGGTACTGCGAAAGTCCGTCGGCAATGTCGCGTAACGTCGCCATCGTTCCCGTCATCACCTCGTCATTGTAGGTTACGCCGTATACATCAGAGCCAGTCCAGCCGCCGGAAACAGGATGCTGCGCGTTAAAAATCCAGTTGAGCGCACGCAAAATGCATTCCTTGTAGCGCGGGTCAGGAACTTGCTGATACACAAGCGAAAGATAGGCAATCTGCGAATAAATGTTACGGTTATCCAGCGTACTCTGCTGGTTGTTCGTCTTTTTCTGATACGTAAGCGGCGACACATTTTGCAGGGATTTTTTAAGTCCTTCCAACTCGTTCCTAAAATATACCCGCGCCTGGTCATAATTTTTCTTCCAGCCGCCATCGGGATTCTGAAGCCACAGCATACTTTCCGCAATGCCCACAATCTGCGCTTCCGAATACAACTGATAGTTCGGAGTCCGATTTTTATACGATGAGCGGGCATGATTAATCGAATCATTAAATGCCGCAAGCGAAATCGGTTCATACATCGCAGAATTTTTCGCCCGCCATTCCTCGTTCGTTTCTTTTGAGCGGTCATTCGTAGACGCACAGGAAACCACCAATACGCATACCGCACACAAAAAAGCAATCTTTTTCATAGCGCCAGTATACCACGTCAGCACAAAAAAATCACCCGCCCCCTTTTACTTTTTCGTAGATTTGATTAGAATATGGTATGGAGCAACTTGACCCGCATTGTCTGACCGCGGAAACGGAATTCAAAATCGATTTTTTCGAGGTGGATTCCATGAAAATTGCGTGGCATGGCAATTACATCAATTATTTTGAGCGCGCCCGTTGTGCCTTGCTTGAAAAAATCGGGTACACGTACATCGATATGGAAGCAAGCGGTTATGTGTTCCCCGTAGCAGAAGTCAAGGTCAAATACATCAAATCACTGCGATTCGGAGACACGTGCCGCGCAAAGGCAATTCTGGACGAATATGAAAATATGCTCAAAATCAATTTCGAGTTGTACAACGCAAAAACTGGCGAACTCACCACAAAGGGAATGGTCAGCCAGATGTGCATCGACCAGAAAACTGGAGAAACGCAGTTCGTCTGCCCCAAAATTTTCACCGAAAAAGTGGAAACCCTGATTCGCTCCGGTGGTTTTAAGGATTAGGGCACTCCCCTGCGGGTCGGGTGTTTGCGAGTTTGTAAACCAAACTCGTTACGAGAATGGCAACGCCATTCTCACTGGCTTGCTCACGTGCGGTGCTATCGCACTGGCGACTTGAAACTTCGTTGTCAATTCGCCACCGCTCCATACCCTAGCGCGGCACAAAAAAGAATATGAAACGCTTTTTTTGTAGTATTTTTTTTCTATTGTTCTCGTTTTTTTCTGCCGGCGCAGAAATTTTTGACCATCCGCTTTCTGCCGCAACAGAATCCGTTTTCGCCGCCGTCTGCAAAACCATTTCTTCGCATCCAATCCAAAACGGCGAATTCACCCAGACAAAAACGATAACCAAACTGAACCGCAATCTTGTTTCATCTGGCACATACATTATCTCGCAAAAAGATGGCATTCTCTGGAATACGCAAAAACCGTTTCCGTCCGTCATGGCAGTCACCAAGTCTGGCATCATTCAGACAAACGCGAGCGGAAAAAAAAGCAAACTTGACGCAAAAGGAAACGTCACCTTCGAGCATCTTTCCGCCGTCATCAGCGCAGTCTTTCAGGGGAACGCAGAGGCGCTCCGTAAAAATTTTACGATTTATTTTGACGGCACCGAGCAAAATTGGACGACTGCGCTCGTTCCCAAAGATACATCGCTCCGCCGAATAATTCCCCACATCCTGATGAACGGAAGTACCGGCATTGATTCCATTCTTATGGCAGAACAATCTGGCGACTCCGTGCGCTATCAATTCAAAAATCAAGCCTACGCCGATTCGCTTTCGGAAAAAGAAAAATCATATTTCAAGGAATAAAAAATGGAAGACCCTTTCGCACATCTGTTACCATCATTCATGCAGTTTCTGACGCTCACCGGCGCGCGCTTCGTCCTTTTAGTCGGCGTAATGATGTTTTTTGGCTCTGTAGGCGGAAGACTTTTCCAAAAATTAAAGATTCCGCAGGTAGTCGGCTACATCGTAGCGGGAATCCTGCTCGGCGTTTCAGGTCTGTTCGTTCTCGGAAAAGAAACCATTCTTGCGCTCAATCCTATCAGCACGATTGCGCTTTCGTTGATAGGTTTTCTCGTTGGCGCGGAACTGAAAATTGATATCATCAAAAAATACGGCAAGCAGTTCGTGGGTATTCTGCTCGGAGAATCAATTATGCCGTTCTTCGTGGTGGGAATCTTCACTGGCGGTGTTGCATTCGTCTTCACTAAAAATATTCCCTATGCCGTTTCGCTCGGATTGATTCTGGGCGCAATTTGTGCCGCAACTGCTCCCGCCGCAACTACCGATGTCTTAAAAGAATACCGCACCAAAGGTCCGCTCACCACCACGATTCTAGGCATTGTAGCGATGGACGATGCAGTTGCGCTTATTTTGTATGCGATTGCCGCCTCGATAGCCGCTCCCCTGCTCGGCGGACATTCAATTTCCCTTGGCGCACAACTCGGCGCAATTGCCTATGACATTTTTGGCTCAATTCTGATAGGATTGGCGTTCGGCTTTGTGCTGAGTCTGATTCTCAAACATACGATGGACGATGAGGGGCGCGTACTCGGCTTTTCACTCGGCATTCTTTTGCTCAGCACGGGCATCTGCGATTTGCTCCACCTTGACCACATTCTTTCGGCAATGTTCATCGGCTTTTTTATGACCAATTTCGCTCACAAAAAAACACGCCCCATGTTTCGCCTTGTGGAACGCTTTACCCCGCCGATTTACGTGCTGTTCTTTGTCACCGTGGGCGCAAAACTGAACGTGTGGATTTTGACCCCATTTTTCCTGTTGATTGCGCTTCTATATGTAGGCGGACGCACGCTCGGAAAAACAATCGGCTCCCGACTGGGCGCATATCTGACTCATGCTCCCCAAACCGTGCGCAAGTATCTGCCGTTCTGTCTGTTCAGTCAGGCGGGAGTGGCAATCGGTCTGAGTATCGCCGCAGGAAACGATTTCCCCGATTCAATCGGTCCGCAAGTCATGCTGATTATCACAGCGACCACATTCATCGTACAGATTCTTGGTCCTATCTGCGTCAAATACGGCGTAACAAAAGCAGGTGAAGTAGGATTGAACGTCACCGAAGAAGATATACGCAAAAAAACGCTCGTCAAAGAAATCACCGTCAACGGAAAACCTGTCTGCTCGTCCACTTCTTATGCAATTGTAGGCGAAAACGATTTTATTGAAAAAATCATCTCTGAATTTGCCACGCACGAAAATATGAACTACGAAGTCCGCGGGAAAGACGGTACGCTTGTTGGTCAAATTTCACTTGCTCGCATCAAAGAAGCCATGCAAATCAGCATCTTTGCCGATATGCTACCCGTTTACGACGTGATGGAAAAACCCGCCGCAACCTGTCTTCCTGAAACACCGCTTCCCGAAGCCTATCAACTTTTTGCCGACCACGACACCGAAGCCATAAACATTGTCGATACGCAGGGAAAACCAATGGGCATTCTCGAAAAATACACCGTTGACCATTATATCCACACCAAAATCGTTGAACTGGAACACAAACTAGAAAAAATGGGCTGATTCTTGTAGCCAATTTTTTATACTTTTAGTATCTTTAAAACTGTGATATACTAGACCAAGTAATTATGGAGATGACTATGGCTGATGAAAAATTTGAAGCGACCGTAAAGGAAGCATTGGATATGTTCCGCCCCCAGTTGCAGGCTGACGGTGGCGATATGGAATTCGTGGAGATTGACGACCAGAAACGCGTACACCTGCGCCTGACAGGCAGTTGCGGAAGTTGTCCCATGGCAACCATGACCCTCAAAATGGGCATCGAACGCTACCTCAAAGACGCCTGCCCCAAAGTGACAGAAGTAGTTCAGGTACGCTAGGTCTTTTTTGCCGACAAAAGCATCCTACAGTTTTTCTTTCGCGTTTTTTATACATTCGTCTATGTCCGCATTGAGTTTTTCTTTTAGGTTCCGCTCCAGATTGAAAAGAATCTCCGAATAATCCGTGTCCGTGCCGTGATTTTCCTCAAAAAGAGCCGTGTAAGGAATCTCAAAGCAACGGGCAAGCAGTTCGATTGTCTCCATTGAAGCACCGCGCGTTCCTCTTTCAATATGTGCCATAAAAGCATCTGAAATTTCGATTTTCTCTGCAAGTTCAGCCTGTGACCAATTCCAAGTTTTTTATTGTCTGTAAGTTAGTTTTTACAGGGGGATTTGTATGAGAAAGACAGGATTGTTTCTTCTGATGACGGCGACGCTGATTTTGAGCGGAGTTTTTCTTGCGTGTTCAAATGACGGAGACAGCGAGAACGAATCGCAGAAAACGGAATATACCGTAACGCTTTACACGGAATTTGGCGCAAACCCGACAACGGAAGGGGCTGGAACTGCAACGGTCACTACCACGACAAATGAGGTGGGAGCGGATTCATATCAGTCAGAAAAAACGGTTGCCGTAACGACGAATGAGAACGGCACAAAAGTTACCGTAACCACAGAATCTTCCTCAAAAACGAACGCTGACGGCTCAAAGACCGAAACCGAAAGCAAGACGACTGAAAATTTTGACGGAACAAACACGACCGTCACCAGCGAAAAGACCGTCACCACAAAAAATGCCGACGGAAAAACGACAAGCAAGGTTGAGACCACCGTAGCCGCCGACGGCACGACCACCATAACGACAACCGATGCAGACGGCAAGACGACCACGGAAACGACAGGCGGCAGCGGGGAAAAACTGGAAGTCACGCTCAATGAGACTGGTTATCCCGATTTTGAGATTGCAATCCCGCAGGATGATGATATTTGCATTGCAAATTATTATTCTTATGAGGATTCTATTTCAGCAGGGGCATCATGGAGTTTAAGATGCGGGAGAATCTATGCGGGAGCCTTCCCGGGAACACTAAAAACCGTCAACCTTCCTCTTACTGTCCATTGGTATGGCGCTCCGTACGATACTAGCACTTTAAGTTGGCCTGATAACTGTAATACAGAAATTTCCTTTAGTTCTGATGGGGAAGGAAATAAAGAAAAACTGCGCCAAGCCATCTGCATATCAATGAAAGAAGGTCAACAGATAAAATAAAAATTACACCGCAGAGTAACAAAACAGGTGGCGGCAGGGCAAATAAGGGGGCACGCTCCGCCGTCACTGGTTTTTCCCGTGGGTGTGCCTCTAGCAAAAAGCCTAAAATACAACTATCATGGTTTTATGGCTTCTTCTTTTCTTCCTGTCTGTAGACAAGATTTACTCGACCGTGGCATTGACCAACTTGATTTTGTCTTTGTCTCTGGCGATGGATACGTAGACCATGCATCTTTTGCCGCTGCCCTGCTTGGTCGTCTTTTGGAGTCTCACGGCTACACGGTGGGCATCATTCCCCAGCCCGACTGGAAGAAGACGGAAAGTTTTACCCTGCTGGGCCGTCCCCGCCTTGCCTTTCTCGTAAGTGCTGGCGCAATGGACAGCATGGTTTCAAATTACACGGCAAACAACAAGCCCAGAAGCGAAGATGTGTATGCCCACGGCGGCGTTGCAGGTCATCGTCCTGACCGGGCACTGATTACCTACTGCACAAAAATCCGCGAAGCCTACAAGGGTGTGCAAATTCTCATCGGCGGTATAGAAGCAAGCCTGCGCCGCACCACGCACTACGATTACTGGTCAAACACGGTGCGCCGTTCAATTCTTTTGGACAGCAAGGCGGACTTACTCATGTACGGCATGGGAGAACATGCAATACTGGAAATCGCTGACCTACTGAATCAGGGCATTCCCGCCCGCAAAATTCGTGGTGTTCGCGGTACGGTCTGGTACACAAGCAAGGCAGAGGAACTTCCGCCACAGGAATCTGCACTCATGCTTCCCTCATTTGCGGACATCAGCGCGAACACGCCGGAAAGCAAGGAACTTTTTGCCCGCTCATATCTGGTGCAGGAAGAAAACACCGACGCGCTGAACGGACACGTTCTGATTGAGCCGACTGACTCGCGCTTTATCGTGCAGGAAAAAGCCGCGCTCCCCCTCAGCACAGAAGAATTTGATGCAATTTACGAACTACCCTTTACGAGAAGATGGCATCCCATGTACGATGCTCCCGCGGAAAACGGCAAGACTGGCATTCCCGCCCTTTCGGAAGTACAGTTTTCCCTTGTGAGCAGCCGCGGATGTTTTGGAGCCTGCTCATTCTGCGCGATTACCTTTCATCAAGGACGGCGCATTCAGAGTCGCAGCCATGAAAGTCTCCTGCGGGAAGCAAAAACCATGACGGAAGATAGCGCATTCAAAGGCTACATTCACGATGTAGGTGGTCCCACGGCAAACTTCCGCCACGATGCCTGTCCGAACCAAGAAAAACGCGGCGCGTGTCCCCACAAAGACTGCATGGGAACAGACCCCTGCCCCAATGTGCGCGTAGACCACACAGAATACATCGACCTGCTCAGAAAACTGCGCGCCCTCCCCAAGGTCAAGAAAGTCTTTATCAGAAGCGGCATCCGTTTTGATTACCTTGTGATGGACAAGGACAAGACTTTTTTGCGCGAACTGTGCGAGCATCACATAAGCGGTCAGCTCAAAGTTGCGCCTGAGCATGTGAATGACAAGGTACTGCGCCTGATGCGGAAAAGCAGCCACGCCGTCTACGAAAAATTTGCCGCCGAATATGCGGAGATGAACCGAAAACTGGGTAAAAAACAGTACCTTGTCCCCTATTACATCTGTGCACATCCCGGGGCCGGCTTAAAGGAAGCGATTGATGTTGCCCTCTACCTCAAAAAGACTGGCTTTGTTCCAGACCAGGTCCAGGATTTCTACCCCACGCCGGGCAGTCTTTCCACCTGCATGTACTGGACGGGCTTAAATCCCCACAAGCAGAATGCGGACGGCTCTCTGGAAAAAGTCTACGTTGCAAGGGGAGCGCACGAACGGCGGCTGCAACGCGCTCTGCTACAATTCAACCGAAGGGAAAACGCCAGCCTTGTAAAAGAAGCCTTGCGGCAGACGGGCAAAATGGATTTGGTCAAAGTGCTGTTGCGATAGCAAATTCAAACAAGCGGTCGCTACCGACGTATCTCCACTGTGCCGTTCTCTTTGCTGAAGAACACAACGGGACGATGTTTGGTAAAGAATCCAGTCTCCACTACACCAGGAATGCTGTTGATTGTGTCTTCCATTTTTATTGGGTCAACAGGTTGCCTCCACAGGCAGTCAAGAATTTGGTTTCCGCAGTCAGTAATGACCGGGCCGCATTTTCGTACCCCTTCGCGCAATGTACAGGTTGCCCCTAACCGTTCCAATGCGGTAATGACGCTTGCGCAAGCCTCTGCGATAATTTCCACTGGCAACGGGAATTTTGTTCCCAAATCAGGCACAATTTTTGAGCCATCGGCGACAATCGCATATTTAGAAGAATTATAGGCAACGATTTTTTCACGCAGCAATGCGGCGCCACCACCCTTAATCAAATTATTCTCTGGGTCAATCTCATCCGCACCGTCAATCGTCAAATCCAGATGACCACCGATACTACGGTCATTCAGGCTGTAAACAGGAATATCCAAATCCTGACAATAATGTGCCGTCTGAAAACTTGTGGGAACAGCCACAATATCTTTAATCGTGCCGTCTGCAATGCGTTCTGCAAGCCGTTTGACAGCGGGTAATGCCGTTGAACCAGTTCCAAGTCCGATTTTCATTCCGCTGAAAATCTTTTTTTCCTCAATAAGTGTGTCGATTGCCGTATTCGCAACCAAAATTTTCTGTTCATTTTGACTGAGCATTTTCGTACATTTCCCTATATAATTTGAATTGTTCATCTCCTTGATAGTGAAGCATGGACAAACCATTGCACACTTTACAGCCCGCCTCTTTTGCACGAACCATAACGGGAGTTATTTCCGGCGAATAAATGATATCATACAACATTTCAGTACCGTTAAAGTCATAAAAATACAACGGGTCATTGTCCTGATTCGGTGTTCCTTCTGCGCCCATTCCTTTTGAGGTAGTCTGCACGATAATGTCAGAAAACTCATGCAACGTTGACAATGATTCCGGACCAAGCGTTGCATACGAAAAACCAAACAATTCTGCGACAGTCCGCGCTCTGGTAATCGTCCGATTGAACACACACACTTCTGCCCCCAATTCCTTGAGCGCATAGGCAATTGCCCGTGAAGCACCACCCGCCCCGATAATGGCGACCTTTTTGCCTGTCAAATCAGAAAGCCCCGTAAATTCAACCAATGCCTTTTTGAATCCAGGCGCATCGGTATTGAATCCTTTCCAAATTCCGTGGTCATTTATGACGGTATTGCACGCACCGATTTTCTTTACATTAGTATCTGTTTCATTCAGCAACGAAATAATTTTTTCTTTGTGAGGAATCGTAACGGAAAAACCCTTTAAATCAAGCAATTTCGCAAACATAAATGCATCATTCACAGTTTCTGACGGGAACTGAAGAAAAACAGCGTTCATTCCATTACTGTCAAATTTCTTGTTATGAATTTTTGGGCTTGAAGTCACTTTGAGCGGCCAGCCAGTAATGCCAAAATTTACCGTATCCTTATTAAGCTGACGAAAACGATATACATCACTCAGCGTTTTGGGGTCAATATGACCGATTGGCATTCCATTGTTCACCGTCATCTGAGGCAAAAGTTCTTTTGCCGTTGTATATGTTAAGAATGAATTTAACCTGCCGGACAAAACACGCGTCGGAAATCCAAGCGGTCCCATAGCGCACAAAATCTGCTGGAACGGCTCCAATTTTTCCGCTTCCTTGAACATTTCCGTCACATCGGCAAGCGAACGAGGCATACAGGCAATTTTTGGAATTTCAAAACCAGTCGTGCGCATCGCATCCAGACGAGCCTTTAAATTTTGAATCGGTCCGTGCATCTCGTGATAGGAGCGAATGATTTTTGTGCCGAACGCAAGTGCCGCATCCTGTAAACTTGGCACATGAAAATCTTCCTCAAAGTCAACGTAAGCAAAATTTTTCCTTACATCCGCTTCCGCAAAGGCAAGGGCCCTGGCAAACAGCATGGTACGGGATGCTTCTCCTTCCTGATACTGACCACCATCATTCAGACGGCGGATTGTCAGAATACACGGAAGATTTATCATTGATGGAAAATCACGGACAAAAAGACGTTCATCTTCATCAAGCAAATCAACACGCAGTTCCACAAGGTCAATGTAATGACGATACCTGTTTGCCAATTCCATGTCTTCTTCAAGCGTTTTTGCCGTCAGACACAGACAGACTAAAGGTTTTTGCATATTTCTCTCCACCTAATTCACTTTAAAATGACGCATTTCTTTGCCAACAACGGTGAACACCAGTTCAGTTCCTTTTGGCAAGGCATACGGAATGGTCAGCGTTCCGCCTGTGTGATTGAGCGTGACCAAATTATAACGATTTCCTTCATCGGGAATTGCATCCAACGACATGGTGACTGGATAAGGATAATCCGTAAGTTGCTCTGTGAAAATTCCGTATACCAAGCCATCATCGGATTTTGCGGGGAATGCGATTTCTACTTGAACCCGCGTATAATTTTTGACATATTCCGTTTTAAAAGATTCCTGACCAGTAACTGTTCCCGCTTTTTCATCTCCCGCCGCGATATGAGAGGCAAAGTCGAATATCAAGCGAGACTGTCCGATTTGAGAAAGTAAATCGTTTATACTCTTTCCTACCAAATTTGGAACACGGGTCTGCTCGTAATCAGGCCCGCGGCTTACCACCAGCTGAACCGTCACTGGATTTGAGATGACCGTTCCTTCCGGCGGGTCTTGCTCCAAAATCGTTCCCGCATCGGCTTCGTTCGGTTTGTACACAGGATTATCCAGCACGATGAGCGGGCGCGATGAACCTGTGAACATCGTCTGCAATTTGAGCCGAACATCATCCAACTTCATGCCCACATAATTTTCCACGTGGTCAATAATAACGCCCCGGCTGATTGTCAGCGTAACCCGAGTGCCTGCTTTTACAATTGCGCCCGCAATCGGATTCTGACTCAAGATTTTTCCCTCGTCATCGGGGCTGTCGGTGTAGCGCAACTGAATCTTGGGATAGAGTTCCTTTGCCTGCATCTCCAGCATCGCTTCGCTCCACACTTTGCCTTCCAAATCAGGAACCATAACCTGTTCAGGACCTTTGACAAACGCAAAAAATACCGCAAGGCATGACAAAAACATAACGATAACCGCCGCAAAAATCACCACGACCAGACCTTTGCCATTCGCCTGTATTTTTTCCATGGAATCCGTAAAACCGATACGGCAGTTCCTTATATTAAAATTCTTGATTTTATCTTTTAATGACATATAAACAGTGTAGCAGTTTCCGCACGATTATTCTAGCCCAATACCGACCCGACAAAATTGCGTGCGCCGTTCATAAACGATTTGTAGTCCATCGCTTTTTTTGCCTGCCATTGCAGTTCCGTGGCAACCAGTACGGAGCCGTCGCCACAGGCGATTTCTATGCCGAATGCCTTGCGATAGGGCAAGACTGTTCCTGCGGGGAAATTGGTTTTTGCGCCGTCAGAGGAAGGATGCGCTTTGAGAACCAAAAGATTTGTACCGTTGCAAGAAGTGGCGCATGATGGCCATGGGGTGTAGGCGCGAATCTGACGGTCAAGTTCGGCGGCGGAGTTTTTCCAGTTGATGATGCCGTCTTCTTTTTTGAGGAATCCTGTGTACGTGGCTTCTCCTGTCTGCGGCGTAGCGGGGGGAAGAGAAAACGGATTTTTGTCTACGGCGGAATTATTTTCGTTTGCCGCAGGATTTGCACCCGTCGTGGAAATTTTGCTGGCCGTGGCGACAATTGCCGTAAGCACGCCGTCAAGCAATTTTATCCCCGCGTCCGTCACCGTGCTGTGCGTGCCGTCTCCGTCCATAAGCCAACCAGTTGTTTCCGTGCCGTCCAGCGAAATCGTTGTCTGCGCCAGAATATCACCCTCGTCCATCTTGAGCGCAAGTTTTTGCACGGCAATGCCAATAGTTTTGTCACCGTTCAGAATCGCCGCAGGAACAGGGGTACAGCCTCTATATTTGGGAAGCGCGCTCGGATGCAGGTTGATGCCACCTAGCGGGAACAGAGCCAAAAACTTTTCGCCAAAAATGCGCCCGTAGTCAAATGACACCAGCAAATCCGCTCCCACTGGTGCAGCCGCTTCCCGCGCTTCGGCTTTAAGATGGTCAAACGCAAGCATCGGAATGCCGTGCGCCTGAGCCACTTGCGCCACTTCCGTGGGAATCAGTTCCTTGTGGCGACCGCGCGGGCTTGGAGGATTTGTCAAAACGGCGGCAATTTCGTAACCGTGTTCAGAGCCAAGCGCAATCAGGTTTTTCAGCACCATACTGGAGGCCAGCGGACTTCCCGCGTACAAGATTTTTAGTTTTCGCATATCATCTGTATGCTAACAAACTACGCGGATTTTTGGAAGAAAAAAGTCCAGAAAAAAGAAACCTTTTTACAAAAAAGGTGTCGTTGTTCTGGAAAATATGGCTATTTTTTTGATTTCTAGCCAATTATCTGCGATACTATTTTCAGAAAACAGGAGGCGATATGTGCAGGGCAACGATTTATGACGCGCGAAACAAATTTTCTTCTCTGGTAAAACTGGCGGACAAGGCGAGCCTGTAGAGCTGACCCGCTACGCAGAAAAAGAAACCCCTGCTCCCTATTACGACAGCCAAATCGCTGCCACCACAATCGCAAACGGTATGATTCTTATCACACACAACACCGAAGACTATGCCGCCTTGTGCCAGAACAGTATGCTCAAAGTGGAAGACTGCTGGGAGTGATTTAGGGCGCACCGGCTGTCGCCGTCGGGCTATTCGCGGTTACGCTGACGCTCCATTGCGGCTCGACGCTTCGCTTTCAATCCGCAACGCTAGCGCGCCGCTACTATCCCTTGCGCTTTGCTTCCTTTGCGGCAATTTTTGCTGCAATTTTGGCGGCTTTTTTTGCTTTTTCTTCTTCCTTTTTGGCGGCGCGTTCCAGACGTTTTTTGAACTGTGCCGTTGTTTTTGCGGCAAATTCGGGGTCGCCACGGTCAATGTAGACAATGCCGTCCAAATGGTCGTTTTCGTGCTGAATAATTCGGGCAAGCAACTCAGAGGCTTCCAATGTGAATGGTTTTCCGCGTTCGTTCAAAGCCTGTACAGTCACTTTGGACGGACGCTTAATCGTTTCAGACACGCCGGGAAGAGAGAGACAGCCTTCCTCGTAGTCACACAAATCGTTACTGGTGGCGATAATCTGCGGATTCACAAACACGCGGCGCACATTGTCATCGCTGATAATCACAAAAAATCGCTTTGAAATGCCAATCTGCGGCGCGGCCAGTCCAACACCGTCCGCCGCTGTCATTGTCTCAAACATTTCGTCAAAGAGCGCGCGCATCTCATCGTTAATTTCTCCCGGCTCAACGGGAACCGCTTTCTTTCGTAAAACTTCTTCACCCAGTTTGTAAATCTTCATCGTACAGTGATTATAACAAAAATGAGCAGGAAAGACAGTATTTTTTGGGCGGATTTTTAAATAATTTCACGTGCGGAGGTCACACGAAGCGGGCGTTTTCAAACCGCTCGTGGATTTTTTCGGCGACGGACTGCACAAGGTCGCTTTCAAGCAGGTGCAAACTGTAGGCGACATCTTTGTTTTCGGAAATTTCGGTTTTGAAAAGTTGTGTGTAGGAAACATTCAGTGCTTTTGCGATATTTTCAATGACTTCAAGTGACGGGGTTTTGCGGGCAAGTTCAATCTGTGTCATAAACGGAACGGAAATCCCCGCTTTTTCTGCAAGTTTTTCCTGTGTCCATCCTGCTTGCTTGCGCAAATTTCGTATATTTTTTCCCAGAATTTCGACTATTTCACACATCATGTAATAATATTGCTGTCAGCAATAATCGACGATTATCCACGAGCAATGTATAATAACTAGTGGCAATATTAAATTGCTGAGAGTTTTATGAGGAGTGAATCTATGAAGCGATTTGTGATGTGTGTCGTGCTTGCGGCGATGGTGATGGGGTCAATCTGTGCGGAAAAGACGAAAATCCACGGTATCGGACTTTCCGTGCCAATTGAAGCGCAATATTGGTGGCATTTTGATGATGTACTGTTGGATGAAACGGTTTCCACCGTGGGCATCAATCTGAACTACAAAAATATGTCCGTGCATGGTGAAAGTTGGGTCGTTTTTCGGCGATTTATGAGATGCAGCTGGGGTATTCTTTTGGGTTCATCTCCGATGAAAATTTCAGTATGCTCGATGCGTTGAACCTCAAATGGGGCTGGGGTGTTGCGTTCAGACCAACGGACAAAATCATTCTTGCCGCACGAAGTCAAGAAAACTACCTCATTTACGGCGGCATCGGCTGTGATTTGAAATTCGGCGTGTGCTGGGTGTATTGAGCGAGAGGGTGAGCGACGACCGCACTTCTGCGTGGTGTGCGGTTATTTTGTGCGCAAAATCCGCCCTCGCAATTCCTCCGCTTGCGTAAAACCATCTGCGCAGAGCCGTTCGGTTGCGTCGTCCAGGGCGCGGGGAAATCGGTCGGCAAGCGAGTCAAAATGAGCGAGCGCAATTTTTTCGCCCAAGCCGATTTCTTTTGCGGCGGCGCGGAACGAATCGCGGGTGATGCGGTCAATCGCATATTCGCCACCAATTGCAAACGACATTTCGTGCGTGCTGTTTTTGTAGATGACGGTGCTGACCATATCGTAGGCGGACGCAAGGCGAATCGTCTGCAAATCAGCGGCGTACAAAAGCGAATGATTTTTGATGTGATTGTCGGTGTTCCCAATCAGATAGGAAAAGACGATGTAATCCCACAGCGCAAGTTGGTCAGCAATCGGGTCAGCCGAATGTGTGCGGAGCAGAGCGAACATTTTTTTTAGGTAACCCGCGTTGTGCTGTTCATATTTTTCTGCAGAACAGATGCCAAGTGCCTGCGCAAAATCTTCCTGATGCAACCTGCGCGGAACGGGTAAGCCGTGTATCGTTTTTTGTGCGGAAAGCGTCCTGTCATAGCGGCGCGTGGCAAACAAAACCTGCTCGTCATTTCCCGTTCCCGTATTGATGATAAAACTGTCGCTCGTGGCGATTCCCAGATTTTTCGCGGTCTGTACACACAGCATTTCGTTCAGCACGATATGTTCCAGGCGGACATGGCTTTGCTTGACGATATGCGTGCTCGGCGCGTTCCCGTGCGGCAGATACCAGTTTTTGCCGTCATAATACAGCCCCACTTTTCCCGATGCGCCCGTAAGCGAAAGATGCGAGGAAACGACGAGTTCCACTGATTTTGTCGCCCCTTCTTCCGCCAACGCTTTCACTTGTTCAATGGAAAGCAATTCGTAATCATCACTTGTGTCTGTGTCCGTTTCATCGACAATGCGGATTGCGCCCAAACATTCTTTTCCAAGCGCGTGCAAAATGGAAAGATAGTCGTTTTCGTCCAGATGAAGCGACTGTGCCACCGACCGCCGCGTAAAGCCTTCGGGAAGAAGCCCGTCAAAAAAAATCCGCGTCTGGCGGGGCGAAAACGGCGTTGATTGCAGGGGAAGACTAAGCGAGATGGCAGCAGGCTTTGATTGGGAAAGATACGAGTCATCATACGAAAAACAGGCATCATGCGCCGAATGTCCGCAGATATGACCCGCCAACAGTTGCGTTCCGTTGATTTCAATAAGGACGGTCAGTTGCATTACGATTTCCCTCGTGGCGTAAGCGTGCAGTTCAACGCAAGCAAGTTGGCAAGATGCAAGGCTTTTCCCAGTTCGGCGGTGGGTTTGCCGTTTTCCAAATCGGAAATGAAACTGACGCTAAAGCCAGTGAATTCGGCAAGATATGCCTGAGTGTAGCCCAATTGCTTTCTGCGCGTGCGCAATGCGTTTCCAAAATCGGTGCTGTCCGCGATGGTCTTGTTCATCTGCACTCCAAAACTAAGCCGAACGGCTAAATTCAAGCAAATTCAGTATAAACTAAGCCGAACGGCGAAGTCAAGAGACGGATACAAGGTGCAATAAATTTCGGTTTGGCAGGAAGAAAAATTAGCCCCTACTGAATCCTTATCCTCGCCGCGCGTGCGTGTCCTGCAAGCCCTTCCGCGTCGCCCAAAAATCCGCTGGCTTTTGCGCTGGCGATTGCGCCTTTACTGCCTTCCACGGTGCGCAGGGTCGTAACGGTCTTCAAAAAGACGCGGACGCTCAATCCGCCCGTAAAGCGTGCGCTTCCGCTGGTGGGCAGGGTGTGGTTCAAGCCAGCGGCATAGTCGCCAAAGACTTCCGCGCTACCGTGTCCGATGAACAGCGAGCCGTAATTATGGACGAGCGCGGCAATTTTATCGCGTTCTGTGCCAGCGTCCATCGCCAGTTCCAGATGCTCCGGGGCTTTGCGGTTTGCCACTTCCGCCGCCTGCTCCAGCGTGTCGCAGAGGATAATCCGCCCGCAGTTTGCAATGCTCTGCTCGGCAACGGCTCTCGTAGGCAAAACCGCCAGTTGTTTTTCAATTTCCGCTGCAACGGCGTTTGCAAGCGCGCGGTCGTTTGTCGCCATCACGGGCTGAGCCACAATGTCGTGTTCTGCCTGAGCCAGCAAGTCGGCGGCGACCCATGCGGGATTTGCAGTTTTGTCGGCGATGATGAACACTTCGGTGGGGCCCGCAACCATGTCGATTCCCACCGTGCCGTAGACGAGTTTTTTCGCTTCGGCAACGAATTTGTTTCCTGGACCGACTATCACATCAACACGCGGAATGGTTTGCGTGCCAAACGCCATTGCGCCGATTGCCTGCGAGCCGCCGCAAGCAAATACTTTAGTCGCGCCGCAGATGTATGCCGCCGCCATAATGCCTTCGTCTGCGTAGGGCTTTCCGCCCACAAACGGTTTTCCGCTCACGCCAAGACCCGCCTGTTCTGCGGCGGATTTGTCTGCGGGATGGACGCGCGGCGGCGTACAAAGCACGATTTCTTTGACTCCGGCGGCGACGGCGGGGGTAATCGTCATCACTACAGTGGAAACGAGCGGAAACCGACCCGCAGGAACATACACGCCCGCCCGCTCAACGGGAATATTTTTCTGCCCCGTGAACACGCCAGGCTCTAGTTCGGTTTCAAAATCGTCAAATGATTCACGCTGCTTTTTGGCAAACCGAAGCGCAAGGTCGTGGCTGTAAGTAAGCGCGCCGTACAAATCAGGATTATCGCGCTGCATTTTTTCTGCCGCCGCTTTCAGTTCTTCTTGCGGAATTTCAAGCGTCTTTGGCGCGGATACATCGAATTTTGCGCCGTATTCCGCCAACGCCGCATCCCCGCGATTTTTTACATCATTCAAAACATCTTTTACAATATCTATCGAACCGCCAAAATCACGTCCGTCAAAAAATTCTGGCTCGATTTCAGTATAGGGTTGTATCTTAATCATATTCTAACTATAGCGAGTTTTTGGGGAAAAGACTAGCGGTCGCTTTTGCTACCTCAATTCCACCACACAGCAGAGCGTTCCGTCATCCGTAAAAATTGCCGTAACTGTGCGGTCGTCTACCACAGTCTGTTTACAGAGCGCAGTGTCGTTTTCGGTGAGCGCGGTTTTGTAGGTGATTCGCACATGCTTGAACGCGGCGTTTGCATACTGCGACTGGGGAAGCGTTTCCAGCGCAAAGTCAAGGTAGCACAAATTGTGTACATGATTATTAAAGTCAATGTCGCTGCGACGGAGCGGGATTGTTTTTTCCGCGCTGAATGATTCGGGAACGGTGATTTTTTCCATTTTGTCGCCGCCGAACACGGTTTTGTCTTCTGTTCCGTAGGCAGAAAGCAACGATTCGTCCACTTTACAGGGGCGTTTTTTTGCCATGTCGAACAGCACCCATTTTGACTGCGCTTCAGCACACGGTTTTCCGTCGGCAAGCAGAAGCAAGTCACGGGCAATACCGAATGGAATGGCGGGAGGTTCAATCCATGTCTGCACGGCAAGTTTTTGCCCATAGGCGGGGGTACTCATCAATACGTACTTTCCAGTCGGTCAAAATCCATGCGAATCCCGACGCGCTCCCCGCAATCACCGCGTTGCCCGCCTTGTCTGAGTGACGGTTTCCTGCGTTTTCCAGCAGTTTGAGCAATGCCGGCAAGGTTAGTCTGCCGTTTTTGTCGTAATCTTCAACATACGGGTCAAAATGCGCTTCAAAAATCATAATCATCCTCTTTTTTCAGTGCAACATGTTCGGGTGTATTGGTGCAGAGCAAATTTTTTGAAAAAACGGCATTTTTATATTTACACTATGTAAATACTATGCTATACTTTTTGTATAGAAAATAAGGAACAGATTTGCGTATGAAAGAAATTTTGAAATACCTTCGGCAGACACATTCGTTCAGTCAGGAAGATGTGGCACAGGCAATCGGACTTTCGCGGCAGTCGTACATCAAGTATGAAAGCGGCGCGGTCGTTCCATCGGATAAAATCGTCACAAAACTGGCGGCGGTGTATGGCGTGGAAAAAGAAGTCATCTACGCAAATAAAATTCCGCAAATCCCGCTGACGCTGCAACAGGCGGTGCAATATGAAATCCCCGCGCATCTTGGGGAACTCAAAGTTGCGTCGCCCAATACCGCCGCGTTCAGTGGCACACGGTACGACACCAACGTGTATGATGTCTATTTTGACGGCAATACATTGCGACTTACGGACGAGTCGGATTCGCATTTTCTCGAAGGGCAACGATTCAAACTCGTGCCGGTGGATTCAGCAGATGCCGTGGCGCGAAAAAAACGCGCGTGGGAAACGATAGAATCTATCACCGCCCACAAAAAGCCGTACCACAAAGCACCCGATGATGACCCCTACTATAAAGAAGCACTTTACGAAGCATTGATGGAGAAATATGATACTCTTAATTGATACGAACGTCATTCTTGACGTATTTTTGAACAGAACGGCATTTTTAGAGCCGTCAAAGAAGATTCTCAATATGTGCAAAAGCGGAAGCGTACAGGGCGTACTTGCGGCACATTCACTCTCAAATATGTGGTATATTCTGCGAAAAGAATACAACGATGAAGAACGGCGGGCGTTATTGTTCTCGCTGTTAGATGTGTTTGATGTCATCGCATTGGATAGGGCAAAACTGGTTTCCGCATTGGAGCGCGACAATTTTGCTGACTTTGAGGATAGTTTGCAAGACGAATGCGCCACAGAAATTCGAGCGGATTATATTGTCACGCGGAACAAAAAAGATTTTAAGCGGTCAAAAGTCCGCGCGCTGTCGCCAGAAGAACTGGTGGAACTGCTATCGCCCCACCCAACCGTATAGCGTGGCGCGAAAAACTGTGCTACAATGCAGAGGAGTTTGTATGGACTTAAAAGAAATCATGCAGCAACAGGTGTTTGCCGTTGCTGGCGACACGCTTAGAGAAGAAAAATACGCTTACAAAATCAAGCAGGGATTGCTTGAACACGGCTACACGGTGCATGCGGTGGGAAAGGAACTGGCAAGTTTCAACGACATTACAAGCGACATAGACATCATCGACCTGTGCATCAATCCCGTGCGCGGGCTGGCGTTGCTCCGCGAATGTAAAAAGCCGTTCAAATGCATCGTGATTCAGCCGGGCGCAGAGAGTGACGAACTTTTGGCGTACCTGAACGAAAAGCGATTGCCGTATATGCAGGGCTGTGTGCTGGTAGGCTTAAGCCTGTACGCCAAAGACAAGCCGAAGAAAGCGTAGGCGGTACAAAAAGGAAGAAGGACAACGATGACCGTCAGGCACTATGAAGAAACTGACCTTCCGCAGATGATTGCGATTTGGAACGAAGTCGTGGAAGAAGGAATCGCATTTCCGCAGGAAGAACTGTTGACCGAAACGGCGGGTGCGGAATTTTTCGCCGCGCAGACTCTTTCGGCAGTGGCAGAGGAAAACGGCACGGTGTACGGCTTGTACATTCTGCACCCGAACAATGTGGGTCGTTGCGGACACATCTGCAACGCAAGTTACGCAGTCAGTTCACAATCGCGCGGCAAGCACATTGGCGAACTTTTGGTAAAAGATTGCCTTGTGCAAGCAAAAAAATGCGGCTTTGGCGTACTACAATTTAACGCCGTGGTGGAAAGCAACACGCACGCACGGCATTTGTATGAGCGGCTCGGCTTTGTGCAACTGGGTACGATTCCGCGCGGCTTCCGCATGAAAGACGGGCATTTTGAAAATATCTGCCCGTATTATCATGTGCTGTAGACGAATGATTTAACCTCAAACATATTTGATGGTATCACCATTGCCGCGCGTAAAGCAATTTTTCTCTCGCCGATTAAAAATTAATTGAGCATAAATGCAAGACCGCCGCTTATCTGTAAAGCGCGTGGGGTAAATAATTCTGTATTATCCACGATAAGCGAGTTGAACCCTAAATTATACCGCCCGTCCACCACCAATCCCACCGAGCCGAAACGGAGCGTCATACTGCCACCAAACACCGCACCAAAAAGCGCCGTATTATTGATGGTCGCTTCCAACCAGCCGCCAGCCTCTCCCACTGGTTTTGCGATGTACAAGCCCACCATTGGTGTCAAGATAAAATTTTTTGTCTGCACGATGTCGAACGTAAGCATAAGCGGCATATTGAGCGTGTGGAATGTTGTTTTTTCTTTAGTGCTGTAGGTAGTTCCAGTGTTGTATTCTTCTACGCTAAATTCCAGACCCACAGAATTATACGTATAGCCAAATTCAATCTGCGCACCAAACCGTTTGCCCAACGGAATTTTCGCAAACAGAGCAAAACCGCCCCCATTCATATCACTGCTGGTAGTATTCACATCGTGGGAATATTGATTAGAAGGAAAAATGTCCTGCGATGAGTCATACCACAACTCCCATAATTGTTTTTCGATTGATGCCCCGCTACTTTGGTATATTCCACGTACACCCATCATCAAAGCCGGCTGTGCGCTTACGGCAATCACGGCAAAAAAAATCGTTGCTACCAAAGCAATTATCTTCTTCATATAAAAATCTCCTTGGGGCAAAAATGACTGCCCCGCGCCATTATAGTTAATACGGCAACTGGTTCAGATTGGCGCTGAACTTTGCGTTTTCTGCGCCCGCTTCCTCTGTGCCGTCCACGGTGAATTTTGCCGCGTTGTATTTTCCTGCGGGCAGGTCACCCGAAAGCGTCGTATAATTACACGCACGGGCGACACGCACATAGTCCGTCAAAGCCGTCTGCGCGACAGTCATTGCCGCTTGAAGTGCAAGGGCAAAGAGTCCGCTTCCGCTTGACTGCGCCTGTGTGTTGCAGGTGAATGTGCTTTCGCGGTGATACACAGTCTCGCCGGTCGCTGTGGAACGAAGCGCGTAGTCGATACCTACGACAACACGTGCCGGCATAACGTGTTTTTCCCATTTGGTAATCGTAGTGAACAAAAGCAAATCCGCGCCAAAGGTTGAGCCAAATTTGGAGATGTCGCCGTTCACGAACATTTCCGCGTCATAGGCACTTTCTGTCTGCAACGTCTCCATAGCAAGCAGCGACGGATAGACGTAATAACCCGCGTCCGCAAGCGTCTGGTTCAGCGTGTAGTAAAAATAGTCCTTCGCGTCCACGTTTGACGTTGTGTTAATCGGCGGCATGACCAGAATTGAAACTGGCGGTTTTTCGCCGTACATTCCGCTGTAAACATCTGACTTGATTCCCCTCGTTGTTCCGCAGGAGGCGAACAGCAGTGCAAGCAACGCCGCGCCCAAAACATACCGTTTTTTCATCGTTCAATCCTCCTTAAAATGCTGTCGATAAATGCGGCTGATTCGGGATACAGTTCTTTCTCTTTTAAAAGCAACGCCTTTCCCTCGTCAATTTTGCCGCCTTTTACCAACATATAACCGTAATCCGCGCACACCCCCGGCGGAACGGTCTGACGAAGCGTATCTGCCTGTCCGTCCACAATCTTTTGGTAGACTTCGAGCAGTTTTGCATTTGATTCGTCATCTCCCGCCTTAACATACTCATAGGTGGTGTTTGTGTAACCGTACCAGTTGTACATGACCGGCGTACTTCCGCACGATGCCAGAATCACCGCACTGGCGGCAATCAAAGCCCAAAAAACTGATTTCCTCATGGAACCTCCACGATTTTCACTTGGTTTGCCGAAGCAAAAATCTTCTTCTTTGTGATGACCGCGCCGCCGTACCGCACTTCGATGTCGTGCGCGCCGACCGCAATCTTGTAACTGTGTTCATTTTTTACTGCGCGTTGATGGCTGTCGTTCACTTTCGCTTCAAACGAGTCTTTGCCGTCAAGCACGACCGTCACTTTGTCGTATTGCCACGGGTCGCCCGCGATTTGCAGATACGCCACATTTTCCGACCCAGCCGAAGTGGTACGCACGCTTCCGCAGCCGATGACTGTTGACCAGATAAGCGCACACGCCGCAAGCGCAATCCATACTGATTTCTGCCAGTGTTTCATTCCAGCCTCCTACTGCTTGATTTCTTGAATCAGATACGAAGTGAGCGCATTTCTGTCTACCGTGCCGTTCAAATCCACAATGGCATATTCGTTGTTCTTGTCCTCGCCGCCGGTCATCAGCACCGTTACCGTACCCACTTGCGTACCAGGAAGTTCCATCATCATGCCGGTCTGCGGATTTTTCACCTGCTTTCCACGTTTCATCACGGCAAAGGTGTCGCCCTGTTTGATTCCCTGCGTCTTTCCACCAGAGATGATGACCGCATCATCGTCATACGAAAGAAAATAGGATTTCCACGGACGATCCATGCAGTTGTTGATGATGTTTTCCACCAACTGGGAAATCGCCGCATCAATCGCCTTGTCGCTCAGTGTCGCGTCAAAACCAGCCTGTCCGCCAAGCCCGAATGTCGTGGACGATTCCGTTTCTGCCGTGCCGTTCGCTTCTTCCGAATAGATAATCTGCCCCGTGGAAATATCGACCAAACGAATGCTCACGCCCGCTTCCACCGTCTGCCGCTTGGTGCGCGAAACAACGCCCTGCTCACCCGTGTTCTTGCGTCCGTACTTGGTGAGCGAACCGATAATCAGGTAGTCCGCGCCCAAGGTCTGCGCGCTTATTCCCGTCAGCTGCCGTTCCGCGTTGATTGCGTCAAGGTCAGACCGCTCCAAAAGAATAAATTTCTCCGTCGATGCCAGTTTTGCAGAAAGAATGTCTACCGTCTGCTTTCCAAGCGGGTCATTTTCCTTGTCGTAGAACGCGCCTTTTGCATAGGTCGTCTCGTTGGAAAACCGCGCGATTGCCACCTTGCGCTTTAATCCCGTATACGATGCGGCGGGATTTACCGCCCTTGACGATGGCGTACTTTCTGCCACCATGTCTGGATTTGATGAGACACAGCCGACAAACAGCGCGGTAACGCACAAAAGCGGCACAAGTGTACGAATCATATCCTGCCTCCTCAAAAAATATATGTGAACTATAGAAATTCACCGCACTCAATAGGTGAACACGGCACTTACGCGCGGAACGATACGATACCTGCCGTCAATGTCGCTTTCAAATCCACCGATGTCCGCGCTCATCGCGGGAAGAATTTTGTAGATGCCAATGTTTCCGCTGATTCCCCAGTTCCTGTTGAACCGATACAAAGCCGTCATGTCGCCGCCCAGCAAAAGCCAATTCGTGCTGACCGAAACCGTTTTTACGTCGCACCCAAAATGTCCGATGCCGAACGCAACCGTTGCCCCGCAGACAAAGCGCGTTGTCCGCACGAACGAATATCCCACGCCTGCCGTCAGGTCAAAGTCAAATCCCGTGTCTGAATCCGTGCCGTTCGCCTCTCCTGAACCAAAGCCAAGGTCAGTGTTCAGCCGGAACGTCAGCCCGTTAGTCATATTGATGAATGTCGCGCCAAAGTTTACCGCATACGCCACTTCGGAAAACTCAAAGTCATCTTTCGTCGTAACTTTCGCAATCGGCACACCAAAACCTAGATTTATGGGCGTAAGCCACTGCTCCCCGAACGCACCTGCCGCAGTCAGCACAAGCACACATAGCAATGCCATCATGTTTCGTGATTTCATGCATCCCTCCAAGTATATGTAAATCCGAAGTAATTTAATACGGATTTCCGTTATATATTATACGGGAATTCTTGTTTCTTGCAACGGAATTTTGAAGTAAAAATGACGTATTTAAGAACTATTTTTGTTTATGGATGTTTTAGAGAAGATACGGTCATTAAAACTTGAGCGTGGCTGGTCAGAATACCAACTCGCAGAAAAAGCGGGCATTACGCAGTCCACTATTTCAACATGGTTCAGGACGAAAAATCTCCCCACCATTCCGTCGCTAAAAAAAATCTGCGATGCGTTTAATATTTCGCTTGCGCAATTCTTTTTTGAAGACGGCGACACACAAACCGTGCTGACCGAAAAGCAGACCAAACTGATTCATCATTTTAACCGCCTGACCGAAACGCAACAGGATGATTTGATACGCTTTTTGGCGGACTTGTGATTTTGTTTGACCACGGTGATTTTTAGTGGTATTATTTTTTTATGCCAAACGTTTTTTCGGAAAAAGGCTACCGATTTTTCTTCTTTTCAAATGAAGGCTCGCCTTTAGAGCCATGCCACATTCATGTACGAAAAAACGGTAATCTTGCCAAATTTTGGGTTTCTGATAAAATTAATCCTATGGATTTTCTGCCGAAGATTTGAACGAAGCAGGGAAATTGGCTGCAAAGCATATCGTTAAGATAAAGAAGGCTTGGAATGAATTTTTCAGTTGAAAATGTACGCGCTCAACGGGTATGGTTTGATAAAAATAATCTTTGGCTTGCACTTGTGGACGGTCGGCAACTTTCCATACCAAAAATATATTTTTCTCGGTTAAAAGATGCCTCGGAAGAATCCCTTGCCAACTATTCGCTTTCGGGTGGCGGTATCGGTATTCACTGGGATTCGCTTGATGAAGATTTGTTCGTGCCAAACCTGTTGCTTGGAATTAACGCCGTGACTAAAAAATCGGTATCAGCATAAGATGATTTTGTCCGCCACGCTTTCAAAACCGACTGCCGCTGTTTGCGATAGATTGGGAAATGATTTTGTCCGCATAAAAATAAAATTGCTCACCGCAAGCAAATCTTCCGCTGATGAGCCACGCTATTTTGCGGAACTCTTCACCAAGACGCAAGTGTTCCACAAAAAATTGACGGCGGCGGAAGTGGACGATTTTTTGGCGGCGCATGCGGGAACGACGTTCCACGCATGTGTGGAACGGACGGAAACCGAAGAAATCACGATTTTGGCGAACAAAAAAGGCAAGGTGACTCGTCTAGTAAAACCATTAGTTCAACTTCAGTCACAAGTCGCAAAGGCAAATGCACCTGCAAGTGAATCACACGGAAAAAGGAACGAAAACACGGCAACTTTTCAAATCGGCAGAATTCCGTCTGATTCGCTCAATCGAACAAAACATTACATCATTCCCGAAGGTGAGCCCGTACCGTTTCTCGTCCACCTCGGCGTGATGACTGCGCAGGGAAAAGTGATTGCGGCAAAATACGACAAATTCCGCCAGATAAATCGCTTTTTGGAATACGTGGACGACATTCTTTCCGATTTGCTTTCCGCCCATGCAAAAGACGGTATTGGCGCGCTCGAAAATAGCACAAACACACAAGCCTCACCGCTTCATATCGTAGATTTTGGCTCAGGAAAATCGTACCTTACCTTTGCGGTGCATTATTTTCTTACGGAAATACGCCATGTTGCCTGTGAGATAACTGGTCTTGACCTGAAAGAAGATGTGATAGCCTACTGTAACCGTCTCGCATCCCAGTGCAACTGCAAGAACCTGCATTTTAAGGTGGGAGACATTTCTCAATATGGCGAAAAATCCCGCCCCGATTTGGTGATTACGCTCCACGCCTGTGACACGGCAACCGACTATGCGCTTCATTACGCGATTACGCACGAAGCGACCGCCATATTAAGCGTTCCCTGTTGCCAGCACGAATTGAACGGACAGTTGAAATATAACAAAGATTCCCCGTTCGCGCCACTTTTGAAGCACGGCATTTTAAAAGAACGCTTTTCCGCACTTGCCACGGACGCACTCCGCGCAGAATATCTAGAAGCGGCGGGCTATAAAGTGCAGGTGCTGGAATTTATTGACATAAGCCACACGCCAAAAAACCTGCTGATTCGCGCAGTGAAAAAACAAGAAGCTGAGCGTAGCCGAAATGCGCGGACTGAAGCAGATGCGTTTACCGATGCGCTGGGTGTTTCGCAGACGTTAGGAAAACTATTGGGGTCTTAGGGCTGAAAAGTAAACAAATTGCCCTAGGCGAAGGGGGGGGATGTGGTGAAGACCGCGCAGCGGGCTGAACCCCAGGGGGGATACTTCCCCCCTACAAAACCCACTTCCGTAAAAACTGCCCCACGCCGTCATGCTCATTGTCGTATTCTGTTACGTAGCGGGCAAGTTTTTGGATAGCGGAAAGTCCGTTTTTCATGGCGACAGAATGATGTGCAAGGCGAATCATGCTTTCGTCGTTCATGCTGTCGCCGAATGACATCGTATTTTCCTGCGGAATGTTCAAGATTTTCGCCAGTTCAAGCAGGGCTTCGCCTTTTCCGCAGTGCGACGGCATGATTTCCAGAAAATACGGCTTGCTTACGAAAATCACGGCTTTGTCGCCCAAATCGCGCTTTAAGTCGGCTTGCAGTTCTTGCAGTGCAGCAGGGTCGCCGGGAATGACCATCTTGCTCTGTCCGTCTTTGATAAAGTCAGCAAAATCATCGCGCACCTGCATATTCAGTCCGCAGAGTTTTACATCAACGCGCGTCCATTCGTTGTCTTTTGAGGGATAAATCGTGGCGGAGTCATACACCTGACAGGGAAGCCCGCGTTTTTCTGCCTCGTGATAGGCATACAAAAGCACCTCTCCGTCAACTTTGCGCGTGTAAATCTGCTGACGAATATGCATATCAAAAATGGTCGCCCCGTTCATCGCAATAATGTATCGACCCGCCTGCGTTCCCGCAATGTCCAACTGCCGCACATAGGGCAAAATCGCGTTTTCTGCTCGCCCCGAACACAGCACCACATAAATTCCCCGCGCCGCACATTCCTGCAAAGCGGCAACCGTAAGCGGCGTGATTTTTAGGTCATGGGTCAAAAGCGTGTCGTCCAAATCCAGCGCAATAATATTTGCACCAAGTTTTTTCTGCGGCAGTTTCGTCATACGCCTTTGAGTATACCACGACAGCGGCAAAATTGTAACCCATTCTGAACACCGTGCAAACGCATTCAAATGACTATGTTTTGCCCCCGCCATTGCACCTATTCCCGTTTCTTGCTATTATTACGCAATGTTTAGAAATCGTTTTCCCCTCATTTTCATATTCGCGGCTTGTCTGCTCCTATCTTTCTCTCCGCTCTTTTCGCAGACCGCACACGCAGAATCTGTTTCGGCGGATTCAGAACCAAATTCTTCACAGTCAGAACCAAATTCTTCACAGTCAGAACCAGTTTCCGCACAGCCTGTCATCACTGAAATCAAAATCACCGGGCTTAAAAAGACAAAACCAGCCTATATGCAACAAGTTCTGGAAAAATACAAGGGCGTTCCCATCACGCAGATTGACCTTGACGAAGTGGAGACGACCTTACAGGCAGAAGGACTTTTTTCCGAAAGCGAAGCCGAAATCACCCGCAACGAAAATGGCGAGCTGATACTTTCCGTCACCGTCACTGAAAAAATCTCGTTCATTCCCCTGCCATTCCTTTCGTATTCAAGCAGCACTGGATTTATGGGCGGACTTATGCTGATGGACACCAATGCATTCGGCGTAAAAGACCAATACATTGTCGGAGGCATTTTTTCTGGCAGTATGCAGATGGGAGTCATGTCATTCTCAAAGCCGTCTCTTTCGCGCACAAAACCAGGTTTTTCAATCAACGGTTCGTTTATGCATCGGGACAACACTTTTCAGGACACAGATGAAAAAACTTTCCTCGAATACGAAAACATCGGCGCAAGCGCAACTTTTTCGATAACCGACAAAATCACCGAACACGCTTCCGTAAACGCAGGAATCCGCTACAATTATATGAACATTTCTTACGAAGACGAGTATGCCGCCTACGAAAACGAACTGGAAACCTATCATGCAATTTCTTTGCTCGGTGGCTGGGGAATAAAATATCCTGTGCTGAACGAATGGTTTCTTTCCACAAAAAGCGCGCGCCTAAACGGAGAACTGATTTTCCTTACCAGCGGCAAAAAATCATGGTCACTAAGCGGACAAATCGTAATCCAGCAGCAACTCCCGCTTCCCCGATTCCGTCTTTTGGCACAAGGCTCGGTTCTCTACACGCGCGACTTGCAAATTTCCCAGTGGCAGACTCAAAACGCCATCGGAACGACCATTCTTCCCGCAAAATTCCACGCCCCGCAACTGGCTGGCTCTACGCTCGGACTTGAAATCGGAGTGCTAAAAACAAAAGTCGCGACAATTTCCGTCTACGGACAGTACGAACTGGCAATGGCAAAAGACCGCACCGATGAACGCACGCTTAGCCAAGGCTATTCCGCCGGCGCAAAAATGTATCTCTCAAAAATCGCGTTCCCCGCAATGGCTTTCGGACTCTCACACAACGTCACAAAGCAAAAAGCAAAATTTTCCGTTGCATTCGGCATGGGATTTTAGTTTTAGGAGGGGCGAAGTCTCGCCCCTGGGCTCAGCCACCGTCTTCGCCACACCCCACTCTCCTACGGGGCAAGCCCCTTAAAATCCCCGTTATTCTGTCCGCCAATCAGTGCCGTTTTTTCCGCTGAACACACGCACACGGCATTTCTGTCTGCCACAATGTTGCACAAAAAAAGGCAAATCCGTCGCGTACTCGCTCATAATGTCATCAGGATGAAAACGCAATGTAAGATGCGTTTCTTTCCCCGTGGCAGTGCAACGGCTGACCGCATTGTTCATTAGAATAAAATCTTCACAAGCAGGAAGCAGTTTATCCAAATGCCGTGCCTTATACTGAGCGCGAACAAATTCCAGTTGCATCGTGTCATTGTCGTTTGCCGCAGGTACAGCGGATTTTACAATCTCCTGCGCAAATTCCTCAAAAAATGCGCTCGGCTTTTTGTGCAACGGAAACAGCATCGTATTGAACCACGGCACAGCACGACCGTCATTGTAAAAAAGATTCACCGCCCGCGCAAGTTTTTCCGCCTTTGACAAATCCCTCTCGCTAAATTGCGGCGTTTTCAGCACATGGTACGGCGGCATCTGCTCCCATTCCATACCGAATCCCGCCGCATCATCGTGCAAAGTCGTTCCTGGCAAAACGCTCAGACAGAACAATTCCAGATTGTTGGGATAAAGCGACAAGGCAAAATCAATGCTCTTGCAAAAGCCCGCATACGTGTCTCCGGGAAGCCCGTAAATCAAATCAAACCCAAATGTCACGCCCGCCTCATTCAGATAGCCAATGTTCCGCACGAATATTTTTTTATCCAACGTACGGTGTACATTTTTAAGCACGGCAGGGTCGGCACTTTGCAAACCAATCTGAAGCGCACACGGAATTGTTGCAAAAGCGCGGGCAAGTTCACGGTCAATAAATTCGGCACGAGCCTCAAAGTAAAAGAACATTCCCGGTGCTTTTTTTGCGATAGTTCGGAGCATCTGTACGGCGCGTTGTTTGTTCGCATTGTAGGTAGGGTCAAGCACAAACACCTGAAGAATCTTTTTTGCCGCGAACAACTCAATTTCCTTTTCCAGCCGCTCCATCGGAAAATATGCGATTTTCTGTTCGCCTTTGCTTTCATAGCAGTACGAGCATTTAAACGGACACCCCCGCGCTAGTTCCCACAACGCACCGCCATATTTGCTCACGTCAAGCGTACCGTCCAAATAAGGAGAAGAAAGTTCATTCGGCAGACACGGAAGCGCGCGTCCCGCACCCTGTTTTGTGGAAACGGCATACACGCCCGCAATCGGCTTGTAATTTTTAGCATTATCCTGCAAAAACAATTCCGCAAGCAACGCAGGAACTGCACCCTCACCCTGCCCCGCAATCGTGTAATCAAACTGAGTAAAAACTGCGGGATTTGCCGTTACTTCTGGTCCGCCTGCAATGCACACCACATCGGGAAGCAATTTTTTCACCTCATGCGCCACTGTTTCCAGCAGCACATGATTCCACACGTACACGCTAAAGCACACCGCAACAGGCGCACAGTCCTGCTGAACTGTTTTCCGCTCCACATCCGCAGACACGCCTAAAAGCGCGCGGGCAATATACGCCGCCTTTTCCGCATCATCGGTTAGCCGACACAACGCGGCATCTTCCAACGAAAAATCACGCAGTTCCACGGCAAAATGCCCTGTAGTCTGTGGCGAAGATTTTATTGCGCTTGCAATACACGCCGCACCCAAAGGCATTGCCTGTGGCGAAGTTTCAACAAGTAGCGTTGTGCAGATAATTTTTTTCATGCGTATACAGTCGCGTGGCGGCAAAGATGCCGCCTGAAAAACGAGACAGAAGCGGATGTTTCTGTCAAACTAAAAAGTGACAGGAGGCCAGTTTTTAGTTCTTGTTTTTGTTTACGATTCGGTCTTCCCATGTGCTGCTCGCAATATCAATGAAGCGAACAAAAAGAGACACCTTGTTTTCTTCGTTCAATGAATTCCATACATTCTGCGTAAAGGCATCAATGTCACCCTCAATTTTGACCAATTCTGGCTCACCCTCAAAACTGGGAAGAGGATTTCCATCGCCCATGTATGTATGGATAAAGCGACCAACGCCTGCCTTGGGATTTGAATAGGCATAAGTAAAACGGTTGCAACTTGCGGGGTCTCCGTCATCGCTCTTGAGAATCGACATCGCAAAGTTGTAGTCACCATCTGCCACATGCATAATACCGCTGATACGGGGCGTGTAGTTAGGCGCATCCGGCTCAAATTCGCGGCAACGCAAACTATGCTCAAAGGTCTGCTGTTTGTCCATATTCTCATAAATCGTATCCGTCTGGTCACCGTTGGTGACAATCGTTTTATTTCCCAGAACACGAACAGGCGCATAGATAATCAAGCTGGGGTCTTTCATCTTGCTAGGGTCGAATGCCTGTGTACGAATTCCTGCGCCGTCCTTTACAAACACACGGTTACGGCTGTTTTCGCTACGCCCCATAATGAAATATGCAGTGACGGCTTTTTTTCCGTCCTCACTGCGCCCAATAACGATACCGCGTCCTGGGTACGTTGTCGCAGAAAGTGCTGATTCGAGTGATTTTAATTTCATAGAAAATCTCCTATTTCCTTTGTATTATGAATGGAAATAGCATTTGGCGCAAGGGGCAGGGCAAACGCATATATCGACACACAAAAATCTGACAATCTTTGTGCTAAAATCCGATTTTTACGCCAGTGTATACGCCAGCACCTGTATAATTAAAACTATTTACGAAACTTGCGCCACGCAATGATGCTTTTATGTCAATCTGGACGACCTTAAAGTTCAGCATAAATCCAATCTGTTGGAAAAACACTTTGTTTTCATAAGCCGTGGCGAAATTCAAGCCAACAATATTAAACAGCGCAAATTCCGCGCCTAAGAAGTATTCTGGGTATACCATTACATCACTTGTATAGGGTCTGCGCACAACCAGAGCCAGTTTCGGGCGGAACGTACACCATTTGCCAAAAGGTCGCCACGCCGCTTCTGCCCCAAGCCTAAATGGTCGCCACACTTTCTTCGGGGTAACGCTGCTATACATAATGTCGCTCAGATGATAATCCATTTCGTACAAATCGCTTTTTTTGTCCATCAGGTTACTAAGCAGATTGTCACCTGTAAACGAAGCCGTCAGTTTTTCCCGCATCATATAATCGACTTTTCCCGGCCAAATAGGAAGCCGTGTAAAAACACCCACATCAAGAGACTCCAACAACTGACGTTCCACTTCAACGGCAATATCAAATCCACCTTTGTGCAGGGCTTCGGCAATATCGCTTCCTATATCGCTGCCAGAAAACGTATTTTTGACATACGGTTTTGTACACATCGTCGAATAGACATCTACCGTTGCCTCTGCGGTTGCCCGTATCCGACCAGAAGAATCCGTGTTAATATCTACTGTGCCAGTCGTATCTCCCACGTACAAAAGCGGAACATAATATGAGGGTGTAACCGTCAAACCATACGTCTGACGAATCACCGTGTGAAAAGAAAACGAAAGGTCAAAGAAAACATCGCCGTAACTAGATGTCTCATACGTATTGTGTTCACCTGCAGAAAAACCAGAGCCAAGGAAATCAAACAAATCTTTTCCGAACGTAATATTTCCGCTGCCTTCCAAATTAGCAGAAAAACCAAGCCTTAAATCTGGACGGATATTTACATTCAGAAAATTCTGCTCATGGACGGAAAAATCAACGGAAAGTCCCTTATTAGGCAACTCCTTTGCAATCTTCTGCAAATTAAGCGCAATCTGCTTGGTCATTATCTGGTCAACTGAAAAATAATTGTTTGATACCGCCGCTTCCGATGCCACGCCAAATTCAATAAAACGAACAGGCTTGTATAATTCTGCGGAGACAAGCGCAAAAAGAGAACCTATAACTATTGAACAAAAAATCTTTTTTACCATTCTTTGCTCCACTCGCCACCAGTTCTGATTGTCAGATTTGCAGATAACCGCAACTGCGCGTGCCGGGGAATATTTACGCTTCCCTCATGAATCGTTGCCTGTATGATTGGAGAGAAATTTTCTGTTGAACCCACAATTCTCTTTATTTCGTCCTGCTGCAAATAAAAGGTGTTCGTTCCCGAGTTAAGATACAATTCTTTGCCAGAAATCAAACCTTCCGCATCGGAGAAAATGGCAGTTATATTCAGTCCAGTTGTATTTGCAATTTCATAAGTGCATTTTATGTCCTTTGCCAAATTGATGTATTCGTCATACTCATCTGTGCCAGGCATTTCTACTTCCACAGAATTGCCTATAAAATCAAGCAAATCTTCTATTTTAATATCATCGTCAATAAGAATCTTGAACGGAAGCAGAATGGCAATGGATATGTCGATAGAAACGGTTTTCTTTGTATCGCCGGTGCCAGCCGTGTCTTCCGACGTTGCGCCAAGTCTTTCCAAATCTTTTTTATAGAATTTTAATCCGCCCTCAGTTCCGCCAGAAAGCCCCAGCTTGTACCTAAAGCGCAAATTCTTCGGATGCATATTTATAATCTCGCACAAAACGGTTTGCCCTCTTCCGTCTGGCAAATGATTTTCCGATTCTTTTATATGCGCAGAATAATAAGTTTCCATAAATTTTTCTGGGCTCACAATCGTCAGGTTTTTATCGGCGAGTTCGGCAAAAGACTTTCCTTTGGACACAAGCGGCAACGGTGAATCCGGCTCAATCAAATCAAGACCAGAATCATTGCCATCGTACAATGCCTTTATTTCGCCGGAAAAGGTTCCTAAAAAACCATCGGACAGCGGGTCATCGTATTCGTCAATGGCTTTTGGTTTTGTCAGATACACATAGCCATCAATATCCGAAAATTTTATATGGTTGATAATGTCCTCATACTGCGGATTGTCCGTCGTAAATGATTTGAGGATTTCTTCCAAATCAAAACCGATAGGTTGCTCCATTGGCTCCATTGACGTTAAATTGGCGGTGTTGATTATCATGTATTCCCAGTCAAAGACCAAACTTAAATTCGGCAAGATTGTATACGTTGTGCCAAGATTCAGCGCATCGACCATAATATAGTAAGGATGCTCCGTGTCATCGCCCGTAAAGTCAACGCTCACATCAAAAGGAAACTCTGCGCTCGTTGCAAAAGAAATTTCTTTTGACCAGCTCTTTTCCGTTCTTATATCAAACGATTCCTTTTCGTCCATAATGTCAACCGTATCTTTGCACGTGGGAATATTCAGCGCACTAGATTTCAGGCTGAGCGTTACGTTCAGTTTTTCTGCGGGCAAATCGGTAAACAAATTGCCAGTAAGACCAAATTCTGTAAATTTCGCGGACTTAATATAGTCTTTTACTTCGCCAAAAGATACTGGTATCGTCTGTTTCAGCTGGTCTTTGTCTATAAGACCTTCGATATTTACCAGAGCCTTTTCTACTCTTGTTACGTCAAATGAACACGCTACGGCAATTGTTATGTCATCTACCGTCTTATCTGTAAACGTGATGGTTGAATCATTAAACGATAAAGATACTGTTCCATACAGCGTGGCAGTTGTTGTCTCCGAACAATCTATCTCGTAGCCCTCCAGCGAAGCAGTCTTATTGAAGAAATAATCGCTTTTTTCTCCCACATCAGCAAATTTATCTTTATGGATGTCAATAACGCCTTTTACGCTGATTTCCGCAACGCTTGAAACTTTTTCCCAGTTAGCCGGCATAAGGGCACTGAACGACATTGAGCCATCTCTAATCGTTCCTTTAATAAGATAATCCCCCAAATCTGCCATATTTACCGGCACATCTATATTCTGACTTGTTCCCAGTTCATCGGCGGAAATGGTAAGCCCGGTAATCCTTGCGATTTTTGTTCCGTCTGCAAGTTTCGGAGTAATTCTGTACGAATGAGATTTTCCTGACGTACCGCCGCCGTAGGTAAAATCAATTTTCAGTTTCATATTAGGAACAATCGTTTTTCCTTCCAGCGAAAGAGAAAATGTCTTTTCATAATGAGAAACGTCTTTTACGTCTGAGCCAGAAATGACTGCGCCCGTAGTGCCATTTATCAGAAAAATCTGCATCTCATAGAGAAAATCATCATCAACTATATCGGTATCTGTTCGTTTTAAAGTCAGTTCAAGCGAGCCGGAGGTAAAACTCATCGTTTTAAAGTCTGGAACAGTAACGTCAAACGTAAGTATCAGCGGGTCAAGCTTTGTATATGGATTTTTCTCCGACCAGTTGGCCGGCTTTTCGCTCAATTCCTTCGATGAAAAATAAGTGCCCGCAATTTCTGCCGCAGAAAGCGAAAGCGGATTTTTTTCCGATATTGTAAATTTTTCTACCAATTTTTTGTTTACGCTCGGAATCGTTACGGTCTGTTCGTTTGTGGCAATGCTTTTTGTGTCTGGAACGGAAAAACTTTGCTCCATCTTTTTATTTATATCCGCATCAATATTCAGATTCGCCTTGATGTACTGATTTAAGTCCAGCGGAATTGTCGAAATAGGATAATTGATGATGTATTCCTGTGTGCTGGCATTTTTATTAGGATAATAATCGTACACAAACATCTTTCGCTTGGAATCAATTACTGCCTGTGCTTCTTCGGGAGTTGCATAAGGGTCAATATCGTATCCCTCTTTATCAGCATCTTTGTTTGTGTTGTCCATCTTTTGCTGAAGTTTTTTTGCGTCTATGTAGTCGTCAAAATTAACTGATACCCAGCCTGCGGGAATATTATATTCAGCACCCTCAGTTTCAATCTTGACCGATTTTGGCAGTTCAAAACTGGAAAAATTCTTGCATGAGAAAAGCAGACATGTCAGTATACCGACGAAACCTATCGCCCGTCTTTTTGCTTCTCTTGTAAGCATCAGTCCTCCGCCTTATCCCGACGGATAAGCATTATGAATTTTAACACGGAATGTAATAAATAACAACCAAGGCTGATGAATGTTTCATTTTATTTTTTCCAAAAGAGACCGACTTTGTTCTGTTAATCTTTGATGCATTTTCGACAAGAACGCATCGAAACTTTTGTCTTGAACTGTATTGAACATACCCACAGTAATTGCCAGCTGAATCGTTCCAAAATCCTGTGTGCTGTTGTAATCTGCCATTGTCTTTTCAATTTCCTCTACATTCCGAGTAACCACATCATACGGAATATCAATCAAAACCACGCCAAAACAACTTCCGTTCAGGCGGTACACATTTTCCTGCACAAAATGCAACCGAAGAATCTGAGAGACCGTTTTCAATACTTCATCGCCTTCTTCAAAACCTTCTTTATCATTGATATTCCTAAGATTTGCGATTTCGCAGAGGACGAGCGTAAACCGATTGTTGATTGTCTTGTTTTTTGCAAAAAAATCTTTCTGAAAACGCCAGAACGCGGAACGGGTCATCACATTGGTAAGGGAATCGCGCACAACAACCGTCCGATACATATCTTCCCGCGCAGAAAGAATTTGCGTGCTGTAAAAATCACTGATAACCTCTACCGTCCGCAAAATCAAGTACGCCAGCATAAAAAAGCGGCTGAACGTAAACAAGTCCACACGATACGGAGGAAAAAGATAAAGCGTAAAATCAATCAGCAACGCAACGGACGTAAGGATGATTAACGCTGAAGGAAGATTCGGCATTCTGCCCCGAACCGCACAATCATTCAAAATAATGGCGATTACAAAGAACAGATAAACGGCATGGGTAATAATAATATAGTCACGCACATAACTGAATGGCAGAGACGGAATGAACGCACAGACACACACCATGAACGCGTTCGCAATGCTCTGCCAAATAAAGAAAGTTCCCATTTTCGTATAGGATGCAACCAGTTTGCTTGTACGCACATACATCAAAAACAAATCGGGCAGAATCGCCAGTATGAGCGTAGAAGCAAAATAATTGATAAACACATGCGGAATCAAAAGGTCAGCAAATCCGCTCTCCAAGAAAAAGCCGATACCCACGATGATGGAAAATACGCCCCAGTAGCAGAAATTCCGCGTATACTGCTTTTGAACGAACCAGAATGTTCCTGTCAGAAGTAAGTACAGACAGCCCAGCATTATGATGATAAAACTTATCAGCGCAGGAACTATACAACCTCCTATATACTTCTGCATACAGGCTGCCTTTGAGCCAAAATAAATCTCTGGCGTAATAAGCGTCTGTCTGCCGTGCTTAAAGAAACCATTTTCTTTCGGCTGAAATGCGGGAGAAAACTCTATGTTTACCGTAAAATTGTCTCCCGGATAAAAATGAGCCAAGCGCACAAAATGCAAGGCAGAACCACACTCACTTCCTACATAACTTTTATCCAAAAAACCATACGAATACAGGTAGTTACCGTTCACACGAACAACAACGCGCATATTAACGGTGCGAAAGAAAAGTGTCGTTCCGCCGTTTGCAGACTGCAATTCCAGAAGCGAAAAACTACGTTCCACCGCAACTGTACCTTCGGGCGATGTCGGGCCAGGGTTTACCATATCCCAACCGGGATTAAGCGACACCGTTTTTTCAAACAAAGAAATTGTCTTCCATTGGCGTGAAAAAAAAGCGAACACGCAGACAATAACAGCACATACTGTCAGAAGAGAAAGAAGGATATGTCGCATGCGGCGGAAATTCATATTAGAAGGCATACCACAAATTCGCCAAGAATCCAGTTATTTTTCATCATCTGAAAAACAAACGCTCCGACTTAGTAATTTTCCGCATGAATCTCGAAGTAGCTCTGTGGATGTTCGCAGACCGGACAGACATTCGGTGCTTTCTTTCCAACAACGATATGACCACAATTGCGGCACTGCCAGATGGTATCTCCGTCGCGGCTGAACACAATTTCTTTTTCTACGTTGTCCAGCAATTTGCGATAGCGTTCCTCATGCTTCTTTTCGATTGCGCCGACCATCTCGAACAATTTTGCGATGCGGGTAAAGCCTTCTTCTTTTGCCGTTTTTGCAAAACCGTCATACATATCAGTCCATTCATAGTTCTCGCCGTCAGCCGCGTCTTTCAGATTGACTGTCGTTGTGGGAACTTCACCGCCATGCAGCAGTTTGAACCAAATTTCTGCGTGTTCCTTTTCATTAGCAGCGGTCTCTGTAAAAATTGCCGCAATCTGCTCGAACCCCTCTTTTTTTGCCTTGCTTGCGTAGTACGTATACTTGTTACGAGCCTGCGATTCTCCCGCAAAAGCCGTTTGCAGATTTTTTTCAGTCTGCGTTCCTTTTAATTCTGGTGTTGCCATAGTGTACCTCTTAGTAAAAATTATACGGTCAACAACGCCAAAAAGCAAGCAAATTCAGCATAAGTACCAGGGCAAAGGCATCACGGTAAGCGCGCAGAAATCCACTTGCAGACGTAAAAGAACACCACGCTTCCGATTACCGCGCCCAAAGTGTCCGCCATCCAGTCAAACGGCGAACTGCTTCGACCTGGCGTAAAATACTGATGAATCTCGTCCACAACGCCGTACGCAGATACAATGACGACAGGTAGCGCAATTCTCCATTTTGTCGGTAGATTAACCCACACGCCGAACGCCACCCAAAACGCAAGCCCCGCAAAACACACGCAGTGAACCAGTTTGTCCGCATTCCAAAAACTCGGCATCATTTCGATTGTTTCCTGTGAAGAAAGATACCAACTGCACGCGAAGATAAAAGCGGCGGGAAGCCAGCGAAGAATAACTTTTAGGGATTTCATACAATCATTTGTCTCCATTGTCTTTCTGTAATTCTAAGGAAGTGTAAGTATAGGCTGTTGTAATGTC
>JAFSJX010000052.1 GCA_017449285.1 Treponema sp.
AACGGAGCGAGTGAAACTGAGACACTCCTTGCCCACAATCTTGCGGACATCTCCGGAACGGCGGCAATGTTCCTTTCCACAGTCGTTTTGATGTTCGTTTTCGACTGGAAAATGGGGGCAGCCTGCCTTCTTTCGGTGGTGATTTCCATTCTCATGCTCTGCACGATGATGGGCGGAAAAAACGCAAAGCTCATGCTGATTTACCAGGACGCGCAGGACGAAATGGCAAAGGCCGGAACAGAATATGTCCGCGGAATTCCAGTCGTAAAAGTCTTCCAGCAGACGGTTTACTCATTCCGCTTTTTTAAGGAAGCAATCGAAAAATACAGCAAACGGGCGGAAGAATACACAGACGGCGTGTGCAGGCTCCCGCAATCGGTGAACCTGACAGTTACGGAAGGCGTTTTCATCTTTCTGGTTCCAGCCGCCCTTTTGCTTGCCCCAAAAGCACTTTCTGGCGGAACTTTCGCTGAATTTTTGACGGATTTCGCTTTTTATGCCGTATTCAGCGCAATCATTTCAACGGCACTTGCCAGAATCATGTTCGCTTCAAGCGGAACGCTCCTTGCGCGCACAGCCCTCGCCCGAATCGACACCGTGATGAAGGCTCCAGTCTTAAGCCAGAGCGAAAATCCCAAACTTCCAAGCGACAACAGTATTGAATTTGAAAACGTAACATTCACCTACGATGGAAGCGACAATCCGGCCCTCTCAAACGTCTCGTTCAAAGCCAGAAGCGGCGAGACGATTGCATTGGTGGGAGAAAGCGGAGGCGGAAAGACAACGGCCGCAAGTCTCATTCCCCGCTTCTGGGATGTGCAAAGCGGCGAAGTGAAAATCGGCGGCGTGAATGTAAAGGAAATCGAGCAGAAAGTTTTGATGGAAAAAATTTCCTTCGTCTTCCAGAATTCAAGGCTCTTCAAGACTTCGATTTTCGAAAATGTACGTGCAGCCCGCCCGAATGCGTCCCGGGAAGAAGTGCTTTTGGCCTTGAAAGAAGCCCGCTGCGAAGACATCATCAAAAATCTTCCGGACGGAATCGACACCGTAATCGGCAGCAGGGGAACCTATCTTTCTGGCGGCGAGCAGCAGAGAATCGCCCTTGCCAGGGCAATTCTGAAAGACGCGCCGATTGTCGTTCTCGATGAAGCCACGGCATTCGCAGACCCGGAAAACGAAGAGCTGATTCACGCGGCCTTGAGGCATCTCACCAAAGGAAAAACCGTGGTGATGATTGCGCACCGCCTTTCCACCGTCGTTGGCGCGGACAAAATCATCGTTCTTGCGGGCGGAAAAATAATCGAAACTGGCACGCACGAAGAACTCAAAAACGCAGGCGGAAGCTACGCAAAAATGTGGGCGGACTACAACAAAGCCGCAGAATGGAAAATCGGAGGAAACGAGTGATGTTCGGGGAAAAATTCAAAAGAAAATACGCGCTTTCAGACAAAGGCCTTTCAAACACAAAAAAAGGGATGTTCTGGACGGTCATCGTGAATCTTGTCGTCATGGGCGGAATAGGAATCCTCTATTTTTTGATGGAAGGATTCATGAAAACTCACACAAAAGGCGAAGCTCTTCCAAAAACGGCATTTTTCATCGCACTGATTCTTGGATTCGCCGTCCTCTCGCTCTTGACGCACGTTCAGCAGTACCGTTCGACTTACGGCCTGGTTTACGGCGAAATCAAGGAGATGAGAATCGGGATTGCCGAACGGCTCCGAAAACTTCCCCTTTCCTTTTTCGGAAAGCGTGATTTGGCGGATTTGACCGAGACGATTATGAGCGATGTGAACCGCATGGAGCATGTCTGGTCGCATGTTTTGGGCTATCTCTACGGCTCCTACGTTTCAACCGCAATTGTGGCTGTAATGCTTGCCCTTTTTGACTGGCGGCTCATGATTTCCTGCCTTTGGGGAGTTCCCGTCGCCTTCGCACTTTTGTTCGGCTCAAGAAAGATGGCAAAGCGGAATGCTGAAAAAACAAAAAAAGCGAGCCTTGCCGTCTCCGACATAATGCAGGAAACAATCGAAAATCTCCGGGAAATTCACGCAACAAATCAGGAAGAGAAATTTCTTTCTGAAGTGAACAAAACGATTGATTTTCAGGAAAAGACGATGATTAAAGGCGAGCTTGCCACAGGAATCTTCGTGAACGCGGCCAGCGTCATCATGCGGCTTGGGGTTGCCACGACGATTCTCACAGGTGCGAACCTCATCCTTTCCGGGCAGATTGATTTTATGACGCTCTTCACCTTCCTTCTCGTGATTACGCGAGTGTACGCCCCCTTTGACCAGAGCCTTGCCCTGATTGCAGAAGCCTTCATGTCGGAAGTGTCGGCCGA
>JAFSJX010000053.1 GCA_017449285.1 Treponema sp.
CACGTCGTAGCGGATGCTGTGCGAGTCAAGCCCCACTTGAATCGTAAGCTCCGACTGGAGCATCTCAAGCCGCTCGATTTTTATGTGAAGGAGCATCTCAAGAATCCTTTTGCAAATTTCTGGCTCGCTCTCAAGGATTCGGCAAAAGAGGAAGTTGTTTGCGAAAGTGAGAGACTCCCACTTTTCTTCTGGCGATAGATTTTTGTCTTCATTTAAATTTCTCATACCTATATAGGGTCAGAGAATTTGCATTTTTGACACTAAATTCGGGATAATTTTTTGTTATAAGTGCAGTTTTGGCGGGGCCCCCAGAGCAATCAGGCCCCCAAGTCGCAAAAAAATCAGCTCCACGCAGAATGAGTTTGTCGGCTCTTCCACTCGGCGAATTTTTTTTCTTTTGTTTTTTAAGAACTGGAACGAACAACACGAAAACCGCAGTAGTAGTAGCGGTTACACGGGTTGGCGCGGCCCTGGTAGGACACGGCACAGCATGACGGATGGCCGTTCCACGCGCCACCGTGCCCGACGCGGGCCGAGCCAGAAACCGAGCCGGCCGCAGGGGTGGTCGCCGTTATCGTTCCGTCCCAGTCCCAGCACCATTCAAAAACATTTCCGCTCATGTCGTAAAGCCCCAGCGAGTTTGCTGCCTTGCCCTTAACCTCGTGCGCCGTGCTTCCAGAGTTCGTCCCGGACCACGCAACATCGTCCACAGTGTCGCTTCCTGCGTAGATGGTCTGAGTTCCTGCAATGCCGTTTTTTCCGCCCCGGGCGAGGTACTCCCACTCTGCCTCAGTGGGCAGGCGGTAGCCATTCGCCGTCATGTCGCAGCCGGCGGCATTCCAGTCCGTATTGGTTGATGACGGTCCGCAGTGTTTTCCGGCTCCGTCATCAACGATGTTTGGCCAGCTCGCGGGGTCAGTGCTTCCGCCTATGGTGTAGCAGGGCGTAAGTCCCTCCGCAATGCTCCTTTTGTTGCAGTACACGAGCGCGTCGTACCAGCACACATTGTACGCGGGGTAGTTCGTGCCCACGCCGTATGTGGCGTTCGGAGCGTCGCCGCCGAACTTGCAGTATGTCTCGTATTCGCCCTGAGTTACCTCGTGGTCGCAAACATACAGACTTGCGATTTCCACCGTGCGCCCCGATATGAACACGCTCGACCCCGTGATTTCGCCCACACTATCTCCCTCAGCCATCACGAATCCAGTTGCATCCCACCACCGCGCATATACGGTCGTGTCGGAAGTGACGGCAGAGGAGAAGTCGTATTTTGTGGTGAACGCGCTGTCAGCGTACCAGTCAAGGAATGCGAACCCACTTTTTGTGGGCGCGGTAGGCTCACTGGCGGTCTTTCCGCCCTCCACTGTCTGCGCGGCAACCTCGCTTCCGCCGTTTGTCTCGAATGTGACCGTGCAGCTTCCTGTGGCTGCGGGGGCTTGCGTTGTTCCTGTGCCCACATAGTTCGTCCCGCCCGAGCAGGCGGAAAGAAGAAGTCCCAGCCCAAACGCAAGGGCGCTGAAAGTACTATGAAACAGAAATTTCCCGATTCGTCTTGTCATAAAGACCTCCGTGCTTTTTGTCACAAAAAAAAGACGCTCCTACCGCCAAAAAAGCAGAAAGTGCGTCCTGTGATTTTTATTGTGATTGTGCGGAAAAAGCGAACTGCCCCCTCCGACTTGGGCGCAGGGGATATGCAATGCAAGATGAACGAATACAAAAGACTTCTTCCATAATATTATTCTAGTCCCAGCCATGCACTGATGTCAAGGAAAAACAAGCGGCGCGGGACATAGCCCGAACTGGCAATTCGTTCTGAGCTTAGAATAAATCACTTGCAAGCAACCCCGACCAAGCCCAAGCCTCAGAACTAATCCCCTGTGAGCCAATGCCCACTATTTTTATCATCAAACCAATTGCTCATTCCTACTTAATACGGTAACTACAGCCGTTAATAGCATTCAGCTTTGGCGAAGCCCCAAGCCGCAAAAAGTGCGCGCTTCCAGAAAAGACATGGCTTTCCGCGCGGTGCAGGGTAAGCGGTATTTGTCTCAGTCGCTTCGCTCCTTCGCACCCTGCAAGCGCTCCAAGCCCTTCTGCTTTTCTTCACGCTGCGCACTTTTTGTGTCGGATTGCTGGATTGGGAATGCGCCCGCGACTCAGCCCGAGCTAGCAATCCGTTCTGAGTTTTAGAATCAATCTGAGGGGCAGCCCGACCAAGCCCAAACTGGCAATCCGTTCTGAGTTTTAGAATAAAATCCTCCGCAAGCAGCCCGACCAAGCCCGAGTCTGCTCTGAGTTCCAAGCTCAGAACCAATCACTTGCAAGCAACCCCCGACCAAGCCCAAGCCTCAGAACTAATCACTCGAGCTCTTAATACAGTAACTACAGCCGTTAATAGCATTCAGCTTTGGCGAAGCTCCCAGTCGCAAAAAGTGCGCGCTTCCAGAAAAGACAGGGCTTTCCGCGCGGTGCAGGGTAAGCGGTATTTGTCTCAGTCGCTTCGCTCCTTCGCACCCTGCAAGCGCTCCAAGCCC
>JAFSJX010000054.1 GCA_017449285.1 Treponema sp.
GCGTTGAAAAAGACTTTGTACGCCCCGTCGCCCAGCTTCGTCTTTCCGTCCTGAGCACAGATGTTCTCGAAGAAATAAGCTGGAAGCCCTTTCCCAAACATATCGTCAAGGCACAAGAAGATGACATACGAATCTTTCAGGCTTTCGTACTCCTCCCCACGCGAAAGGCAGTCCATGTCTATCGCGCTCTGGTAGTATCTGGCGCGTTTGGGCAAATCTGAGCGGTTCGTGGTCTGAATCTCTATGTCAAAAACGCGCCCCTCGTCCTTCGCGTACACATCGCAGCGGATGCTGTGGGAGTCCAGCCCCACCTGAATCGTAAGCTCCGACTGGAGCATCTCAAGCCGCTCGATTTTTATGTGAAGGAGCATCTCAAGAATCCTTTTGCAAATTTCTGGTTCGCTCTCCAATATCCTGCAAAAGAGGAAGTTGTTTGCGAAAGTGAGAGACTCCCACTTTTCTTCTGGCGTTAATTCATTTTTATTTTTAATATTCTCCATACCTATAAAGGGTTAAAGAATTTGCATTTTTGACACTAAATTTACGATAATTTTTTGTTATAAGTGAGAAAAAATACGTTACTGTCAGAATACTGACGCTAAGTGCATTCTAAGAACAAAAAGCCCCATAGTCTCCGTGTCGGCAGAAAAAATCATGTGACGGCGAGTTTGTTTCACAAACTCGGCCATCTTGCCGCTTGCGGCAAGATGCGACCACTTTTGAGCAAAGCTCCAAAGTGCTACTCCGCCGTACGAACAACACGAAAACCGCAGTCGTGGTAGCGGGTAGGCGGGCTGTTGTGGACCCGGTAGGACATGGCACTGAGGGACGCATTGACGTTCCACGCGCCACCGCGTATGACGCGGCGCGAGCCGGAAGCCGCGCCAGAAGCCGGCGTGGTCGCCGTGATAGTCCTGTACCACCAGTCCCAGCACCATTCCCACACATTGCCGCTCATGTCGTAGAGACCTTTGCTGTTCGCCGCTTTCTGCTTTACCTCGTGCGCCGTTGAGCCTGAATTCGTCGTGTACCACGCAACATCGTCAATCGTGTCGCTTCCTGAATATGTCTGCTCCCATGCAGCCGCAGCCGGGTCTCCTCCGCGCGCAAGCCACTCCCACTCCGCCTCCGTGGGCAGGCGGTAACCGTTCGCGCTAAAGTTGCAGGTGGCGGCATACCAGTCCGCATTGCTTGACGCAGGTCCGCAATGTTTTCCGGCTCCGTCGTCCACGACTCCAGGCCAGCTTGCGGGATTCGTGCTTCCGCCTATGGTGTAGCAGGGCGTAAGTCCCTCCGCAATGCTCCTTTTGTTGCAGTACACGAGCGCGTCGTACCAGCTCACATAGTACGCGGGGTAGTTCGCGCCTATGCCGTCTGTCGCGCTCGGGAGGAAATTGCCGTACTTGCAGTATGTCTCGTATTCGCCCTGGGTTACCTCGTGGTTGCTTGCCCACAGTGTTGATGTCGTCACGGTTCGCCCTGACACGAACACATTTGAGCCAGTGGTCTCGCCAACAATTTTTCCATCTGCAAGAACAAAGTCTGTTGCGTCCCACCACCGCGCGTAGACGGTTGTATCTGCTGTAATTGGCGTTGTAAAGTTATATTTTATGGAAAATCCGCTGTCCGCATACCAGCCGATAAACTCAGAGCCAGTTTTCGTAGGAGATGCAGAAGGAAGCACCGCCACTCCTCCGCTCGCAACGACCTGCTTTGTCACCGCGCTTCCGCCGTTCGTCTCGAATGTTACCTCAAATGTCGGAACTGCCGCAGAAATCCACTTGGCGTAGAGCGTCGTGTTGCTCGTTATTGCCGTAGAGAAGCTGAACACGCCGGTCAATGCGCTGTCCGTGTACCAGCCTCCGAAAGTAAAGCCGTCCTTAGTTGGGGCTGTTGGCTCACTGGCGGTCTTTCCGCTCTCCACCGTTTGCGCCGTGACCGCGCTTCCGCCGTTCGTCTCGAATGTGACCGTGCAGCTTCCTGTGGCTGCGGGGGCTTGCGTTGTTCCTGTGCCCACATAGTTCGTCCCGCCCGAGCAGGCGGAAAGAAGAAGCCCAAGCGCAAGCGCAAGGGCGCTGAAAGTACTATGAAACAGAAATTTCCCGATTCGTCTTGTCATAAAGACCTCCGTGCTTTTTGTCACAAAAAAAAGACGCTCCTACCGCCAAAAAAGCAGAAAGTGCGTCCTGTGATTTTTATTGTTATTGTGAACTGCCCCCCGTCCCAAACGCAGGGGATATGCAGTGCAAGATGAACGAATACAAAAAACTTTTCCCATAATATTATTCTAGTCCCAGCCATACACTGATGTCAAGGAAAAACAAGCGGCGCGGGACATAGCCCGAACTGGCAATCCGTTCCGAGCTTAGAACAATTCTGAGAGGCAGCCCGACCAAGCCCGAGTCTGCTCTGAGTTTCAAGCCTCAGAACTGCCGCCCTACAGCAATCTCAGACGGGGTCTTGGGGTGTCCCCAAGTCGTGCGGAAAAGAGGTTGGGGACTTGGGGGAAGGAGAAAAACACGCTTCGAAAGTAGCGTTTTGCTCCTTCCCCCAAAACAATGGGTTCAGCATGACCAGTTTTGTAAAAGCTCGAAATTGAACCTATAAGTTTAGTAAGAATTCGTCAGTTAACCGGTCTATCTATAGAAATAGACTCGCCATTATATACGACAGATGATGACTGCGGACTAATATATATTTTGTTACCATATACAGCCACATTATTGGTAAATACGCTTACTGGAACAGTCAAAGTTCCGCCGCTTATATAAATTCCACCTCCGTAAGAAACTCCTCCGGAAGTTAGCCTAAAGGAGTTATTCTCTATAGATACAGACTCTTCTATAGTAGTAGTGGCGCGGTTTCCAAGGAAAAGTCCAGCTCCATTCGGCGTTTCGCTCCCCATCCCCGCCCCAGACCTTCCTGAGCAATCAATTATATTATCTTTTATAACAGAAGCTCCTTTCAGTGTTAGTTCTACCGCAGAATTTTCTATCATAATGCCAGCACCGCTATAAGTAAATACAAAATCATCATGGGTTATTGTATTTGAACTTACCTCAGTATTATTAAGCGTCAGTTTTGTTCCTGCTGTCCTTCCGCCATTGTACTCTACGCAGATTTCGGCTCCACTACCGTTCTCAACAGAATTATTCTTAACAACACAACTGTCAAGTGTCAGATTCACGGGCGCGCCAGTTATGAGAATTCCAGCTCCGTTGTTAGACGAAGTTTTTCCGTTCTGTATTGTAAGATTTTTTATTGTCACAGGGACAGTAAGATTTATTGTAAGAGCCGTGCCAGCTTCATTTCCATCAATAATACCGTCATTCACGCCAACAATCGTAACTGAAGCCGTGCCAGAAAGCATGGGATAAACAACTGTCTGCGCGCCTGTTACAGTGCCGCACACCTTTATAGTCCAGTCAAAGTTTTCTAAAGAAAGTTCGTTACCAATATCATTGATTTTTCTTATTGCGCTTGCAAGGCTGTCAACGGCAGTAGCCTCAGAAAGACCGTCGTTTCCTGAATTTCCGCTCGCGCTCACATAAATTGCGTCAAAGAAGGTGGTGGTAACTTCAACATCGTCCGCTGGCATATCGAATGTGAATTGCATAGGGTCTTCTTCGCTCAAAAGTGCGTTTTCCGCGTTCATCTTTCAGTTTCCATAATACACTTCAAGCCGTCTGGGGTTTGGCAAAGCCTCAAGTTCATAAATGTTTTTTGTCCATAGTGTTCCAGTCCAAGTTCCTGTTGACGAAAATAAATCATTTCCAAAAATATTAAAAGTTCCTAAACAGGAGGCGAAATTATTTGAATCCCAACTATCAAATGTTGCAAAAATTACATTAGAAGCTAAACCATCACCATTCTCAGCATTTCCATCGTCAATCCTCAATATGAAATGTTGTTTTGAAAAATCAGGGCCTGACAAATCATCTAATGCCTCACAAATTACAAAAATACCAGCAACTCCATCACCAACTGCAATTTGATTTAATTTTCCTGAGATACTTTTCCCATATGGCTTATCAATATTTAAAGTTGCAACTTCACTTTTTAAAGTTCCCTTTTTAGAAATAACATTAACCGTTGTTTTTCTTTTTATTTCAAATGGTGTTTCATATCGTAAACTATTTTCAGTTGGAGTTGATCCGTCCAATGTATAATAAAAAACAACATCGCTATCATCGCTGGAAAAAGCAACTTTTGTTCCACTTCCTAATTCATCCAACCTATAAATATTGCATGTAAAACCAGTATCTAAAAATTCATTGCACTTTGTTTTTGTCGTCAAAGATGATGGTTCTGTAATATATGACAATTCAATTTTAGGCAATGATAAATTCAAAATCGGAATTATGACAACTTTGAATGAGGCTGAAACCGTAACATCGGATTTTGGCATTGTAAAATTCAGCTCTGTTACAGACACATCGTTTCCATCAGAATCTTTTACGCTCAAAGAATCCAAAACATAGCCGTCCGAAGGTGCCACGATAATATTAATTGTTTCCCCAACCACAGATTCATTTTTGCTTGCAGTTACCGAACCATTAACAATTGTATCTGAGATTTTTATCATGTATGATTTTCCCATTGGACTAGTATTGCCTACATAGTTCGTCCCACCCGAGCATGCGGAAAGAAGAAGCCCCAGCCCAAGCGCAAAAAGCGCAGAAACGATTTTCATAAAACAGCACGATTTTTTCATGGCATCCCCCTATGATAAAAATACGAATGAATTTTAGAATACGAGCGTATTTTATCACAAAATCGCCTTTTTGTCAGATTTTTTTGGGAGGAGACCGCGACCAAGCCCGAGTCTGCTCTGAGTTCCAAGCTCAGAACTAATCCCTCGCACACGCCCTAGAGCAAATCAGGCTCCCAGTCGCAAAAAGTGCGCGCTTCCAGAAAAGACAGGGCTTTCCGCGCGGTGCAGGGTAAGCGGTATTTGTCTCAGTCGCTTCGCTCCTTCGCACCCTGCAAGCGCTCCAAGCCC
>JAFSJX010000055.1 GCA_017449285.1 Treponema sp.
GTAAAAATCGGAAGCCATGTGGTGGTGGTCAAGCGCGGAGAAATCATTCCCAAAATAGAGCAGGTTTTACCCGAAGAGGCGGGGCAGGTGACGAGCGCGATTTCCTTTCCCCAGACATGCGGCACTTGCGGAAGCAGTCTGGTGGACGATGGCACGCGGCTTTTCTGCCCGAACAAAAATTGTGACAAGCGCATTTTGCACCAGCTTTTAAAATGGATTAGCGTCATTGATATCCGCGATTTGGGCGAAACACTCATTACGTCTCTTTTTAAAGATGGCCGCGTGCGCTCCATAAGCGACCTTTACACCCTGACGGCAGAAGAACTGAAATCCTATTTTTTGAACGAAGAGAACGCCGACAAAAAAGATTCACTCGGAGCGCAGAAAGTCTACGACTCCATTCAGTCTCACCGCAATGTAAGCCTCGCCGCATTCATCGCGGGCTTTGACATTGAAGGCATTGGCGAGACAATGGTGCAGAAACTGGTTGATGCGGGACTCAATACACTGGAAAGTCTTTTGACCGCCCCCGCAGAAAAAATTGCCTCCGTCTACGGCTTTGCAGACATTACCGCCCGCGTGCTGGTGGCAGGGCTTTCTGAGAATGCCGGGGAAATGCGGTCTCTTGTGGCTGATACCATTCGCTTGCAGGAGGGCGGGGCAGTCGGTGCGCTGGCAGGAAAATCGTTCTGTTTTACCGGGGAGTTGCGCACGATGAAACGCGCCGATGCGGAAGCCTTGGTCAAAAAGGCGGGCGGCTCATGCAAGTCGTCCGTCACCAAGGATTTGTCATACCTTGTCACCAATGACACGTCAAGCGGCTCAAGCAAGAATCAAAAGGCGGCGCAGTACGGTGTTTCGATTATTGATGAGGATGCGTTTTTGAGCCTTGTCAGCGGGTCTTAGGGCGCAAGCCCTAGGAGAAGGGGTAGCGTAAGACAGCTTGCTGGCTGGAGCGAGGGGAAGGCTTTCCCCTTATCTATACGTTTTGCTTTCCTGCGTGTCGGAAAACGTAAAATCGGTTGTAAAAAAATCAGGGCTGACGGCTTCCATGTTCAGACGGATTTCCCAGTGCAAGTGTGGGCCTGTGGCAAGACCTGTCGCTCCAGAAAGTCCGAGCAGTTCTCCCTGTGCGACCATTTGCCCCTCCGAAATATCAAGACGGCTCATGTGATAATAGAGCGAATACAGCCCCGGAAGATGCTCGATGCACACGCTCCAGCCTGTTGAGATGCGGTCTTCTGCCATGACCACTTTGCCCGGCGCACAGGAGCGGACTTCGCTTCCCGTGGGAATCCCGTAATCAATGCCGTAGTGCAGACTGGTGGACGATTTTCCGTTTGAGTAGGCATATACGCGGCGGTCGGCAAAAAATGAAGTGCGTCGCGTGGCGGGATTCGGTGCGGAAAAAGCCCCGTCCGAGTACACGGAATCCATATTTTTTGCTTGCAGAATGGCATTCAGTCGGTTGATTTGATTCATACGCGTACTGCTGGTGTTTGTTTTGATGGCGGTGTTCGATGCGTTGAGCGGAATCGTTTCCGAGATGAATTCTTTTGCGACCACGGTGACTGGCACGGTAAATTCATATTCGCTCTTTCCGAACGCAGAAAAAATCAGTTTCAGCTGGTAATCTCCTACCTTGCAGTATGAGGAAAGTGGAATGCCCGCCAAAAGTACATCGTTTTTCGCGGGATTTTTTTTGTCCGTGCTTTTGTTGATGATATACATCGTTGCCTTGCCAATTGATTTTTGCTCTGCTCCGTCTTTTGGAAGGGAAAGCAGTTGCATGGTTGCGCTCGAAGTTCCCGTAAGGCGGCGCATTTTTTTTATCCTCGGCTTTAGAATTAGGCGGGCAAAAACGGCATCCCCTGGCTGCACAGTCTTGTTGTACTGAATGCTCAGTGCGTAGTCGTCAGTCTGCCAGCGTCCGATTTCTGCAAACAGAGCCATGCCGAAGAGCAACATGATGAAGAGCGCAATAATTTTTTTCACAGAACCAGCCCCTTAGCCTCGTCACAGCCCAAAAGAATGTTCAGACATTGCACCGCCGCACCTGACGCGCCTTTCCCCAGATTGTCAAACTGCGCGGACACCACAACGCGCTCATCGTTCCCCGTGACATAAATTTTAAGCCCGTCCCAACCGGAAAGGGTGTTTCCCGCGAGCATCCCTCCGTACAAGTTTTCCGTATTCTGCGCCACGGAAATGAATTTTTCGCCCTTGTAATAGTCCGCAAAGTATTTCGTAAGGGCGGCGGGCGTTTTGTGCTTCAACAAAAATTCTGTGTGAATCGGAACGGAAACGACCATGCCGCTGTAATAATCCGCCACAATCGGGCTGAAAAGCGGCGCACGCTGTAAGCCCGTAATCGCCTGCATCTCTTTTAAGTGCTTGTGCTGCTGGCTCAGGGCATATTCGCGCGGGGCATCCAAATCAGTGTTGCGACCTTCGCCTTCGTATTCGGCAATCATTTTCTTTCCGCCGCCGCTATACCCGGTGAGCGAAAACGCCGCTATTGGATAGTCTGCGGGCAAAATGCCGCCTGCGACAAGCGGATACACCACGGAAACAAAGCCCGACGCATGGCAACCGGGAACGGCAATCCTCTTTCCATTTTTTATCGCCTCGCGATGCTTTTCGGAAAGTTCAGGAAAACCGTATGCCCAGCCTGTTTCCGTGCGGTGTGCCGTTGACGTATCGATAATCTTTACGTTCTCATTCTCCACGAGCGAGACAGACTCCCGCGCCGCCGCATCAGGCAGACACAAAAATGTAATGTCGGACTCGTTTATGAGCCGCTTTCTTTCAGCGACATCTTTCCGCAAATCGCTTGCAATCGCCAGAATCTCAATGTCATCACGGTCAGCGAACCGCTCATGAATCCTTAAGCCCGTCGTTCCTTCGCTTCCGTCAATAAAAATCTTTGGTTTCATACCTGTATTATATAGCAAGGGGCGTTCCCGCCGCAAGCGGCGGTCGGGCTATGCGCGGTTTCGCTTTCGCTCCATTGCGGATTGACGCTTCGCTTTCAATCCGCAACTTACGCCGCTACTATCCCTAACGCGTTAAAATCAGTATACTGTTTCTATGAGTTCACAAGAAACATTGCCGCAGGATGTTCGCGGCGTTCATATACATTTTGTCGGCATCAAGGGTACGGGTATGGCAGCCTTGGTGGAAATTTTGTACGCGCGTGGGGCGGTTATCACGGGAAGCGATGTTTCCGAACGCTTTTACACGGACGAAATCTTAGAGAAACTGCACCTTACTGCGCTCCCATTTGCTGAAGAAAATATCACTGATGCGGTGCAGTACGTAATCTATTCAAGCGCGTACAACCCAGAAAAAAATCCTGACCTTGTTGCTGCCCGCCGCCGTGGCATTCCGATTATTTTGTATACCGAGGCTTTGGGCGCGGTCTCCCGCTCTGCCTATTCCTGCGGGGTATGCGGCGTGCATGGAAAGACAACCACTACCGGGCTTGTCGGAACGTTGCTCAAAGCATTGGACTTACCAAGCCAGGTGCTTGCTGGCTCAATCATCGCATCGTTCGACGGCTCCTGCACGATGACCACGCCAGAATTTGTCGCGCACCAAAAAAAGTACCCGGCTAACGATGAACCCGCCTATTTTGTCGCCGAAACCTGCGAGTACCAGCGGCACTTCATGGCGTTCTGCCCGCAAAAAATCATCCTTACCAGCGTGGAAAGCGACCATCAGGACTATTATCCCACCTACGAGGACATCCGTGCCGCCTTTACAGACTATCTCTGCAAGTTGCCCCAAAACGGACAGGTCATATACTGCGCGGACGACAAAGGCGCGTGCGAGACCGTTTCGCTTGCCAAAGAAAAACGCGCCGACATACAGGCAATTCCCTACGGCACAACGGCGGCGGGTGCATACAAAATCACGTTCGGGCGCACCGAAGGCGGAAAGCAGCATTTTTCACTCGGCGAAAAGACTGGCAAATCTAGCGCAAACGGCATAGGGGAGTGCGCCCTTTCTGTTCCCGGCGAACACAATATGCGCAACGCCGCCGCCGCTATCGCTCTTGTGACGGAACTTCTCCGCACCGCCAGAAAAAATCCCGCCGACTATACGGACAAAATTAAGAGCGCGCTCCTTTCATTTTCGGGCGGAAAGCGGCGGAGTGAAGTCATCGGTCGGGCGAAGACACCGCGCGGGGAAGAGGTGATTGTGCTTGATGACTACGGTCATCATCCCACGGCAATTAAAACGACGCTGGAGGGCTACCGCTCATTCTACAAGAACCATAAAATCATCGTGGATTTTATGAGCCACACCTACACACGAACTGCCGCGCTTTTAGAAGAATTCGCCTCAGCGTTTGGCAGCGCGGACATGGTGATTGTCAACAAAATCTACGGGAGTGCGCGAGAAGACGCATCGGCGGCGGGTGTTACCGGAGAAATATTGGCAGCATGTACAAAAAAGTATAACAAAAATACCATCTATGCCGCCGAATTTGACGAAGCCGCGCGTATTGCCCTTGGGGAACTTTCCAAGCCCAGCGGCGCAAAAGACGGCTACTTGTTCGTCACGATGGGCGCGGGCGACAACTGGAAGGTCGGAAAACAGGTGCTGGAGACCTTATGGGAGCGGTAGAACGCTCTCTTGCTTTGTCAGCACGTTGATTTCCTCAAAGTTGAATTTTGTGAGCATCTGCTGAATCATTTTGCAGGCACGCTCATCGCTTTCTTCTAAAAGACCTTCCGCAAGCAAATCCTTTGCGACTTCTTCCTTTGCGTTGGAAATCTCATCAAAAATCTCCTGCGTGGTAATTGGAAGAAAAATGCTCCGTTGCTCATCAAAGATTTCCATGCTTGTTATGTCGTTTCCCAAAAGTACGGAACGGGGCAGAATCACATCGATTGTCTTTCCATTTTTAGAAATGAACACTTCTGTGTCGGCAATATTGCTGATTCCTGCGCGGACAGTTCCCACGTAGCGCACAATGCTGTAGGCTTTTGCGAGCATATTCTTCTTTTTTATCGTGGCGATGTCAGAGTAGCGCATTTTGTACAGCGTAAGTTCGGCGACTTCGGTCAATTCCCTCTCAACAAGCGCGTGTTTTTTTGCCACCGTCACTTTGAGAATTTTTACAAAAGCAAAACGCGAGCCAAAAAACAGCGCGCCAAGCAGAACCAGCAGCGTGACAACCCGAAGCAGGACTTTCAGCACAAGCCGTTTTCCAAATCCGTTGCGTCTCTCTTTCTTTTTTACGACAGTTTCCTTTGCCTTTTCCTGCCCGTTTTTCATACCTTGATTATACTGTGAATATTGAAAAAAGCAACAAGATATGCTTGAAGTCGCTAAAATCTGATGCGCAATGCCCGCGCTTTTTTTGCATTTTTTTGTGCGTTGTGATATACTGAAATTATGAACAGCATGACCGGTTACGGCTACAAAGAGACCGTTGTGGAGAATACGCAAATCAGCGTTGAAATGAAGTCGGTGAACAGCCGCTTTTTGGATTTGAGTATCAATCTTCCGCCGTTTTTAAATCCGCTTGAATCACGCTTGCGCAAACTGGTAAGCGATAAGATTGTGCGCGGCAAAGTCGATTTGACCATTCGCGTGCATGACAACAATTCCACTGCGACCATCACGCCAGACCCTGCCGCCGCAATTGCCTACCGTGACGCAATCGCCCAAATAGCAGCCGCGCTCGGAAAACCTGCCGATGATATTCCGCTTGGTCTCATCATTCAGCAGGAAGGTGTTCTGAATATCACACATGAGTATGACGCGGAATCATACTGGGAAAAAATTGCGGGCGTGTTTGATGAGGTGTTCAAACAATTTTTGGCTGACCGCACGCGCGAGGGCGAGAACCTTTGCAGGGACTTGCTTTCCAAACTAGACATGCTTAACGAATGTGCCGCGTTCTTTCAGGAATGGCAGCCTCAGATGGAAGCCCGTTTTAAAGAGCAGATTACAAAGAAATTCAACGAACTTTTGGGCGACCATGCGGATGAAAACCGTATTATGCAGGAAACTGCTGCCATGCTTGTACGCTACACGATAAACGAAGAGATTATCCGTCTGCACAGTCATCTTGCTGCGCTCAGAAATGAAATTCAGACGAACCCTACGCCAGGAAAGCGTATTGACTTTATCTGTCAGGAAGCCAACCGCGAAATCAATACGATTGGCAGTAAAAATCAGTTCACGGAGGTGGGGCAAAAGGTCATCACCGCCAAAGATGCCCTTGAAAATATCCGCGAACAATGCAAGAATATTGAGTGAGTCGTTCGGGCATACACATGGCGCGTTTTCTGGGGGAAGAATATATGGCAGAATACAAACTAACCGATGGAACGGAACTGCGGATTGCTATCAGCGGAAAGTCTGGTTGCGGAAACACGACCGTCAGCACCCTGCTTGCAGAAAAACTTGGCATTACGCTGATTAACTTTACGTTCCGCCAGCTTGCGGCAGAAAAAGGCATGACGCTCGCCGAAGTGATTGAGAACGCAAAGACGGACGACAGCTACGACATCGCCGTAGACACCAAGCAGGTGGAGCTTGCCCGCGCGCAGAGTTGCGTTTTGGGAAGTCGCCTTGCCATCTGGATGCTCAAAGAGGCGGATGTAAAAGTCTACCTGATTGCGAGCGACGATACCCGTGCCAAGCGAATCTTGAACCGCGAGGGCGGCGATTTACAGCAAATCAAGGATTTTACCGCCATGCGTGACCGCGAGGACAGCGCGCGCTACCAAAAACTCTATCAGATTGACAACAACGAGTACGAATTTGCCGACCTCAAAATCGACACGGCAACACGCACCCCGGAGCAGATTGTCGCGCTTATTTTGGACTACCTGAAAAAGAACGGGCGGATTCAGAAAAAATAAATTCTTGCCAAAAAAAGGTATTTTTTTTTCAGAAATATATAGATTTTTCTTAGAAATATAAAGATTTTTTTGTGTTTTTGCTATAAGTGTGCTACAATAAAATGTGTTGTTTAGAGTAAAAAAAGTCATTAGCCCTAGAAAAGCGAAATTTGTCTCAACCTTCGCGGTCGGCACGATTACCATGGTACTCATATGGTTCTGTGCAAGTATCGTCATGGACTCTGTTTTAAAACGTGTGGAAAAACGCTATAAGGAAAATTGCTCGCATATACTGGAAGGCTACTCAAACGCAATTTATTTTTATCTGGAAAACTACCACACATCGCTGTCTTCAATCTATCATTCAGAATTGTTTGCGACAGGAAACAACGATGAGATTCATGAGTGGCTTATCGAAAATGTGCCTTTTGTCCACAAAGATTTTTGCACGGTTTTTTATGTTGATATGGACACGAACATCGGCTATTTCTCCCAAAAAAGTGTCCTTGATTTGACCGGGAGGCCGTACATCAACGCGTCATTTTTCGAGAAGTCAAATTATTACGTCAGCGATATTTATTATTCCGAATACAGCGATTATCCTGTGTTCATTATTGAGGAGCCGTATTTTGACAAGACAACTCACAAACTGAAAGGAATTTTGTGTGCGGCGTTAAAACTTGACGTGCTGGAAGTGATTACGAATGATATTCGGATTGGCGAGGAAAGTACCGCATACATTATGGACAGAGACGGACACCTTCTGATTCACCCTGATTTGAGTTACATCGGAAAAATTTTTGTCCCAAAAGCGGAAAAATATCGCGGTATCACTTCAGACGTAACGGCAAAAGAAGGCAACGGAGTAGTGGAGACGGAAAATCACCTTGGCGAGCCGATAGATTTATTTTATGTGAGAATCCAGAATTGTGACTGGGTGCTGGGGGTGGGATTCCCCAAAAAATATCTGAAGACTATTTATAGCCAGCAGAATAAAGCCCGCCTGATGATTATTTCTATTTCAGTCGCCGCGCTTATCCTGCTTCTGATTCTGGAGATGTCAATCAGCGACTATTTCTACAGCAATCAGCTGATAGATGCCGTTTATGACCCGCTCACAAAACTGTGGACGCGCGAACGATTTGTAGCTCAGGCAGAAAAAATCATACGACATAGTCCCAGAGGAAAATTTATGCTGATAGAATCGGATATCCGCGGGCTAAAAGTCATCAACCAAAACTATGGCATGGAAGATGCGGATAAGATGATTTTCTTTTTTTCGGGCGTACTGAATAAAGTGACCAAGGAACAGCACGGCATAATCGGACGTGGCTATGCAGACCAATTTATGTCGTTCATTAGAATAAGCGATGTACGCACTGCGATGACCGTGTTCCGCAGGGCGCTGGACATCGTTATGGACGAGTGTAAGAATTATGAGATTCCGTTTTTCCCGAAATTCGGCATTACATTCTACCGTCCTGAAAATGCCCGTGAAATTCAGGTAAAGCAACTGATTAGCCAGGCAGCGTTCGCAAAAACTTCAATAAAAGACGATATGCTTAAGAATTTTGCAATTTATAATTCCCGTCTGCTTAATCAGGCGAATGAGATTCGTTCCCTTGAACTGAATATGGAGACCGCGCTGGAAAACAATGAGTTCTTCGTAGTGTATCAGCCTAAAATTTCCCTTGAAAGCGATAAGATTGTGGGAGCGGAAGCACTTGTGCGCTGGAAGACGGCAGACAGGGGAATTCTTGCGCCAGATTCATTTATTCCGTTATTTGAGCAGAACGGCTTTATCATTAAACTTGATTTTTACGTGTATGAAAAAGTGTTTCAGTTCCTCGACCGTCAGCTAAAGGCGGGAGAAAAAGTCGTGCCGATTTCCGTGAACATGAGCCGCAACCACAACAAGCCTGAAAAATTTATGCACGATTTTATGGAAATATTCAGGAAGTACGACATTCCGCCGCATCTGGTTCAGGTGGAGATTCTGGAACGGTCGATTATGGATAGCTCAACGTTGTGCGAGACAACGAATCGGCTGCATCGGGAAGGATTTACGGTCGCAATGGACGATTTTGGCAGCGGAGAATCTTCTCTCACTATGCTGACAAAAGTACCCGTTGACGTACTGAAATTTGACCGTCAGTTCCTGCTTTCCTCAATGAACGAAGAGGGGGGCATCAGCAAAAGAGATGCGGAATTCATACAGGGACTGATAGATTTAAGCAAACATTTGGAGAAGGAAACTGTGTTTGAGGGGGTAGAAACCAAACTTCAACGGGATTTCTTGCGCTCAATCTCTTGTGATCAAGTGCAGGGATATTTCTATTCCAAGCCTCTTACGGAACAAGATTTCGTGACATTTTTGGAGGAGCATCTATGATTAAAAAAACATCAGGTCTTTTGTTCAAATTTGCCGTTATTTTTGGTATTTTTACTGTTGTCACGCTGGTTATGAGCGGAATTTCCACTTATTTTAATCAGATGGATGCATACAAAAAGGAATGTGAGCAGAACATTCGGAACATCGGCGAATACCTTGACCGTCTTATGCAGTCAGAGGGCGAAGATTTTATTCTGTATCAGCAGTATTATATGGAACATTTTGCCGAAGTTGACATTCCTTATGATTTTTCGGATTTTCAGGACGCGAAGATTGCCTTTGAGGAACTGTTTGTGTCGCGCTATCCGGGAAAGGTATTCAGAAAAGACATTTCATTTGAAGACCTTGACGAGGACGTAAAAAAAGCGTATTTCATTGACCGCCACGAGTATTGGCTTCTGACCTTTGAGAAAGCCCGCGAAGCGTTCAATATTCCGTACACTTATTATCTTGTGCCAAAAGAAGAGCAGTATATTATGGTGTATATGATTGACGGCGAGCGGACTCACAAAAATATGTACGGCGTAAAATCTGACGAAGGAGAATTCCTGTATCTTGGTGACGAATACTATGATGACCCGGCGGTGTATACCGTGCAGTGGGACGCATGGTTTTCGGGAAAGCCTCCGATTGGCTATCAGGTCTGGGACAATGAGTGGGGGCATACCTATGCGTATTATACACCGTTGTTCATAGGTGGAAAAAAACTGGGGCTGATTGGAACGGAAATTGAGGTTGCCACCGTAAACAAGGGAATCCTGCGCAATGTATTGATTCAGAGTTCGTGCAGCGGCATTATTTTGATTCTGTTTGTTACGCTTGTGCTTCTGGTGCTGAATTTCAAGTACATTTCTCGTTTGGTTCATTTGCAGGCGGATGTGCGTGAATATGCCGCGCTGAAAAATTCAGAGATTGCCACAGGAATCCGCAGATGGGCAAAAGGTGATGACGAGATTTCTGCGCTTGCGCGGCAGTTTGCGATAATGATTCTGGAGATTGAAGAATATATGAACAATCTGCTTTCCACGGCGCAGGAGCTGTCCTCAACCAAGAAAAAGGCCGCCGAGATGAATGAACTTGCGCATAAGGATGCGCTTACTGGAGTCCGCAATAAAATTTCTTATGACAGCGAGGTACGCCGCATAGAGTGGGCTTTGGCGGACGGATTCGTGGAATTCGGTATTGTGATGATTGACCTGAACTTCTTGAAGCGCATAAACGATAGCTACGGACACGAGCAGGGAAATGTGGCGATAAAGAAATTGTGTTCAATTGTCTGTGACATTTTTAAACATTCGCCTATATTCCGCATCGGCGGCGATGAATTTGTCGTTATTCTGGAAAACACCGACTACAAGAATATTGATTCGCTCAGCAAAAAATTCAATGAAGACCTTGACAATATCAAATCGGATAAGACATTGGAGCCGTGGGAACGAATTTCAGCGGCAATCGGCATCGCTTTATATGACCCTGCTATTGATAGTAGTGTAAGCAATGTCTTTAAGCGTGCCGACCGCGCCATGTATACCAGAAAGAAAGAGATGAAAGCAGTCCGCGAGAATTGAATTGATAACGGTCATTTCGACTATGCTCAATGACCGTCCGCAAAACGAGGACTAGTATTTTTTCTCCGCGAATCCAACCCAGCCTTCATCCTCAATCAGGGCTTTTTCAAAACCGTCCAGTTTGAAAGGATAACTCTTGGAAAGCGAACCTGCAATCAACTTGACTTTCCATGTGCCGTCATCGCTTTGCTTAATCTGGCATTCGGTATCTTTTTCGGCAAAGGTACGGAACATGTCATCAATGTCTTTTTTGGACATATCGAGTGCCAGAAGTCCGCAGTTGTACATGTTCTGGCGGAAAATGCGCGCAAAATTCACCGCAATCACGCAGTAAATGCCGTTCACTTCCAAAGCCCATGGCGCATGCTCACGGGAAGAGCCGCAACCAAAGTTTTCGCGCGTAATGATGACCTTTTTATTTAAGATATCTGTCTTGGGGTTAAAGCCTTCAAGTTTCAAATCCTCAAGCAAATAGGGCTTTAAGGCCTGCTTGGAAATTTCCGTCAGGTACTTTGCCGGGATAATCTCGTCAGTGTTGATGTCTGAGCGATCCAAAAAAAGTACGTTTCCACCAAAAGTTTTCATCTCTTACTCCTTTTAACCTTTATAGAGTGATGAATTTGTTATCGTTCCTGCAATGGCTGTTGCCGCTGCAGTGGCGGGGCTCATCAGATGAACCATGCCGCCTTTTCCCATTCTTCCATTAAAGTTGCGGTTCGTCGTAGAGGCACATACTTCACCCGCAGCAAGAACGCCGTTAGACATACCAAGGCACGCGCCGCAGGTCGGATTTGTCACGCAGAAACCTGCGTCCATAAAGATGGAAATCAAGCCTTCTTCAAGCGCCATCTTGTAGATTTTCGGCGTGGCAGGGCTGACAATTCCGCGAACTCCTTCCGCAAGGTGATGCCCTTTGAGTACGCTTGCCGCCACGCGCAAATCGCTGATTCTGCCGTTGGTACAACTTCCAATGTAAATCTGATTGACTTTTGTTCCTGCCATTTCAGACACTTTTTTGATTTGGTCAGGCTTGTAGCCAACGGTACAAATCGGCTCAAGGTCGCTCAGGTCAAGCGTAATCACTTTCTCATATTCTGCGTCATCGTCATCGCGCCATTTGCTAAAGGTGGCGAGGGCTGCTTCTTTTGTGCCGTATTCGTCCTTGATGAATTCCCACAGATAATCCACAGTTTTTTCATCAGGGAAGCAGATGCCGCTTGTGCCGCCTGCCTCAACAGCCATGTTGCAGAGCGTCATGCGCTCTTCCATGCCCATCGCATCCACAATTGGGCCGGTAAATTCAACCACGCAGTTTGTCGCTCCGTTCACACCGATTTTGCCAATCAAAAAGAGTATGACATCTTTTGCATATACGCCGCTTTTAAGTTTTCCGTTCAGCACGAATTTGATTGATTTTGGCTCGCGGAACGAGCAGACACCTTTGAGAATGCCCACTTCCAAATCGGTCGTTCCTACGCCTGCCGCAAACGCCCCGAACGCGCCGTGGGTACAGGTGTGGCTGTCGCCCATAATTACCGTGTAGCCGGGGCGCACAAAGCCTTTCTCCGGGAAAATCGCATGGCACACGCCGTTTGAACCGATGTCAAAAAAGTCTTTTATCTGATTACGTTTTGCCCAGTCGCGCAAGATTTTTCCCTGCTCGGCGGTTTTGCTGTCTTTTGCGGGCGTTACGTGGTCGATGACTGCCTTAATCTTTGTCGGGTCAAACACTTTGTCCTTGCCCCTGTCCAAAAGGTCGTTGATAGCAACCGGCGTTGTAATTTCATGGCAGAACACGCGGTCAAGTTTCAGGACATACGTGCCTTCATACGGTGAATCAACCAGATGTGCGTCAAAAATCTTCTGTGCTATGGTCTTTCCCATTTTCTTGTCTCCTCATTACAAAAAGTTTAAAAATACTAAAGCATTTTAATTATAATTAAACCTTCTGTCAATGACCATATTAACTCACCACATTGATTGGCTTTCCGCTGATAAATGCCTTCAGGTTTTCCGTGGCGATTCCTAAAAGCCGTTCGCGCGTCTCTTTTGGAGCCCATGCGATGTGCGGCGTTAAAAGACAGTTTGGTGCTTTGTACAGCGGGCAGTCCGCATTCATCGGTTCGTTCAAAACAACGTCCGCCGCATAGCCCGCGATTTTTTTGCCGTCTAAAGCCTTGCGCACCGCAGCCTCGTCCACCAAGCCACCACGCGCCGTATTAATCAAAATTGCAGAGGGCTTCATAAGGGCAAGTGTTTTTTCGTTGACCAAATTTGCTGTCTCTTTTGTCATGGGCGCATGCAGGGTGATATAGTCAGACTGAGAAAAAAGTGCTTCGGTGGTCACGGTCTTTTCTCCGCCGGTGAATGATTTTTCGCTGTGTACGTGAACCAGTACGTTCATTCCCAGCGCGTGGGCAATCTGCGCTACTTTCTGCCCGATGTGACCGAAACCGAATATGCCGAGCGTCTTTCCGTTCAGTTCGGTGAGCGGGGAGAGCCAGTAGCAGAAATCAGGATTTTTAATCCAGTCGCCCGCATGAACCGAATCGGAATGCGCCGCCACATGATTTGCGAATTCTAAGATGAATGCGAACACGTGCTGAGCCACGGCTTCGGTGCTGTAGGACGGAATATTGGTTACGACGATGCCTTTTTCATGGCAGGCAGCGGTGTCCACCACATTGTAGCCCGTGGCAAGAACACCGATGTATTTGAGGTTGGGGCATTGCGATACGATTTCTTTGGTGATTTTGATTTTGTTCAGCAGAATGATGTCGGAGTCACCGATGCGTTCAACCACTTTTTCTATGGGAGTGCGCTCATACACTGTAAAATCGCCCAATGCGCGAATTGCATCCCAGCTGACATCACCAGGATTTGCGGCATAGCCATCGAGAACTGTAATTTTCATACGATTAATCCTTTTGCCCTGAACATATCAGCCCAGAACTTCTACGCCTGTACCAGTAATTGCGGCATTTATTGCATCGTCAATACTACCTTCATAATCTACGAGCACCTGAGATTTTGCCGCGGACGCAACGCAAGATGTGACTCCAGTCACCGCACATACCGCTGCCTGAACTTTTCCTGCGGTATCGTCATCAAACATACCGACAACATAGATTTTCTTTTGCATTTCAGAATGCTCCTTCTGTCTGTTATTCTATTTATTATAACCCCAGTCCGCTGTTTTTGCAACTAATTTTATCAGCGAGTGTCTTTCCTAACTGTCCGCATGCGCCGCCAATTTCCCGACCTCGCCGTGTTCGCAGGGTAACATTCAAACCTGCGTTTTCCAGTTTGGTTACAAAATGCTTGCATTCTGTCGTCGTCGGCTCTTCAAATTTCAGCGTCTCCACGGGATTCCAGGGAATTAAATTGATGTTTACGTCGATTCCCCTCGCAAAGGAAATCATGTTCTGTGCGCTCGTATCGTTCGTATTTGTGTCGTGGAGCAGGGCTGCTTCCAGTGTGACGCGACGACCCGTTTTTTTTGCGTAGTAGTCGATTGCCGCGCGCAACTCAGGGAGCGGATTTGTTTTTTGTACGGGCATCAGTTTTTCGCGCAGGGATTCGTCCGCCGTGGTGAGCGAGACGGCCAGGCGGATAAGCGGGCCGTTGTCTGCAAGGTCGTAGATGCCTTTGATTACTCCTGACGTGGAGAGCGTAATTCTTCGTGCGGAGAGGGCGCGCCCATTTTTGTCAGTCAAAAGGAGAATCGCTTTTCTGACGGCGGAAAGGTTCATCATCGGCTCTCCCATGCCCATGAATACGATGTTGTCAAGACGACCAGCATGTTGTTCCAGATGCAGGAATTGTTCTACGATTTCTGCGGGGGTAAGATTACGCGCAAATCCCAAGTGACCTGTCTGGCAGAACGCACAGTTCATGGCGCAACCTACCTGACACGAAACACAGGCAGTTTTCCTTCCTTCGCGGTCAGTCAGCAGAACGGTTTCTACGGCAAGTCCGTCAGAGAGCGCAATCTGGAGTTTTATCGTGCCGTCGCGGTCGGTCAGCAGTTTGCTTACGCTGGTTGAGCGGAGGACGGCTTTTTCGGCTAGTTCTGCACGGAGCGGGGCAGGGAGATTCGTCATTTGGTCAAAGGAGTCCGTGCCTTTTCCAATCCACTCAAAAATTTGCTTGCCACGGAACGCGGGCGTAATGTTCAGACGCTCCGTTATTTCTTCGGGAAGCAGTCCTGTGAGCGCGATTTTTTCTGAATTGCCTGAAACGCCGGATGCTTCCATTGCTACACAAGTTTTTCGAGCATTTCGGTGATAGCCTGACTTCGGATACCGAACCGCTGGAAACTCTGCAACGTCTCTATTGCCTTGCTCTTCTGGTTCATCTTTACGTAGCAGTCGGCAAGGTCAATGTACAGGCGGTAGTTTTTCGGGTCGTCACGGATGAGCGCAGAAAGTCGGTCCACAGCCTCGTCATATTTGCCTTCGCCCTTACAGATGAGTGCAAGACCTAATGCCGCATAAATGTCAAAGTCAATGTCCATCGCCTTGTTGTAGTATTCGGCGGCAGTCTTGTAGTCTCCGGTATTGCGGTATGCGTCTCCTGCACGGGTCAGAATTACCTTGTTTTTGGGGTCAATCTCCAGAATACGGTTCCAGTATTCCACGGAACGGTACTGCTGGTTCATGCCACGGTAACAGTCTGCAAGTCCGAACAGCGCATAAAAATTGTTGGAGTCCATTGAAAGCGCGCGCTCAAAATAATGCACGCCTTTGTCGAACGTCTTGAGTTTTCGGTGGCAGTTGCCGATTGAAGTCAGCACACGGATGTCCACCGCCTTTGAGTTCATGTCCAGCATTTTTGTCCAGTAGTAAAGGGCATCTTTGTATTCCTTGAAGTCGTAGTGCAGGTGTCCTAATCCAATCAACGCGTAGGCATTGTTTTCTTCCATGTCGAGAACTTTGAGATATAGAAGTTTTGATTTTTTGAAATCGCGGATTTTTCGGTATGCGTCTGCAACGCGGGTCAGCACTGTGATGTTCCTGTCGTCATGGACAAGATACTGCTCCCAGATTTCGATTGCCTTGCTGTACTGATTCAAGGCTTTGTGGCAGTCGGCCAGTCCGAAAAGGGCGTAATTATTGCCAGGATGGAAAGAAAGACAGCGGTTGTAGTATTCGATTGCCTCGCGGAAATGATTTTGCTTTCGCTCGCTGTCGCCTAAGCCGACAAGGGCATAGTTATTGTTGTCTTCCAGCGCGAGAATTTTTTTAAAGGCATCCTTTGCTTCCAGAATGCGGTTTTCTTTCAGATACTGGTAGCCTTGCTTGGAAAGTTCGGAAATTTCATTTGACTGCTTTTCGCTACCGTCAACCATCAGTTCTGGTTGAGGAAAGAAGTCTTCGTTTAATAATGCATCGCTCATTTTTTACCTCGCTTGTGCCAGTTCAGTCGGTAAGCATAACGGACACGATCTTTGAAAGCTTCTCAAATATCGGCTCTGTCTTGCGGGCATTATTAGCCAGAAGATAGAACTTTAATGCGGTAAGGCTTTCATTTTTTTTGCTGTAGACATCGCCGACACGTGTCAATCCGTCTGAATACCCCGTCGTGACAAAAATACGGCATGCCTCTTCAATTTTTCCTTCGTTGAAAAGCATATTGCCTTTTCTGTTCAGGACGGCCTTCTGCTCCGAGCTTAATGCCCCGATTGGTTTGTCGGTTACCTTTATGAATCCGTTTGGAATTTCGTGGCTTTGCACAACCTTTTTGAATTCATTAGTATCCACACTTTTTACCTTAATATTATTTAATTATACTTTATGGTATCATAGATTTTAAAATTGTCAAGGGGAATATCACGGAAATCAACTTTTAAATTTCGACACAGACGAACACAGATAAACGGTGATTTAGACCTTGCGTGATACGAAATTATTACAAAATCCTACCAAAATCATAAAAAAGGAACATTATCTGTGTCCTATCTGTGTACATCTGGTATTTATCTGTGTCAAAAACTGATTTCCATGGGGGGGGCAACTTGCCCAGAAAAAATGTCGCTTTTGAGGTGTTTTGCCCTTTTTATGGTGTTTTTTTCTAGCGTTATCACATAAGATAAGATATAATAAAGTGAAGAAAAAGAACGGTGTCTGCCTTGGAAGAAAAAGGAGGGTGCTATGAGAAAGTATTCACGATTAGCCATTGTGTTTTCCCACGACAGTCCTGATGAGGTTGAGTCCGGGACGACCATTCAGCTGACCAACGGTACGAATATGGTGGAAGTCTCAGATTTTGAGACTGCGCTTGGTTTGCTTCCTCCTGGCAGCGAAGTGCAGGTGATTGCAAGGGGAACGGTAGGAAATAAGACCGTCCACCGCATAAGCCGTATAATCCGCGAGAGCGGCGTGCTTGTTTCTCTTGACCTTTCGGAAGTGACCGAGTGTTCCCGTGTGTTTGACAGTCCGTTTGAGGGAAATGAAAAACTGACGGGCATTAGTTTCCCGAATAATCTTGTCGCTATAAATTCCCGTGCATTTGCTGGATGCACATCGCTTTTTTCGGTTCATATTCCTGCGACTTGCGTAAAAATCGGGCAAAGCGCGTTCCTTGGTTGCGGAAAGTTGCATCGGATGATTTTTGCCGACAGCGCAAACTGGTTCGCTGGTGAGACGGCGGCAGACGACTTGCACAACGAATTTGAGAATCCTGCGAAATTCTCTGCCGATGATGCGCCGTATGCAAAAATTGAACTGAACAAACGCTCTGTCTGAGAATTTATTCTGCGGAACTGATGGTTAGTTTCCAGCAGCGGCGGTTTTTTGTTCCCTTGTAATCTTCGGGAAGCGACTGCGCGGTGATGTCCATTACGGTGACGTTTGCGCCGGATTGAGTCTTTTCTGGAATGAGCAAAGAATCAAATCTGAGCCGTCTGCTGTTTGTGGAAAAATAAAGCGTGCCATTTGGTTTTAGGAGTGTCAGGCAGTCAGAGACAAGACTTGGCCAGTCGCGGTTTATGTCGAGCGTGGTTGTCGTTGACTTTGAATTTGAGAACGTGGGCGGGTCAAGGATGATGATGTCGTAGCGGTTTACGGGTGCGGGATTTGACACGGGCTTTTCGGCACATTTTTTTTGCAGGAATGAAATTACGTCGCTTCTGGTAAAGACATATTTTTTTGCGTCGGAAAATCCGTTCAGGCGCATGTTTTCTTCCGCCCAGCGCAGATACGTGTTGCTTAAATCAACTGATTCGATATGGGAGGCCTTTCCTTCCGCCGCATATACCGAAAACGAGCCAGTGTAGCAGAACAGGTTCAGAACGCTTTTTCCTGCTGCAGTTTCGCGCACAATTGACCGAAGCGGGCGATGGTCAAAAAAAAGTCCCGTGTCAAGATAATCACTTAGGTTCACTTTAAAAAGTTGTCCACATTCGGCGGCAATGCCTTCCAGCGTGCGCCCGCTCTCGATTTTTTCATACTGACTTTCGCCTTTCTGCCGTCTGCGCGTCTTTACGAAGATATGACTTTCTTCTATAAATAAAACCTCTTTTGCCGCGTGAGTCATTGCATTAAGCCATTCTTTTTCGTCTTCTTCGGTGGTCTCATACGGTCGCTCGTACATAAAAAGATGCAGATAGCGGCGGCGTGAAATCTCGGCGGAAACGGTCGGGTCATTTGCGGAAACGCGCTGTTCTTCCTCGCGCAGAAATTGAGATGCTTCCATTTTGTCGGAAATCCCATCGGGCAAAAATTCATACATATCCGCTGCAAGGGGAATTTCCGGGATGTCGCGGTCATACAGGCGGTAGCAGTATACGCGGTTCTTCCTTGCCCATTTTCTGAGCGAACGGTATTTTTTTGCAAGGCGGTTGGCGAACAGTTGTGCCTGATAGGTGATTTTATTTTCCATCAGGGGATTTTAGCATTTTTTTTTGGAAAATAAAAGTGCGCGAGAAAAAAGAAAGCCTTTTTATAAAAAAGGTGTCTTTTGTCTCGCACATCTTTATTGCAACATCTTCAAAAACACTTTATACTATTTTATTGAAACAGTCTCTCGCGGTAGAGATTATCTTGAACTCATTTTAGGAGATTCTTATGACGTACACTGCAGAAGTGGAACATATGTGTCCTTTGGCTAAAGGCGCATATCATGGTCCTGCTCCCATCCCGGAAGAGGGCAAGTGGGTGCCGGTAAAAGACATGAAGGATATTTCGGGTTTTACCCACGGTATCGGCTGGTGCGCACCACAGCAGGGCGCATGCAAACTGTCTTTGAATGTAAAGGACGGTATTATTGAAGAAGCATTGGTAGAGACAATCGGCTGCTCTGGCATGACGCACTCAGCGGCTATGGCTTCTGAAATCCTGATTGGAAAGACTTTGATTGAGGCTCTCAACACTGACTTGGTGTGCGATGCAATCAATACTGCCATGCGCGAACTGTTCCTCCAGATTGTCTACGGACGCACTCAGTCTGCATATTCAAAGGACGGTCTGAAAGTTGGCGCGTCTCTGGAAGACTTGGGCAAGAACCTGAGGAGCCAGGTGGGCACGATGTTCGCAACCCGCAAGACTGGTCCGCGCTATCTGGAAATGACTGAAGGCTACGTGGAGACCTGCGCTGTTGACAAGGACAACCAGATTATCGGCTACAACTGCATCAACTTCGGTAAGCTCATGGACGCGCTCAAGGCGGGAACTGACCCCAAGGAAGCGATTGAAAAGGCGCGCACGCACTATGGACGCGTAACTGCAGATCAGGGCATGGTCAAACTGATTGACCCGCGAAAAGAATAGGAGGAAGCAAATGGCGACATTATTTGAAGATTACGAAGGCCGCATTCCTCAGGTGAATAAGGCTCTTAAAGAATATGGTTTTTCAGAGGGCGAGAAGGGCTTGAACGAAGCGCGCGACCTCTGCAAGTCAAAGGGATTCGACCCCTACGAAATCTGCCAGTCAACCCAGCAGATTTGTTTTGAGGACGCAAAGTGGGCTTATGTGCTTGGCTCTGCAATCGCAATCAAGGAAGCGGAAAAGACCGGCAAGAAAACTGGTTCTGACGCAGCCGCAAACATCGGAAAAGGCTTGCAGGCATTCTGTCTGCCGGGTTCTGTTGCGGACGACCGCAAGGTTGGTATTGGTCACGGAAACTTGGGCGCACGCCTTTTGAGCGAGGAGACACAGTGCTTCGCATTCCTTGCAGGCCACGAGTCATTCGCGGCTGCTGAAGGTGCAATCAAGATTGCTGCCAACGCAAACAAGGTTCGCAAGAACAAGTTGCGCGTCATTCTGAACGGACTGGGAAAAGATGCCGCGCAGATTATCAGCCGCATCAACGGCTTTACCTACGTGCAGACCCAGTTTGACTACTTCAATGGCGAAGGCACGGACAAGGCTCTGAAGGTTGTAAAGGAAGTGCCCTACGGCTCAAATCCCGACCGCCTTATCGTCAAGTGCTACGGTGCGGACGATGTGCGTGAGGGCGTGGCAATCATGTGGCACGAGGACGTTGACGTTTCCATTACGGGTAACTCAACCAACCCGACTCGCTTCCAGCATCCGGTTGCGGGTACATACAAGAAAGAGCGCCTCTTGGCGGGCAAGAATTATTTCTCCGTGGCTTCTGGCGGCGGAACCGGACGCACCCTGCATCCCGACAACATGGCGGCAGGCCCTGCTTCCTACGGCTTTACCGACACGCTCGGGCGCATGCACTCTGACGCTCAGTTCGCAGGTTCTTCATCAGTTCCCGCGCACGTTGAGATGATGGGCTTTATGGGCATGGGCAACAACCCGATGGTCGGATGTACCGTTGCCTGTGCGGTCGCCGTTGCCGAAGGCTTGAAATAAGGCGCGGAAAATAAAACGTCCGCAGCACTGAAGAACGCAGAGGTTTCGCTATGGAAAAATCTCTGTGTTCTCCGTGACCTCTGGGAGAAGATTTTACACTCCAGTCTTTTGCGTTTGCAGGGGACTGGAGTTTTTTTGTAGGACGATTTGAGTCACCTAAAACGGGGAATCGTAAAAGACTTTTCTCTTTAAAAAACATCTGAAAAACGTAAAATATTTTGTGGTAAGAAAACAAAAAGTATGGTATGCTAGTAAGTAAGACAGATATGGGAATCTTACGGTATTATAATACAACAGAAAAAGAGAACCAAAAACTTATTTCTCAGAACAAGGACATTATCAATGCCTATAATTTTCATATTCTCAAAATTTTTCTGTTCCTGTCGGTGGCAGTCTGTTTCGTGCTTTCCCTGCTGTCGATGATTCCTGGGCTGGACTCTTTAAATCAATATAAATACCAGCTCTTTTTTTCTATTTCGTTGGGTGTGTTCTTTGTATTCTCTGTAATCAGCCTGATTGCAGGGGAATTTGTCGCCCGTCATTCGATTTTTGCCATGTATACGCTTATCATCATGGCAGATACGTTTTCGGTGGTGGTGAACCTGCTGGGTGTGCCGTCCTCTCCGTATACCGTTACGCTGGGATTTTTGATTCTTGTTCCCATGCTGATGATGGATTCGCGCAGCAGGGTAATAGTTGTGAACGGGATTGTCCTTGTTGTCGTCCTGATGCTTTCGTACTATTTCAAGTCGGATGATTATTTTATGACCGACACTATAAACTGTATTACATTCAGTGCGGTGGGTGTCTTTGCTGGTGACCGTTTCCGTATGCACAATATCCGTTACATTGACTTGAAAGAGCATGAACTTGACCGAAACATAGAGGTCTTGCGGGCAAAAAACGAGGCGAAGACGGCATTCCTTGCCAATATGAGCCACGAAATCAGAACTCCTATCAATGCCGTTTTGGGATTGAACGAGATGATTCTGCGTGAGAGTACCGAACAGAATGTGCTTACCTATGCGGGCGACATCAAGAATGCCGGAAAAACGCTGCTCGCACTGATTAACGATATCCTTGATTTCTCAAAGATTGAGGCGAATCGTATGGTCATCATTCCGACTGAATATCAGCTGGATTCAATGGTCAATGATTTGGTCAATATGACAACGCCACGAGCAAAAGAGCGCGGATTGAAACTGCGGGTGAACGTTGCTGAAGATATGCCCAATGTGCTGTTTGGCGATGATATTCGTATAAAACAGTGTATTCTTAATCTGCTGACTAATGCGGTTAAGTATACCAACGAAGGCTATATCGACCTGATTTTCTCATGGACTCCGATAAATGACAGGGAACTGCAATTAAAGGTGCAAGTTAAGGACACTGGTACGGGGATTCGGGAAGAAAATCTTGAAAAACTTTTCAATGCGTTTGTGCGTATCGAAGAGAGTCAATTCCGTACGACTGAAGGCACAGGTCTTGGCATTACGATTGTGCAGCGTCTGCTTGAAAAAATGGATTCGACATTGAACGTAGAAAGTGAATACGGCTCAGGCTCTACGTTCTGGTTTGAGATTCGGCAGAGGATTGTCAGAAAAGACCCGATTGGCAATCTTTCCGAAAGGATGAAAGTCGTTGAGTCTCATAATCTTTCTCTCTATCGGGAAACATTCCACGCCCCGAGCGCGCGAATTCTTGTCGTAGACGATATGAAAATCAATCTGGACGTTTTCTGCGGGCTTTTAAAGCGCACGCGCATTCAGATTGATACGGCGGTGAGCGGAAATGAAGCGCTTGGTATGGCGCATGAACATCACTACGACATCATCTTTATCGACCACCGTATGCCGGAAATGGACGGCATTGAGACGCTTCACGCGCTTCGCCTGCAAAAGGTTGCGGGAAAGGATGAAGCCCCCAAAATGACACCCTGCATCGCGCTTACGGCAAATGCCATTACAGGCGCACGGGAAATGTATCTGAAAGAGGGGTTCGTAGACTATATTTCAAAGCCAGTGGATTACGTTAAGCTGGAAGAACTGCTGATGAAATATCTTCCCAAGCATCTGGTTCAGAAAGTGTCGCTTTTGCAGGACAGCACTTCTATGGAGTCTAACGAGCGCGACACATTTATGAGCGGGTTCTACAAAATTCCGGGAATCAATGCATCGGCTGCCCTTGATTTCTGCGGCGACCTTGAAGTGCTGAAAGGTGCGGTACGCGATTATTACGATGGCATAACTATGCAGTCCGATTTGATTGAGAAATATGCTGCGCAGGGCGACATCAAAAACTATACCATTCTGGTTCACGCGCTCAAAAGTTCGTCTCGCCTGATTGGAGCAGAACAACTCTCCAAGGATGCCGCCTATCTGGAGCAGTGCGGGAAAGACAACAATGCTGAAGAAATTGAACGCCTTACGCCCGATTTGCTTGCCCAGTTCAGAAGCCTAAAAAATCCGCTGGGGTTATTGCTGGGCGAAAAAACAGGTGTCAATGCAGCGGCTGCGGGCGAGATTGAATCTGCCGGTGAAGAAAAAGAAGCGGCGGAAAGAGAAGAAATTCCTGCTGAGCAACTAAAAGGAGCCCTTGACGCACTTTCAGAATTCATTCATGCTGAAGACTTTGGGGCGGCAGAAAATATTTTGAGCATGGTGGAAGAGTATAAAATTCCCCTTGATTCTGAAGGGTCATATATCAAGATAAAAGATGCAATCTATGCAAAAGATAAGGCAACCGCGCTTTCCTTGCTGGATGCCGCAAAAAAAGAGGAGTGACAGTTTTTGATGCAAAATAGGATTCTGTTTATTGCGGAAAATGACCGGAATTTTCTCATTCGTGCGATGATGAAAAGTCTTTCTGATGCGGAATATGACGTGCAGTTTTTGCAGCCGGAAGTCTATCAGGTTACGATGTACGAGCATAGAAATGATTTTCCGAATCTTTTTATTCTGTATCTTGAGGGCTCGGAGAATCGTTACGAACGTTTTTTCTCATACATCAAGCAGATGATGTCCGAACAAGGGAAAAACCGGCATTTGTTTTTGATTGGAAACCCCGCGGAAATTAACACGGCATACAAGACTATTCCCCGTACTTGTGTTGACCATGCGTTTCAGAGACCTGTCAGTACGGAAGATTTGCTCTGGCATCTGCATCAGGTTTCTGCAGAGTACCGTTACGATGAAGAACAGGATTCTGCAAATCATGATGCTGTTGTCAATTCTTCATGGTACAATATTCTGCTTGTTGATGACGATGTGACCCAACTTCACGCGATGCAACGGTGGTTCTCCAAGCGGTTCAATGCGTTTGTCGCAAGTTCGGGAATGGAGACAGTCGCATTTTTGAAGCATACCCATGTTGATTTGATTTTGCTGGATTATGAAATGCCCGGGCTTTCGGGATTGGACGTGCTGCAGATGCTTCGGTCAGAGCCATCGACTGCCAATATTCCGGTAATCTTTTTGACGGGAACAGATGACAAAAAAACGGTTATGTCGATTCTGTCCGCAAAACCATCGGGGTATCTTTTAAAATCAATGCCTCCTGCTATTTTGGTGCAGAACGTGGACGATTTTTTTGAGAAGCGGGGCAGGGAAATGTCTCAGACCAGACGGAAAGGACACTCTGTTGCGCCTTATGATATAGACATAAGTGACTTTGATTCCGTTGAAGGAGAATTGGAAGAACTGTAGCGACACACGTTTTTATGGGGTGAGTGATGATAAATCTTGTTGAACAGATAGAGAACCGATATCTTACGCAGTTGGAAACCGGCGAGGAGCGGAAACTGTACGCGCTGATTCCTGTTAAAATCCGTCAGGGAATCCTGATTCGCAGATTGAACTGCAAGCCTTACGGCAGAAGAAAGACGATGATTCGCTGGGGGTCGCCCGATTTAAAATCGTCTGGCTTTGTCTGCATGGGAAATATGACCGAAGAGACTTTGGAACTGACCGTTCTTCCCACGCCCGCACAGACTGACCCCGATGCGGCATGGTACACCAGAGAAAGCCTTTTGGAAGTGATAAAAAATCCTACCGTGCAGGAAAAACTGATTTTCTACAAAAAGGCGGACGGCACTCGTATGCGCCTGCGCTTTAAGCATCTGACATGGGATGAGGCGGCAGAAATCTTGCAGCCGGTCGTGCTTTGGTCGCGCAAGCATCAGAACGAAGTCCGTGCCGCCACCGTAAAACCACGGGGAAATTCTGTCGGCGTAAACGAATTTGAAATGCTGGTGCTGGTTCTGCAAAAATTAGGCGGTAGCGGTACGGTGGCTCAGATTGCGGAAGGCTACGCAAATCTTTTTGGCTTTACTTTGACCGATGAAATTACCGACGGCGTAAAAGTCGCCCTATTCCAACATTCATCAGATTCAGACCAGTACATTGGCACAAAGGATTTGTTCAAAAAAATATCCGCCGATACATGGGCATTGCGGTAGGCTTGTTGTCAGGACAATCGCATTATAAATTTTTTGCACCAGACAAACGCATAGAAATGCGATTGCCCGCTCTTGTTGCTGTCTTGACTTTTCTCTGTTTTTGCTAGAGTATATTCCATAAAGAAAAAAAATATATGGAAACAAAAACTTTATCGCGATCGTATTTGGAAACGCTTTCGTCGGCGGATTTAGTTGCGCTGGCCGATGATTACGGAATTGACGTTCCAGACGATTTGAACAGACGATTTTTGATTGGTGAGCTTCTGGAAGTTGCGGAAGAAGCTGGTATAAAAAAGTCAGATGACATCGGCATCGTGGCAGGGGGATTTGCGCCCTTTGCGAACAAGTTGCCGGACAGTTATAACGAGACTCAAATCAATGTGGTTCTCAGAAATCCGGTATGGGCATTTGTGTATTGGGATATTAGGGAAGCAGATTCGATTCGTCTTTCTTCCGATTCAGATTTCTCAACACTTTTGCTTAGGACATCTTTTTTTTCGGATGAAGCGGCGGTCGTGCCAGAAGAGAGTTTTGACGTTCAGGTTTCGCTTGCCGACCGTGAGCAATATGTGTTGCTTCGGGCAGGAAAAAAAATAGTCAGAATTGATTTAATAGCGGTCTTTCAGGACAAGACGGAAGAAAAACTTTCTGTCTCAAGAAAAGTGGTTCTGCCGTCTGGCTCGGAACTGCTGTCTACGGGATTACCGGGCAGGGAAATCAATGTGACACCGTTGCAGGAACTTTCTTCGTTGAGGGAATTGCTCCGCACTCAGTATGAAAATCACAGGCAGTCCTTTTTGGAATAGCAGGGGTTACGTATGGCAAAAAATCTAATTCTTGTTATTGTGGGACATCAGGGATATATCCGTCACATTGAGGACGGCGCGGATTATGCATCCGAAAATGAATTGCTGTTCGATTCAATTTCGAATACGTATCTTCCGCTTATCAATTTGTTTTATCGGCTGGAAGCGGAATCTGTTCCGTTTAAAGTGTCGCTTGTGCTTTCTCCCATGCTGTGCGCATTGTTTGATGACCCTATGGTGCAGCAGCAGTATATTGAATGGCTGGATGACCGTATTGCTCTGGGTGAAAAAGAAATTATCCGTTGCAAGGATGATGATTCTCTGTGCGACAACGCGCGTTCTATTCTGGCTCAGTATAAAAAGGACAAGGCAGATTTTTGCGATAAATACGAGCAGAATCTTCTGAAGCAGTTTGCGGAAATTGCAAAGAATGAGCATCTGGAGCTTATCGCTACGGCGGCTTCCTATGCGTATTTGCCACATTATGCAGATATGCCGGAGGTGCTGAATGCGCAGGTGGAGGCGGGGCTGTATTCTCACCGCAGATATTTTGGTGCTGCGCCCGAAGGGTTTTGGCTTCCGTATCTGGGCTATGCGGACGATGTGGAAAAAGTAATTCGCTCTTACGGCATAAATTACACGATTTTGGATACGCGCTCCATCTTGTTCAGCAAGGATTCCCCGGCAGATGGTATTTTTTCTCCAGTCAGGTGCTATAATTCACTCGTAGTGTTCGGGCGCGATAAAGATACTCCCGCCGATATTGTTGCGGAAGAAACGGGATTTATGCACAACCCGCTCTACAAAAATCTCTACAAAGATATTGGTTTTGAACTTGATGCCGATGCGCTGGGAAATTGTTCGGCTTCGGGAAAGGCACGTGTAGCAACTGGCTACCGCTATTGGTCAAAGCAAGATACTGTGTATGATAAAAAAGCCGCTCTTGCACAGGCAGAAAAAGATGCGAAGACTTTCTTGGACGCGAAAAAAACGAAACTTGATGCGGCAGAAGGACTTTTGAACGGGAATGACGCTTCGCTTGTCTGTGCATTTGATGCGGCTATGCTGGGACAGGATTGGGCAGAGGGCATGTATTTCCTGGAGCAGGTGATTCGCGGCTCAGAGGGTATGACGCTTTCTTGTGGCGCGGATTTGATTCAGAATCAGTTCTCCCTTCCGAAAATCAAACCGTATCCAAGCGCGGCAAGCGGAACTGGCTACGGCGAGGATTTGCTTGACAGTTCAAACGGCTGGATGTTGCGCCATACGCGGAAAATGTGCGAACGCATGATTGACCTTGCGGGACGTTTCCCCGACGATACGGGACTAAAGGTTCGGCTTTTGAATCTTGGCGCAAAGGAACTGATGATTGCGCAGTGCGGCGATTGGGCAAAAATGCTTCATGAAGGGCGGTATCCTGAATATGTGACCGAACGGTTCAAGCAGTGTATCGCTTCCTTTATCGCTGTGTTTGATTCTCTCGGCTCGAATACGGTCAGCACGGAATGGCTTACGAAAATTGAGCGTGAGCATCCCTTGTTTCCGTGGATGAATTACCGCATTTTCTCCAAGAAGAAATAGATTCTGAAGCAAGTTCGGAGTGACAAGACACCGAAGGCTAGTCCAGCGACTGAATGTTCTTGATGTGCTGGTACAGACTTTCGCTTCGTTCTATCGCCTTGATTCCCTCAATGGCGGGGTCAAACCGGCTGTCTATTTGCAGAATTTCCTTCCATATTTCCATTGCGCTCTCAAAGTCTCCCGCTGAATATCGGGCAAGCCCCAACGTGTAGAGTGTGTCAATGTGCCGTTGTTTTTCGGCTCTTCCTCTGTCAGAAAGTCGCAGTTTTGCGCTCAGACTGATATGATTGACGGGATTTATTGAAGAGGTCAAGTCAAAAGTGTAGTTTACGTTCATCTGGATTCCACGGATTAAAAAACCGCTCCCAAGGCTGATGCGTGGATTTGCGCCCTGCAATAAAAAGCCTGTGTTAAACGTAAAAAAAGTGGTGATTTTAATTTCCGTTCCGATTGCCGCGCTCCATTTTCCGCTGGTGGAAAGTGACTGTAAGTTGACAGGCTGCCTGAATTCGGTGGAGATGAGCAAAATGGAGAAAGGCTTGTATGATACGCCGACAGCGATTCTTGTGGGAAGCGGATCGTCAATTTTAACGGAAGACCCAAATCCCGTCAGCGCAACGCCGATATTATTCAAACTCATTCCGATGCGAATATTTGGTTCACGGTCATTGTAGAGTTTTGCCCCGTTGAGCCTGAAAAGAATTCCTATGTCGGTCATCAGTGCAAGCGCGGATTGTGCCAAGCCAGAGCCAGAGATAATCTCATCGGTGGTGTTGTCGGTATAATCTGGAATGCTTCGCCAGCTGCCACGAAGATTTGCGCCCACGGCGATTCCCTTAAAATCGTAGCCAGCCAGAAAATTGTACGCCACGTTCGCCGTAAAAGAAGTCTCGCTGTAGTATGAGCCAGCCACACGCTCGCCGTACAAATTGTACTCGGTGAACGGCACGTAAAAACATTTTAGTTGCGCTCCTAGTCCCAAGTTTCCGTTCCGAATCGTTCCCGCGATAGTCTCCATTGCTGAATCGGCAATCCATGCGTTGTGAAACACCGCCGCTTCCGTCCTGTCTAAAACCGCGCTTCCCGCAGGGTTGTAGTCAAAAAAACTGATGTCATCTGCTAATCCCGTGTAGGCAGTTCCCATGCTCTCTGGTCGTCCTCCCGTGGGAATGTTCAACGAGCGGAAAATCGTCGTGCCTTCATTTGTATCGATATAACTGTCTCCAAAAATTCCAGAGAGCGAGTCAGATAGACCCGTCAAGTCCAGCGAAAAAATCGGACGGAAAAAAAAGAGAATCGTCAGACTCAGCAAAAAATTCTTGCGGCTCATCATTGCAAACGCTACTTTAATTATAACACATTTTCGGTTATAATAATAGAATAGGAGTGTTTTTTGCCATAAGGAAAACGCAGTTTTTTTTGTCAGTCCTAGTGTTCTCATTTTTGCCGTTTCTTTTTTTTGCGGAAGAAGAAAGGAAACAGGAGGCTATGTCTCTTTCCCAAATTGACGAGTTGATTTCGCATACCGAATATAACACCGCCCTGAATGAACTTTCGCTTTATATGGAACAGCATCCCCAGGAATTTGATGCCGCGCAGAAACGGGTCGATAAGATTATGAAGAATCGCCGTGAATATGATGCGCATGTAAAGCAACTTCTGAATGTGCTGGAGACGGACGAAACAAGCGAGCAAAAATCGGAAAAAGTGCTGGAGATTATCGGGCAGTTGGAGTCTTTGGAAAAAAATCCTACGGACAAAAATATCGCGTTCATCAGACAGGCAAAATCTGCCGCCCAGTTTGTCGTGTACAAGGCTCGCTATGAGGCGATTATGGCAGATGGCGCGGATTTGGTTAAAAGCGGAAAATATGTCGAGGGCGCGAAGCGTTTTACCGAAGGATTTGTACTGTACCGCAAGGAGTTTGACGAAGATTCGTCTGCTGATGCCTCAAAAAAAGCCGTGTATGCCGCACTTTCCGAAATAAACACGAACCTTCCCCAGTTACAGGCGGCAATCAATGCGTGTGAGCAGCCCTGTGCCGAGTTGACCGAGGCAATCAAGACGGAAAATCTTCCTTGGGCGCAAAAGGTTTTTCCCAAAGTGAAAAAATCGTTCTCCGAGTATGCGTCGCTTCGTAATCAGATGGCAGAAGCGGGAAGGGCGCTGAAAACGGAGTTTGAGACCTTGCAGGAGCAGGACGCAGAACTGACCGACGCATCTTTTTTGGGATTTGCCTATCGCTTTGCGCTCGGACGCAGTTCTGATTCGTCAACGGGTGTGCTTGGCGCGTTCGATACGTTCTGGAATGGTCATCTTGCGTCCATAAAGGATTTGCTGTATCAGACGGTTCTGCGTGAATTGGAGCTGGCAGTTTCTGTTTCGGATGAGCGGCTTTTTCTTCCGGGCGAACAGTATGCGGCTCAGAAAAAATACATTCCGCTGGCAGAAGGATTTGCCTCTCTTTCTGGTGACACGAACAATCTGTACGCACTCCTTAAAAATGCGGACGGAACGATGATGTCGGATATGGTTCAGGATTATCAGCATTCCTTGCTGTTTGCAGAGACTGTATCCCGTCATATTTCTGATTCGTATGGGTATATTGCGGATATTGCAGAATCCTCTGATTTTGTGCGTGAAGCAGGGGAGCGGGGTGAACTCGAATCGGCTTTTTCTGAATACATACCGAATTTGATGGCAATGGTCACTCGATATGAGCGCATAAAAGAAGACTCTTTTTTAATCAATGCACAGATTCAAGAGGAACGTGAGCGAGAAAAAAACGATAAAACGCTGAGTTTTGAGCCAGTGCTGACGCTGTACGAGTTGTTGAACCAAACAGTTGCGGATCGTGCGGAATCGGGCGCAGGAACGATGTGGGCTTCTCTGGCGATGCGTTGTGCGGACGAAGGAAACCGATGGCTTGCTGATTTTACCGCTCGTAAGGTCGAGGCGGAAAACTTGTGCAACGGCGTTTCGGAACATGAATTTGATATTCCCAAGCATTATCCTTCCCGTGCGATTACCATTTGCACGTCCTTGAACGAGGCAATCGCAAAAAGCAAAATCCAGTTGAGTGATTGGCGCACGGTCCTTTCAGGTGGCGAAGACTATCGGATAAAAGAATCTGACTACAATCTGGGAACAATTGAACTTGACAGGATTATCGCCGCGCTTGACCCATTGCTTGCCGAAAGCATGAATTTGATTGCACAGGCGCGCGCACAGGTTCAGCTTGCAAAGCGGTCAGAAAACGAGGCAAATCTTCGCTACAACGAGGCGGAATCCTCTTTCAATAAAGGTAATTTTGAGGCGGCAAGGACTTCATTGCAGCGGGCGCGCACAAAATACAACGAGTCTCTTTCGTACAATGAGTCTGAGTCGCTTCGTGCTTCCAGCGACAAAAATCTTGCGGATTTGGGCGCACGGATTGCCGCAGGAGAGAATGAGATTGTCGTGCGAGAAGTTCGTGTGCTGAAAAATCGCGCAAAACAGGCATACTACGAAGGCAATTTTGAGGAAGCGGAAAATAGTCTTGTCCAGGCAAAAAACCGCTGGGCAGTCACCAATGTTGAGGACGACCAGGAAATTACCAATCTGCTTGCGCTGGTCGCTACGGCCCTTTCGATGAAGACAGGACGTGTCATTCCGCCGACTGCGCCTTTATACCCAGAGATGTCGCAGATTCTGAGCATCTCAAACCAATATTACAACGAAGGCGCGTCACTTATGAAGCAGGGAAAAAGTAACGAAGCGGCGAAAATCCTGACACAGGCAAAAGAAAAATTGCGCAGTCTGCTGTTGGTCTATCCATTCAATCAGGAAGCGCGTCTGCTCAATCTGCGCATTGACCAGCTGACCGATTCATCTTCATTTGACACGACTTTTTCCCGTATGATTGCAAGCGCGAAAAAAGACTACAAGGACGCTTCCAAACGACAGCAGGCGTATGCTGATTTATTGGATTTGTACGAAATCAATCCGTCTTATGCGGGATTGAAGCAGTTGATTTACGACGTGGAAATTGAAATCGGCGTGCGTCAGAAACCCGTTGACAATTCGGCGAAAATCAAGTCAAAGTCGCTTTTTGAGAATGCACAGAAAATATATGCGGCGGCAGGACGAAATGAGAGCCAACTCCGCGATGCGCTCTCTCTGCTTGATCAGGCGATTGCCTTGAATGCGGACAACGGGGATGCGATTCTGCTTAAAGACCGAATCCAGATTGCGGTGGGCGGAAAGGCTTCCGTCGTGCTTTCTTCCGCGGATGAGGCAATGTATCAGCAGGCTGTACAGGCACTGCAGAAAAATAATATAGTGAGTGCGAATGCGATGGTGGAGCAGCTTCTGCAAAAGCCCGCCAACCGCCGCTCCGCAAAAATTTTGAACTTGCAGGAACGAATAAAGGCGTTGATGTAAATGCGGACAAAAGTGTTTTTCATACAGTTGATGTTCTCTTTTCTGCTTGTGCTGAACGGCGCGTTCATTTTTGCCCAGAATTCGTTCTACTGGGAAACGCCCCGCGCGCTCTCTTCGGTGGACTCACGGTTTCCTGCGGCGGTTTCAGACGGAAATCATGCGGCGATTTTTTTTGAGGAAATCGGGAAAAATCAAATCTGGATAAACTGCATTGCGCGCTCACGGAACAAAATATGGTCATCCCCACGAAGAATCGCCGGTCCTTTTTCCTATTCGGGTGATGTTCCCGACATAATTTCTGCGGCAATTTCTTCTGACGGAACGATTGCCCTTGCCGTGCTGATGAACAGTCATTCGGTGGGTGTGTATGTTTCCCATGACGGCGGCGAATCGTTTTCGCTTTCAGAGCCGCCCCGCCAAAGTCTTCCCGTTGTCGGGCCACGAATTTTTTGCACGGCTGACGGCGGATTTATGCTGTTTGCCGCGCTGGGAGAAAATGAGAATATTTCGATTCTCTCCGCATATTCAAAAAACGGCGACACATGGACGGAACTGTCGGCATTTGAGCCGTCAAAAAATCTGGAGAATCCGTTTGCGCCGTATCTGATTGCTTCGGGCGGAAGGGATGTGGTCGTGTTTCAGGTGCAGTACAACACGGGAACGCGGCTTTCGTACCAACTGTATTCTTCATTTCGCGAGCAGGGCGGCTCATGGTCTGTGCCAGTCATGGTGACTGACCAGCGTTCACTTCCTGTATCGACCTCCAATGCCTACACGAATTATCACAACCAGCGACCGGTACTTTCTGTCTTTGAGGGAACGACTTATCTTGCATGGGAACGCACCTATTACACCAGCGAAAGCGCGCGAATTTGGGTGGCGGAACTGGACGAAAACGGCATGGTTTCAGGCACGAGCGAAGAACTGACTTCGGACGGAAACGCTCATCGACCGCAATTCTTTTCTTACGGTGGAACGATAAGCGTGGTGTGGTTTGATAATCGTCGCGGCGCAGATTCTGTCTACATGGCGCAGAAAAACGGCTTTTTGTGGGAGGAGACGCAGATTGCAAGTTCTAAAGAGGGCGCGACCTTTGCCTATCCGTTGCTGTTGGACGGGGGAGGGGAACTTGCTTTTGTGTGGCAGCAGTTAGTTTCAAAAAAGAACGCCCGCATCTATCTTTTGGAGAGTGACCACACGGTTTCTGAGCCAAAAATCATCGCCCGCAATTTTACTTCGGGAAAACGCTCTTCTTCCGAACGGGTAACGGCACGGGTGCAGCTTCCTGCTGATTCTTCAGGAATAGCGGGCTATTCATGGCTGTGGACAGATGACCCTTCCGCCGAGCCGCCCGAAGAATTTATGCGTCTTCCCAAGGAAACCGACCTTTCCGGGAATGCAGACCACGATGGCGAATGGTATTTTAAGGTTCGGGCGATTGACTATGCGGGAAACTGGTCAAAATCCGCGTCAATCACGTTTTACCGTGATACTACGCCGCCCCTTGCTCCGATTATTCAGCCTTCGCAGACTGATCAGTTTGGTTTTCTTACGTCAAATTCATTTTCAATGCAGTGGATTCCGCATCCCGATGAGACCGATGACGTTGCGGGCTACAGTTGGGTTCTTTCATACGTCGCTCCTTTTGACAAGGCGATTACCTATACCAAACGGCATCCGATTACGCTTTCTGATGGCGAGGTGGAGACGCGGCTTGAAACGATGCTTGCAAAATACGATGGCATTGAAAAACGTGCCGTATTGCCTCCCCGCAGAAATCAGGGCAACGTGACAAAAGCGAACTACAAAAATCGGGCAAACGGCTTGTATACATTTTCCGTCTGTGCTATCGACAGCGTGGGAAATGTCGGTCCTGCAACGGCCGTCACGGTGTTGCTCAATAAATATATCCCGTCAACTTATATCGTTTCTGCGAACGCAAAGGCAGACACGTTCGGCGCGGTCGATTTAACGCTTCTTGGCGGGGGATTCACCTATGACGGCACGATAAAAACTGTACACATCGACAAAGACGGAAAGCCCCCCTATGACCGCACCTTTTCTGCGGGCGAATTTAAAGTCCGTTCCGATGAGCGTATTACCGGTATTCATTTTGACGGGCTTGACGCGGGGACATACAAAATCGGTTTGGTTCATCCTGACCGCGGACTATATTTTTCGGGGGCGATTCTTTCAGTCAGCGATTACGGCACGGTCAAAATTGAGACCCCGTATGCGTTTATACCTGACTGGAAGCCCGAAACGAAAACAAAACGTTATCATGTTCAGACGGGAACGGTTCTCATCTGGATTCTTTTTGCATTGGCTCTGCTCGGATTTTTTGCCGCCCTGCGTGGTATGATGGTTACGGCTCGTGAAGTTGTCACCGTCAGGCATGAAGTCCGCGCGCTGCTTACGGGAGGTTCTATGCCACAGGAAAATCAAAAACGCGCGGAAGCGGCAGTCAGACGAAGTGGAAGTTTAAAGTACAAGTTGGTCGGCTTTACCACCGTGCTTGTCCTGATGATTGTCGCTATGGTTGCGTTGCCGCTTGGCTACGTGATGACGCGGACACAGGAACGAACGTTGGCAGAGGGCTTGGAAGAGCGCGTGCAGGTTCTAATGGAAGGAATCGCATCTGGCGTAAAGGCGTATCTTCCCGCGCAGAATGTATTGGAGTTGAGTTATCTTCCCTCCCAAGCCGATGCTTTTCCCGAAGCGTCCTATGCCACGATAATTGGTTTCCCCGCTGATGATTCCAACGTCAACCTTGATTTTGTGTGGGCAACCAACGACAACGCCATCGAAACAAAAATTGACACCGAGCAGCTGAACGTTGGCGCATCCCGCCTTACGGATGAGACTGTCCGCCAGATTACGGAACGATGTCATGGATTGCAGGAAGACGTGTTCGCTCAAGTCGGAGAAATTGCCAGTCATATCACTGTGCTGAATGCGGAGGGAGCGCGTCTGGGAAGTCAGATTGCATCCCGCTCTGGCAGAACGAACCAGACTTCGACGGCACAGATTCAGCAACGGCTTTCCGAAATCAACGACGAGAGCCGCCTGTACACGGTAAAACTAAACGATACGCTGACCGAGCTTTCACGCAAAGCCAGCGACGCATTTCCCGATTACGACATTGAGAAACTTGACCGCGACAACACCGACTATCTGTTCTACAAGCCCGTCATGTTCCGGCAGGGAAGTGACCAAAACTACGTGCGGGCAATCGTCCTTTTGCAAGTTTCCACAAAAAATCTGATTCAAACCGTGGATTCCGCCGCCAGAACAATTATAATTATCGCCGGTATCATTGCGCTTGCCGCCATTCTGCTGGGGCTTATCGGCTCGCTTGTTATGGCATCAATCTTTATCCGACCGATTCGCCGCTTAGTCTCCCATGTCGAGATGATTAGCGAGACACAGGACAAAGAAAAACTCGCTGGAAAAGAAATCCGCATTACCTCGCGCGACGAAATAGGATTGCTCGGCGAAACCGTAAATGAGATGACCCGTTCATTGGTCAAAGCGGCACAGGACGAGCATCTTCTGATGGACGGACAGGTTGTCCAGCGCACATTCCTTCCGCTCTCATCTACGGCAAACGGCGCAAAAGAAACGACATCCGCCCTGATTGACAAGCATGTGCGCTTTTTTGGCTACTACGAGGGCGCATCCGGCGTTTCGGGGGACTATTTTGACTACAAAAAACTTGATGACCGCTGGTATGTCATTATCAAGTCAGACGCATCAGGTCACGGAGTTCCTGCCGCATTGATTATGACCGTTGTCGCAACGATTTTCCGCCGGTATTTTGAGCAGTGGTCGTTCAAAGTCAACGGAACGTCTCTTAACAAAGTCGTCGTGCAGATAAATGACTTTATCGAATCTCTGGGACTCAAAGGCAAATTCGCCACGCTGATGATTTGTCTTTTTGATACGCAGACAGGCGATGTCTATATGTGCAACGCGGGAGACAACATCATTCATTACTACGATATTTCCGAGCATAGCCAGAAACTTGTCTCCCTTGCCCAGACCCCCGCCGCAGGCCCGCTCCCATCCTTTATGGTCGATATGAAAGGCGGCTTCAAAGTGGAAAAACTGCACCTTGACAAAGGAGATGTCCTTTTTCTCTATACTGACGGCATTGAGGAATCAACCCGCAAATTCAGGGATTCAAATTTTTCTGTCATCAAATGTACCGATGGGGCAGATGGCGCAGGGCATGGAAACCACAAGACCGGCGAAGAATCCGAGCAACTTACTCCCGAGCGCATTGATCAGATTGTTGAAGCCGTGTTCGCAAAAAAAATCTACCGCCTGCAAAAATACCACAACCCGCTTGGCGATGAGGAGCTGATTTTTGATTTTACCACCTGTGAAGGAACTGTTGACGATGCGATTCTCGCGCTTATCTCCGTGGAAAAAGTATTTCGCTTCTACAAAGACCCCGCCGCCACAGAAACCGATGAAGTCCGCGTAGACCGAAAAATCGATTCGTTCCTCAAAGCCCATTTTAGCCGCTACGACTTCTATTGTGCCTCCCAACGCGATGACGGAGATTTAAATTATGTCTATTATACGAACCTCAAAGAAGATGAGCAACTTGACGATTTGACTCTTATCGCCGTCCGAAATTTAGGCTAGGGGGGGGGGAAAAAAAAGTCTCTCCCTCGGCTTCCAAGCAAATCGCTGCGCGAATCGTCCTTGTGAGCAGTGCCGATTTCTCTCCATGTGAAGGCTATGCCTGAACCGCAGCCCGTAACGACCTAAGAATTCTCCACAAAAAGATTGCCAATTCTACAATTTAGCCTTATAATAAAATAAGCGAGGTATACTATGGCGTTTAAAGACGATTTGAAAAAATATGTTGATTTGGCAGTGGACAAGTCCCGGCTTGCTTTTGGAAAAGGAAAGGCTGCCGTGACCAAATTTGGAGACGACAGCGCGGTTCGTATTGAAAAACTTCAGTTGGAAAAGAAAGTCAAAAAAGAGACCGCTACACTTGGCAGACTCGTCCTTGAAATGTTCACGGAGGAAGGTAAAAAATCTGTATCCGCATCAGATGAAATTATCGCCGCAAGCCTTAGGACTATAACTGAGCTGAAAGCGGAAATTGCCAAAAAAGAGGACTTGCTCAAAAAAGAAGATGCGGCGGCACAGGCATCTTCAGAAACTGCGGAAAAAAAAGACGAAAATTCTTAAAAAAAGAGAAAAAAAACAAACTAACCTCTTGACTAAAAAATAATCTCTGTGCTATAGTCATTCTTACCCGCCCGGAAGGGGTGGGGCAAGAAAACGCTCCCCACGGGGCGGAAAGAAAACAAAAAAAACGAGGATTTTTCCGCCCGGGGTATTGACAAGATGCCGCGAGCGGGTATATAATCCTTATCACCCGCCGCCGGGAAGGGCTGCGGGCGGACAGGTTCTTTGAGAGAAAACCGAGGGAAGGGAAGGAAGACGAAAGACAGAGGTTTTTCGCGAGTACGAACGAAGCCGGCGGGGCGGCGGATGCCGCCCTGCGAAGAAGAGGATCCTAATCAATTCAGGGGATTGTCGGGAGAACGGAAACGTGGAGACTTTAGCCCCCTCGGGGGCTTTGGTAATAATCATGGAGAGTTTGATCCTGGCTCAGAACGAACGCTGGCGGCGCGTCTTAAGCATGCAAGTCGGACGGGATCCACGCGCTTGCGCGTGGTGAGAGTGGCGGACTGGTGAGTAACGCGTGGGTGACGTACCCCCCGGGCGGGGATAGCCGCTAGAAATAGCGGGTAATACCGGATACGGCTCCGCGCGCCAGAGGCGCGGAGGGAAAGCGGCTTCGGCCGCGCCGGGGGATCGGCCCGCGTCCCATCAGCTGGTAGGTGAGGTAACGGCCCACCTAGGCGATGACGGGTATCCGGCCTAAGAGGGTGAACGGACACATTGGGACTGAGATACGGCCCAGAC
>JAFSJX010000056.1 GCA_017449285.1 Treponema sp.
AGAGAAAGTGGAGCGGGCAAAGAAGAACGCGCGATGGAGGAAGCAGTATATGACATGGCAGCAGACGATAGACGAGGAGCGGTTTGAGGCTCGCGAGGAAGGCAGACGAGAAGGACGACAGGCTGGCATCACCGAGGGCGCACATGACAAAGCCGTGGAAACTGCACGGAGAATGATTGCCCGTGGCAAGGCAACCCTAGAAGAAATCGCGGAAGATACAAGTCTCCCGCTTGCCGAGATACAAGCACTGCAAAACGCATAACAATCATCAGTCATCGCCGATGACCATTTTACCCACAAATCACATCTACAAGAAACAGCCCATTCCGCTTAACACAGAATGGGCTGTTTTGTCTGCGCAAACTGGGGAAAGTATCCGCAGATTACGCAGATGAACGCAGATTTTTGAAATTCCTCACAGAGTTCACGGAGAACACAGAGGAATTTTCGTTGGCAGAGCGCGGTCGAAACCACGCCCACAAATTTTTATCAATTCTTCTGGGGAACATCCTTATAGAGAATGACACCGACAGGATAAACAGATTGAGACACGCCTGCGATGACAACTGTCACTTCTCCAGATGTGCCTGTTTCAATTATATTCCCTTCGGTGTTTTTTACAGACTGATAAGTAACCGCAGCAGCATCGCCAACCTTTACTGTATAGTCACGTCCACCATTTGAGTCAAATACATGAACATCAATAGCAGCCACATTATTCACTTTGAGAGTGATATAACGTCCAGGAGCAGACATGTTCAAACAAGTAATAGTCTCTGTAAAATATGTTTTTCCAGCTTTATTTGCAGTCTTATCTGTAACACTTACTGCTGACCATGCATTATCACCTTCAGAAGATGAGAGATTATCCATGCTCAAATAGTAGTCATAACTTGCTGCATTTAAAGTCAACACCCCGTTTGCAACCGTGAAATCAGCGGCACTCTTTTCCCACTTAGCATACAGCGTTGTCGCCGCAGTAATCACAGTGTCAAAGCTGAACGCAGTGGTCAGAGCAGAATCTGCATACCAGCCAGCGAATGTAAATCCACCCTTTGTCGGATCCGCAGGTTTTGTAACTTTGTCTCCAGATGCTACAGATGCTTTCAAATCGGTAAGTTCAGTTTCGCCGTCATAGAATTTTACGTCGAAATATGTTGCGCCAGCCGCTTTAATCTGTGCAGTAACAGGGTCTGATGTGTAGGACACTGCCGCTTCACCTTCGCCGATTGTGTAGGCTGCGGTTACGGTGTAGGTATCCGCAGCAGCCTGCGTTGTGTCGAAACTAAGATTTGCGCCATTTCCAATCGTAATCGCCTGTGCATCTTCGGCACTGCCTTTTGCAGTCCATACGATTTTGGTCAGGTCAACCGCTTCTGTTCCCTCAGTCTTTGCGCCCAATGTACCGTTTGCATAGACTACCGTGCTGGTAGATTTTGTCGGGTCGGCAACAGTTGCAGTTGCAGTGATGGTATCGCCCTGTGTGTATTCAGCGGCATTGCCAGAAATAGCAGGTTTGTTGTAGACAGCGTCAGTGGTCAACTTTGTCGGAAGTTCAACAGTGCTTGTATCAACTGCCTCTGCCACTACAGTGATGCCATAGATGTTCGCACCGACAGTCGTATCAGATGAAGTGATGGTAACAAAACCTTCGTCATCACCAGTTACAGTAACATATGTAGTAACAAGGCTCACCGCAGGTTTCCAAACAATCGCATCCCCTGCACCTTTGAACGTAAAGTTTGATTCACCAGAAGCCGCCGGAAGATCTTTTACAGAACCACCGTCAACGCGCAGAATCACCTGTTTTGCCACACCCACTTTGAGTTTAAGCGCAACATTACCTTCAGCCTGTTTGTTGAATGAAAGGCGGTTAGTCCACTTGTGACCAGCATTCGTTTCTGCATTGTAGTCATAGGTAGCGAATTCGCCAGCCTTAACCTGTGCTTTCTTGCCAGAAGCAATTACCAGTTCCCATGTGCCGTCATTAGATTTCTTGCTCGCCGTAACATTTACGTCAGCAGTTGCGACCGTTCCGTCTGCATTTACATACAGTTCTTTTGCGTCAAATTTAGCGAACAATGTCGCTTCCGCAATCTTTACGCTGAACTTCGCGGTCTTTTCTTTATAGGTGACCGTTACTTCCTTGCTTTCTGCCGCTGCAGAAGAATCAAAGTCGGTGGTAAAGTCTGAGGCGTTTGCTGATGAGTAAGTCACGTTTGCGGTAGATTCATTGTCGTAAGTAACAGTAATAACCAAACCTGTAAGGTCAATCTTATCGCCCGTAACGTATTCTTTCTTAGTCGGTTCAGTCTTGATTGCGATAGAAGCAATAGCCTTTTCTTTTACGGTAACTTTGAATTCAGCAGTCTTGGTCACTTCGCCTTCTGTATAAGAAACGGTGATAGTCTTTTCTCCAGCGGTTGCTGAATCAAAGCCAGAAAGAGTTGGTGTTACGACCTTGCTCTGTCCGTCAGTGTATTTTGCCTTTACCACAAGACCTGTCTTATTAAATTCTTCGCCAACAGCATATTCGTCCTGTACAGGATAAGATGCGATGCTGATTGACTCGAGCGCAACGCCAGCCACATAGACATTGATTGCCTTAAGGTTGATTGTGCTTGCATCGGGATTGTAAATAACATAGGTCGTATCTTCGGTATTGGCAATTTCCCACTCAAATGGAACATAGTCACCAGCAGCAACCTCTTTCAGAGTCCCAGTCGACTCACCTTCTTTCAAAAGCGTAAGCTTGCTATTGTTCTTGCCGTATGCAGTAATTTTTGTAGCCGCCGCAGGAACGGTAAATTTAAGCCCCTTTTTCTTGCCTTCCGTACCAGCATCCGGAGCAGACAGCTGAATATAACCAAGTCTTGCTACACCATCACCAAGATCTTTTGTGCCATCCGCGCGCCACTTTACTGGAGGAAGAATCGTTACCGGAGCAAGCACTGTTTCAGTAGAAACTTCGGCTGTCGCAGACGGAATATTAAATTCATCGACATACGCATCCAAAGACCACCAGCCGCTCAAAACAGTCGGTGCCGATGCGCCTTTGATTGTTGTAGTGATTTTTGTCGTTGCTTTGAGGTCTGCACTAGATGCAAGTGCGCCACCCGCAAACGTCACTTCAACAGAGCCAGCCTTGTTTACCACTGCCACAACCTTAAGTTTTGCCTCGGTTGCACCAGCAGCGACTGCCTCTACCGTCTTAACAGATGCGACAGTAACGACATCCGTCGGAGACAATGTAACCAGGCTCTTGATGTCCTTGTCCGCTTCAATTGCCGATTTGAACGTCTCGTTCTTAAGCGTAACGGTAACTTCCGCATTAACGGTATAGCCTTCAGCCTCTACCGCAAAGTCATCCGCAACATAAGTCAACGTAGCCGACGGAGATGCAGTGTCTACTGGCGGCAATCCGTTTTCATCACTTCCGTCATCGCCATCACTAGAGCAGGAAAGTAGCCCCCCCCCCAACAATACTGAACACGCTAAGAGTGCCAGTACTTTCTTAAATTTTTTCATATATGTTCCTCCTATTAAACACATATTGCATAAAATAAAATTTACACAAGTTTAGTATATAGATTTTACCTAACCATATAAACACGAGTTTTTGGACTTTTCTGACTTTTCCAGAGTATAGGGGGATGAGATTCTTATACCGTAAGCCGAAGGACTTCTTCGACAGGCAGCATAGAACCTTTTGCGACTTGCTCAACGGTAAGACCCCTTTGCCAAACAAATCGAACAAGCACAGGAACATAATATGTCTCTATCAGCCTTTTGCATGAATCAGGATTGTCTGTCATCACTTTGTAAAACATAAACTTGTTTGAAAACCCAACGTTTTCCCACGGAATTATTTCCGCCGCAGATATTCTTCCGCAATAATCCGTATGCCTTGCTCCACTTCGGCGGCGGGACGGGCATAATTCAGGCGGAGACATTTTCTGTAGTGCGGGTGCTGCTCCAAGGGCGGAGTTGAGCCATCGGTTGTGCCGCCGAAAAAAAAGTATTCTCCCGGAACAACGATAACGCCCCGTGCTTTCAAGATATGGTAGAATTCTTTTGTCGGAACTGAAAGGTCATTCATCAGAATCCACAGAAAGATTGAGCCTTCGTTCTTATGCACGGCAAAGTCGCCGTCAGAAAAATACTTTTTTATCCAACCGACCGCAGCGTCTGATTTTTCCTTGTAGAACGGGCGGACTACATTTTTTGCCGTCTCCACGAGTTGTCCGCTTCTGATGAGCGGGGCGGCGATTGCCTGTCCGACAGAACCGCTTGTGAGCGCGGCAATCGCGTTCAGATTCCCCAGCGCGGTGACAATTTCCTTTTTTGCGATGATGATTCCCGTGCGAAGAGATGGAAGGCCGATTTTGCTCAGGCTCATGCTCAGAACGATATGCTCATTCCACGTGGGCGTTGCGTTCTCGGTAAAAATGATGTCAGGCCACGGTAAGCCGTAGGCGTTGTCAACAAACAGCGGAATGTCGTAGGATTCAGCGAGTGCGGAAAGACGGCGAATTTCTTCATCGGTCAACACGTTTCCCGTGGGATTGGTCGGTCGGCTTACGCACATCGCGCCCGTGTCATCATGCTTGCGAAGATATTCTTCCAGCAGGTCAAAATTGACGTGATACTTGAAGGTGTGGTCATCATCGGTCTCAAAATGTGACGGAATGCTGACGAATGTTCCGCTCTCAATGCCCTGATCTGCATAGCCTATATATTCGGGAACGAGCGGAAAGAGCAGTTTTTTCTTTTTTTGCGCGCCGCTTTTGTCCGTGAACGTACCGCTGAACAAATTGAACAGATAAAAACACGCGCTCTGACTTCCGTTCGTAATCGCCACGTTTTCTGCGCCAATATTCCAGCCATACGTCTTTGATAGATACGCTGCGACTGCCTCAATAAATTCAGTCCTGCCCTGCGGCGCGTCGTAACGTCCAATCAAATCATCAAAAGCAGTGCCATCGGAAAGAATGCGTTCCATCTGCGCACGGTACATCGCCGCAACTTCTGGAATCTGCGCAGGATTTCCCCCGCCCAACTGATACGAGGGCATCCCCTTTGGAAGCGGCTTTCCCAAATCGTCCATCAACTGCAAAATGCCCGATTCACCGCAAAGTTTTGTGCCAAAATCTGAAAACTGTGTAAGTGACATGAAGGCATTGTAGCAAAAACGAAGAATTTTATCCACCGATTTTACCACTGAAAGAATTTTCTTTCTTTTTCGCAAAAGCAGTTGTATAATTGAAGTATGATTACACTTACACTTTCCACGGGAAAAACCATCAAGGTTGAGCCGAATACGAACGGCGTGCAGATTGCACATGAATTTGACGGCGGAGAAGAAAAACTTGCCGCGCTCTTGGTGAACAACCAGGTGACCGCACTGACCAGTCCGATTCCGTTTGACGCGACGGTTTCACCAATTTATTTTAACGAGCCTGAAGGGTCGAATGTATACCGAAGGACACTGTGCTTTATTCTTGCGGCGGCGACCCACAAACTCTGGCCGGGAAAACGTCTGATTGTCGGCCACAGCCTTGGCTATGCGTTCTACTATATTTTTGAATCAAATGATGCGGTCTCAAAAGATGAAATTGACACGCTCAAAAAAGAAATGCGCAACATAATAGAAACAGATGCGCCGATTATCCGAAGAATTATCTCGTATGCGCAGGCAAAGGAACTCTTGGAGCGGAATAACCAGCTGGAGACCCGTAAGCATCTTGACTATGTGAACCCAAACAAATTGCTTGTCAACACGCTCGGCGACTACAGCGACATGAACGTTGGTGCGCTTGTCAACAGGACGGGCAAAATCAAGAACTTTAACATTCTGCCCTATCAGGACGGATTTTTGCTCCAGTTCCCCACGACAAAAGACCCTGAAAAGATTCCCGAATTCACCGACCATCCCAAGATTTTCCAAATCTATAAAAAATACAAAAACTGGGGAAAACAGATTCAGGTCACATCGGTGGCAGCAGTAAACGAGTTGATTGCAAACCGAAAAATCAATGATTTTGTTGACATCACCGAAACGTTTCAGGCGCAGAATTTTGCGGACACCGCATTGCAAATTCAAAAGCGGGGAAACGTAAGGGTCGTGCTGATTGCAGGCCCGTCTTCTTCTGGAAAGACCACTTCGGCAAAAAAATTGTCGCTCCACTTGCAGGCTTTGGGCTATACACCCCGCGTCATCAGCCTTGACAATTATTACGTCGGGCGTGACCGAAACCCCAAGGACGAAAACGGCAACTACGATTATGAATGTCTTGAAGCCCTTGACATTGAGCTTCTGAACAAAAACCTTGTGGAATTGTTTGACGGCAAAGAAGTGCAGATTCCGTCGTACAATTTTGACCTTGGTCAGCCGTACTACACGGGTGAAACGATGAAATTGCAGGAAAAAGACATTCTTATTATGGAAGGAATCCACGGTCTGAATGACAAGTTGACCCCGCTGATTAAGAATGAATACAAGTTCAAGGTGTATCTTTCCGCGCTAACACAGCTGAATATCGATGACCACAACCGTGTCTCCACGCGTGACAACCGCCTGATTCGCCGTATCGTGCGTGACTCAAAATTCAGGGGAAAGAGCGCGGCGGCGACCATCGGCATGTGGGCGAGCGTCCAGCGCGGCGAGCGAAAATATATTTTCCCGTATCAGAACAACGCTGATTCCGTGCTGAACACCGCGCTTGACTATGAACTTTCCGTGCTGAAAGTGTATGCGGAGCCGCTTTTGCGATGCGTTACCCCGGAGCAAAAAGAGTATGCGGAAGCATCAAGATTGCTGCAATTTTTGTCACTCTTTTCGCCGATGCCTTCGGATTATGTTCCCGTTCAGTCTATCGTCCGCGAATTCATCGGAGGAAGCACGTTTAAGTATTGACCACTCACAGAGTCCAAGAAGTCACAGAGGGCAAAATGGAAAGGTAAGACTTTTCAGTTCACTTTCTCAAATCGGCTCGTTACGATGTCGTCAATGGTGATTTCTTCTTCTTTGAGCGCGGCTTTTTTCCATGCGGCGCGGCGGGTCTCTTTTAATTGCTCCAGCACCTTGCATTTTTTCATTGCCTCGCGCATTGCATCGCGCTTTTGTTCGGTGACAATCTTTGCCTGCGCAAGATTCCGAAGAAGTTGCTCTTTCCGCTGGTCAAGCAAGGCAAAATACTGGTTTATGTTGTATAACTCATGCAAATCGCTCATTTTGTCGGCGGCGGCGATTGAAGAGACCCGCTGTTGGGCAACCATCTCCAATGTCTGCTGAATTTTTGTCTCTTCGGCAAGGGCGCGCCCCAATTCCGCTTCCGCCTGCTTACGCTCAAATTCCCGTAGGTCAAGCACTTTCTGCATGCTGAACACAAATTTCTTCATAGGCTAGGCTTTGACAGGCGGCGTTTCGACAGGCTCAACGCCCGAATCCATCACCGCTGGCATTTCCGTTTGTTCGCTTGCACTTGTTGAAGATGGAATCTCTTCCGCAAGTTCCTTTACCATCTGCGCGGTGGTCTTTCGATCCAGTGCTGGCTGTTCGCCGTACTCGTTTTCTTCAATTGGCATTTCTGCAAGCGCAGAAAGTTTTGAAAGGGTATCCTCAATCGGACACGGCTCGTATTCTTCCTGCGTCAGGAAATCTTCAATCGCACTGTGTTTGGCAATCGCCTCGTCAATCTCTGCGTTCGCGCCCTGCTGGTACACGCCCGCATTAATCATTTCTTTGTTCTGCTCATAGATTGCAATCAAACGAGCGATTTTGTTCGCAGCAGTAACGGTTGTCTTTCCGCTCACGCGCTTGGAAAGGCGGCTGATGCTCTGCAACACGTCAATCGCTGGATAATGCCGTTCCTGTGCGAGCGTGCGGCTCAAAACGATATGTCCGTCCAGCGTTCCGCGAACTTTGTCTGTAATCGGCTCGTCCATATCATCGCCGTCAACAAGCACATTGTAGAATGCAGTAATCGTTCCCTTGTCGCTCGTGCCGCTCCGTTCCAGCAATTTGGGAATCAGGTCAAACACGCTGGGCGGATAACCGCGCTGGGCAGGTGCCTCACCAGTAGAAAGCCCGATTTCACGCTGGGCATGGGCAAAACGGGTCATATTATCCATCAAAAGCATCACGTCTTTTCCCTGATCGCGGAAATATTCCGCCACGGCAGTGGTCACGTAAGCCGCACGAAGGCGGGCAATTGAGGGGGTATCGCTTGTGGCGACGACAATAACAGACCGCTTCATACCAGCCTCGCCCAAGTCACGGTCAATAAAGTCCATCACTTCCCGTCCACGTTCGCCAATCAAGCCGATAACGTTGATGTCCGCATCAGTGTTCCGCGCAATCATCGAAAGAAGCGTAGACTTACCCACGCCAGAACCAGCAAACAAACCAAGACGCTGCCCCTTTCCGCAGGTCAAAAGCGAATCAATAGCACGGACTCCAGTCACCACACGGTGGTCAATCGGTCTTCGGAGCATGGGATTTGGCGGAGAAGCGATAACAGGATAGTATTCAGTGGTCTCAAGAGAGCCTTTTCCGTCAATCGGTCTGCCAGTCGCATCAATTACACGTCCCAACAGATTTTTCCCCACGGGAACTTGAAGGACGTGACCACTTGCCACAACCTCGCTTCCGATTTCAATTCCCTTGGTGTCGCCATACGCCATCAGTTTGACAGTCGTTCCCTCAAAGCCCATCACTTCGGCAAGAATTGTTTCCTCGGTATTGGGCAATTTAATTTCGCACAGTTCGCCGACCATTGAGCGTGGCCCGTTACATTCAATCATCATGCCTTTGACGGCGATAACTGACCCCGTATACAAAATCGTCTCGGTTTCTTCGACTGCGTTAAGATATTTGTTGAAAAATGTTTCCATCTGCCCCACCCCGCTTTCGCTTATGCAGACGGAGACGCAACATCGCCTTTTGTCAGCGACTTGACGGGAGAAATTTCCAGCACTTTGGATTCAAGTTCTCCCAGCTGACTTGCGATGCGGGCATCAATCGCGCCAAAATCGGTCTCCACAATACAGCCACCCTTGTCCACGCTTGAATCTTCAAGAACCGTTACGCCCTCAACATTTTCTATCTGGCGCACAAAGTCCTGCGCATGTTCGGTGGTCAGTTTTACATCCGCCATGTTCACACGGATGCGCACCTTGCCCCTGCCTTTCACTTTTTTAAGTGCCTGAAGAACATTCGCCGTGACCACCTGCTTTTGGTTTTCGCTGATAAGTTTGACCACTTTGCGCGTCATAAGAATGACCAACTCGACAATCTGCTGTTCCGTTCCGCGTAAAATCTCTTCACGGCGGCTCATCACCTCTTCCATTATGACATGGGTACGTTCAATCAGTCGGTCAACTTCTGCCTTGCCTTCCGCATAGCCTTCGTTTCTGCCGCGGTCGTAGCCGTCTTTTTCTGCATCGGCGACAAGCGCATCCTGCTCATTTTTTGCTTTCTCAATAATCTGCGCCGCCTCTGTCTGGGCTTTCTGCACGATTTGTGCCGCCTCACGCTCAGCCTGCGCCTTGATTTCCTGCGCCTGATCAGTCTGATTTTTTACTTCGCGGAACGCGGCTTCTTTTGCCCGCTCAACAATCTGGTCGGCATTGTCCTGCGCTGACTGGAGCATCTGCTTTTTTTCGGCTTCCCAGTTGACCTTCCATTCATCGGCGGCCTGCTGAAGTTCTTCAACAGTCGGACCAATGTATTCGGGGATTTCTTCGATGACTTCCTCAACTTCGGGCTTGCCATATTCATGCAGCAGTCTGAGTTCGAATTTGCCGTCTTCTTTTTTTACTTCGGCCGGATTAAAAACCTGTTTTCTTGCCATACGATTCCCCTTAAAAAGTTCGCGTCAGCACAATTACACAACAAGTTCGTCTTCGCCGGAACGCGCAATAACGATTTCGCCCGCATCTTCCAGACGACGGATTGTAGAAACGATTTTCTGCTGTGCTTCTTCCACGTCTTTCAAGCGAACCGGTCCCATAAACTCCATATCTTCCTTGAGCATGGATGCCGCACGCTTTGACATGTTGCGGAAAATTTTGTCCTGTACTTCTGTATCGACAGATTTGAGTGCTTTCGATAGTTCCTGTGTGTCCACTTCGCGCAGAACTTTCTGAATGGCGCGGTCGTCCAGCATAACGATGTCTTCGAAAACGAACATACGCTTTTTGATTTCTTCCGCCAAATCGGGGTCTTCCTCTTCCAGACTCTCGATGATGGACTTTTCGGAAGAACGGTCAACAAGGTTAAGGATTTCAACGATAGATTCAACACCACCAGCAGCCGTATAGTCTTCTGATGACAGCGTGGACAATTTCTTTTCCAGAACGCGCTCAACTTCGCGCAAAACATCAGGTGAGGTTCGATCCATCGTAGCCAGTCGGCGCGAAACTTCCGGCTGAATTTCAACAGGCAGATTCTGCAAAATGACAGCCGCCTTGCTCGGCTCTAAGTATGCCAGAATCAAGGCGATTGTCTGGGGATATTCGGTCTGAATAAAGTTCAAAAGATGCGCAGGATCGGTACGGCGAATAAAATCGAACGGTCGAACCTGCAAACTAGAAGTCAGGCGGTTGATGATGTCGATTGCCTTCTGACTTCCAAGAGACTTTTCCAAAAGTTCACGCGCATAGTCAATACCGCCCGTCGTGATAAAGTTCTGTGCGTTCATCAAATCCTGAAATTCTTCCAGAACCTGATCTTTAAATTCTGCGTCAACGGTCTCCAAGCGGGCAATCTCAAAAGTGAGCGTCTCCACCTCGTCTTCACGCAAATGTTTCATGATTTCCGAAGAAACGTCCGAGCCTATTGAAACAAGGAAGATTGCCGCCTTTTGCCGACCGGTAAGGTTTTTGTAATCTTTCGCGCCTTTTTTATTGCTGTTACCGCTACCTGCGGGCTTCAAACTGCCGGGTTTTGCATCGGGCATCTTTAGTCCTCCTTAAGCCAAGCACTCAGAGCCTGGGCAATCGCATCAGGATTTTTTCTCATCATATCTCTGATACCGCTTTCTTTTTCGGCTTTTTCGCTCGTTTTGATAAAGCGGGCAATTTCCGCGTCCGTATGAATCGGGTTAACCAGCCCCTTACGCATTCCCCATGAATGAGTTTCCTGCAAAACCGCCGTCTCATCAGACCAGTTCACCTGCTTTCCCAGAGAACGCATCGCTCTCCGCAGTTTCTTCAATTCTGCATCATCCAAGTGGTCAATCACGGCATCGGCACTGGCACCAAGTTCGCCCAAAAGAATCGCGGCTTTTTCTTTGCCAGAAAGAGGACGGCGGTAGTCATCGGTGACCATCTGAAAAGGTTCGTTTGCCATACTATTCCTCCATCATCCATGTGCGGATAAGCATTGCCACGTCTTCCGGGTGTTCTTTTGCCATCGCCATCGCGCTTTCCAGAAGTTCCGCACGTTTTCGCTCTTCCACGGACATAGTGACTTCCATGCCTTCCTGACGAGCATCCCACAATGCTTTTTCGCGTTCTGCCTGCTGACGGCGAAGCAATTCCTCTTCACGAAGCCTTCTGCGGCGTTCCAGTTCGCGGCTGATAAATCTGAATACGATAAACGCAATTAGGACAATCGTCACACCAATCAGCACCCACATAATCGTGCGGTTACGCCGCTGACGGGCAAAATATGCCTCATCCTCCGCCCGGAACTGTTCTGTGCGGTCAAATGGGATATTGGTCACGGTAACGCTGTCACCACGGGTCAAATCATAGCCAATCGCATCGCGGACATACGAGGTCGCCTGTTCCAGCACTTCGGAATTAACGGGAACATATTCCCGCTCAATCGCACCCGTCTCCTGATTGACCGCGTACAGATGCGTCTTAGGGTCAAGTTTGATGCGCCACTGTCCGTCAATGTTCACAGAGACCGTCCGTTTTCCCATCGAGGGACTGACTTCCACCGTGCGATGCTCCGTGTTAATCGCGTTGTTCTGAGTAACGCCCGTCTCTTTTGACTGACCGATGACGTTGCTCATATCGCTCATCACCGGGGGATTCTGCCCCTCAACTCCTGCAGGACCTTCGGGATTAAAGCCCGTTCCCGTAAATTCCTTGGTAATCGTCTGCGAGGAAATCGGAATGGAGTCACGTTTTTCGGTCGTATCGTAAGGTTTGGTGGGATCCTGCTCCGTAATCATAATCGGCGTGTAGATGGTCATATCGCGCGAAACCTTTGACATATCCATCTCGATTTTTACGTTTAAATCACGCACACGGTCTGCGCCAAACGTTGTCTGCAATGCCTTCAGAACTTTTGCGCGAAGCTGGGTCTCCAAAAGCTCAATCTGTTTCTGCTGCTGCTTGATGATGTTATTGCGGTCGATGTCGGCAAGCCCCTCAAAATTATTGAGCTGGTTTCCCTCGCTGTCGGTGATAACGATATCCTCCGCCTTTAATCCGACCACGGCTTTGAGCAAGAGTTTCTGCACTCCCTCAATCTTTTTGCGCTCGTTCGCCATGTTGCTGCCAGGGTTAAAAGTGAGAATGACCGATGCGGTGGTCGGCTTCTGGTCTTCGGTAAAGGTCGCCCGTTCAGGCGCAGTGATAACAACATCCGCGCTGGCAACTTCGTCCAACGCTTCTATATGCTGTTTAATCATTCTCTGAATCGAACGCTGCAAATTAACGTTGCGCTCAAAATCGGTCGTCGTCCAACTGCTCACATCGAACAGGGAGAACGGATCAACGCTCGTCGGAACTAAATCCTCACGAACAAGAAGAGAACGCATACGGCGCGCCGTGCGCTCATCGGGAACAGAAATCACCCCTGCCGCATTGACCGTTGCCCTGACATTCTCTTCCTCAAGACGGAACAGAATGGCATCGCGCGCATCCTGATTGGTAACAGGCGTGTTGAAAAGCGGAACGGTCGTTGGAGCGGAAGAGACCCGCGAAGTGACCACAATTGCCGCAATCACTGCGACAACAATACCGATAAGAATTATTTTTTGGGCGATTGACCATTTTGCCCATCGCTCTTTTAAACTGGCCGTAAACTTTTTGAGCCATTCGTTCATCTGACCCCTCCCGTGAACGAAAAACCACTATTATATCAAATGAATTTTACCACAGTCTTGCGAATTTGGAAAGACCTAAATGCGAAAAAAATGAATTTTTATAGAAGATTTTGACCAATCAGCCTTAGCGAGTTGTTGAAAGTTCGTTCCAGCCAGTAGTAATGCGGTCGATTACCGTCTGCGCAAGGGAAAGTGACATCTGCGCTTTTGCCATTGCCGTGGTTATGTCCTCAACATTGACGGAATCTGGGTCGGTAACGTACTGGCGGGTCAGGCGGTTTACGTCAAGTTGCTGCTGATTGACCGTATCGACCGCGCCCAAAAGATAGGATTCAAATGTGCCGAGTTTTTTTTCCTGCTGAGCCGATACCGGACGTGAAAGCGAATGGACATCGCGAACAGGTGAATTTCCCGCATGGGCAGGATTTGTGCGGACAAGTTCTGGCGCACCGATAATTGACATTGGCGTTATTTTCATAGATTTCCCCTCACCTATATTCTACAACTATGCCCGTCCGATTTCAAGGGCTGCGCTGAACATATCCTTTGCGCCCTGCACGACCGTTCCGTTTGCCTCATAAGCGCGGCTTGCGGAAATCAGATTGACCATCTCATTTACGATATTGACGTTCGGCATCTCCACGTAGCCTTTGTTCGGGCCGCTCTGAATCGCATCGGGATTATCTGGATCCCAGCGCAACGGCCCTTGTGAAGTATCTTTTACAATCTGTTTGACGCGGACACCTTTCCCAGGTCCGTTATCCTGATCGGCAGAAACAAATGGACTTCGCCATACGGGGTTTTCAGATGCAATCGGCTCTAAGACAACGAGCGATTTTTTGAATGCGCCGCCTTCGGGAGTACGCGTCGTTGAGGCATTGGCGATATTGTTTGAAATTACATCGGTGCGCAGACGTTCAACACTCATGCCCGTCGCCGCAATATTCATGCTCGTAAACATTCCCATAAAATTCTCCTTACCAGATGTCTGCCGTTTTTAACCTATTACTTTCTCATCGCAGTTTTAAGCTGGCTGAATTCAAAACTTTGCAGTTGGGTCAGCAAGCGGTAACTCATCTGCAATTTCAGCACGTTCATAGCCTCGTATTCGGCATCAACATTGTTTCCGTTCGCATTCGCCGTGGTCGCCCAGTCAGTCACCCGTCGTGGCTCAACATCACGCCAGTCATAAGGGTCATCAAGCGAAAAATGGCGCGGGTCAGTACGGGTTAGCTGAAAACGGTTCTGCACATTCGCCTCGTCTTCGTATGCACGCTTGAGTTCGCTCTCAAAATTGACCACCTGCCGCTTGTAGTTAGGCACTTCCGAGTTTGCAATATTATTCGCGCTCACCTGATACCGCAACTGATGCACATTCATCGCGCGATGCAACAAATCTACCGAATCAACAAAACTATTCATACTATGATTGTCGGAATTTCTTTGCGCAAGTTTAAGGGAATTTATGTGCGGATTATGCGTTATTGAATCGTGCAAGGAATGTATCGTCAATGGGCGGCAAAGCGTCTCAAGAAATCTTTTGTTCGCTCCATCTGAGGATTCCCGATAACGTCAGCACTTTTCCCCTGCTCTACAACAACGCCGCCATCCATAAACAAAGCATAATCACTTGTGTCGCGGGCAAACGACATCTCGTGCGTAACGACCACCATCGTCATCTTTTCGGCGGCAAGACTTCTAATAACGGCAAGAATTTCGCCCGTCAGTTCCGGGTCAAGGGCAGAGGTCGGCTCGTCAAACAGCAAGACTTTTGGTTTTAGGGCAAGCGCACGAGCAATGGAAACGCGCTGCTGCTGACCACCTGAAAGTTCGCAGGGATAGTTTTTTGCCTTGTCTTGTAAGCCCATGCGCTCCAGCAACTGAAGCGCGACCGCCTCCGCCTGCTCACGGGGAGTTCCCAGCACATGAATCTGCGCGTCGGTGATATTTTTGAGTACGGAAAAATGCGGAAACAGATTGAAATTTTGGAAGACCAAGCCAAGGTTCAGACCGATTTTGCGGAGCGTCTTTTTGTCCGCGTATACGCCGTCTGTCACAATGTCTTCGCCGCAAATCGTAATCGTGCCGTCGTCCGCCGTAGTCAGTTGAGTGATACAGCGGAGCAAGGTTGACTTTCCGCTTCCGCTCGGTCCGATAATGCCCAGCACCTCGCCCTTGTGGACGGAAAACGATATGTCCTTCAAAACAAGAACGCCGTCTGAGAACGTCTTTTTTACGTGGCGTACTGAAATGATTTCGTCTGTTTTTTCGTCCGTGATGATTTCTGCCATAGTCCGCCTACTTGTAATAATTCAGTTTCTTTTCAAAATAATTGAAGAAGGCAGACACCGCCCAGTTCATCACAAAATAGAACACGCCCGCCACAAAAATCGGCGTGGTGGAAAACAGGCGGCTTGACTGCGTTTGTGCCGTGCGCAGGAGTTCCGAAACGCCAATTACCTGCACAAGCGACGTATCTTTGACCAAGGTAATCACTTCATTTCCCATTGCGGGCGTGATGTTCTTGATGACCTGCGGCAATACGATGCGGAAAAAGGTCTGCGCTCTCGTGTAGCCCAAAACTTTTGCCGCCTCATACTGACCTTTAGGAATCGACTGAATGCCACCCCTATAAATTTCCGCAAAATATGCCGCATAGTTTACGCTCATAGCGATGATTGCCGCCACAAAGCGGTCATAAGAGACCCCGAACAGATGGAACGGCGCAAAATACACGAAAATCAACTGGAGCATGAGCGGCGTTCCCCGAATAATCAGCAGAAAAACGTTGGCCGTCCACGCAAGCGGCTTAAATTTTGCCATTCTTGCCGCCGCTATCGGTAAGCCCAAGGGAAGCGCAAACAGCAAGGTCAAAAAGAAGACCTCAAGCGAAACGAGAGAACCTTGTGCCATAATGCCAATCATTTTAAGCATATCGCGCTCCAGTTTTTATCCACAGATTACGCAGATATTCGCAGATGAACATGCCTAAATAGGGGAAAGCCTTCCCCTCGCTCCAGCCCCTGCAGGTCTTACGCTACCCCTTCTCCTAGGGCTACCGCCCTAAAACCTGCATATAATCTGCGTCAGACAGCGCTCATCTGCGGATTAAAATCCTTACTTCCCGATTACCGTGATGTCGCTGCCGAACCATTTGGTAGAAATCTTTTCCACGGTGCCGTCTGCCTTCATTTCTTCGAGCAGTTTCTGGACGGCTTCGGTCAGTTTTACATCATTTTTGCGGAATGCAATGCCGTAGTTTTCAGGGGCAAGGCCTTCTGCAAGAACCGTAAAAGGTTTTCCTGTGGTGACAATGCTGTAATTCGCTACGATTGAATCCATTACTACGCCGTCCACGCCGCCGATTTCCAAGTCGTTGAGCGCGGTAATGTTCTCTTTAAATTCAACGATATTTTTGAGCGATTTCTTAAAGTCTGCCGCTTCGTCCAATGCGTCAGCCGCGCTTGACCCCGCCTGCAAGCCGATAGTCTTTCCCGCCAAATCAGCGAGCGTCTTAATGCCGCTGTTCTTGCGGATGACAACAATCTGCTCGTTTGCCAGATACGGCTTGGAGAACGAAAGCATTGCCTTGCGTTCTTCGGTAATCGTCAGTCCGTTCCAGATGCAGTCGATGTTGCCCGTGGAAAGTTCCTGTTCCTTCGCGTCCCAGTTAATCGGCTGAGCGCGGAATTTCACGCCAAGACGATTTGCCACTTCCTTTGCCAAATCGATGTCGAAGCCGACAATCTCATTGTTCTCGTCTCTGAAACCCATCGGCGGGAACGAATCGTCCAGCCCAAGCACAAATTCACCGCGAGCCTTCAAATCTGCAAGAGAATTGTCAGTGCCACCAGTCTTTTTGCAACCAACAAACGCCGCAGAAACCAATGCCGCAAGCGCAATCACAAAAACCACAGTCTTTTTCATAAAAGAATCTCCTTTATTTTATCCACCATTTTTAATTTTCTCACAGAGACCACAGAGAGCATACCGAAAGAGGGGATTTCTCTGTGCGCTCGTAGTTTCGCGTAACGAACACTACACGCTCTGTGAGGAATGTACAGGCGGATTATTTCCTACATCACAAACTCCCGCAATTTGGCTATCTGCCGCTCCACCTGAGCCTTGGCAGGTCCCCCGGTGACATTCCGCGCCTCCACGCAGGCTTTTGGCGTAATCAGCGCAAAAATGTCTTCTGAAAAGAGCGGCGAAAGTTCCTTCAGGTCGGCGATGTCCAATTCCTCGATTGCGCTCAGCCCGCGGTCGATGCACAGGCGCACTGCCCTGGCAGCAACGCCATGCGCGGTACGGAACGGAAGTCCTTTTCGCACCAGATAGTCCGCCACATCGGTCGCATTGGCAAAACCGCCATCACAACTCGCCGCCATTTTTTCCTTGTTCCAGCGGGCGGTCGCAATCATCGCGTCAAAGACCATCACATTTGCAAGAACAGAGTCATACGCCTCAAACAAACTCTGCTTGTCTTCCTGCATGTCGCGGTCATAAGAAAGCGGCAACCCCTTCATCATCACAAGGAGCGCAATCAAATCACCGTAGACCTTTCCCGTGCGCCCGCGAATCAGTTCCGCAAAGTCGGGATTCTTTTTCTGCGGCATAATAGAACTTCCCGTAGACCATTTCTCGCTCAAGTCGATGAATCCGAATTCGGTAGTAGACCACAGAACGACCTCTTCGCTCATGCGGCTCAGATGGCTCTGCAAAAGCGCAAAGTCAGAGGCAAACTCAATGCAGTAGTCGCGGTCAGAAACGCCGTCAAGCGAATTTTCCGTAACGCCGTCAAAGCCTAAGTTTTCGGCGACAAATTCACGGTTCAGCGGCAAGTCGCTTCCAGCAAGCGCGCCGCTTCCCAGAGGGCTTTTTGAAATGCGCTTCAATGAGTCGGAAAGCCGCTCGCAGTCACGCACCAACGGCCATGCCCATGCGCACAGATGATGTGCAAGCGTTACCGGCTGGGCATGCTGCATGTGCGTGTAGCCCGTAAGAAGCGTATCGGTATGAGCCGCCGCCACATCGGAAAGCGTTTTTATCAGTTTTTTTATCGCCTGCTGCAACTCGGGAATGGCGCGGCGCAGATACAGCCGTTCATCAAGCGCAATCTGGTCGTTCCGGCTTCTGCCCGTGTGAACTTTTTTTCCCGCCTCGCCAATGCGGTCGGTCAAAGTCGCCTCCACAAAAGAATGAATGTCTTCCGCGCTGTAATCAATCGCAAGCGTTCCCGCAATCAAATCGGCTTCAATAGAGGAAAGTCCTTTTTGAATCACATCGTTTTCTTCCGCGCTGATGATGCCCTGACGAGAGAGCATCGCCGCGTGAGCCTTGCTTCCCGCAATATCGTCCAACGCCATACGCTCATCGACATGAATCGAAGTCTCAAATTCCACCGCCGCCGCGTCCGGACCTTCCGCAAATCGTCCGTGCCAAAGAGCGGCGTGGTTATTATCGGTCATCGTGCCGTGTGAAGACATATTTTCTGCCATATCAAAAGTATATAGAAGATAAGCGGAAAAGTCTATTAGTCTATGACAAAAGAAAACGCATCTTCAGGTTAAAAACCGTAGCCCGCATCCTCAGCCTTCTTCGCCGGCTGGAAAACCTGCGCCATCACTTCCATAATTTTGCTCACGGGGATAAAGGTGATGCCCTGCTTTACGTGGTCAGGAATGTCTTCCAAATCGCGCGTGTTCGCCTTGGGGATAAAAATCGTCTTGATTCCGTTGCGTTTTGCCGCCACGGTCTTTTCTCGCAAGCCACCAATCGGCATAACCTGTCCGCCAAGAGCAAGTTCGCCCGTCATCGCCACATTCGGCTTAATGATTCTGCCGGTCAAAAGCGACATGAATGTTGTCGCCATTGTGATTCCTGCGCTCGGGCCGTCTTTTGGAGTCGCGCCCTCGGGAATATGCAGATGAATCGTGTTATGCTCAAACCATTCGGGCTTTTTAATTTTATGCTCAATCGCATACTGCTTTACCCAGTTCATCGCAATCTGCGCGCTCTCTTTCATAACGTCACCAAGTTGTCCTGTAAGTTGAAGTCCGCCTTTGTCCGTCTGGAATGCAATGCTTTCTATCAGAAGGGTATCTCCGCCCATGCTTGTCCATGCAAGCCCTATTGCCGTCCCCGGAACTGTCGCCCGCTTGATTTCGCTCTCATCAAACACAGGCTTACCCAGATATTTTTCCAAGTCGGGCGCATCCACGGTAAAAGTCTGAGTCTTAAGCGTTTCCAGCGCGTTTGCATCAGCGGTGACTTGGCTGAGTTTTTTTGCGTCGGCAGGAATGCCGGTAAGCTGCTGGGTAACAATTTTACGGTGAATCTTGTCCACGCATTTTTCGTAGTTGCGCACGCCGGCTTCACGCGCATATTCTTCTGCGATGCGGAGGAGCGCGGCTTTCGTGTATTTTACCTGATTTTTTGCAAGTCCGTTCTTGGCAAGATTTTTGGGAACAAGATATTTCCGCGCGATTTCCAATTTTTCCTGGTCGATGTAGCCCGAAAGTGAGATGATTTCCGCGCGGTCAAGCAAAGGCTCTGGAATCTTATCCAGCGTATTTGCCGTAAGAATAAAAAACACATCGCTCACGTCAAATGGCAGGTCAAGATAGTTGTCGCGGAAATTGACATTCTGCTCGGGGTCAAGCACTTCAAGCAATGCGCTCGCCGGGTCGCCACCCGAATAACTCGCTCCCATTTTGTCCACTTCATCAATCATAAAGACAGGACTTTTTGTCTTGGTGATTTTTAAGCCCTGAAGGATTTTTCCCGGCATTGCCCCGATATAGGTGCGTCTGTGTCCCTTGATTTCCGCCTCATCCCGCATACCGCCCACGCTAAAGCGATAAAAAGGCTTGTTCATGGCGTTTGCAATTGAATGACCCACGCTGGTTTTGCCCACGCCTGGAGGTCCTACCAAAATCAAAATGGAGCCCTTGTTGTCCTTTTTGAGTTTACGAATCGCAAGGTATTCCATGATACGTTTTTTTACATCGTCAAGTCCGTAGTGGTCTTTTTCCAGGATTTTGTAGGCGCGGGAAAGGTCATACTCCTCCACGCTTTCAGCTTTCCATGGAAGGGCACAGACAAGTTCCAGAAAATTGCGGCTCACAAAATATTCGCTTGAACTGGTGTCCATGATGTTGAATTTTTCCAGCTCATTATCCACGGTCTCTTTGATTTCACCCTCAAAGCCCAGCGCGTCAATTTTTTCCTTAAACTTCTGGTAGTCGCTTGCCATGCTGCCCGCGCCCGTTCCCAGTTCTTCCTGAATCGCCTTCATTTCTTCGCGCAGGAAATAGTCACGCTGATTTTTTTCCACGCGCTCGTTCAGTTCCGACTGCACTTTTTTCTGAATGCGCAAAAGTTCCTGCTCTTTTTTGATGTAGACCAAAACCTGCTCCATGCGGGCGCGCACATTGGTCTGCTCCAGAATCTTCTGCTGGTCTTCTTTTTCTATGGAAAGAATTGAGGCGATGAAGTCCGCGATTTTCCCCGGATGGTCGATGTTGACCATGTTGAGGCGCATTTCCTCGCTGAAAAGGGGATTGTTTTCGCTCACCTCTTTCATTTCGCTAATCAGCGCGCGCGTGAGTGCCTTTACCTCAAAGGTGTCGTCCTCTTCATCGTCCAGATACTGTACGGCGGCAACCATGGGCTGAGCGGAATTAAGTGCGCGGCGGATACGAAAGCGTTTTATCGTGCTGACAAAAATATTTACGCCGCCGTCAGGCAGATTGATTTTCTTGATGATTCGTGCGACCGTTCCCACCTCATGCAAATCGGTAATGGTCGGATTGTCCGTGTCAGTTTTGAGCAGTACCACGCCAAGAAAACCGTCCTCGTTGCAGGCTTTTTCAATGGTCTTCACGTCGTCCGTGCCGTTAATCATTACAGGCGTAAAAATGCCGGGGAACATGGGTCGTCCCCCCAGAGGAATGAGGTGCAGTTTATTGGGAAGCATCTGCTCCACGGGAATAATCTGCCCCATCAGATTGCTCATGTCCACTTCAATTTTGATTTCGTGCGGTTTTTCGCCATCTTCACTTGGCGCATTATCTTTATTTTTTTGAGTCCGTTTGGTGGTGGCTAATTTTTTTTCTGCGTCCGTCTTTCGCGGTCTGCCACGCTTTTTTGCAGACTTTTTGTCCGCATCGGTCGTTTTATCTTTCTCAGCAGGATTTTTTCGCGGTCGCCCACGTTTCTTTTTGGGAGAGTCTGTTAGCGTCCCTGCGTCATTCTGGGCATTGTCTGCGCCACTCTGTGTATCTTCGTTCTGCTTTTCAACCGTTTGAGTCAGTTCTTCATCAGTCGTTTTTTCGTCAGTCATACAGATACTATACTGAATTTCTGCGCAAACGGCAAATGATTTCTGAAAGCATCTGTGCTAAAACACCGTTGTCAGCGTGTCGGAGTGAACCGAATTTTTTTTTGGCTTGGCAAATTTGACCACAAGTTTTTCGCCGTTGTAGTCTACCACCGCTTTTTTCGTCTCGGACTTTCCTTCCAGAATCAGCAGGGAAAGTTGCTCCTCAATCTCACGCTGAATCAGACGACGCATCGGACGCGCACCCATACTGACCTCATAGCCGTGGTCAAGCAGATACTCCCGCGCCTTTGGCTTCAGACTGAGCGTAATTTCCTGCTCGGAAAGACGATTTTCCAACTCATGAATCTGAATATCAAGGATTGCACTCACCTGATCGCGGCTCAAGGCATTAAACACCACCACATCGTCTATGCGGTTCAAAAGTTCTGGGCGCATGATACGTTTCAGTTCTTCCATCGCGCTTGCCTTGATGTCGCTGTAGGGAAGCAGACCGTCTCCCGCCGAAGAAAATCCCAGCCGATGGTCAGAGGTGATTTCCCGTGCGCCCGCGTTTGAGGTCATAATAATCACCGTATTGCGGAAATTCACCGTATGCCCCAGATTGTCGCTCAACTCGCCCTCTTCCAGAAGTTGCAGAAGGAGATTGAAAATATCGGGGTGAGCCTTTTCAATTTCGTCCAAAAGGACAACGCTGTACGGTTTCTGGCGCACTTTTTCGGTCAGCACGCCACCCTCATCGTAGCCGACATATCCCGGAGGCGCACCAACCAGACGGCTTGCATTGTGCTTTTCCATGTAGTCGCTCATGTCCACGCGAATCAGCGCATCCTCAGTGCCAAAGAGAAATTTTGCGAGCGATTTTGCCAGTTGTGTCTTTCCCACACCAGTCGGTCCAAGGAAAATAAATGAACCCACCGGACGCGCCGCAGAAGAAACTCCCGCACGGCTCCGACGGATTGCGCTTGAAAGCAGTTTTACCGCCTCGTCCTGACCAATCACGCTTTTGTGCAGTTCATCTTCCATGTGAAGCAGTTTCGCGCTTTCATTTTCGTCAAGTTGCTCCAGAGGGATTCCCGTCATTGCGCTGATAATTTTAATCACGTCCTCAACGGTGACGCGTTTTTTGACATTGCCCGCATTATTTTTCCAGTAATTGCTGAATTCTTCCAGTTTTTGTTTTAACTCACGCACTTTGTCTCGAACCATTGCGGCATGCTCGTAATCCTGATTTGCGACAAGCAGACGTTTTTCCTCGCTCAAATCCGCAATGCTTTTTTCAAGTTCCGCCAACTGCACGGGACGTTCTTCTTCCTGAATCTTTTTTGCGCTTCCCGCCTCGTCCAAAATATCAATCGCCTTGTCAGGAAGACATCGTTCTGGAATATAACGCGTGCTGAATTTGATGATTGCAGGAATCACATCGTCATCATACACGACATTGTGAAATTCTTCGTACTTTGGTTTTAAGCCCTGAAGAATCTGAACGGACTCCTCGTCCGCTGGCTCTTCCACTTTGACAATCTGAAAACGTCGTTCAAGAGCGGCATCTTTTTCAAAATACTTGCGGTATTCTTTAAGCGTGGTCGCGCCCACAATCTGAATCTCACCACGGCTCAACGCAGGCTTTAAAATATTGCTCGCATCCATCTGCCCCTCAGGACCACCCGCCCCGATAATCGTATGCAGTTCGTCCATAAACAAAATGATGTCGCCACTCTCACGGATTTCTTTCATCATGCGCTTCATGCGCTCTTCAAATTCGCCGCGATATTTTGTTCCTGCAATCATCGCCGCCAAATCAAGGGAAAGCACCCGTTTTTTCAAAAGATTGCGCGGAACGTCACCAGATGCAATGTGCTGGGCAAGTCCTTCGGCAATAGCAGTTTTTCCCACGCCCGGCTCACCTATCAGAACGGGATTGTTTTTTGTGCGGCGGCTCAAAATCTGCACGCACCGCTGGATTTCTTTTGTCCTGCCAACAACGGGGTCAATTTTTCCCTCTCTGGAAAGCGCGGTCAAATCACGGCTGAATTCCGACAAGAATGACTTTTTCTGCTGATTTCCGCCGCCATTTTTCTGTGAGGTCGCAGTTTCACCCGCAAGACTCTTCATCATAGAATTATTGAATTCTCGTGCCGCCTGCTGACTGTCCGACGCGCTTGAAAGATAATTCTGCTGAATCACCTTGACTTCTTTTCTGATGACATCAAGAGGAATTCCTGCGCGCTCAAAAAAAAGTTTGGTCACGCTTTGTTCTTCACGCATCGCCGCAATCAGAATATGCTCCGTTCCCACATAGTCATTGCCAAGAGAACGTGACTCAATCGCCGACATATCGACCAATGTCCGAAGGCGGCGCGAAGGAGGCAAATCGCTGAAATCAGAATACGTTCCCGATGGCTGCGGAAGACTCTGCTCCAAATTCAGTTGATACGTCAGCACGTTGATATGCAGATGCTGGAGCAAAACGTACCCCAACCCATCCGCACTTTTTAGGAGAGCAAGAAGCAAATGCTCCGGCAAAAGCTCAATACCGCCGCTTTTTCGTCCTTCGTCCTGCGCAAGCGCAACAATCAATCTCTGCGCCCTTGGTGAAAGTCCTTTCATGGTGACTCCGTATTATATTTTTAGATGCTCAAATGTTTCCTGCATAATTACCGCACGCAGACGGTCTGCCTGCAACTGCGAATTCTGCGCAATATCCTCAGAAAAATGAAACGTTCCATTTTTTAGGATAAATTGCAAATGCCCTTCCTGAATGCGGTACAAAAGCGCACATAAAGCCGTATCGTCTATCCCGCTCAAAAGACCGGCATCTTTTCCCCATTTTATCCTTGCTATAATATCGACAGCTTCGCGCTGTGGCATAAGCAATGAAAATTTTGCCGTTGAATATGCCCTGAACACGCTGTCCTGCAACTCGGTGAAACGATGCTGTACGCAGTCTTCCCGTATGCGACGCTCATATTCCGCAAGATATTTTACCGCAGCCACAAGGGAAGCCATCTGGTCAAACTCCGTTCCCACGCCCGCATTCCGCGTTGAAACCTGGTAGTACGAGCCGAGCGATGCTCCTTTTCCCTGTCCTGAACCAAAACAAGCGGAAATATCAATGCCTTTTTCGGCGAGTATTTTAAAGCATTCCGCAATGCCGCCCGTAAAAGAAACCGATGGCAGATGAAGGCGCACGCTCACTTTCATGCCGCTCCCGCTGTCCGCAATGCCCGCCGTCAAAAAACCGAAGTCGTAACTGGCGGCAAACTGAACCGTCCGCTGCAACGCCTCGTCCAATTCCCTGCACAACGAATATGCCGTATCTCCGTCAAGTCCTGGAACAAACGCACTGATTCTTACGTGGTCAATGTCGTTTACTGTGCAGGCAATTTTTCCGTCCGTGCGCATGATGATGCCACCGCCGGGATTTTTTTTCGCATTACCGTCCAGCACCCCCCGCTCAATCAGAATTTTTGTACCAAGTTCGTCCAAATCGCTCGTGGCAAGTGCCTGAAAACAGTCTGGATTCTCGCCGTGCGCAAAGGAATCGAACACGAGCGTCTGAATTCGCTCCGCATCATCGCCCTTGCAGTTTGACGGGAACGGAAAATTCGCCAGATTTCGTGCCAGACGAACCCGCGTGGAAAGCACAACGTCATTTTCAGGTCCGTCATAGGCATACCAAGCGTCCGTTCCTGCCGCCGTATGTTCTGTCATTGCTCACCGCCTGAAACGGGTCTTTTTTCCAACGCCCGAAGATAATCGCGGTACAGGGCTGCCTTTTCATAATCTTCTTTTTTAAGAGACTCTTCCAATTTTGTCCGCAGCACAATTCTGTCGTTCAGCACTGAGCGGAAATTGCGCAAACGATTAGGCATACTTCCCGTATATTGACCGTCCGCTCCCAGATTTTTGAGAATCAGCTGGATGTCGTCCTTAAAAATCGCATAACATTCAGGGCATCCCGCATGGCGAGTTCTTCTGACGATGGCAAGACTTGTTCCGCACACAGGGCAGACACGGCTTTCTTCCTCAGCAAGTTTTTTTGAGATTTTTGCCAACTGAGCGAACAGTCCCCCCACCGATTTTTCAAGCGATTTTGGGTCGGGGGTAACGCCATTTTTTGCGGCACATTCCATGCACAGATTCAGTTTTCGTTTTCCCTGCGGATTCACCTGCTCAATAAAAAACACCGCATTGTTCGTATGACAAAAATCACAAATCGTCTCGTTCATTACCCACCACCTGAAAACACAATATACTATAAGTATAACACATTTTTTTGCAATCGGCTAGATTTTCCGCAATGTGTCTATTGGTTTTTCTCTTCCAGCCCGAATTGCAGGAATCGCGCTCACCGCAAGAGAAAGCACCAGCGTTCCGCAGCCGATGATAATAAGTTGCCCAAGCGGAATTGAAAGTGGAATTTTCTGAAGATAGAATGCGGGATCAAGCAGATGAATCTGTGTAAATTCTCCCGCAGAACCTAAGCACACAAGATACGCGCATTTTGCGAGCAGATTCAGCACACGCTCAATCAGGCTGATAATCACATCAAAATTGACGGCGCACAAAAGCCCCAGCGGTATACCCGTAACCACGCCGAGCGCACCAGTGACCATACCCGTAACCAAAAATGAGAACGCAATGCCCGACGATGAGCCGCCAAGACTTTTCAGAATCGCAATTTCCTTGCGCCGTTCCATGACCAGCATGACAAGCGCACTGGAGATATTGACTGAAGCGACCAAAACAATCAGCAACATGATGAACAAAAGCATAATCTGCGTGGAAGAAAAATTCTCAAACTGAGCGGCGTTCAGTTCATTCCACAGGTAGACGCGGGTATACTGCGGGCAGAGCCGTTCCGTTGCATTTTGAATCCGCATCAGGCGCACCATGTCAAAGGCATCCGTCGTCTCCAAGCCCACGCACACTTCACCCGACTGTACGGGAAGAATCGAAAATCCTGTTTCCAGCGAAACAAATACCCACAACGCGTCCAATTCCTGATAGCCACAGGAGACCACAGCCCGCACTTTGAGCGGCGTAATCTTCGGAACGATTTTTCCAGAATCAAGGCGTCGCGCCGTAATCAGACGAAACGTGTCTCCCGCCGTCAAATGAAGAATCTCAGCAAGTTTTTTTCCGATAATTGCGGCATTTTTCGCGTCAAGCACCGCCTCTCCCGAATCGACTTCAAGCAGACTGGCAAAAGCAGGATTTTTCTGAAACTCATCGCCCTGCACCGCACGGATTGTTGCCCCCGTCCTGCCAGTTTTTCCCGCCGCAAGACCAACGCCCCGAACCTCCGGGTATGCGCCCGTCACGCCGTCCGTAGAAAGCAATGTTTCTGCAAAGGCGGTCAGATTCCGCTCATTTTTTGCCTCTTCGGCAAACGGATACAGCACGCAACTGATGTGAGAAGACGAAAGCCCGATAATTCTGTTCGTAATCCCCTGAATCATACCGTTAGAAACTGTCAGCACCATCACCAGCGGAACAAGGCTTATGCCGATGCACACACACGCCCCAATCAGACTGCGCCGCGCATTGGATTTTTTTCCCGTGCGGGGAATGAGAAGTCTGCAAGCAAACAAAAGAGATGAGCCAATTTTCATTATATCGCCCGCTCCGCCAGTTGACCGTTCGTAATCGCATAGCAGACATCGCCTTTTTTTGCGAGCGACATATCGTGCGTCACCAGAATCAGCGTCTTGTGATATTTGTCTGCCATCGAAAAAAGCAGGTCGCCAATCATCACCGCATTAGCAGGGTCAAGGTTTCCCGTCGGCTCATCGGCAAGAATAATCTGCGGGTCATTGATAAGAGAACGAGCCACCGCCACCCGCTGTCGCTCACCGCCAGAAAGCTGGCTGGGCAAATGGTCAATGCGGTCGGAAAGCCCCACATCGTTCAGCAGGGAAAGTGCCTTATCACGCGCAACCGTTTTGGGAACGCCAGCCATGTATGCGGGCAAGAACACATTTTCCAACGCGGTAAAATCTTTCAAAAGATAATGAAACTGAAAAATCAGACCCAAAAAATGCGAGCGGTATTCGGTCAGTTCATCTTCGCCCAAAGCGGAAACCTCGTAGTTTCCCACACGCACTTTTCCCGCGGTCGCCGTATCAAGCCCGCCGATAATGTTCAGAAACGTACTCTTTCCGCTTCCGCTTTCGCCTACAATCACGTTTTTTGTTCCTGGCTCAACTTCAAGGCTCAGATTTTTGAGAATCGTCAGCGTCTCACTGTCAGTTTTGTAGGTCTTTTCCAAATTTTCGATGCAAACAATCTTATTCATCGCGCAGCACCTCCGCCACAGTCATTTTTAATACGCCACGACTCGCCACCCATGACGCAAGCAGGGATGAAAATATGCCAAAAATCGTAATCACCAGCACTTCGCCCGGAATGATACGCGGCGGAATATTTCCATAAATCATGTACATGGGATTTTCCCGCAGATAGAGCGCGTTTTCAGAGCCGACAAGCATATAGCCAACATATTGCACATAGTAGACGAGTTTTGACATGAGCGTAAAGACTTCCGGCATCTGTACGCTCAGCAAAAGTCCTAGCGCAAGCCCTGGAATCGCACCCAACGCGCCGACCAAAAAGCCCTGCATCACAAAAATCGACTGAATCAGCGGATTTTTTCCGCCGAACGCGCTCAACACGGAAATTTCCTCACGTCGCTCGTAGACCATTCGGCGCATTCCGTTAAAAATATTGATTCCCACCACGATAAAAATCAAAAACACCAGCAACATAAGCATATTTTTTTCCACACGAAGCGCGCCAAAAAAGGAACGATTGTAACTTTTCCATGATTCCGCTTTGATTTCAGGGAACGTACCCTGCATTCGGGAGATGACGCGGGAATCATCGGCCGTGTCGCGCAGTTTTACGCCATAATGAAGCACCGCGCCATCGCCAAAATACGTTTCCGCAGATTTCAAACTGATGAACGCATACGAAGCATTGATGTCCGCATATCCCGTGTGAAAAATGCCCGTCACCTTAAAAATACGGTCAGAAGAAATCAAGTCAACGTCATTGCCACCAGAAAGCGCGAACAGATTGACGGTCGTTCCCACATAAATTCCCAGCCGATTTGCAAGGCCGCTCCCAATGACAATCGCATTCTCTTCTTTTAAGTTGAATGAGCCACGAATCATTCGCAACTGCTTGCGAAATCCTTCGTCCAATGCCAACTGATTTTCGCTCACCGCGCGGATAAGGGCCGCCGTCTGCTTTTCATTTTCGCCGACCAAAAGACTCTGCGCCTCGTAAAACGGAGTTGCGGCAATGATGTCGTTGTCTGCGGCGCAAAAAGATTCAAATGTTTCTGGCTCAACCTGTTCCACGCGGATATGATACGAACTGATTTCCATAATCGCGTCAATAAAACTTAACTGAAATCCGTTCATCACGCTGATAACGGTAATCAATGTCATCACGCCAAAACAAATTCCCAGCGATGCCAAAAATGACGTGACCGCAGACCGACCTTTTCGGTCAACACGCGAAAACCGCCGCGAGACAAACAGCACCCACCGCAGCGAAGAAAGCGCATTAGTTTTCAAACGTCCGCCTCCTTATTTCTGTGCCGTCAATCGAAATAATTTCCATGCGCTTTATGCCGTTCTCATAACGGGTCAACACGGTAAATCCGCCGTCAAAGTACATGGTCTCATTATACACATTTTCGCTTTCGTATACAGTACGAATTCGCAGTTCTCCGTTCTCATAATAAGAAGAATCGGGAGATTTTCCTGCGCCGCCGTAGCGGAATTCTTTTTTGATGACTTCCTCTTCGATTTTTTCTTTTCCCGTCGCCGTTTTTGAGTAAAGATAGGTTATTGCTTCTTCCGCAGTCAGACGCTTTTCGCCGTCATACGTCCACATTTTTTTTCGGTCGCGCACCAATTTCGGCGGGTCGTCCTTGTGCTTTTTGTCATTCTTGTCAGGATAGACGTAGTGAGCGGTTTCCTGCAGAACCGAAAGACCGTTCTCGTCATATTCCGTCACGACACGTTTTTTTGCCTCAACCTGCTCCTCAACCAGTCGGTACGGAAGTTTTTCGCCATCGTGATAGGCATATTCCCGCGCAGAAACCAGCGTCAGGCTTCGGGACGATGAGCCAATTTTAAACCGTTCCTGCTTCAAAAGGTGATTGTTCGTATCAATCGTACGCCTGACAACCAGCCCATCCGCGCTGTCAGTCATCGTTTTTATGCCATCTTTTTCGCGCACCGAAAAATGCTCATCGCCAAAAGAAAACCGTCTGAGCCGACCATCTTTATCGGTAAAACTCGCCTCTTTTGGCTCACTAGAATCATCGTCCTGTCCTTCAACAATGCCGCCTTCATCACGGTTATCCATTGATTCAAGCATTTGCTCCGCCACATCGACTGGCTCTTCGCCCTCTTCCGCAGTGAATTTTTCCGCAAGACCGTCAGGGTCAACCCATTCAGGAATTTCATCATCTGTTTTTGTTTCCGCCACCTGCCCCGCATTCACCGAAGCATAGGTCAAGTCAATCACGTTCGTTTTTTCGGGATAGTACAATTCAATCAGATACAGCGGATTTTCCTGCCCGAGCCGCCATACTGGGCGCGTCCAAAATTCCGCCGCCTGAACGGAGATTCCCGCAAGATTTTGCGCAATCGGAAGCGAAGATGCCCCCGCTACCGTCTGCCGCGTAATCTCAAAAAAGATGTCCTGTACGGGATTCTGCGGGAAAGCCATACCCGCTGAGAGAAAAAATATGAACAGTAACCATCGTTTGCGTATCATATTGGTCGTTGCGTCTGTAAAATGGGCAGACAATCACAATCCCAAGAATTCGTCCGTATAGGAATCCGCATCGAACAATCTGATGTCATCGTAGCCTTCGCCTGTGCAAACAAATGCCACAGGAATGCCGAATTCACGCCCCACGGAGAATGCAACGCCGCCCTTTGCCGTAGAATCGTATTTAGTCAGCACCACCGCATCCACACCGACCGCCTCGTTAAAGACTTCCGCCTGACGAACCGCATTTTGTCCCGTTGTCGCGTCAAGCACAAGCAATTTTTTGTAGCAACCTTCGTCGGCTTTTTGGGCAGCAATACGGTCGATTTTTTGCAGTTCGCGCACCAAATTTTCCTTGTTGTGAAGCCGCCCCGCCGTGTCCGCAAGTACCAATGCGCCGCCCTTTGCATGAGCCGCATCCGCAGCGTCAAACACTACCGCAGACGGATCGCTTCCATGCTGATGGCTGACCACGCGGATATTAAGTCGCTTGCCGTGCATTTCCAACTGCTCCTCAGCCGCCGCACGAAACGTATCTGCCGCCGCAAGAATCACAGGATTTCCCTGTCTGTCAAAATAGCGCGCAAGTTTTGCGGCGGTGGTCGTCTTTCCCACGCCGTTTACGCCAAGGAGCATATACACGGTGGTCTTATTTTTTTCTGGCTCCAGCACGACCGATTTTGCAAAGCCAAGGAGCATTTTTTTCAGTTCAGCACGAATCTCAGCCTCATCATCGATATGCTTTTGCCGGCAGATTTGCGCTAAGTCTTCGGTCAACTGAAACGCCGTCTTTGCCCCGATGTCACCCTCAACAAGCGCATCAGTCAAATCCTCAAAAAACGCCTCGTCAACTTTTTTTCCACCAAAGAGATTTTTCAGTTTTTCCGCAAATGAAATTTTTGCCATCGTTTCTCCAATTATGTATTCTTACTGTATATGCACCGATAAAATCAAGGCTCAGAATTCTGCCGTGCTTCCGCCCCATTTGCATTTGCACCGTCTGGATTCGCGCTGTCTGCATCCGCTCCGTCTGTCACTGGCGGGGAAACTGTTTCTGGGTCAGTCGGCACGGTAAAATCACGGTTGTCTATGGTCGCAGTGGCAGGAAGCACCTGGTTTGCCGCAATCAGATAGCGCACCAACTCAAACACAAACCATGCGCCACAGCCGATTGAAATGCCCGCCGTGACATTGCTGACGGTCTGCCATTTTTTTGCCTCGTCATAGCTGATTCTTTTATCTGTATTATATGCTTTTGCCGCCGCCGAAGAATTGCCCATCACGTAGAACGTAAACGGCATGGAGCAAATCAACGCCGTATATGCAGTATACATCCACCGCCGTCTTTTATCAATATTTTGCTCGCGGTTAAAGGGTTTTGCGTTCACTTTCAGGTTCAGCCCATCTTGCGCACGATTTTCCGGAATATAAAAGAACGCGCTCGTCGCATCATCTTCTTTGCCTGTCTTGAAAATACCTAGCACCGATTTTCCGTTCACCGTCACTTTTGCGGCTTGATTCGTCGCATCCACCGAAGACGCTTCCAGTCCTTTCGCATAAAAAATCCCGTCGCGCGGTTTTTTGAGCCGAAGATTCAGCACGCCGTTCTGCGCGGGGGTCATAGAAATACGGATGCGGTACTGCTCGTTCCCTTCAAATTTATAGGTAAACGAAGCCGTCTCAAAGCCTTTTGCCTCCACGCTCAGCGAATGAACCGATGCGTCCACTTGCAGTGATTGGGGAACTTTCAGGTACACCAGTCCGTCCACCGTCAGCCGAGCCTTTGCCGCCGCCTCTTCGGGCATAACCTCAAAAATCATATTCACTGGCAAACTGTTCGCAATTTTTGGCACCAACTGCTGCACGATTCGCTCCGCCAAATCCATTTGGTCGCTGATTGTTCCCACTTCCGTAATCGCGCCGACCAACCGTGCGCCAGGATAGACATACAGTTCCGAAGTCACCGCCATGTAATCGCCGTAGATTTTAATCGAGCCGGTCAGAAGTCCGTTGATTTTCGCCCCGGTCACTTCCTTTTCGTATGTGCGGCTCGTAATGCCGTCCGTTGTCGCCGCTTCCGACGGAGAAAAAAGCGCGGTACTGTCATTCCGATAAATCGTTACCGTCTCAACAACAGGCTCATCGTCTTCATCGTCCGCAAAAAAAGGAAAGGGAAACCGCCATCTGTCCGGCTTTTCTTCCTCAACCTTTTCGCCACGTGCAATCGCTTCCTCGCGGTTGATTTTCGGCTGGAATTTTGCGCTCACCTCTTCTACCTGAGAAAGATTCTCATCAATTTTTTTCTGAAGCTCGTCAATTTTTTTCTGCGATGTTTCCAAAGCCTTCGTCAGTTTCTTTGGCTTTGGATTATTCAGCACAAGCGCGTCTCTCGACTGATATTCCTTTGAGAGCTGCAAAAAAAGCGAAAGCCGTTCCGTCTGCAATTCATTCAGTTTTCTGTCCAGCACTTCCTGATTAGGAAGAACCCGGGTTCCGTCAACGGCGATTTGTTCCAGAATCAATTGGGGAAGCACCGTAGCAAATTGCAGGCTTGAAGCGGACTGCTCACGTCTCTGCGAAAACGTAAATTTCTGCGCCGCAAGAACCCAGTCTGCCGATTTTGTTTCAGCGGCAGACAAAGGCAGTACGAAAAAAGCACCCCCCAGCACGAGAAAAAAAATACTTCGCCTAAAATTTCGTTTCATTCAGAAACCTATGCACATTCCTTTCTGTCAGTATCGCATAAAAACGCCCGCAAACACAAGAGCGTCCGAATCTCCTTGCAGGGAAAACCTTTCTGTAGTCTCCACGAAAAACTGACACGAAACAGTATTTTCCTTGGAAGACGAAAAAACTCCAGCCAATTGGTTACACCAAAAGGCTAGAGCCTTATAAGATACACGAGACAAAAGACTAATGTATGCTCATACTCAAACTGCCCCGCACCACAGGAAAACAAACTGTATTCCTTTCTTTACGTTGGGCAGATGAGGATTCTGCTATTTCAATGCCGCGCTGATGCGCTCAAGAACTTTCTTGCGGTCAAGCGGTTTGATGATATAGTTCTTCGCGCCAAGGAGCAATGATTTTTTAACCAGTTCTTCCTTGCCCAAAGCACTGACCATAACCACACGCGCATTTTTGTCGAACGCCATAATCTGTTCCAATGCGGTAATACCATCCATCTTCGGCATAGTAATATCCATTGTTACCAAATCGACATTCGGACACAGTTCCTTGTACTTGTCAACGCCATCCTTGCCGTCAACAGCAGTTGCAACAACCTCGTAGCCTTCACTCGTCAGAATCTGCCCCAACTGTTTCGCAACAAAGATTGAGTCGTCAACAACCAGAACTCGCATCTTGGTTCCGTCTGCAAGCATACCCTCTGGTGGGCGGTCGTTGATTGTTGGAAAGTCTGCTCTTGTCTTCATTGATCGTCCTCCTCCTACATTCTCTCGCGGATAGCGACATTGACTTCAATCTTACCGCACTCTGTAATCAGAGGAACGATAAGTGCCTCAACGCTGTCAGTACCGCCGCCCAGCGCAGCAATTTCCATTTTTTCGCCAGCGAACAAAGCCGGTGGCGTAAGGTCAAACTTAAATCCCAGTTCATGGAGTTTTGTTACAGCCTGTGCCGTAATCAAATTTGCCAGTTCGCTGATAGTCGCCTTTGCCAAGTCATCGAACTGCGACAACTGCTCACCATTCATCTTTGAAGCGATGCCCAGTGCCGTCTCGAACGTCATATCAAACAAAACACGACCCTCGACATCACCTGCAAGACCGACCAGCGCAGCAACGCCCATAACCGGCATGGCTGTAGATTTGAGGTACAGGTCTCCACGGGTCACCTTCGCACCGCCGAGCACTTCTGTCAGAATCTGATATGAAGTTTCAACAAATGGGTTAATGTACTCTACTCTCATGTGCCTTTTACTCCTAATTTATTGTTTTCCATAGATTTGAATGGAACCGACATTCTTGACAGTCCATTTCTTATTTCCTTCAAGAGACTCATTCTGTCCCAGTACCACGATACCGTTGCCCTTGAGCTTGTCGGCAAAGTCCTCAACCAATGCCTCCTGCGCCTTATCAGACATGAAAGAAATTAAATCTCTTGTAAAGATTATATCCAAATTTGGCAAAGCAGTCGTGTTCATACAATCATGGTATTCAAACATAACGCTTTCCCGAATTTCCGGTGTAAAGGTATAATCCCCGTTTGCTTTTTTAGTCACATACGGAGCATACCAATCGTTCGCTACATCCGCAGGAATAGAAATCAGCGGAGCATTTGAAACGCTCAGCAAATCAACATCATGCGCATAGATACGAACTTTTGCATCTGGATATCGCTTGCGGAGCAGACATGCAAGCGAATATGTTTCCTGCCCCTTGCCGCATCCCGGATTCCATACAACAATCTGCTTAGCCACATTATCGGGCAAAGCCTTATAGATTGCGTCCGCATAATCCTTTTTCCACCACGTTCCGTTGTACGGTGAGTAAAAGGATTTAAGGAATTCATCCGCATCAGTCGGAGCCTGAAACTGCAATTTTTCTTTTCCGCGCTCTTTGTACCACTCGTCAAAACGGGATTTGACCCATTTTTCGTTGATGGGAGAAACGCTGAATTTGCGCAGAGTCAGAAGACCGCTCGTAATGAACGAATAATCAACCGCTTTTGTCTCTTTTTGCGGCTGCGGAGCGACTTTCTGTGCGCGCGTTGAGGCGGTGGAAACTCTTACCTGCATATCGGGAACAGATTTTCCGCCCTCTTTTTCTTTTTCTGCCAGTTTTGAGCCGAAAATACGTTCCACGTCAAGCAAAACATACATTCGGTTCTCACTTTCCACAACACCCTGAATATATTTGATGTTGATGTCTCCAAACAGAGGATGCGGCGGCTGAATCGTTGATTTCTGAATGGAAACAACCTTATCCACATCGTCCACGACCACGCCGAACACCTGCTCGCCAACACGAACAATCAGCACATTTTCAAGCGCATTCTCAGAGTGCGTCTCAACATCAATATTAAAGAACAAACGCAGGTCAACAATCGGAATGATGTCACCGCGCAAGTTGTATACGCCCAAAACAAACGGAAGCGCATTCGGAACATAGGTAAAGAGGTTTGTACCTGCCTTTACGATTTCCTTAACCTGCATGATGTCAATCGCATAATCTTTTCCGGCGAGGGAAAAAGTGACCATTTTAAAGTCGAATACAGCGACCTTATCTTCTCTTGCTTCTGCCGCCGCTTCCGCAACCGCCGCATTCATTGTTGCCAAACTGTCACTCATACCTTATTCCTCACCATATCCGTTTTCCTGACGGGCCTCAATTTCCTGACGCACACCAAGTTCAAGCAACTGACTTACATCTATAATCAACGATACGGAGCCATCGCCCAAAATTGACGCACCCGCAATACCAGGAGACTGCGTAAACTGATCTTTCAGCGGCTTGATAACCACGTCTTCCTCACCGATAAGGGCATCGACCATAATACCAATTTTCTTATCTTGTGAACCGACAATAACGACAAAGCAATACTCGCCGTCCTCGTTCGTCCTGATACCAAACAGGCGGCTCAGACGAAGCACACTGATAACCTCATTGCGGACGTTCAAGACCTCATAGTTATCAATCGTATTGATTTCTTCTTTCTTTACACGGACGCTCTCAACAACGGACGCGATCGGAATTGAGTAGGTTTCCCTTCCCACACGGACAAGCAGACCCTGGATGATTGCAAGCGTGAGCGGCAGACGGATGCTGAATTTTGAGCCTCTTCCCTGCTCGGACGTGACCTGCACCGTACCATTCAGTTTTTCAATCATCGTCTTTACAACGTCAAGACCTACGCCGCGACCAGACACATTGGAAATCTTTGCGGCGGTGGAGAACCCCGGCATAAAGATAAGCTGAGCCGCTTCCTGATCGGAGAGGACTTTGCTCGGATGAATAATGCCGCGGTCAATCGCTTTCTGACGCACCTTCTCAACGTTGATGCCCGCGCCGTCGTCCACGATGTCAATAATAATCATATTACCTTCGTTGGCGGCCTTAAGCAACACCGTACCCGTTTCGTCCTTGCCGGCATTTTTTCTGTCTTCGGGGGTCTCAACGCCATGGTCGCACGAATTGCGGACACAGTGCATGAGCGGATCCATCAAATCGTCAACAACAGTCTTGTCAAGTTCGGTCTCTTTTCCTTCGATAATCAGATTGATTTTTTTGCCCAAATCTTTCTGCAAATCGCGAACCACGCGCGGGAATCGGTCGAAAATCTGGCTGATAGGAACCATGCGGATTTTCATAACGCCTTCCTGCAACTCTGAAGCGATACGTCCCAAGTTCTGCGTTGATGAATGGAAGCGGGAATCCAAATCCTTGAATCTTCCCTCAAATGAATCAAAGTGGTTGGCAACACCGCCAAATTCATTGATGATATTCGTTTTGATGTCTTTTACGGACACGCCGCTCTGAATCTGCTCCAAATACTGGGGCAACTGCTCAAACATACGGCGGATTTTTTCTTTATAGGAAGCCGAAAGGCTCTGGAATTGCACGAGCAAATCAGACTGTTGTTGCGCCGCCTGATTGAACGCCGCCTTTGTGATAACCGTCTCGGAAACGAGGTTCATCAGGTAGTCGATACGCTTTGAATCCACACGGAGAACCGCGCCCGACTGATGCTGTTCGCCAGAAGCCTTTGCCGCTGGCGCAGGTGCTTTTGCGGCGGTTTTTGCAGGAGTTTCTGTCTGTGCCGGCGCGGGAGAAGCAGCCTGAGCCGCTGGTGCTGGCTGAGCCACAGGAGCGGGCTTGGCAGGAGCGGCCGCAACGGGTTCTGGAGCAGGTGGCGCGGAAACAGTAGAAGCCGCAGCGTAAGAAGATTCGCCAGAAGCAGCGTCATCAATATTCTGCGCATCCGTAGAAAGCGTTACATCGTCCAAGAACGCGGTATCTTCCAACTGGTCGCCAGTTGCCGTCGTAGAGATAAAGTAAGTGACATCCTTGTAGAATTTATCCTCATACAGCGCATCAAAATCAGGAACTGTTTTCAGAACCGTGCCACAAGATTTAAGCGCGGCAAACACCTGAATTCCACCAACGCTGTTCATCGGGTTATTCTCATCAAACGTGACCTTTACCTGCCACAATTTTTCGCCGCTGCCACGGTTCTGCTTCAGTTCCTCAAGCTCATATTCAGAAAGGTCAACCGAAACGGGCGCGGCTGGTGCGGCAGGAGCAGGAGCGGCTGGTTTGGGGGCAGACACAGGAGCAGGAGCCGCACCACCCTTTCCAGGAATAAATGCGGTGATTCTTGCGGAAAGTTCTTCAACTCCGTCCTCATACACGCCACCATTTTGCCTGCTCTCAAGCATGGCCTTAATCATATCAAGCGCATTTAAGAGAACGTCAATAATGCCTTCATTTACCTTTACTTTGTCAGAGCGCACTTCATCAAGAAGGTCTTCCATGGTGTGGGCAAAGTGAGCCACTTCAGTAAATTCAACCGCGGCGGAATTTCCTTTTAAAGTATGAGCCGCACGGAAAATTTCATCAATAGCATCATGATTCGATGGGTCACTTTCGATTGCAAGAATATTGCTTTCGAGGTTATCAATCATTTGCTCCGCTTCAGAAAAATAATCCTTCAGAAGCTCTTCGTTACTTGAATCAAGATAATCACTCATATACTATTATTTTAACCGTTCTTTTTCTAAAGTCAAGTAAAAAATGGCAAGATATTTTAAGAAATTTCTTTTTAAACAAAGACGTTAAAGTTAAAGGTCATTTATGCCGATAATGATGTCGGTATATTCCGTTTTTTTTAGAATATGGGAGGCTTTTTATGAAAGCGACACGCAGTTTTCTCATCTTTTTTCTATTATTCTTTATGCCGGTGATTATATATGCGCAGGCCTCGTTCAGCGGATATGCGGGAGTAAAGGGGGACTTTTTCTCAAACAAAGACTCCGACCATTTTGACCCGTCGCTGACAGCACAGACTTATTTTGCGGGTCAGCTGAATTTTCTGAAAAATTTTCTTGTCCGCGGAGAATTTTCAATTGAAACCGAAGATATTATTGCGACAGGTCCATTTACAGGAACGAAAGCAGAATTCTGCATTGATGAACTTTCTGCGACATACATAAAGCCGTTCCTTGGTGTCACACAGTATTTCTCGCTCTTTCTTGGAACGTATGAGCCGATTGGAAGCGACGTGTTCTTACAGCGGCAGTTCGGTATTGAGCCAATCACTTCGCTTATCACACAAAGCTGGCTGGGATTAAAAGGTTCTACCGCCTATCCATTTTACGGCACAGGCGGCTCGTACATCGTGCATCTCTCAAAACAGCCCATTGCTACAGGCGCATACATCTATGTAAACAAAGAGAATTCGCAGAATGAATACCAACTGAACCTTGACTGGCGTTTTGGTACCGTTAATCCGTGGTTCACGCTTGACTTTGCCTTGGGAATCGGTGCGCCGCTCCTTTCAAAGCAAGGCGACAAAAAAGTGATTTTGCTCATCGACACGCTGTATCTGCATACGGGAGTTGATTTCCTCTTGGGGAACAAATATTCCAACTCGCTTTTCTTTCAGGGAGGCTTCTCAAAACTACAGCTGAAAGCAGGTGACGATGCGGAAGAAATGACCTCTAATGAAGTCTACCTGATTCTTGAACCACGCATCGTAACAAAACAATTTCAGGCGCACATCACATTTTTCAGTATGCCAGCAGATTCCGTGGAAAAACTCATTTTTATCGACGACAACAACACGCTCGGTCTGAACATCGCAATCTTTACGGAAAATCTTCCCGTAAAGAACAAAAACATCACGTTTGGATTCCATGCCACGTGGTCATTCAAAAACAAAGACTATCGTGATATTTTTGATGAGAACATTGAACTGCTTAAAAACACCGACAATTTCAGTATAAAAGTCAGCCCATTCCTCGCCCTGCCCGTCATGTCAGGAACGCTCCACGCCATGTTACAAGCACGAATCACGGATTTGAGCGGAAATTCATGGCAGGACGCATTTAAACTGAGCATTGGCTACAAGAGCAGCCTGTAAGGAACATTCATCGTGTCGTCAGCAATGCAGATGCTGAACCAAGTTCAACATGATGCCGCTTTACACGAAAAGTTTTGAAAGCCGTTTGCACGCTTCCTCGACATCAGCGCGATGACCGAATGAGCTGAAGCGGATGAAACTTTCTCCCGCAGGACCAAAGCCGCTTCCGGGCGTGGTGACAACGTGGCACTTGTCCAGAATCAAGTCGAACACATCCCAGCTCTTCTTTCCGGGGAATTTTACCCACACATAGGGGCCGTTTCCCGTAAAATAGACCTCTACGCCCGCCTTCTTGAAGTTTTCGCCTTCCAGCGTCTGCTTAATCAGCGCGCCGTTTGCAAGGTAGTAGTCCACGCTTTCCTTCATGTCTGCAAGACCTTTTTCGTCCAGCGCGGCAAGACCGCCCGCCTGAGCCACATTTGACGCGCCGTTAAAGAGGGTCGTCATAATGCGGTTCCAGTCCCTGTTGACCGGCGTTCCGTCGGCGAATTTCAAATCGTTCGGAACGATTGTCCAACCGAGGCGCACTCCCGTAAAGCCCGCAGGCTTGGAGAATGAATTGACTTCGATGGCACAGGTGCGCGCGCCAGGAATCTCATAAATTGTCTTTGGCAGTGACGGGTCACGGATAAATGCAAAATAGGCAGCGTCGTAGATGATGATACAGCCGTTTTTGTTCGCGAAATCGACGAGGCGGGTAAGTTCCTCTTTGGTCGCGCTTGCGCCAGTGGGATTGTTTGGCGAGCAGAAATAAATGAGCGTGTTCGGCGCAATCTTTGAAAGGTCGGGGAAGAAATGGTTTTCTGGCGTACAGGGAAGATAGGTCACTCCCTCGTAGCCGCTTCCGTCCGTCTTTCCGGCACCAGCCGCGCCAGTTACCACAGAGCCGTCCACATACACGGGATAGGCCGGATCCTGTACGGCAATCCTTGCCTTTCCGCCGAAAAGCGTCTGTATGCGCGCGATGTCGCATTTTGCTCCGTCAGAAATGAAGACCTCGCTTGCGTCAGCCATATCCTTGTAAAAGACGGAGGCGATTTTCTCGCGCAAGGCGGTCATGCCCTGCTCGTCTCCGTAGCCTGAATATCCTTCTTTTGTAGCAAGCCCCAGCGCGTAATCGGACATCGCTTTTGCAATGTGCTCTGAAAGCGGCTCGGTGGTGTTCCCGATGCCAAGGCTGATAATCTTTGCTTCGGGGTGAGCCGCCGCATATTCACGTCTTCTGCGGGCAATCTCCGGGAAAAGATAGCCTGCGGTCAAATTTGCTAAACCTGTATTTCTTTCTATCATAATGCAGACAGTGTAGCAGATTGGAGAAAAAACATCTAGTCACGAAACGATGCAAGAAAACCGCTATTTCCAGACTGGGACAAAGGGACCAGGGTAGCTGTAAGTTCCCTGTGCATCAAGGTCGTTAAGATAAATGCATGGACAACTGCGAAAACTTTGATGGCGACCGAAGTCATAGTACTCACTCTGACATCCCCACAACCGTCAATGTCATCAGTAGCATAGATTGTCGAGCAATCCCTTGTCTTGGAAGTAAAATAAAAATTCACGACGCCATCCACCGTTACGATATGATAGGTGGTGTCATCTGCCGTATTATACACATCGCCAACCGCCGTCCACATACGATAGGTGGTGTCAGTCTTTGGCTTTAGGGTAAAATCGCCTTATGGAAGCAGTTTGTCGATTGCGTCAAGGGCATCATTGAATGACTTCAACGCCGCGGCCGAATTCTGCTCCCAGACCGTTTTTCTGGCACTGTCACTGCTGTAAAGGGTCTGCTCATAATTGGCATACTCGGTATACAACTGCACCGCCTTGAGCATTTCCATCTGGTAGTACTTTGCAAAATTAGAAAGCTTCGGATAGACCCCGTGCATAAAGGGATACACGTCTTTCAAATAGGTGCAATACTGCGTTATAATCGGTGTCTGACTTCCAGCGGCACTTCCTGCGAATTCAGATTGAAGATAGTTTATGATAGTCAGCAAATCCGTTTTTTCTATGTCCGAAACCAGCTGCGTTATGATTTCTTTTGCGACATCATAGTTTGTCTCGCTGATTGCCCTCTGGTATTTTTCGTACAGCGTGTCCACGGTAGCAATATCCCTTCTCACGACAGTCATGCGCGTGTCAAATTCGGTGCGGTCAACTCTGGCAAAAACCTCGCGCTCCATTTCTTCCACATAATCTTTTAGCTCAGTTATTTTGTCACTTATTTCCTTGATTTGCGCTGAGAGGCTTGACATACCTTTTGTGATGGCATCCTGTATTTCTCTTAATGTTTTAAGCGTCTCTTCCCTGAATTGCTCTTCCGGGGATTTGTAGCCGAACAGACTTAAAATCGAATTCAAGGCCACATCCGCGAGTTTTTCCGCTCCAATATACTGAATGGAAGACGGCATATTCAGCTCGGAGATTTCCGTGTGATTCTTGAACACTGGGATTCCGCTTCCGTCAGTTTTACCAATAGACGTGACAAGGCAATCGTCAACCTTTGATGGTATGTCCACACTGACTGCTCTACCTGTGTATGCGACAAGGGCAGCAGTCTTGTTTTCTTTTTTCTCAAAAACAAAATCTTGCGGAGACGCATCAGGTGCAACAGGCTCGCTATCACCTGAATCATCAGAACACCCCCCCCCCGACAAAAAGAAGCATTCCCATTTTCGAGAGCCTTCCTCAATTAAAGGCTTTCCTCAACATGGCCACACATACTATTATACGAAAGGATTAAGAAAAAGTCCAAAAAATGCTTTCGTCAGAAAAAAAATCAGCGACATGCCTTACCCTGCAGTTTGTATTGCCATATAAGCAGCCGGGCTAGGGATTGAAGTGGCGCGTCAGCGTTGCGGATTGAAAGCGAAGCGTCGAGCCGCAATGAAGCGACAGCGGAACCCGCAAGAATGGCGTTGCCATTCTTGTAACGAGTTTGCAAGCAAACTCGCGAAAGCCCGACCGCGAAGCGGAAGCCCCCAACAAGATGTTACTTTGGAAGCCTCAGTGTGAATTCTGCCCATTCTCCAAACGCGCTTTCGACCGTGAGGGTGCCGTGGTGTGCATGGACAATGGTGCGCGCAATCGGAAGCCCCAGCCCGTAGCCGCCTGTCTGACGCGCGCGAGATGTGTCGGAACGGTAGAAGCGTTCAAAGATTTTTTCCAGTTCATTCGCCTGAATCCCATGCCCAGTGTTGTACACTTTGACCACGCAGTTTTTGCCGCCGTTGTATGCCGAAATGCGGATAATCGCGTCCTTCTCAGAATTCTTAATCGCATTATCGACCAAAATCATCACCACCTGCTTTATCTGATGCTCATCTCCATGGCACGACATACCTTTTTCGATATTCATCTGGAGATGTTTTTGCTGCTCAAAAATAACGCTTTCAAACGGCAACACGGAATTCTCCACGACGGAAGAAAAATCAAACGACATCATGTTAGGCAACCGCTGATGTGCGTCCGTGCGGGCAAGAAACAGCAAATCCTTTACCAGTTGCCCCATACGCTCGTTTTCCGTCTTAATGTAGCCCAGCCATTTGTTCTCTGGAAATTCCGACCGCAAAACGTCAACATTCGCGCCAATAACGGCAATCGGCGTTTTGAGTTCGTGCCCCGCGTCAGAAATGAATTCCCGCTGCTTGATGTAAGCGCTCACCGCAGGACGGGCAATCAGCGCGGAAAGGATGACCGAAAACACCAGCGCGGCAAAAAAACTTGCGACAAACACTTCCGCCGAATACATCCGAAGCCGCGACACAAGCGCAACTTCATTCTGAAGATTCGCCACGCACAGCAACCTGCCCTTCTCCGTATGGCCAATGCGATATGCCATACCGTTTTTCCGCCCCACTTCCCGTTTTTCCGCCAAAATCTGCGACACGACATCAGCAAGGTCAGCATCTGTATACATAAGCGAATAGTCAGTCACAATGCCAGTAATGTCATCTGAATCAGAAAGTTTCACGGAAAAATAAATGAAATCTGGCATGTTGAAACTAATCGTAAACGCGGGCGCATTATTCCGCGCAGAAAAAAGATGCTTTTTGAACCATGCGGACGAATTACGCTCTCCATCGGACGTTTTTGGATAATGCCCGCCATTTTTGACCAGTTCCTGCAAGAACAACTGCGTCTCACGTTTTTCATTGTACAGCAGGACGGCATTTAGCGAGATAAGCAAGGCGGCAAGGATGAACACGATGACCGCCATTGTGCCAAAAAAAATTCGTTTCTGAAGCCGGGAAATTCGTCTCATACAAAAAGCATATCGCTAACGGTTGCTGTCTTCAAGAGAATAACCGATACCACGTGCCGTGCGGATACGAACACGAACGCCAAGGTTCTCTATTTTTTTTCGGATAAACGAGATGTAGACTTCCACGTTATTGTATTCGGCATTGCTGTCTCCGCCCCAGATTTTTTCAATCACCTGCTCCTTGGTGATAATCTGATGCGGATGGTCAAACAGCATCTCCAGAATCTGATATTCTTTGAGCGAAAGTTTTATGGCAGCCCCCGAAGATGACTGCAACTCGCAATTCGTTTTGCTCAAAGTCAAATCGCAGAAAGTCGTACTGTCAGACTTAATTTCACCCCGACGGCGACTAAGCGCACGGACACGGGCAAGCAATTCTTCCGTGGCAAACGGTTTGGTCAGATAATCATCCGCACCACTATCAAGCCCCTGCACTCTGTCCGCCACATCGTCTTTTGCCGTCAGCAGAATAATCGGAACACTATTATGCTCCGCCCGAAGCGTTTTAAGCAGGGTAATTCCGTCCATACCAGGCAGCATAACGTCCAGAATCAGCACATCGTAATTCCCGTTGTGAGCATATTCCAGCGCGCTCGTTCCGTCCAGCACAGCATCAATGTTAATGCGATTCTTCTTAAAAATTTCCACCAACGCCTGAGAAAGCCGCTCCTCGTCCTCAACCAATAACACACGCATATTTGTATTATACACCAAAAATCCCTAGAACAGTCTTAAAATAATCAAAAAATAATCTTAATTTTTGAGGGGAAAAGCCTTTCCCCTGCGTCACACTCTGGAAACTGCGTTTCCGCCGTTGTGCCGCCCCCCTTTCTACGGGGCATCACATCCGCTTTTCAGCCCCCTAACGCCCCCCCCCGTAAGTTTCGTCACAGGCGAATGCTTCTAACGCCCCCTCAAACCGCGCGTCCATGTCGTCAATCTGCGGAAGCCAGTGGATTTTTACGCCTTTTTTTTCCATGCCCCGGAACCATGTTTCCTGCCGCTTGGCAAACTGCCCGATGGCAAGGTTCAGTTTTTCAAAGAGTTCATCTTTTGTCGCAATTTTTCCCTGCAAGTATTCCGACACAAAGCGGTATTCCAGCCCCAACTGCTCCAGCCGCGCCCATGCCGTGCCCGCTTCGTGCAAGCCCTGCACTTCCTCAATCAGACCGTTTTCCATACGCTCACGGAGGCGTTTTGCTATTCGCTCTCGCACCAGCGGGCGCGGCAGTGTCGTTCCCAAGACAAGCGGGTTTATCTCCGGGCGCGGAGGTCGGCTTGCGCGGTAGGCGGCACATTCAGGGCTTTTCAAGTACCGCTCAATTTCTATCGCATGAATGATTCTGTCCTTGTCGGCAAAATCGGTGGTGTTGTGCAGGTTCGCTTTTTCCGCAATCAGCATGGCTTTCAGCTCGTCGTAGGATTTTGCCTCCAGTTCGGCATGGAGCGCGGGATTTTCCGGCGTAGGCACCAAATCGTAGTTCCGCAGGATGCAGTCCACGTACATACCCGTGCCGCCCACCACCACCGGCATTTTTCCCCGCGCGAGAATGTCGGCAAAAGCTGGATAGAATGCTTCCTGATAGTCAAAGAGGTTGAATTCGCAGGACAGGTCGGTTACGTCAATCAGATGGTAGGGCACATGGTAACTTTCGCCACAGTTTTCGGCAAGCGACGGCTTGAGTTTCTGCACCAACGCGCGGGGAACGTCGTAGTCCGCCAAGTCCTTGCCGCTCCCGATGTCCAGTCCACGGTAGACCTGACGGCTGTCTCCGCTCAAAATCTCCCCGCCAAGCGCAACGGCAAGCCGTACGCCAATCGCGGTTTTTCCCACCGCCGTCGGCCCCAGCAGAAAGATACTGTTATACGACAACGATTCCGGCATTTTTACAACTCCATACTCCTGTTCTATCGCGCCTGTGCATTTCTCCATGCGGTAATCTGTCGGCCGATGCTGTCCATTTTTGCAGAGAATTCCGCCTACTGTTTTAGCGTAATAAGTGCCATGAAAATTGCTATTTTTTATATAATTTGCTGTGACTACCGATTCTATACACATACAATTCAAGGATATTCTCTTTTATTCGATAAATTAAAACCAAATCGGGGCGAATATGACAGTCACGAAAATCTTTGAGTTTTCCTAAAAGCTGATGGTCATGATATTTTTCATCAAGCGGTTCACCTTTTGCAAGTTTTCGAATCACCGCCTTTGTTTCTTCACGCTCATCGACAGAAAGTGATTTCATATCCTTTTTGAAAGCCGAAGATTGCGCAAGTTTGTATTTATACTTTCCCTCTTCCACACCTACAAATCTCCAAACATTTCGTCAACGGAATTATAAAGTTTCAAAGTGCCTTTTTTGCGCTCTTTCTCCATTTGCTTTTCGGCTTTTAGAACAGACCGTACCGTTTTTTTTGAGTAATATCCATAATCATCAAGCGACACGGTTGCCCCGTCCAATTTTGCCATTGCTTTTAATGCCTGCACGAAAGTTCCGCTCGCATTGTTCACAACCACCGTCATTTTCACACCTCGTCTTTTATTTTATCACAAATTATGATTTTTGCCCACAAAAAAAATCGGCTTTCCTTTCGGAAAGCCGATTAAATAGTTGAATAGTTAAATCCGCTCGCGCTAGTTGAAAGCCCGTACCGCACACACATTGTTGCCGTTGCGCTTGACGTCGAAGCTGCTCCAGTTCCCATTGTCGAAGTAGAGACTGTATGCGAAATCATCGAGGGAAGCGACCTGACTCGACGACCAGTAATATGACGAGCCAAATTGCCAACCACCGCACAGCGCGCTTGCCGCGTCTACGGTCGTCTTGCTCTTCCAAATCTGGAACAGCTCCGCAATCGTTGGCAGGTACCAGTCGCCTGCGTAATCCGTGCCGCTCACATGGCTACCCGTCTTGCTCGCGTAGTTCTTTGCGAAGTAGAACGCGGGGTAGTTCGCCTCTGTCGCCGTGTCGTCTGTGCTGGAGTTTGCGGCAAGGAACGTGCCGATTTGCGAAAGGTTGTCGCTTCCGTTCTTGTCGTCCGTAAAGGTGAGCGCACCCGCACTGCCGCTTGCAGGACACTGTATCGTGGTGATGTTCTTGCTGTATGCGTTCGCACTGCTTGTGCACCATGCAAGTCGTCTGTTGTGAACCAAGCCTACGCCAAGCGTGCGGCTTGTGGTGGTGTCACTGTCGCTGTTCAGTTCCGTTCCCACATAGAAAATCACGGCGATTGCCTTTGATTTCTGCGTGTCAGTGAGCGTCAAATCACTTGCATACGGTGTAGCAGAGCCGTCTGAAAACACAATGTCGCCCACGGCTTTCGCCTCGGTCGGGGCTTTCGTGCCGATGTAAGTCGGTGTGCTGTCCTTGTATGTCGCGGTCACGGTCACATTGCTCGCGGGCATCGTGAATGTCGTCGTTGCCGCGTTTTCGTCCGCGAACGTCACGCCAGTTGCCGTCCACTTGTCAAAGTCTTTTCCTGTCGAGGCTTCGTCCGCCGTGATGGTTACTGTCGTTCCTGCCGCCGCGCTTGCAGGACTTGCAGTGCCGCTTGTTACGGTTACGGCGTAATAGGTCGGCTCATCCTCGTCATCGTTCTTGCACGACGCAAAGCCAAAGGCAAGTACCGCGCACACGACAAATGCCATCATTTTGAAATGCTTCATTTTTTGCATTTCCTCCTTAAAAATAGATTTCCCGTGCAACGAACAGGATAAAGACTTTAAACACTATTTCCATTCCTTTTCCTATAGTTTTAAGGCATCTTTTTTCAAGCCAAAATGCTTTGCAAGATGTTCCGCAAAGTGCTTTTTAAGCACCGCGACGCGCAGTTTCCATGACTTGTACTGCCGCAAAATGCCGAGATACGAATTGGTGCTTGCAAGAATCCTACGGATTCTGGACTTTGCCGCTCAAATTTCTCCAAGCGGTAATTTTATGACAAGCCCTTACATTACCCGGCAAATCGCGCACTTGAGATATTCGCTTTTGGGATAGCCGAGCAGAACGGGATGGTCGGGAGCGGCACCCCGCTTTTCCAGAATCTGCACGCGCTTCTTGCTGTCGGATGCGGCGTTCATCACCATGCCGTAAAAATGCTCCGCGTCAAAGAAGTACGAGCATGAGCAGGTGACAAGAATGCCGTTCTCCGTCAAAAGCCGCATGGCGCGCAGGTTGATTTCCTTGTAGCCGCCGTAAGCCTTCTCAATGTTGCGCGCGCTTTTGGTGAATGCGGGCGGGTCAAGGATAATCACGTCAAATTTCTCGCCGGACTTTTCATATTCTTTGAGTACGTCAAACACATCGGCGCACACTGCCCGCATCGTTTTTTCCGCCTTGTTGAGCGCGATGTTTCGGTTCACCATGGCAACGGCTTCCTCGCTCACGTCGATGGCAATCACTTCCTTTGCGCCGCCTTTTACCGCATTCAGTCCGAACGCGCCCGTATGGGTAAAGGTGTCAAGCACGCGCTTTCCCTTGCACAGTTCGGCAACGCGGCTGCGGTTCAATTTTTGGTCAAGGAAATAGCCCGTTTTCTGTCCGTGCGCGATGTCCACTTCCAAAAGCACGTCATTCTCAGAAATCGTAATGACCTCATCGCGCACCTCGCCCAGCCAGCAGGCCGCCTCCCGCAATCCCTCTTTTTCGCGCACAGAGGCATCGCTCCGCTCATACACGCCGTAGGGTTTGGTCACCTTGCGCAGGGCAGACATAATTTCCTTTCTGAACACTTCGCACGAAAGCGAAAGAAACTGCACCACAAGATACACGTGCTTTTTCACATCGCAATACCGCTCCACAATCAGCCCGGGAATGAAGTCCGCCTCGCCGTACACCAAGCGGTACGAATCGGTCTCCGCATAGTGAAGTCTGCGCAAGTCATACGCGTCCTGTATTTTTTTCAGGTAGTAGGTCCGGGTATCCGCCATGATTTTGTCGGCATACTCGCGTCCAATCAGGCGGACGGTGATTTTCGATTTTTTATTCATCACGCCCGTACCCAAAAATGCGCCGCCCTTGGCAAAGACTTCCACCACGCTGCCGTCAGCCACGTCACATTCCGCAAGCGAAGTCTGCTTTACCCCGCTCCCGTCCGCCGACTCAAATTTAACAGACGCAATCTCATTGTCAAACACCCACGGAAATCCCTGCTGAATCTCAGTCTCTTCCTTCGGGTTCAAAAATACTCTCGGAAACATAAAAAGAGTATAGCAGAAAATACAGTGTGTGTCAGCGATTTTTCCACAAGACTTTTTCCGTACCACTTGACCAATTCCTGCGGATTCCGCTATAGTAACGCTATCTGGCAAAGACGCCTGATGTGAAATGCAATTTTTTGCGCTTTACATCAGGCGTCTTTTTTGCTTTGTAAGGGAGATTAGAAAATGAATACACTGTATGAACCCCGCTTTGAGCATGATTCTTGTGGCATCGGTCTGGTCGTGAACATCGACGGAACACAGTCGCGACAGATTGTGGATAACGCGCTTTCCATCGTGGAAAAACTGGAGCATCGCGCGGGAAAAGATGCCACCGGCGAAATTGGCGATGGCGTAGGAATTCTTACGCAGATTCCGCACCAGTTTTTCAAAGGTGTATGCGAACGCGGCGAAATCCATGCGTCTGATGGAACGAACTGCGCATCCATTGGCGGAGAACGTGACTACGGCATAGGCATGTTCTTTTTCCCGAAAGATGAATTTTTGCGGGCGCAGGCTAAAAAGATGATTGAATTCCTTGCAAAAAAAGAGGGGCTTACGCTGTTGGGTTGGCGTAACGTTCCCGTAAATGAAGGCGTTTTGAGCGAAAAGGCACGGAAGAGTATGCCGGTCATTCAGCAGTGTTTTATCGGTCGTCCCGAAAATGTAGCGAAAGGCGTAGACTTTGACCGCAAACTGTATATTCTGCGCCGTCAGTTTGAACATTCCCAGCTCAAAACATACATTCCCTCGTTCTCTTCGCGCACGATTGTCTACAAAGGCATGTTCTTAGTGCATCAGTTGCGCTCATTCTACCCTGATTTGCAGTCAACTGACTACGTGAGCGCGCTTTCAATTGTCCACTCACGCTTTTCTACGAACACGCAGCCTAGCTGGGAGCGGGCGCATCCCAACCGATTCATCGCACACAACGGCGAAATCAACACGATTCGCGGAAATGCCGACCGTATGCTTGCGCGTGAAGAAACGCTTGCCTCTCCCACGATTGGTGCAGAAGACATCAGAAAAATTTTTCCCGCAATCAACACGAGCGGTTCGGATTCCGCCATGCTTGACAACACGCTGGAATTCTTGGTGATGAACGGAATGCCGCTTCCGCTTGCGGTGATGGTCTGTATTCCGGAGCCGTGGCGCAACGATACCACGATGGGAAAAGATAAGCAGGATTTCTACCACTACTGGGCGACGATGATGGAACCGTGGGACGGACCTGCGGCAATTATTTTCAGCGACGGAGATGTGGTTGGCGCAGTGCTTGATCGAAACGGATTACGCCCCAGCCGCTACTACACTACCAAAGACGGTATGCTGATTCTTTCAAGCGAAGTGGGCGTTCTTGACATTGACGAAAAGAAAATTGAAAAAAAGAGCCGTCTGATGCCCGGACGAATCCTGCTGGTGGACACGCAGAACAAAAAAATCATTTCCGATGAGGAATGCAAGGACTACTACAGCCATCTGTACCCCTACGGCGAATGGCTTGACCAGCATCTTCTGAAACTGCGCGAACTGGAGATTCCGAACAAAAAAATTCCCGTTTCCACGCAAGATGAACGCGACCTGCTCTACAAGGCGTTCGGCTGGACAAGCGAGGACGTGCGCGAACTGATTCTCCCGATGGCGAAAAATAGCATTGAGCCGACCGCGAGCATGGGCGTAGACACTCCGCTTGCCGTACTGAGCGAAAAGCATCCGCCGCTGTATTCGTATTTCAAACAGATGTTCGCGCAAGTAACGAATCCACCGATTGATTCTCTGCGCGAAAAAATTGTGACGGACACCACGGTGTATCTGGGAAGCGACGGCAATATGCTGGAGCCAGAAAGCAAAAGTTGCGGCGTGCTGGAAATCAATCACCCGATTCTAACGGGCGTGGATATGCTCAAAATCAAGAACCTGAACAAACAGGGGCTGAAAGCAGCAACCGTCAGTTTGCTTTTCTACACGAACACATCGCTCAAAGCCGCGCTTGACGAACTCTTTGTTTCAATTGACCGTGAATACAGAGCGGGCGCGAACATCATCATTTTAAGCGACCGAGGCGCGGATGAAAACCATGTGGCAATTTCGTCTCTTCTGGCGGTAAGCGCGGTGGAACAGTATCTTATCCGCACAAAAAAACGCACCGCCATCTCAATCGTACTGGAAAGCGCGGAAGTGCGCGATGTGCATCAGGCGGCAATGTGTCTTGGTTACGGTGCGCGAGCAATCAATCCGTATCTTGCGCACGAATGTATTGCCGAACTGATTGACAAAAAAATTCTCGACAAGGATTATCACACCGCGATTGACGACTACAACACGGCGATTCTAAACGGCATCGTAAAGATTGCGGCAAAAATGGGCATCAGCACGATTCAATCATATCAATCCGCGCAGATTTTTGAGGCGGTCGGCATCAAAAAGGAAGTGATTGACCAGTATTTTACCAACACGGTCAGCAGAATCGGCGGCATCGGGCTTACGGAAATTGAAGAAGACATCACTTATCATCACAACCGCGCGTTTGACCCGCTGGGATTGGCAGTGGATACGACCCTTGAAAGCATCGGAAAATACAAATTCCGCAGGGGTGAGAACTGCGAAGACCATCTGTACAATCCAGAGACGATTACCGCGTTGCAGGAAGCAACCCAGCACGGCGATTACGCGCGTTTTAAGGAATACACGGCGATGGTGGACGCTCCCGATAAGCCACACACGCTCCGTGCGTTGCTCGATTTTAAATTTGACGAATCCAAACAGATTCCTATTGAAGAAGTGGAAAGCGTAGACACCATCGTGCGCCGATTTAAGACAGGTGCGATGAGTTACGGCTCAATTTCCGAAGAGGCGCACAAGTGCATGGCAGTGGCGATGAACCACCTGCATGGAAAATCAAATTCTGGAGAAGGCGGCGAAAAACCAGAGCGGCTGGGAACGGAATACAATTCGGCAATCAAGCAGGTTGCCTCAGGGCGGTTCGGTGTAACGGAAGCCTATCTTTTGAGCGCGCAGGAAATTCAGATTAAGATGGCGCAGGGCGCAAAGCCGGGCGAAGGCGGTCATCTGCCGGGGAAAAAAGTATACCCGTGGATTGCGAAGACGCGGTATGCTACGCCCGGAGTGTCGCTCATTTCGCCGCCGCCACACCACGATATCTATTCTATAGAAGATTTGGCGCAGTTGATTTATGACCTGAAGAACGCAAACCGCAAGGCGCGCATTTCCGTCAAGTTGGTAAGCGAAGCGGGCGTAGGAACGATTGCGGCGGGTGTGGCAAAGGCTGGCGCGCAGGTCATTTTGGTGAGCGGACATGACGGCGGTACGGGTGCGGCTCCTATCAGTTCCATTCATCATGCGGGATTGCCGTGGGAACTGGGCGTTGCGGAAACTCATCAGACGCTGATTCAGAACGGACTTCGCACGCGTGTGGTGATTGAGACGGACGGAAAACTGATGAGTGGGCGTGACGTGGCGATTGCGGCATTGCTCGGCGCGGAAGAATTTGGTTTTGCGACTGCCCCGCTCATTACGATGGGCTGCCGTATGATGCGCGTGTGCCAAAAAGACACCTGTCCGTTTGGCGTGGCAACGCAGAATGAAAAACTGCGGGCAAAATTCCCCGGTAAGCCTGAGTACGTGGAGAATTTTATGCGCTTTATCGCACAGGATTTGCGTGAGATTATGGCCCAACTCGGCGTGCGCACGGTGGAAGAAATGGTCGGGCGGACGGACTTACTCAAACTGAAAGATAAAAAGCCCGCAAGCCGCGCACACCTCGTTGATATGAGCCGCGTGCTGGGAACGAATGTCGAAAATGATGGAAAAACGGCCACGCATTTTGTTCCCGATGACGTGTATGATTTTGCCTTGCAGAACACCGTGGACGAAAGCATACTATTGAAGAAATACGACGGAATTTTGGGGGATTTTAAGGGGGCTTCCCCCTTAGGCGAAGGGGGTGTCGGTGCAACGCAGTGCGCCGCAGGGGGAAGGCTTTCCCCCTCAAACCTCAAAATCAAATGCACAAACCGCACGGTCGGCACGATTTTTGGCTCTGAATTACAGGCGACATACGGCGAAACGCTTCCCGATGACAGTTTTGTGGTGAATTGCACGGGCGGAGGCGGTCAGAGTTTCGGGGCATTTATTCCCAAGGGACTGACATTGCGACTATCAGGAGATGCGAACGATTATCTGGGCAAAGGTTTGAGCGGCGGAAAAATCGTCGTGTTCCCGCCAAAAAACGCTGGTTACAAAGCGGAAGAAAACGTGATTATCGGAAATGTCGCGCTTTACGGGGCAACGAGCGGGTCTGCGTTCATCAACGGCATTGCGGGAGAGCGGTTCTGCGTGCGAAATTCGGGTGCGACTGCCGTTGTGGAAGGATGCGGCGACCACGGGCTTGAATACATGACGGGCGGCGTTGCGGTAATTTTGGGTGAGACAGGACGTAATCTTGCCGCAGGCATGAGCGGAGGAACGGCTTACGTTTTAGACACCAAGCATGAACTGTACAAGAGTCTGAATAAGCAGCTGGTCAGCATGAGCGAAGTGACCGATGACCATGATATTGCGATTCTGCGCGGACTGATTGAGCGGCACGTTGCGGAAACTGGCAGCGAAAAAGGAAAGCGAATTCTTGCGGATTTTGAGAATCAGTTGCCGCATTTTAAGAAAATCATTCCGAACGATTACCAGCGGATGCTTGTGGAGATTGCCGCTGCAGAACAACGCGGTCTGGAACACGAAGATGCGGTGCTGGAAGCGTTCAAAAAACTGACGGCATAGCGGATTTGTCTGCCAAAAATGGAGAAAAAAAATGGGAAAGGACAACGGATTTTTATTATACGAGCGAAAAAATAATCCCACACTTCCGCCGTTGGAGCGAATCAAGGGCTTTGCTGAATTCCACACGACTCTGGACGAGGCAGAGCGGCGGAAACAGGCGGCACGGTGCATGGACTGCGGAGTGCCGATGTGTCAGTCGGCGATAAAACTTGCGGGCATGGTAACGGGCTGTCCGCTCCACAATCTGATTCCCGAATGGAACGACGCACTGTACAACGGGTATTTTAAACAGGCGGCGCAAACGCTTATGGAAACGAGCAGTTTTCCCGAATTTACCGGACGGGTCTGCCCCGCGCTCTGCGAAAAAGCCTGCAACCTTGGGTGCGATAAATGTGGCAGCGCAGAAGCCGTAAACGTGCATGACAACGAACTGTTCATCATAGAAAAGGCATTTGCCGAAGGATATGTGCGGCCACGAATTCCAAAAGCGCATACGGACAAAAAAGTTGCCGTTATCGGAGCGGGACCTGCGGGACTTGCCGTTGCCGATATGCTGAACCGGCGCGGGCATAGTGTGACCGTCTACGAGCGAGAGGACAAAGCGGGCGGACTTCTGATGTACGGCATTCCGAACATGAAACTGGATAAGTCTGTGATTGACCGGCGAATCGCGCTTATGGAAGCAGAGGGTGTTCGGTTTATCTACAATGCCAACATCGGCGAAAACACTGACGCGCAAACAATTCTACATGAATACGATGCGGTTGCCCTGTGCTGCGGCGCAAAAAAACCAAGAAGTCTTTCTGTTCCAGGAAGTGATGCGAACGGCGTTCTGTTTGCGGTGGACTTTCTTTCTTCCGTAACGAAAAGCCTTGTCAGGTCGCATCTGAAAGACCACGCATTTTTCAGCCCGAAAGGAAAAGACGTTATCATAGTTGGTGGCGGTGACACGGGAAATGACTGCACGGGAACGTGTATCAGGCTTGGCGCAAAATCGGTCACACAGATTGAAATGATGCCCTGCCCCCCGACCCAGCGCGCAAAAAACAATCCCTGGCCGCAGTGGCCGCGCGTACTCAAAACCGATTACGGACAGGAAGAAGCCATCGCCAAATTCGGGCACGACCCGCGCATTTATGAGACGACCATCAAGGAAATCCATGTGCAGGATGGAAACGTGTGCGGCGTAAAGACCGTGCAGGTGGAATTCAAGATGATAGACGGAAAACGGCAATTGGTAGAACGCGAAGACAGCGAGCGCGAACTGAAAGCCGACCTTATTCTGATTGCAGCCGGATTTTTGGGCTGCGAGGAATACACGGCGAACACTTTTGGAGTGGCACTTACCCCACGGTCAACCGTTGCGACCGAAGGCGAAACCTACCGCACCAACGTGGAAAAAGTCTTTACGGCGGGAGATATGCACCGCGGTCAATCGCTTGTGGTATGGGCAATCACCGAAGGCAGAGCCTGCGCCCGCGAAATTGACCAGTACCTGATTGGCTATCGAAATCTGTAGTCGCCGTTTTTACCAAAACTAAACGCCGCGCGTCGCGTGGTTGTTTATATTGCCCTGTGCATAGCCCCTTACCTGTGCGCAGGGTATTTTTTTTGCAAATTCTTTTCTGAAAATTTAACCGAAACACCTATGTCGCGGGCTATATAATATATGTAGGCGTTTTGCTTACATATTTCCCTTTTGAGAGGTGCAAAAATGGCAGGATGACATTTTTATATGCCAGATGCAAACTACGGACAAAAAAGATTTGCCCCTGCGGGCGCGGTACTATCAGAGTTTGATGGATATTGAATCCACCCAGCGCGGAACGAAGTACAAGGCTCTGAAGCAGAACGTGGTAATCTTCATCTGTCTGCAAGACCCGTTCGACATGGCAGCAGACGATAGACGAGGAATGGTTCGAGGCTCGCGAGAAAGGCAGACGCGAAGGACATTTGGCTGGCATCGCCGAGGGCGAAAAACGTGGCTTTACAAAAGGTACACATGACGCTCGTCTAGAAACCGCACGGCTTTGCAGACTGCTTCCGTACGAAAAAAAACGCCCTGTTCCGAAAGCGCGTGGGCTGGGGAACAGGGCGTTTTTGTTGCGCACACGACAAGCGTAGGAACGCTTGTCGTGTAGGACGAAGTATTAGTTGATAGTGTTATTAAGAGTTGCGCTATAACCTGCTGAGTACCACTGATTATTAGCACCTTCGGCAGAAATCCTAATCATGACTCGACTCTTGTCAAACTCACCAAGGTCAACGACAACCGTCTTTGTTGTCGAGTCAAACTGATAAGTTCTCACTTCAGTTGTAGAAGTTGCAATGGAAAGTTCGTAGTTATCATACAAAGCAGCATCATCTTTTGAAGTATCAATGCTTACTTTCAGATATGCAGACTTTGAAGACTCATCAGCACCCGCACACATGCTCTGGAGCATTACATACTTATAGTCATTATAATCTGCAGAAACAGTAGCGACCCATGTTGCATAATCTTTACTATAGGCGACACCTTTTTCCCACTCATCGCTTGACACCGTATTAGTAATAAGATCACCACTATCGCAGGCTGAATCTTTGTAAATAGCAAGTTGTATAAGTTCCTTAGAAAGATCTTTATATGCACTTACATTAATGTTAGCAGTGAAATCATAAATTGCCTTAATCTCAAGGTTCTTATAGTCATGCACATACAATGGAGAGTCAGTTGAATCTGTAGCATCAGCCCAGTGGATGAAATCACCCAAAGTACTCTGAATTGAAGGATATGAAGGACTTTCCGAATTATATGCCGTAATGCTTGTACCCCAAGTAGGATCTGTATAGGTTACCCCAAGCAGATAGTCTGTATCACTTGCACTACTGCGATATGTATCATAGACAATATACTGAGAAACATGGCTTTCACCCGCCAAATACAATGTCGATGTACCATTCAAAGTATAGGTAAGTTGCAAACGGTTAATATGCAATTCGTCTGAAGCATAACTATCATAACCGTACGGTGTAGTAGTAGTAAGAATCGTGCTTGCAGACGCTGCATTGGAGCGTTCCACCCATGCGGATGCACCAGATGAGTTAATAGCGCGAATACGGGTTTCATACACTTTTCCAAGGGCAAGATACATAGTAAGGCTCTTGCTACCAGCACGAAGCGTTCCCGATACCCAATCAGAACCACCATAAATATCCGATGCAAACGCATTCGTTGCATGCAAACCGTAAATTTTAGCAGTATCGGTCGTACTTGCATCCGTGTATGTCCATGTTTTAGAAGCAGGAACGTATGTATAGTTGCCAGTACTTGTAGTAGCCTCTGACGGATTCCATGATGCATTATTTACTGCCACGCGCGGTGCTGCACCTCCCGCCTCCAACAACTCAATTTCAAAGTTGGTTTCGTTGGACGATTTATCAACCCATTCAAAGCGAACTTTATAATAGCCTTTCTTTAATCCTTCTGAATCATTTACCAAATATGCCTTAAAATCTGAAGGAGCGTCTGGCTTTTGATTGATAACATTGATTGTTCCCAGAGTAATAATTGTTGTGTTACCAGGGTCAACAATAATGAAATCCGAATAATAACCAACAGCAATCTTATTGCTATTATAAAAAGTAACCGCAAACAGATATGTTCCTGGATCAACGGTTATAGGGCTAGCAGATGATCCAAAATTAAGTTCACCAATATTTACATTTGCGCCCGTGCCATAAGAATATGTATAAGATGTGGTGATTCCTTCCACGGTAGATCCAGTCTTTTTAACCGTCCATGTCGCTCCATCTATCGGAGTTCCTTTTATACGATCGTACAAACCTATGTCATAGTACTCTACAACACCATTTTCTTGTGTGTAATTAGTATTCTGCCCTTCCTTTGCTATGCCATCAACAAAACTAGAGCCAGTAACATATACAGAACCTTGTGTAGAAAGTCCTGTCTTTATCATGTTAAATGTAACTCTTACGCCTGATGCAGCAGCCCGCAAGTCAAGAGATGAATAACCAATAAGAACAGGATCTGTATAGGTATAGGGCGCAGAATCACCAGTTCGTGTTTTGTATACAGTAAGGGTCAATTCCCAAACGAATGATTCCAAAGCAACAAGTTGTGCGGTTGCAGAACTCCCTGACGCAGAAGTCAATGTCAATTCATGTCCTGCATAGGTTTTACCAGTAGAAGTTGAACCAGTAAGAACCCAGTATAAGCCAGAAGAACTCGTATCGTACGGAGAGTCAGGAAGAATAGTACGAGCCCCATAGTCAGACACCCCTGAAGCAACCATCGCCTGATAGTCAGTCGGAATATTGGTAATGTCGATAGGCACTGTGCGAAGTTCGCCACTGCCGTCTCCTCCAGCAACCGTTGCCGTTTCTTCAAGATTGTTACATCCTGCGAGCATTGCGAATGTCACCAGCGTAAGCACCGCAATGAACATTCTTTTCATTTTCATAGGAACCTCCTTAACAAATTCCAGTGTTAGTACGCCGTCGATACAATCAGACGGGCAGTATCTGTGTACGTTTTTAAATCTTCGCCCGTAACGGTCAGTTTTAGGCGGTAGACGCACCATTTAGACAAGCCAGAAGTCCTAATGAAGATACTAAGAGTCTGACCTGAGCCTAATGTTACGTTTTCTTCTGCGTTCACGCCGGGCGCACTTTCCACAAGCGTCGCAGTCCATTCATATTTGATTCCATCGGTCGGTGCGGAAAGGCACAGCGTGGAATCGTAGGACACAGAGTACCTCAAGTCGAGCATAGAACTCGCATTGAAATCGGCATCAAGGATAGACGGTGCTTTTATCACGGTTTTTGCAACGGTAAAACCGCCGTTGTAATTGTCAACCATGGTGTCTATGCCATTCGAACATGCCACAGAAAAAAGAGAGGTCACAGTCATGATGAAAAACGCAACAAGCATTTTTTGTTTCATACAACGCCGTCCTTCTCCTTTTTACATACAGTGTGCCACTGCTATTATCGGCAGAACCTTCCCCCGACTTTAGCAAAACTTTAAAAAATAAATTTTCGTTATAATAAGTGTAACCCAAGATTACCGATTTTTAAAGAAAATTCAAGAAAAAAAGTAAAAATTTATAAGAATTTGTGGGAATTTCTGCGGGAAGTCCCTCTCTATTATTTTGTTGCATCAAAATAACAGGAAGGAACCTTACCTCAAGACGCTAATCATCAGAATTTTGCGCTTCCTGTACTTCCTCAACAGAAATAGAAAAGAACTTTGCGGTTTGAGCCACGCTCATGCCCAGGGCAAGCGCATTCCGCACAAGTTTCTTCTGTTTGTGTGCGAATTCTTGCTGGCTCTGTGCGAATTCTTGCCGTTGTTGAGAGAATTCTTGCCGTTGTTGCGAGAATTCTTGCTGGCTCTGTGCGAATTCTTGCCGTTGTTGCGAGAATTCTTGCTGTTGCTGCGAGAATTCGTGCTGGCTCTGTGCCAATTCCTGCTGCTGCCGCTCAACATCTTCCCGCAAGTTCTGTATTCTCTGTTCCTCGTCTCTTTGGTAGCCTTTCCAACTGAGTTGATCGCGTTCCCAGTCATCATAGGAATTCTGAAGATACCAGTTCGCTTCCTCAACACTGATTTCTTCCAGTATTTCGTTCGCTTTCATAATGGATTCCTCCTGAGCAAGAACAGTCCGCAGATAATCGCTTACTTCAGGTTTGTCAGCATACGCAAGAAACATTCCCCAACGCTCAAGTTTTGTCAAATCTTCAGCCCGCTTACCCTTTAGTTTGCGTATCTTTGGCAGTTCAAGGTAGACAACGTTAAGACGAGCGTTAAGCGTAAGCCCCTGCTCCGTTTCATCCCTGCCTTTCGACCTCTTTCTCATAGTATACCAGCTAACCGCAGATTTGTCACCTTTATCATAGTAAAAATTCAATATTGAAAGCTGATAGACCCGAGGAACATTTTTCCATTCTTTGCCTTTTCGGGTTGCATGGGCTAACAATCGGGCTACGTGCGCTTCGGCTCTGCTGGCATAAGAATGCTCCTTGTCTCTGCCCTGCATCTCAATCTCAACTGGCTCGCCGTTTTCAAGGACGCAATGCACGTCAAAAGCCATCTGCTTGTCAGTACGTGCTTTTTGTGGCGGTTCATTCGGCAACAGCCTTATCGAGCGAACATTCTCCCCAAGCATAGCGGAAATTAAATCGCGAAGCGCATCATTTGAATCGGGCGTATTTCTGGTAAAAAGAGTTTTAAAAGTGGGGTCTGAACGCGGATTCAAAAGTGCCGTCGGTGATGGTCGTAACGTCAATTTTTTCTGCATACAGAGCCTCCTCAAAAAAACACATGACGTGCTTTCTGATATAGTTATAGGCACTGAAAAGTAAAAATATACAAGAAATTTTTAAACTGGTCGGAAAAGTGCAAAAAAAAACTTGGACACGCGTCCCCAAAAAAGACTTATTCGGTTGTTACATCGGTGTCTGCGGAAAAATCGGAGTCGTCCTCAGCGTCCGCATCGGGAGAGGTGTCGGGACTTTCGTAGCGACCGAGCGGCGTGTGTTTTGCGGCTTCGGCTTCGGGAGAAGGCTTCTTTTTCTTTGGCTTTTCGTTAAAGCGGATTACGCCTCCAACAAATGCGCGGAACATAAATTCGTAGTTGGAATCGTAGGCAACGCCGATGCTGGAGCGGAGAAACCGCCATTGCGCGCCGGTCATAAAAGTGGCGTTCACTCCTGCGTACAGGCTTCCGCTTTTCATGCGCGAGATTGAGTTTGTGCAAAGAAATCTGAAACTCGGTCCAAGCGTAAATTCCGCAAAAAGGAGGATTTCCGGCGGAGCGACAAGTCCCGCAATTCCCGCAAGGGCATAAGGAACGATAGAATCAATGTACGGCGGAGGCAATTCGGAGTCGCCAAGAGTGTATGTGTAGGTAAAGTTGCTGCTGGGAATACCAAGACCGAATTCAATTCCCCCGCCCCAATAAAATGGATAAATCTGGTAGTTGCGGTATGATGCGCCAAGGTCAATGCTAATTACGTAGTCATTGCTCGTCAGTGTGTTGAATCCCAGCTCAATGCCAATCTGATGCTTAGGAATCAGTTTCGTTATGTCGTCTCCCCCGCCAAGTTGTGCGGCATTGCGCCGTCTGCCGTTCTCATCATACTGCGAGGCGGCATTTATCAAGTCCTGGTTCTCGTAACTTTTTCGGATAGGAACGAATACTTTTCCCGTCAGACTCCAGCGCAAAATATATCCCGCTTCCGTTCCCGCAAGCAAAAATTCTCCGTCGGGACTGAAAGCGAGCGAGTTCACAACGTCCATCGGTGAAAAACTCATCGTAAACTGATAGACAAGGGTAGAATCTGCGGTATCGTAGACTTTTATCATGCCGTTCTTCGTGGCGGTTGCAACCATACGCCCGTCATTGCTCACCACCGCGCTGTTCACCGGCTGGTCTCCGTCGCGGATAACGATAGCATCATTGCCGCCCACGGGTGAAATAATCAGGTTCGTCTTGTCCGCCGCGCTCAAAAAATGTCTTCCGTCAGGCGTGAACACGGGCGGAATCTGCGAAAGCACATACCGGGGGAACACGCTCACCACCTGATAGGTCGCCGTGTCGATAATCTGAACCGTGCCGTCCTGCGCTCCAACCAAAAGCAATGAGCCGTCATCGTTGATGTCGAGCGCGTAGATGGGTGCGGCAGATTCAGAAACGGGCTTGGAGACAAACTGACCGGTCAGCATAAGGCGGAAACAATAGTTCGTGTTGAATCCGTCGAGCGGTGCCATAATCGAATAGCCGTTGTTCACGAAGACCGCATCCCGCATGGGAAGGTATCCGCTTCCATTTATCTTTGAGGCAGACCCCTGCTCGTCCATCTTACGGATGATAACGGTATTGTCCTGCCCCACCGAAAGCAGCCACTGGTCATCTTTACTAAACCTGACTTTTTTTATCGGTCCTGTGTGACCCGAATACACGGAAAGCACGGTGTTCGATTCCGCATCCCAGAGAATCACCGAATTATTCCATGTGGTAGCGAACAACTTGCCGTCAGAATTCCACGTCACGGAAGATATGGCGGTATCGGATTTTGCAAGAATCGCATTGGACAAATCCTGCGCATACATTCCTGCGGAACAAAAGAGGAAAATAACAACTGCTGCAAAGACGAAGAGTTTTCGCATCTTTCTATCGTATTATTTTCGGCATAAATGGACAAAAAATCAACCGCTATTTGCAAAGCCCGCAGAAAAAATCATCGGCAACAGGCAGAAAAACAAACGGGCATAAAAAAGACATCCATAATACAAAGTCTTTTTTATGCCCGCTCAACTTGGAAAACAAAAAAATTCCGAATGAATAGCTCCTACGGGAGTCGAACCCGTCTCTCCGCCTTGAGAGGGCGATGAACTAAACCGATATTCGAAGGAGCCGAATTTCTGAACACGCAAAAAAATGCGGTCATTGAGCCTGTCGAAATGACCGGATTGGTCGTGGTTTCGACACGCTCAACCACCGCAACAGGCTATTTTCCCCAAGGAGGATTCGAACCCCCACAATCAGAACCAGAATCTGAAGTGCTACCATTACACAATCGGGGAATGCAATGTAGAATGACTATAGCCTTTTTCTACGATTTAGTCAATATCTGCCCCTGAGCAAAATAATAAATTTCATCAAAAATATCGGATTTTTTCATTGACCACACAAACATAAATCTGTATGATAAATCACCATGCGTTCTTTTGGAAAACTGCGCGTTCTTTTTGTCATCTCAATTTTTCTCGCCGCTTTTGCGGGAACGCGTTATAATACCATCAACGCATATTTTTCTGTATGCACAGAAACAGACGAAGCCCATGTGATGAGGGCAATAGATTCCATTCCGCCCGCAATTCCTGCGATAAAGGAGACCGATGAACACGCCGAAAGCCGTATTTTCATCGGAGAACTGCTTTTTATCGTCCTCATCTGTACCACGCTCATTCCAAAAAAAACGCGGCATTTCGTTGCAATGCAGGCACGGAATACACGGCTTAACCTGTCAAAATATCTGAAGCGGCTCATTCAACGACAGGCGTTGCCCTGACCCCGTTCTTCATGCCATTTCATTTTTAATTCTTTAAGGGGATTTATATGACTCACAAGGACAATTGGATTGACGCTGTTTCCATGACGGTTGACTTGGAAGACGGCGACATGGAAGAAATCATCGGACAGTTGATTGAACTTGCCAAACTGAACGGAAAAGTAAGTGACGCAGATATTCTGGAAAAAGACATTATGCGCCGCGAAAGAATGGCGAGTACCGCTATTGATGACAATATTGACGTTCCTCATTCGCTTACGGCAGGAGTGTCTGATTTCTGCGTTTCGCTGGGCGTAGTCGGTCACAAAAAAATCTTTATGCTCATCGCATGGAATGAAAGCAACACGAAGAACCTGAAACAAATGGCGGCACTGCTGGAAGCCGTAAAAAACGCAGAAGAAAAAATTCTTGCCGCAACATCTGGGCAGGAAATTTTCCGCGTTATTGAGGCCGCACTTACTGAACTGGGCGTAAACTAATTGCCAAAGCCCGCGCATTCTCCAGAAAAACGCTTTCTACAAGGTCGGGAAAATCGGCGGCAAGGCGTTCAAGTTCCGCCATCACTTCCGGCACGGAATCAGCGGCAAGGATGATTTCGCAATACCCTTTCTCACGCTCTTGTTTTGCCGCCGTATTGTGAATCTGATGTATGTAGCGGACGGCAGGAATGTGCGAAAGGCTTTCCATCTGCGCATCGGTCAAAAGCGGCAGTTTGATATTGCAGACAGACTGCAACGCCGTGCCGCAAATTTTTTCTCCGCGGGCAATGCGCGTCAAAAGATGAGGCACGGTGGTTCTGAGCGCGGCGGCATAGGTTTCGCTCATTCCTGAAAGGCGCGGATTTATCTCGATGATGAACCATTTTCCGCCGCTGAACACAAGGTCAACCTGCGCCGTGCCGCAAAGATGCAGTTTTTTTGCCAGAGAAATCAGCATCTCGTTCAGTTCGGCAATCTTATACTTTTCATTGGTCACTGGGCCGAGTTTGACGCTCTGCTTGGGGCTGGTGATTCCGTAGCGGTTGAGCGAAAACATCAGCGGCGGCATAACGGTATAGTTTCCGTCCGAACCGTAAATTTCCGTGCCGAACTGCTCGCCAGAAAGGTATTCCTCAATCAGCCTGTCAGAATTTGTCCGCCCCGAATACAAATAGTACAACGCCTGCTTGTAACTGACCGCCACTTCCATGCCGTATGAACTGAGTCCCACGGTGTCCTTTATGACCACAGGATATGACATTTTTTCCAGTTTGCGTAATACATACGCTTTGTATACATTTGTTTTCAATTCACGATGACTGCGCTCGCACCAAAATTGCTGGTAATCAAGATGCATTGCTTCTGGCATGGGGAAACCGTGTTTTTCCAAAAGAAGATGCGTGCGGTATTTATCAAAGCAGTCCAGCGAAAATTCCGTCGGATGGCACAGCGTCCGCACTCCCCGTTCGCGCAACATATCCGAAATCATTCCGTCCTGCACGGGAAGCCAGTCGAACGGAGTAACCCAAAATGACGCCGCCACAGCAAGATCCGGATTGAGCAAAAGAATTTCGGCGGCAATGTCGGAAGCATTTTCTTTTTGGCAACGTCGGTACTGCACGCGAGAAGAAGTTTCCGCAAAATCATTTCCCGCAACATCGGCGACAAAACTAGCGGGAAGCTGCGTAACAACAAAGAATTCATCCTCGGGATAGGATTCTGCAAGGGAATCAAAAACGCTCTTCCGCGAAGGAACCGTCCTGATACAAAATGATTCGCCATCAAAGCGGTTTGAATTCGTGCTGAAAAAAACAATTCTCATAGTTCAAGTCACACGTTATACTGGCGGGAAGCAAGGCGTTTCTCAAAATCCTCGCGGACAAGCGCTTTGTCATACAGGAAGCCTTGCGCCATCAGACAGCCGTTCGCGCGCAAAAAATCCGCCTGCTCACAAGATTCAACGCCTTCCGCAATCACCTGAATTCCCAGTTCATGCGCCATACTGATAATTGAGCGGACAATGACGGCATCAGTTTTTTGCTTCTTTCCAGACACAAGATTGTCTATCAGCGTTTTATCCAGTTTTATCACATCCGCATTCACCCCGCAGATAAGGCTCATGGATGAATACCCCGTTCCAAAATCATCAATCGAAATATGGAAACCGTGCCGATGCATTGTGTCCACAAAAGAAACCAGACGGTCAAAATATTTAAAGTCGGAAAGTTCCGTCAACTCAATCTCGATGTATTTCGGGTCAACGCTGTATTTTTGCAGAACCGAAATAATATCCTTCTCAAAACTCTCGCCTGAAAGATGCAACTTGGAGAAATTGACCGAAACGCGTACTGGCTCAATTCCGCCGTCAATCCAACGCCGGATATCCCCGCACACTTGCTCCAGCATATAAAAATCAAGGTTTCGGATTGAGCCTTCGCGCTCCAAAATCTCAACGAATTCTCCAGGATAGAGGATTTTATTTGCATGCCAGCGGGTCAATGCCTCGCATCCGCACAGCATATTGTCCGCAAGTGTCACTTTGGGCTGGTAATACACGCAAAATTCATTCCGAAAAAGTGCGTCGGAAAAACGCGCGGAAATTCGCTTGTCGTGAATCGCCCTGTCAAGCATCTCCTGCTGAAAATACACTATGTCGTGTTTGTTGGAACGACGGGCAATCATAAATGCAACGGATGCGCAGGAAATAACATCATCAATCGTAGCGTCCTCCGTAATATGGAAGATTCCCGATTTCGCATCAATCCTTACGTCTTCCTGCCTGCCTCCAACCGTAACGGGAATCGTGATGTTGCTGACGAACGCAAGATAACGCAACAGGCAGTATTTTTTTACGAGCGTAACAAAATTGTCTCCTCCAAGGCGACAGAAAAAACCTTCGCCCTCCAAAAAACCGCGGATTAAAATGCTGTACTGCTTCAGGATATAATCACCATTCTGACTGCCGACGTGCTGGTTGATGTATTTAAAATTTTTCAGATTTGAAAAAATGCTCGAATATTCAACGAGTTCGCCGCTCTTTTTCAGCTCACCAATTTTTTCCTGCAAGCCTACCATATTGAGCGAGCCAGTAAGCATATCGGTCTTCTGGGTCTGCCGCATAAGTGAAAGCAAGCGGAATCTGCTGCATGCGATGTACAGCACTTCAAGCAAAAAATCAATGTCCTTTAATTCTTCCTGCGACCAAGTGTGATTTTTTTCCGCATTCGCAAACAGCCGGACAATGCCGCCCTCTGCCGTATTGAATTCTTTTTTGTACGTCTCCTCATTAAAACCGTCAGGATGTTCGTAGCCCGCAATGACTTTGTACAATCCTTTTGGCTCATACACAGATTCTGGGGCAATAAAAATGGTCTCCACACGACCGAGCGAAAATTCCGGGGCAACATCGGGCAATGCTCTGTTGATAAGCGAAACCATCTCGTCAATGGTAAAGATGTTTGCATTCAATGCATCATAAAACGCACGGAATTTTTCACTGATAACCTGTCGAACCATTATTTCCACCTAGTCTCAGATTATATCACAAAACTGCGGATTTACAAGAAATGAGCGGAAAATTATTTTTTCATCAGCACCTTCAAGTCTTCCCCGCTGATAGGCTTGCTGTACAGATAGCCCTGAAACACATCGCAGCCAATTTCGGCAAGTTCATCGCGCTGAGCCTCGGTTTCCACGTATTCTGCGACCACTTTCATTTTGAACTGTTTGCTCAAATCTGTAAGCGACGTGATGATATTTTTGCTGCGCGGATTATCCAAAAGTGTGTGCGTAAGAGAGCCGTCCAGTTTTACCACGTCGAACAAATTGGTCTGCAAATAGGTGATTGAGGTATGCCCCATGCCGAAGTCGTCAATCATCAGGCGGTGACCGTACAGTTTAAGCCGTTCCAGTTTTTCCGTGCTGGTAATGGCTTCCTGCTCCGTAATCTCAATCCACAAGTTCTTCGGGTTGATTTCTGCATTCTGTACCGCGTCCAGCACCATCTGCTCAAAATCGGGGTCATGCAGGGAAGATTCGGTGATGTTGGCGGAAATCTTAAAGTCGTAGTCAAGAGTGCCTTCAAGTTCCTTTATCATGCGGCAGGTCGTATTGAAAATGAATATTTCCAGTTCATGCAAGAACCCGCCCTCTTTCGCAATCTCAATAATCAGCGGAGGATAAATAAATCCCGCGACCTCGTTTTGCCAGCGAAGCAAGGCTTCCGCCCCGACGATATGATTTTTTGTGTCATATTGCGGCTGATACAGCATGAACAGTTTTCCCGCCCGCAAATCGTCTTTTAAGTCATTCATCAGATTTTGCGCGACAAATCCCAGTTCATCGTCCATGTGAATCAAATCCGCCTTTTTGTTCTGTATCTCGCAGTCTTTCAGGAAGTCCTCCAGCGCACGAACTTCGGTCTTAAAATTCATGTCCGTAACGCGCTCGTACCTCAGCAAGAAGAAGCGGTAAATCGCCACGTCAATGGCAAGCAGAACAATCTGCAAAATACTTCCCGAAATCGATCCCGTTGCCTGATAGCCGCTCAGAATAACCGGAGTCGTCCAGTTGACTGAGTGCGTGACCACGGGAACAAGGCCGATAAAAGTCGCACTGTACGCAACAATCAGATTGACCAGCGGAACACAGATAAACGGAATCAGAAAATGCACGTTCATCACGACAGGAAGTCCAAAACTGATAATTTCGCTGATATTAAAGATGCCAGGAAGAATTCCCCAGCGTCCAATCGTGCGGTTCGCATTTTTTTTGGAGAACAAAAAAATCGCAAGAATCAGCCCAAGAATACAGCCAGTTCCGCCCATCAGAATAAACGTATTGTTAAACGGACTGCTGACAATCCATCGCGCCTGCACTCCGTACTCCAAATTTCGGTCAAGGATTGCCCCGTAAAAACCATCGTTTATGGAAGTCAGAAAATTATTGCCGTGAATGCCGAAGAACCACAGAATCTGCAACGCCGTATGAAAAATGAATGCAAGCAGAAATTCATGCTCACGGTTATCCGTAAAGAATCCGAACAAAAGCCCATTCACCCATGCCTGAATGCTCTTTACGCCAAAGCCCATCTGCACGAGAATTTGGGAACCAAGCACGAACAGAACGATGATACACGCCATAATCGGCAATGCCGTAAGCGAAGCCGCAACAAGTGGATTGATGCCCCGCCAGACCGACGGGAAACGCTGGAGTGCCAGACAAAACAACGGACAACAGATAAGGCTTGTAAGCACTGCGCTGAATGCTCCGCCCGTAGAGAAAAAACTCTGGTCAAACGATTCCGTTCCGTAGCCGGTTACGACAAGAAAACAGACTGAACACAAAAGCCCCAGCATGGCCGAATACACGCGCCGAATTTTTTTATGCTCGCCGTAAAAATATCCGATAAGAACCGAAAGCAACAGGGAGAAAAAGCGCAGGCTGACGGCGTTTACTTTTTGCAGCACGGCAACGAAGAATGTATACTCATGCTCCAAAACCCACTGATGATACCTCGACACCGGAAAAGACAGAATCATAAAAGAAAACATTCCGATGATGATGAGCGGGATAAGCGTGATGAGCGCACGGCGAACCGCATGGATAAAAGCACCGTTGTACAGCGAAGAATTTATTTTTCTGAGAGTTTCTTTTATCTCCATAGCAAATCATGTATATTATAGCATAGTTCTTTGTTTTTTCAAGGAATTTTAAGCAAATTGTTATGCGCAGCGTACTGTCATTCCCGCAAATATGGTTGCAAAAACAACGATTTCCGCTTACAATAGAAATATATGGTAAAATTGACGGGAACTGTCTTGAATGGCAGCAACAATGTGTTCGACGTGGAATGTGATCCTTCCGATGATGCGGGGGAATCGAGCGAACCTAACATACGCCAATGCACACTCAAAAGCAAACGGCTCAAACTGGACGAAAAATATTACAATCCCCTTGCCCCCGGCGACCGCGTAGAAATTGAGGCTGATGAGGGAGAGGAAGACAAGGGGCAAATTACCGCCCTGCTCCCGCGTAAAAACGGTTTTCTCCGCTGGAACGTAAAGGGACGCGCACCGCAACTGTTAGCGGCAAACATCGACAATCTTTTTTTGGTGACCACGCCCGATGAGCCTCCGTTCCGCGCACGTTTTATTGACCGCGAACTTGCGCAGGCAGAATATCAAGACATAGAGCCGATAATCCTCGTGAACAAATACGATTTGCCCGCCGCCCAAGATGATGACTTTCAGAACAGGCTGACCATCTGGGAAGATTTGGGCTACCGTGTTGTGCGGGTCTCTGCGCATACGGGCGAAGGACTGACGGAACTTGCGGAACTGATGCTAGGAAAACTGAATGCGTTTATCGGTCAGTCTGGCGTAGGAAAATCCAGCCTGATTAACGTGCTTGACAGTTCGTGCGTACTAAAAACGGGAAGCCTTTCGCTCAAATACGGAAAGGGAACGCATACCACCACCAAAGGCGAACTGATGCACCTGCACCTAAATGAATCGCTTGTAGGCGGTATGTTGAATGCAACGGCAGACATCATCGACACGCCGGGAGTACGCCGCTTTGTACTGCACAATATTCCCTCACAGGATTTGGCGATGTATTTCAGGGAGATGCGTCCGCTCGTAGGGCAATGCACTTACGGAATGAAATGTACTCACACCGCAGAAAACGGCTGTAAGATTTTGGAAGGCGTGTACTCAGGAATTATCAGCGAAGAACGCTACGACAGCTGGAAGAGAATAAGCGAAGAAATCCGCACGGGAAGCTGGAGCGATTAGCCGTGCATAAAAAAACGCTTTCTGAACTCGCTTTTTATCAGATTCGGGATGAGGCGGCTGCCTTTTGCGTGAGTGAGGAAGGCAGGTTCTCATTCTCCCGTCGCGAACCACTTACTAATATAGAAGAAATTGAAACGCTCAAAGCCTACAGCCGCGAATGGACGACCATTCTGCACGGCGTAAGGGCAACGCCGCTTTTGTCGTGGCAGCCGATTTTTTCTTTTTTGCGCTTCGCTCAGGCAGACGGTTCAACGCTGGAACAGGAACAGATTTTCGCGCTGTGGGGATTCTGCCAGTCGGCAAAAAAAGTTTCGGAAGTCATACAAACCGCCTCTTTTTCTATGGAAGTGAACCGTCTGTTTTTTCTCGTGCAATCTCTTCCGCTTTCAGAACTTTCCCAAATTGAATTTAAAATCAGCCGCATACTGGACAAAAACGGGCAGCTCAGAGATTTGCCAGAACTACGAGCAATCCGCACAAAAATCGCAAGTCTGCACGCAGAAATCAATGCCGCACTCAAGAAATACACGAGCGACACTACACTTTCTTCGGTTTTGGAGTCAAATGTACCTGCGTTTCGCGCGGACAGACAAGTGCTTGCCGTAAAAGCGAGCCAAAAGAACCGCATTCACGGCATTGTGCATGAAGTGAGCGCAAGCGGGCAGACGCTCTACATTGAACCAGAAGAAGCAGTGCGCAAAAACAACGAGTTGGTGCAGGAAGAATTCCATTTGCAGACGGAGATTCGGAAACTTCTTGCTGATTTGACGGCGGATGTGCGCGAACTGATTCCTTCCGTGCAAGCCGCGCTCAAAACGATGTCGCTTTTGGACACAACGCTTGCCGCCGCTCGCTGGGGAATTGAACACCACGCTGTTTATGCACTTCCCTGCGATGAGAATCCGCCACTTTTGCTTCAAGCCCGCCACCCGCTTTTGCGAGAACATGCCGTTCCGATTGACATTACATTTTTGGAAGGAAAGCGAGTCCTCATTATCACCGGTCCGAACACGGGCGGAAAAACGGTGACGCTAAAAACTTTCGCGCTTTTGTGCCTTTTGAATCAGGCGGGCTTACCCGTTCTGGCGGCAGAGGGAACGAGGCTTCCTATGTTCACGGCAATTTTTGCGGACATCGGCGATGAGCAGAGCATTGACCAGTCGCTTTCCACATTCAGTTCGCACATGAAAAATATTGCCGCCGCATGCCGCCTTGCTGACAGCCACAGCCTTGTTCTGCTTGACGAACTGGGAAGTGGAACTGATCCGCAAGAAGGCGGTGCGATTGCGATGGCAGTGCTGGATACGCTCATTGAAAAAGGCGCGTTCATCCTTGTCACCACGCATCATGGCATCCTCAAAAATTACGGCTACACAAATCCCTTGTGCGTGAATGCGTCCGTTGATTTTGATGCGACAACGCTTGCTCCCACATATCGCTTGCAGATGGGTGTTCCCGGAGAAAGTCACGCGCTTGACATAGCGAAACGGAGCGGACTTGCTGGCGCAATTGTAGACAAGGCAAAATCCTACCTGACCAACGAGCAGGCGGACGTAAGCAGTCTGATTCGGGGGCTTACGCAAAAACACGCCGAACTTGCCGAACTAGAAAAAGCCGCTGCCGAAACCCAGCAGATTCTGACCGACCGCACATTGAAAATTGACCAAAAAGAACTTCGCCTACGCCAAAAAGAAGCCGACATCAAAAAGCGTGAGCAAAAAGATGAGTCGGAATTCTTGCGCGAGACACGAAGACGATTGGAAAATCTTGTGCGCGAACTGCGCGAGGGCGAAATCACGCGGGAAAAGACGCTTTCCGTAAAGCAATTCATTTCCGATGTGGCGGACGACATTTCCGCGCGGGAGGCAGAAAATATCGCCGAAGAAGAACGCCTTGCCCGCGACAAAGCCGATTTGGATGCCCGCATTGAAAAAGAACAATCGGTTCGCGCGGAAAACGGAATTCTGATTACGAAAGCCAACGGAAAACATTCGTCCAGCAAAAAGACCAAGCGCAAGCAGAGCAACGCCGAAGCACTGGCAACCGCGCACGTTCCAAGCAACAATGCTGGCAATTTCAACAAGAATGCCGTCATTCCGAACAACAACACTGTCATTCCGAATTCGTTTCAAAATTCCGCCGATACAACGTTTACCGAGGGCGCGGATGTATTGGTCACAAAGACACAGCGACGCGGCACATTGATTCGCGAGGAGAAAAAAGGCGTGTGGCTGGTACAGATTGGCTCGCTCAAAATGTCGCTCAAACAAAAAGATTTGGTTCTTGCCGCGCCCGCTCCGCACGAAACGAGTGCCGTCAGTTACAGCGTGGAACTTTCTTCCGAGCGCGATGAGGAGAACGCCATTTTCCTGAAAGGCGGAAAAACGGCAAAGCCCGTGTTTGAATTGCGGCTGTTGGGGATGCGCGAGGAAGAGGCGATAAAACTGTTGGAGCGGCAACTGGATTTGTGCAGTATGCAGAATTTTAAGACATTCAGCGTGATTCACGGAAAAGGCGAAGGCATTTTGCAGCAGGCGGTACAGGATTATCTTGCAGCCTATCCCGGCGTAAAAGAATTCCATTTTGCCAGACCCGAAGACGGCGGCACTGGAAAGACTTATGTGACGTTACTGTAATTGACAAATTCTGTATTTTTATACATAATAATTGCATATTCATACGCTGGAGCGATTTGTGAAAGAACGGCTTGCCCGACTGAAGAGCATCAAAAAACTGATAAAAACCAACCGCATTGAAAGTCAGGAAGAATTGCTGACCCATCTGCAAAAAGACGGATTTGACGTAACGCAGGCTACCCTTTCGCGCGACTTGAAATTGCTTAAAGTAGGCAAAGTGAGCGACGGGAACTCCGGCTACGTGTATACCCTGCCCAGTGATGAGGAGCGCGTGGAAAGCGAGCAGATTTTTGCGCAGGATTTTTTACGCGGCTACGTGAGCATCGATTGGAGCGGAAATATCGTGGTCATCAAGACGTTTGGGGGGCATGCGGACAGCGTTTCAAATGCGCTCGACTGTCTGAACATGGATGAAATCTTAGGCACGGTGGCGGGAGAAAACTGCATTTTTGCCTGTCTGCGGGAAGGTGTTACCGGCGAGCAATTTATGACTGCGCTCAAACAACGTATTCCCGACATTGAGGACTAATCCGCTTTTTCAAGCCCCGCATTTATCCGCAAATCATCCTGATACCAGTCTATAATCAGTGAAAAAAGTGCGTCCTTGTAGCCGTCCGCGTGAACTCGGATTTTCCAGATTGAGCCAGTCACCAGTTCAGACGGAAGCACTGCCTCCAGCGGAATCCATTTATTTTTGACCAGAATGCTGAATTCGCTCCGAGCCGTAAGTTTTTCACCGTTTGCCACGTCGTAGGACTCCGCAAGAATTTTCAGTCCACGGCGAACGTTTTTCAACTCGTCCAGATTGATTGCCACCTCGTCATCTTTTGCGACAAACGAATGCCACACCACATATGGACCTGCCGCCACTTTCATACGATATGCGCCCGGCTTGACATACACTTTTTTGGAGACATACCGCTTGACTTTTTCGGTCGATTTTTCCTTCTCTTCGGTAAAAATGCGGCGGCTGTTCGCCACTTCGGGAATATCCTTGCCATCGTCCACAAAAAAGAACGCGCGGGCGGGCAAATCGCTGTTCACGCTGGCAGTAGCGGGAAGTTCCATCGTAATTTTGACGGGCGTAAACCAGTGGCTTAAAATCGTCGCATGGAAGAATCCCTGCGTCCACAAGTACCAGCCGCCCGCCGCCAAAAACACAATGCCCATAACGATGAGCATAAGATTTCGGAACGTCTGTTTTTTCTGCGGGAAAACGGGAATCGCAAACTGCCGCTTGGTCAGCACACATTGCGCAAGCGAAAGGCGAATCGCATGCGTGTCAAAGCGGGAAAGATATTCCTTGACTATCTGGATTATCGGGTCAACGGACTGATAGCGGCGGTCAGGATTCGCCTTGAGCATTTTACGAATCATTTTGCAGATGCTGCGAGGAATTGACTTGTCGATTTTTCGCGGGTCAATGTATTTGCCTTTTTTAATTTTCTCCAGATTCTCCGCCGAAAGCGTTGAGCCAAAGGGCTTTGTTCCCGTCATCATCTCGTAAAGCATAACGCCCATCGAATAAATGTCTGCCCGCTTATCAACCGAACGCGAATCCGAAATCTGTTCGGGCGACATATAGGCAGGAGTTCCCAGCGTCACGCCGGTCTGCGTAAGACTGTCGTCTTTTTTTGCCGCTGATTTTGCGTCTACCGTCGCATCCTTATCGTGCAAATCGTCACCTTTTTCGCTGGAAGCAATGCCAAAGTCCGCCAGTTTTACTTCGGCGCGGCGTGAAATCAAAATATTCGCGGGCTTAATGTCGCGGTGGACGATTCCCTTCGCATGGGCATATTTGAGCGCGTAGCAGGCATCCAAAAACACGAGCAGCGACAGTTCCGTTCCCAGCGCGACCTGTTTTTCAATCACGTCTGAAAGAGCCATACCGTCCACAAATTCTTCGACGATGTAATGCGAATTTTCCTCAATAAAATAATCGTGCAGATGAACAATGTACGGGCTTTGCAAGTCCAAAAGAATCTGCGCCTCCCGCTTGAACCGCTCCCGCACCGTGGGATTCCGACGCATAGTCAGTTTTTTGAGAATCACCAGCCGTTTGAGCGAAGGATGCACCGCCTTGTAGACTGCACCCATGCCGCCCTTTGCGACCAAGCCCATAATGCGATATTTTCCGATGTATTCTGGTGTCTGTTCCGTGCGGGTTTTATCTGCCTTTGCCCGAGGGGGCGTTACTACCGTTTCGTCCATTTTTTTCTCCTCGTATGCGGTTTTCTGGAATTATTCCGATGCGCTCACTATGACTACATCTGTCGCAGGGGAAAACTGTTTTTCAGGAAGAGCGATTGCCACCTGCTCGCGTTCGGGATTGTGAATCTGAATCAATTTGCCGTTCTGTCTGAGCGCGTAACTTCCATGAACAGGACGATGACCGCTCAGCCACACAGCCGTTTCCGCGCGCTCTTTTCCCAGAAGCGTCCGCAGATTTTTCTCCACGCTGCCGTCCTCTGCCTCGCCATTTGCCGTCCACGTAAGCCCCAGCACCACATCAGGATGCTTTTGATAGTCAACAAACTGCGCCCTAGTATAGACTGACTGCGGCTCGGCATGAGTTACCACGCACTGCGGAAAAGCGGCACAAACGGGAAGAAGATGCTCCCATAAGCCCATCAGATGCAACACGGCATCCCCGTAATGACTCGCCATAAAATCGTAGACCATGCCGCCTTCATCGGCAAATTTGCGGAACGGATAGTTTCCCCTGCCCCATTCGTTCAGCATATTCTCGTGGTTGCCTTTTAAAAAATGAAAATGAGCGGGAAACCTTTTTTTTACCAGCAGAACCATCTGAAACAACGTCAGATTTTCCAGCATCTCCGCGGTCATCTCCGAACTTTCGTAATCGCCCGCCTCATAGTTTTCCCATGCGGAAAGCCAGCGTTCTCTTCCCCGTCCCTCCGAATGAAACAAATCGCCCACGCACACCACGCGCACCAGACCTTTTTCCAGCGCGTCAAGAACCGTCAGCGTCTGCGCACAAGCAAGCGGAAATTCCATAAGATGTAGAAAAAAATCGCACCGCGCGTGCAAATCGGGAACGACAACGAGCGGAAGTCCCTGCGCCGCAGTAAAATCCAAAAGTCCGCCCGCGTCCGAAGTTTTTGCTTTTGGTCGGTACGAACCGTCCTCATGCTCCAGAACCGAAACGCCGCCGTCAACCTGCTCCAGTAAGTCATCATGTTCAGGAAGCGTGTGAGAATCGTAGATTTTTTTCAGTTCGGAAAGCACGTCGTTCACAATGCCGCTAACTCATCAGCAGATTGGTGCTACCGACCGTGATTTTATCGCCGGGATTCAACTTGACGTATTTATCCGAGGGAATGCGACGGTCGTTCAGGAATGTGCCGTTGGTGCTGCCATCGTCCTTCAAAAAATATGCGTCGCGGATTTTCTGAATCACGGCATGCTGACGGCTAACCAATTTGTTGTCAACCACAATGTCGCAGTCAGAGGAACGCCCAATCGTGATTTTTGCCGTCAGGCTGATTTTTTTCCTGTTGAACATCAGGTATGAGACCTGTCTGCCTTCCGCAATTTTTTCCAAATGCTGTCCGACCGCACTGGAAGAAACAATCGTCGTATCTGCCATAGAAATCCCCTATAATTCGTTTAGATTCAGCAGGGCAAGACTTCCCGCAAAGAGCCGCGCACAGTTCACCTCGTATTCCGCCCATTTTGACTGCACAAGGAATTTGTTGAACGTGACCAAGCCTTTTGGTTTGTCAATGCTACCGATAACACACTGGATGGAAGCAACAACGCCCCTATCACGGAGAAAATCACACAGAGCATTGCCGTAGTACATTCTGTTGCAACAGATAAATCCCTCCGAACCAACGGAATCCTTAAACATATCGGTCAACGCATATTTAGCATCGGCAAACTCAAGTCTCTCCATACCCACGCTCATCACGCACTGCATATCCTTATCCGCCGAATACACGGAAATATTGTCGGTCGCATACGTTCCCAGCATGTGGCGCATAATATCCATAATTGCTTTTTGCGGGTCAGCGGCAAGTTGCGACATATAATCCGACATATAGTGCAGTTCCACAATTTCGCGACCATCGGTCTTTTTACCCTCGTTGTTCGCATTCTGGAATTCAGCATACGCCTGGGCGTGTAAATCATCACGGAAGAACACATAACGGTCGCGACCTTTGTCTTTCGCGCGGTACAGACAAAAATCCGCCTTTCTGAACAATTCATCATAGGTAGTGCCGTTTGTCGGGTACACCGCCGTGCCGATTGAACAGGTGATTGAAATGCCCTCAAAATCTCCTTCAAATTCTTTGCGAATCTGCGTAATCAGCGCACGAAGCATACCACGAAGAATATGCACGTTTCCGATATTGTCAAGAATCAGCATGAATTCATCGCCGCCGAAACGTCCTACTACACCGTCTTCGCCAACAACGTCCTTAAACCGTGCCGCCGCCCTCGCAAGAACTTTGTCGCCCGCAAGGTGTCCGTACTGGTCGTTCACGGGCTTAAAATGGTCAAGGTCGATGATGACAAGCGCAAACATATCGGAAAGATGCGCCTTGATTTTTCGCTGGGCATATTCCGTAATCGTCTTTTTGTTGTAGACCTGCGTCAGCGTGTCCAACTGTAGTTCGTCCAGCAAGTTGTGCGCCAGATGCAGTTGCCTGAATGATTCATCAGTCAGAATTCGGCCCACCATATAAGAATCTTCCAGTCCGTTGTGCCGCGTTCCCAAAAACCTGAGCCGTTCCATCATCGCGCCGCCAGTACGCAGACTGCTTTCTATTTTTCGTGAAAAACTGTGGGGAAAAAGCGAAAAATCTTCCTGCAAAAAATTCAACTGCTCAAGGCTTTCTTTCGCTATCGTTCCATCGGCAAGCGACTGCTCTTTCCATTTGTCAAACTTAGCCCGACACAGAACTACTTCCTGCCCCTGATTGTAATGCGTAATCGTAAAAACACCGTCTGATTTCTGATAGGAAAAAAGGTATTCATTCGTCAGACTCAGTGCCGCCCTCATCTTGTCATTCTGTTCGACCGAAGCGCGCACAAACTCAATCGCATCATAAATGTCAAAAAGCCTGATTCTGGCAAGATGCGGTGGCGGCACATTCCGAACCGTCACAAAATTGTAGCGGTATTCACCCGTATTCCTAAGCAAATGGAACACATCGGATCTCTCGTCAGTCTTGTCGTATTTTCCCATCACCAAATCTATAAAGCGTTCTCTTTCATCAGGATGAACATACTCAACAATGTCGAAACACGTGTAGTCAAAATAAGTAAAAAAATCTTTCGTTGTGTCCGCACTGACAACATGAATCTCATCATCCAGTAGCGCACTGCGATTTTTAACGCTGAATACCATATTGCATTACTCCATTCTCAGTATAGCATAAATTTTATAAAATGCAATGATTTTTTTCTTATCGTACCGCTCACAAATCAGCAAGCACTTCGCGAAAAAAATGGTTCTCGATTTTTACTTCATTGAGCAGTTCACCGGCATCACGGTAGCGCACAGGGGTATCGTACAGGCGACCGAACGCGATATAATCACCTTTTTCGTCCGTGCCGTAGGTGAGGTTGTACGTTTTTCCCCGATGCGTAAACTCAAACGGCTTTTTTACCGCAATCAAAAAATGAAAATCGTCCGTTGTCATACCAACTCCGTGCTGAATGTATACAGATTTTCGCCCTTGGGAAGACTGATTTTTTCTGTGTGAATGCCAAACACGGTGTCAATCGTGCCTTTTTCTGCAATCAATGCGGGCGTTCCTTCCGAAATGACTTCTCCGCCGCTCATCACAATCAATTTGTCGGCAAACGTGAGCGCGGTATGCAAATCGTGGACGACAAGCAGAATTGTTTTTCCCTGAGCGCATAACTTTTTGAGCAGGTGCAAGAGTTCTAGTTGCTGGCGGATATCCAAAAACGTAAGCGGCTCATCAAGCACAAGAACCGAAGTCTGCTGGGCAAGAGCCATCGCAAGGAATACTTTCTGCTGTTGACCGCCGCTCAGGCAGGAAAGTTTTTTTTCGGCAATGGAATCCAATCCCATCGCGCTCAACGCTGAATCGGCAACAGCGCAATCTTCCTTTGTATAATGACGCGGAAAATGCGTGTACGGGAACCGACCATGCAGGACAAGGCTGCGCACCGTAATTTCAGGAAGACGGCGACTCTGCGAAAGATAGGCGATTTTTTTTGCCCGCTCCGACAAAGCGTAATCCGAAAGCAGTTTTCCGTCCAGCTGAACCGACCCATTCCACACAGGCAGAAAACCACAGATTGTTTTGAGGAGCGTGGATTTTCCGCTGCCGTTTGGTCCGACCAACACGGAAATTTTTTCCGCAGGAATGGAGCAGGAAAGATTTTTCAGCACGGGGGAGAGAGATTTTTTTCCGTAGCCGACCGTCAGATTTGTCACTTCAATCATGTTTTGACCTCTTTTCTTTGAGCAACAGGACGACAAAGAACGGTCCTCCGATAACCGAAAGCAGAATTCCCACGGGAAGCTCATAGGGCGCAAACACCAGTCGGCTCAACAAATCGCAGAGCAGGACGAGTGCCGCCCCCAAAAGGACGCTTGCAGGAAGAAGACGGCGCATTTCTCCTCCCACAAAAACGCGCGCGCAATGGGGAACAATCAGCCCCACAAAGCCTACCAGCCCCGCAAAACTGATTCCCGCTCCACAGAGCAATGCCGCAAGAACGAGCGCACAGAACCGAACCGCCCCCACCGGCAAGCCCAATGAATGCGCGCTTTCATCTCCCAGCGCAAGCACGTCAAGTTCATCCCGCAAAAAAAATGCGATTATAACGGAAAGAATGATGACAACTGCCGCAGGAACAAGCACGTTCATCTGTACGCCCGAAAGCGAGCCGATTTTAAATGCCGTGCGGCTGTGAATCGTATCTGGCACAAACACGGTGACGGCATCAGTGAGCGCAATAAAAAACGTATTTGCCGCCACGCCAGAAAGCAGTACAGCCGTCTTGCTGTTTCCCGCGTGTTTTCCGAGTGCACATACCAAAAGCAACGTCACAAACGCGCCAAAGAATGCGGCGAACGGCAACAGATTCGGCACAAACGGAAAAAATGCGGCGCACACCATGACGGAAAGCCCCGCCCCCGCGTTCATGCCAAGCACATTCGGACTTCCCAGCGGATTATGCAGTACAGACTGAATGATTGCGCCGCTTGCCGCCAACGCCGCCCCGCACAGAACCGCCGCACACACACGTGGAAGTCGCACAAAGCGCAGGATTTTATAGGCGGAACCAGCCGTATCGCCACAGAGAGCCGCCGTCAGTTCCGCAAATGAGATATGCACCGCGCCAAGAGAGAATGACAACATCACAAGCACGATGATTGCGCAAAACGTGAGGACATAAAATGCGGAAAGCCGATGAGCGTTTTTCATTTCGGAACCTTGTACAAATCCAAAAACCAGTATTTTCCCGGATGACGGAATTTTTCGGCATTTTCTGTGGGATTGGTCAGGTCAACGAGAATTTTTTTGCCGAATGTCCAATTTGTCGCATCCTCAAAAGTGACCGTACTGACCGAAGACTTAAAGAATGAGCGCGACCCAAGATAGGTGACCGAAGACGGAATCGTAACCGAACCAAGCGCAGTACACCACACAAAAGCCTGTTTCCCGATGCTCGTCACGCTCGCAGGAATCGAAACAGTTTCCAGCGCGGAGCAATAACCGAACGCCATTTTTTCAATCGTGCGGACGCTCGCAGGAAGTTCCACCGCCGTTACCCGCGCTCCGTAGGCAAAGGATTCTTTTCCAATAGTCTCTACCGTATCAGGAATCGTTACGCGCCCCGATTTTCCGCTGGGAAACTGCACGAGCCGTTTTTTATCTTTTGTATACAGAATGCCGTCTGATGTGCTGAACGTATCGTTCTCAATGACACGCCGCTCCGTTTTCCCGTCACGCTCAAATTCTTCCGTCCGCGTCTCCAAAACAAAACCCGTCACCTTGGGGCAATTTGAAAACGCACCGCTGCGTACCGAAGAGACCGCAAGCGGAATTTCCACCGCACCATTCCAGCCACACGGACAGACTACCACTTCGCTCCCCGCTTTATCGTACAGAATACCTTTGGACGAAGAAAAAACGTCATTTCCATCTGTCGCATTGATTGCCGTAAGATTGTCACAGCCCAAAAAACATTGCCAGCGAATTCGCACCAGTCCGTCGGGAATCACAAGCGAAACAAGATTTCTGCAATTGTTCAAAGTCTCCTTGTCCAAATCGAACAAAGCGGAAACCGCCGACAAATCCAGAGAAAAAAGCACGCCTGGCTTTGAGAGCATCGCATCACGCAGATTGCCCAGCATATACGTATCCATCGGTCCTGAGATGACCAGATGATGAGTCCCGTCAGGAAGCCGCCGAATCAGCCGCTCTGCCTCATACGAAAAGACTTCATGTCGAACAACGACAGGCGTTCCTTCCGGATTTTGATTTTGTCCCATCTCCTGCGCAAAAAGCGACCCCGCCACAAGCAAAAGCGTGAGGAATAAGAATTTTTTGTGCAGACGAAAGCAGACGGAACGCATAGGAAGATTATAGCACAAACAGGAAAAAAATAAAACCGCAACAAAAAAATAAGCCCGCACGGACGCGGGCTGAAAAGCCAAGACAGAAAATCGCAGATTTTCTGTCGAACTTCGTTTTGCCAAGGATGGCAAAACGAAGTTCCTTACTCCGTAGGGCGTTTCTTCAAGTTCTTGCTTTCTTTGACAGCCTGACCTTCGCCAACCTGCTGCTCCATCATCGCGCGGACTTTGAGCGGGAGACCAAACAGCGTAATGAAGCCCTGCGCATCGTGGTGGTCGTACAAATCGCCTGTGGTGAAAGACGCGATGCTTTCGTTGTACAGGCTGTACTTTGACCATGAACCCGCGCCACGGATTGAACCTTTATACAGTTTGAGGTTCACCCAGCCCGTACAGGTTTCCTGCGTCTTGTCCACAAATGCCATGCAAGCGTCCATCAGCGTGGTGAACCATTTGCCATCGTAAATCAACTCGCTCATGCGGAGCGAAACCTGCTGCTTGTAGTGGTAGGTGTCGCGGTCAAGACAAAGGTGATCCATCATCTCATGAGCGGCATACAGAATCGCTCCGCCGGGAGTCTCGTACACGCCGCGGCTCTTCATACCTACGCAACGGTTCTCGCAGATGTCAACCAAGCCAACACCGTTGCGTCCGCCAATTTTGTTCAGTTCGGTCATCAGTTCCAAACCGCCCATTTTCTTTCCGTTCACGCTGACCGGGATGCCTTTCTCAAATTCAATCTTCACGTACTCGCCGGCTTCGGGAGCGTCCTCAGGGCAGACGGTATTCTTGAGCATGTGCTTGTAGTTGGGCTCATTCTCTGTCTTTTCCAGTTCCAGTCCTTCGTGGCTGATGTGCCAGATGTTCTCGTCGCGGCTGTAGGACTGGTCTTTTTTCATCGGAACTTCAAGTCCGCGGTCTTCCAAAAATTTGATTTCAGCGTCGCGGCTGTCCATGTTCCATTTGGGGTCACGCCATGCAGCGATTACCCGCAGGTCGGGAGCGAACGCCTTGATTGCAAGCTCAAAACGAATCTGGTCGTTTCCCTTACCAGTTGCGCCGTGGCAGATAGCCGTAGCACCTTCCTGACGGGCATACTCAACCAGAATTTTTCCGATAAGCGGGCGCGCGGTTGACGTTCCCAAAAGATACTGGTCTTCGTATTTGCAATTTGCTTTGAGCGCGGGCCAGATGTATTCTTCAATATATTCCTGACGAGCATCCACCACGTAGCAGGCAGAAGCACCTGTTTTTACCGCGCGGTCTTTGATTTTCGGCCAGTCATCGCCCTGCCCGACATCAATACAAACTGCGATAACATCATAGTCATAATTTTCCTTGAGCCACGGAATGATAACCGTCGTATCAAGTCCACCAGAATACGCCAAGATAACCTTTTCTTTTGCCATATAACACCTCTTTAACAAGCCTCGAATACAAGTCTTTGCGGTAAAACCGTATATTTATGCAAAAATCATAGCGGTTTTTCATTTTTTATGCAAGTAGGTAGTTTTGAGGCGAATTCGGGCGCTCTCGTATTCCCTTACTGAGCCAAATTCTTTGGAACACAGTTCTCCAGTTCGGCGCGGGGGATTTTGCTGAAAATCTGAACCAAATCTGCATCAAGTTGGCTTCCTGCGACATCATTGATGATGCTCAGGGCGATTTCGTAGGGCATGGCATCTTTGTAGGAGCGGCGCATCGTAATCGCGGAATAGGTGTCGCAAATTGAGATAATCCGCGCCGCAAGGGGAATTTCGTTTCCGGGGAGCTGGTAATAGCCTTTGCCGTCAATCCGCTCGTGGTGATATAAAATCCACGGCATGATATGCTTGAACGACTGCATGGATTCCATAAATTTTACGCCAAGACGCGGATGCTCACGCATCAATTTCCATTCCTCTTCGTCCAGTCTGCCAGGCTTATTCAGAATGCTTTCGGGGATGCCGAGTTTTCCCACATCATGCATCAATGCGGCATATTCAAGTGAGACAGGATTTATGTCCGCTTTCAGTTCTGACGGGAGATACTTGAAAAACAACATTGTCAGGTTTTGCACATAGCGACTGTGACCGTTCAGGTTGGAGTCCCTTGATTCAATCATGCCAATCAGCGTTTCGGTCATCGTAAGCGAATTCTCCTTGACCGAATGCACCAGATGAAAAAGGAGCATCAGCATAATCATCACAAAAATGCTTCCGCCGAAAAGGATTCCAGCCATCATCAAGTCAGGATGACTGAACACGCCAATAAAAATATATCCGCAAAGAAAGAAAATCAACAGGACAAGCGCAAACCGCTTCCAAAAACGCCCGCTAGACTGTCCCGCAGAAAGCACGTCATGCAGACTGTGCAGGAACAAAAGGTAGCGATAAATGTTCGTGACCATAATAATCACGCCTAAAGCAATCATCGTATAAATCAAAACAAGCATACTTTATTATTTCATAAATTGGAGATTTTTTAAAGAGAAATTTTACCGCCCCACGGAATACAATAACCTTTGCAGAGCGTGCTGTATTCGGCTGTATCGGCAGGAGTGCAGGCGGTAACAAAAAAAGTCTTGTCGGCGGGAATGTCACGAGAATAATCCCTCTCAGAGGGGAAGAGACCACGGTGATTTTCTTCTTTTGTGAAGGCTCTTTGTGTGCTACGTGCGTCCTGCGGGGAATTCTCGCACGATGCCATTTTTTCTGCTTCTACACGAATTGCCTGATTCGCAACTCCCTCGCGGCTATCTACCACGCGCACTTTGTTTCCTGCAACGGCGGCAATTTCGTCCGCAACATGGGTAAAATGCGTACAGCCTAGGATAATCGTATCGCAGTCATGTGCGGAAAAAAATTCTACGGCAGGAGTGACGGCGGCGCGTTTTTGCTTTGGTGTGGCAGTAAAAAGTTCATGTTCGATAAAGGAAATCAAATCAGGGTCGCCGCGACTGAACACCGTGCAATCCGACGCAAAATCTCGGGTAAGGCGCGCGCAATAGGGATGATTCACCGTGGCATTGGTTGCCAGAAGCCCGATTCGTTTGTTTTTGGTCACGTTTGCGGCAAGTTTTATCGCGGGAACAGTACCAACAATAGGAGTTTCGGGGAAAAGCGCGCGCAAATCGTCCAACGAAGTGACGCTGATTGTGTTGCAGGCAATGACGATTGCCTTAGGATGCCATTTTTCCACGATAAGACGGATTGTTGCAGCCGCGCTCCGAGTCACCTCATCGGGAGATTTTTCGCCGTAGGGAAAATGCGCCGTGTCGCCAAGGTAGACGCACCGCGCGGAAGGCATTTTTTCTTTGAGCGCAAGCATATAGGGAATGCCGCCCGTTCCGCTGTCTAAAAATGCAAAGTCAATGCCCGACATATCTGTTTCCGATGCTCCATCAGTTTCCGAATAGGCTTGCAAAGGCATCGCGGGCTTTTGCGGCGGCATCGTCTGTCTTTCCGCTTGCCGCGCCGTCAAAGAGTTTTTTTGCACGGAAGAAATCACAGAAATTTGCCCGCTCCTTATCGCGCACTTCTTCGTCCACGGTCTCATGGCAGTCGTAGTGACTTCCGGGCGCATAAAACTGGCAATTTTTACATGAGTGCAAATCCGTGCCGCAAACAGGACAGGTTGAGGTGCGGTAGATTTCGCTTATTTCAATCGCTTTTTTGCATTTCCAGCACATAGCCTATCGTACATCGAAAATCGAGTTTTTGCAATGCGGTAGCGATGGGAGCCCCGAAGTACCACGCAAGTGGTATGGAGCAGAGCGGAAGGGCGGACGTAGCGACCCGAAGCACGAAGTGCGTAGGGGAACGCCCCTTCAGTACTTGAAAAATCTTTTTTTATCCCCTACGATGAAGTATGTTTTTTTGGAAAAAATGTCAGTGTCCTACATGCCGCAAAAGTGTCGTTTCGGATTTTGATGAAAACTGGAACATCATTGACAGCGATTATTGTCTGAGACATTCGCCGAACGCAGAAGAAATCACAACCAAAGTACATCATTACATCGCGCATAACGAAAAAATTATCGGGCTGAATGCGAGCGGCATTGTATTCTCAAACATTGATGATTTTAACCTGACAAACAAACGATTCTACGGATGCAATTTTATGCAGTGCATTTTCCGGGGCTTGCAATCAAAAGGATTCAGAAGCCGAATGACTACGTTTGACTTTGCGGTGTTCAGCGACTGCAACCTTCTGGAAAGCAATATGCAGTTCACGTCTTTTGCGGGGGCGAAATTCAGTCACGTGCTGTTTACGGGAAGCGATATGATTCAGGACAACTTTGTGGGACTGGAATCGTTTCAGTCTTCGTTTGATGACTCCGATTTGTACAATTCTCGTTTTATTCGTGCCAGGCTGATTGACACATCCATCCGAAACTGCAACATCAAGAATACGGTCTTCCGTGAGATTGAGCAGACTAATCTTTCGTTCAAACTGTCGAACACGAACGAGGCGATTTTTGATGAGCGGGGAAGCGCGTTGTTCACAGGAATGAAAGAACTGGACAACCCGGTGGGAGCGCGCGTATGAAAATTTATTTCCACCTTAATTTGGAGACGTTTTCCAACACCTATGTCGTTGTGGACGAAAAAACTAAGGTCGCGCTTATCATTGACCCAGGGAAGCCGACAAATGAACTTCTCAAACAAATTGAGACGGACGGATATTTGCTCTCTGCCGCACTGATTACGCACAACCACGAGGAGAACACCCGCGGGCTGGCAACACTCAAACGCATTTACAACCTGAGCATTTATGCCGCCGACATTGATGTGGCGAATACGGCGGACACGACAATCAAGGGCGAAGGTTTTTTGAAATTCGGCGGCATCACCGTGGAATATTTTGCCGTTCCCGGTCATACGGCAGATTCAATCGTCTACAAAATCGGAACGGTGCTGTTTACGGGAGACGTTATCAGCGCAGGAGAAATTGGTTCAACGACCAGTTCGTATGCAAAAGATTTGCTGTACCGTGGCATTCAGACAAAAATTTTTACGCTGAGTGATGATACGGTGATTATGGCTGGACACGGGCCTATGACCTCGGTTGGCGCAGAAAAACTGTACAATCTTGAGGCAACATCGCCACACGTTCCGCAGTTTTTTTCAAGCCTGTAGTTTTCTATCGGCTTATCAGCCACACACGTCCTGCAGAAAGATTCCAGCGGGCAGAAACATATTCTTCAAGCATCGTTGCCGCAGAGACAAATCCCGCCGCATCCGTGCTGATAATATAATCCGCAAGTTCCTTTGCCTTTGTCTGGGAATGAGAGCGGCGGGCCATCGCCACAAAATACGGCCCGACTTCGCTCACTGGCTTTTGCAGCATATACGCCATAAATTCGTTCTTCATCAGATAGTCATCGTCCACATCGTAGTTCAGGCTCGGAGTCACCTGAAAATAACGACGCAAATAGGCGAGTGTCTGTCGGTCAAGCGTGTAATATATAGAAGCAACTGCGTTACGAAAATCGTCATCAATAAAGAAAATACCATGCCAGCCTTCATGCGCCACAAACTGATAACGAAGCGCAAGCGAAGATTCCTGGGAAATGGAGATGACCGCACCCTGCCCTGCCCCGATTGAGCCATCTGCATTCAGTTTCAGAACTCCGTTTGCAAGCAGAATGTCCGCCAGGAGACGCTCTTTTTGGTTAAGCGGAAAACGAGTTTTTCGGGCGGTCTCAAAAAAATCCGCCAAAGATTCCGCGCGGTAATCATGGGCATTGTAGCCGTGTTTGCCAGCCAGTTCGGAATCGGAGAGCAACTTGCCACGATAGCCCGCTTTTTCCACAAAGAATGCAAGCCTACGGAAAAAATCATCCTGCACGGCGTAATCGAGCGTGTCAAAATAAAGCACGCCCTTAAAACGATCCCACACAAACAACTCGTATTCGTTTCCGCGCCAGTTATCCCGATTCCATGCCATAATCAGACCTGGGTCGCAGGGAATCGGTTTTGTGACAAAACGAGTGCCGTCCTTGAACGAAAGAAGACTCTCATCAGTCGCACGAACAAGCAACGCGGCAACTTTCACTTCATTTTCGTCAATCGAAACCTGCGCGAACGGTGATTTGAGAGCGGCACAAGGAATAGCAACGCAATCTCCGCTCGGACGAATGGTAAGCCGTTCTCCTCCAACCGTAAGACGAACGGGAGCCGCATTATGCTCTGCATCAGCTTGATGGAAATACAATTCCATCTGAGGGAGCAATGACTGCGAGGTAGCAGTAGCATTGAGCGACATAGGAACGCCGGTAAAATCAGTCTTAAAATAGGGTTTTTCAATCGTTCCGCCATTGGGCGCAAAAGCAAAGACTGGCTCAGCAGAGCGAAAATCAAAGCCTATCTGGGCGGGAACAATTTTTGCCGCAATCACTTTGCAAGACGCACCAGTTTTGATGTAAAATCCTGAGGGAAGCGGAGCATCCTTGTTCATGCAGAATATGACCGAAAACGTAAGCCCCTCAAACTGAGAAAAATCGCCAGACACCTGCGGTCTAATCGGACGGTCAGAGCGCAAGCCAAAAGACGAAAAATCTTCCTCATATAAAAAACCGATGCCACTTGAACCAGACGACTTTTGTTTTTTGACGGAAATCGTAATCTGCAAGGCGGCAGATTTATTTGCGGAAAAGAAAGAACCGATTATGTCGCGCTGAGCATCGGAAAAACGAAAACACCTCATGCCGCCGGAAGTGAACTGGGAGACAGATTCTGCAGGTACGGCGGGAATTTCAAGTGCAAACGATGACGGACGGGAACAGGAGATAAAAAACAGGGCAAGCGCGGCACAAAAAAAGACCTTTCGAAGCATACGCTATACTATCATTTTTGCACGGATTGCGCTATAGTTTTTTTATGCGAGAAGAAACGGTGATTATTCCCCACCCCAACGAGATGAAAAAACTCACCGATTTGCAGAAACAGATATGCGCCGCGCTGTCGCACGATGAAAAAATTGTATCGCCACGGTTTCCGCTGTATGTCCGGGGAAATTTTGAAGATGACACGGTATACAAGGCGGGAAAAAGCGGACAGACTAATGATTTACAGGTCGAGCGACAACAACTTCCTGAACTGACAAAACTAATTTGCGGATGCACGCTGACCAAAATCCGCACAGAAGGAAAAACGATTGCACTTGACGCAGAAATAACGCTGAATACAGAACCGATTGCAAAAAAAATTGCGGGCAGACTGGAGATTGCGCGCTGGCTTCGCGGGAAAACTGATGACACGCAAAAAACGCTATGCGGCATGGCAGAAACTATTCTTCCGATAAAACTTCCCGTGTTTCGCATAGCATCAGTTTTCTTTACACAAGACAACGCGCGCACAGCATGGCTCGTACACGAAAGCAAATGGATTAAGGGAAATTAAGGGAATTTTTCCCCTAATTTTCATCCTCCCCATGCAAGAAAACCACAAACAGTACCAGAACGTCTGCTTTTATTTCATCACTTCGCTTCCGCGCTGCATTGCGGTCAAACCAGTCTTTACCAGTTCGATAATGCCATACGGCTCAAGCAGACGAATCAGGCTTGCAATTTTGTCCTCGCTGCCCGTTGCCTCAACGATGACTGATTCCTGCGCAACGTCAACGATGTGGGCGCGGAAAATATCGCAGGTTTCGATAATCACGGCGCGGTCAGTACCTTTTGCCTTTACCTTAATCAACGCCATTTCGCGGCGACAAGACTCGTTTGAATAAAAGTGACGGATTGAAATCACTTCCACGAGTTTTGCCAGTTGCTTGCGAATTTGGTCAAGCGTGTACTCATCGCCGTCCACAACGATGGTCATGCGAGACTGCCCTGAATTCTGCGTCTCACACACCGTAAGGCTGTCAATGTTGAATCCACGGCGACTGAACAAGCCTGAAACGCGGCTCAAAACACCCGCATGATTTTCTACCAAAACAGAAAGTACATATTTAGACATAAAAAACTCCTTCTCTCTTATCTTCCATTATACACACCGAGCAGACGCACGTCTTCGGCTTTTGCATTCAAATCTTTCAGCACCTTTCTCACATATTCTTGCTTATCTTGTATCGTTTCGTCAAGAACCGCGTCCGCATAGAACCAGTACCGCCACGGTTTTCCCGCAATCGGGCGGCTTTCCAAGCGACTCAAATTTAAATGTGCTTTGTGGAAAATGCCAAGACACTCGTACAACGCGCCCGGCTCATTCGACACGCTGAACATAAATGACGCCATGTTCGGGGAAGTACCCTCGCCCATCTGCTGTCTGAACGCCTGCTCTGCCGCATCGCCCGTCAGATGATTGGGGGCGATAATCACAAAGCGGGTATAATTGCGCGGGTCATCCTCAATGCCGTCTTTCAGAACGTCAAGTTTGTACAGTTTTGCGTTCACGCTGCTTGCAATCGCGGCGGCTTCGGAAGACTGCTTTTCGCCCACCAGTTTTGCCGCCGTTGCCGTGGAGACCGCCTCAATCTGCGCCCAATCCTTGTGGTCTGCGAGAAAATTGTGGCACTGGCTTAACGCCTGAGGATGTGAATAGACCGTTTTGATTGAATCCAGCGTCGCGCCTTTGCATGCCAAAAGCGAGTGCTGAATCCGCAAAGTGATTGACCCGACAATCGACACGTCCTCAAACTGAGTAAGATTATCGTAATTCTGGTAGACTGAACCGGCAAGGCTGTTTTCAATCGGAACCATGCCGTAGTCTGTCTTGCCGTCCACCACTGCCTGAAACAACTCGCGGAACGAATCGGTCGCCTCTGCCTTTACAGTGCCGTCAAAGTAACGTGCAATCGCCTGTTCCGCATACGCGCCTTTTTTCCCGCTGAATGCGCAGGTGATTTTCTGTTTCTTTTCGCCCGTTGATTTTTCGATTTTTACGGACGTTTTCTTGACTTCACGGATATGGGCGACTTCTTTTCCAACCACGGGAGCAAGTGCCTCAATATCGCGCATGAGTTTGTCAAACTGCTCTGGGTACAATGCCTGTGCCGCATCGCTCAACGCTTTTTCAGGATGACAATGCACCTCAACAATAATGCCGTCCGCACCAGAAGCAATCGCCGCCAAGCCCATCGGAGGAATCTTGTCGCGGATGCCCACCGCATGACTAGGGTCTACGATAATTGGAAGATGCGTCATGCCCCGCAGAATCGGAATCGCGCTCAAATCAAGCGTATTGCGCGTTGCCTTTTCATACGTGCGGATGCCGCGTTCGCAGAGAATCACCTTGTCCGTTCCCGAAGAAAGCAGATATTCCGCCGCCATCAACAGTTCTTCAATCGTAGCAGAAAGACCGCGCTTCAAAATGACCGGCTTACCGAGCGCGCCCAGTTTTTTGAGCAGCTCGAAATTCTGCATGTTGCGCGCACCAACCTGATACACGTCCACGTAGTCTTTCATCACGGGGATATTTTCCGTAGCGACAATTTCAGTCACCACCGGAAGCCCGTACCGCTCGCCCGCTTCTTTGAGGTACTTCAAGCCCTCTTCGCCAAGCCCTTGAAACGAATACGGAGAGGTGCGCGGTTTGTATGCCCCGCCACGAAGCATGACCGCCCCGCTCTTTGCAACCGCAGCCGCCGCATCCATCATCTGCTGACGGCTTTCCACCGCGCACGGCCCTGCAATCGAAACAACGCGGCTTCCGCCAACGCGGATAATCTGCCCCCAGTTGTTCGGCACTTCAACAATCGTATTTTCCGGCTTGAACTCACGGCTTGCCATCTTGTACGGCTTTGAAATCGGAATGACATTCGCCACGCCCGGCAGCACCTCAACCTCGCGGATGTCCATCGCAAGCCGCCCTACCGCCGCAAGAATGGTGCTTTCCTCGCCCTTCACTTCGTTCAACTTGAACTTATTCTTGGCAAGCACTGATTTTATATTGTCTTTTTCTTTTTCGGTAATGTCGTTTTTGAGTACGATAATCATAGAAAGAAGTATAGCAGATTTTGGGGCGGTGTGTAAATGCAGGGGAAGAAGCAGAAATTTATTTCCGCACAAATACAACTTCTAGATTCGGCAAGTCAATTTTACTCGCCTTTACGGTAATCGTGCCGTTTAGCCCAACATCGCCGCAGCCTGAAATCATCGTCTCCATGCCGAGCGCAGGAATACAGAACACGGACTGCTTGGGTTGTTTTTCTACACAGATTGCCTCGCCTTTCCAATCGGGATTCTGGAGCAGGTAAACCAATGTCCAATGCATATTGCTCTGGCGTTCGGCTTTGTGCGCGGCAATCGCGGCGGCATCTCCTTCGCTCATGCGCATAAGCATCGTGTCTTTGTCAATCATTGGTCGCCCCGCCAAAAACGCACGGAGTTGCTCATGTCCGATTAAATCTCCGTAACGGCGCAGGGGGCTTGTCACCTGACTGTACATTCCCAGACCCAATCCCGCGTGCTGGCTCGGCGTTACGGACACATTTCTGCGGCGCATACATTTTCGCAGGCGGAACTGTCCTGCCAATCCTTCGGGAATGTCTTTGGGAATGTCGGGAGCTTCCTGGCTCACATAGGGAAACGGAATGCCATTCTTAAAGGCAAAACGCGCCGCGCCCTCGCCCGCAAGAACCATCGCCTCGCGGACAACTTCTGCGGAAAGCGTATCGGTGCGCGGCTCAATGGAAACTTTTTTGGTGTCCGCGTCCACGGTGATATGCACTTCGGGCATGGAAATCTGCACCGCACCCGCTTTCTTTCTGCGCTCGGCATTTCGCGCGGCAATGGCAAACAAAGGCGCAAGGGCTGGGGTAGCTTTCAGTTCATCGGCCTTTTCATAAGTCAGCCGCTCCACAGTCACAAGCGTGCGTAATACCGTGCAATCCGCAATATCCCCGTTTTCGTCCAACTTGATTCTGAAACTCAGCGCGCGGCTTTTTGGCGTAAGCCCCAGCGCGTAATCTTCAAGGCTTTCCTCGCAGAGCATTCGGCTTGCGCCTTCGGGAATGTATAGGGTTGCCCCACGACCGCGAGCCGCCCTGTCAATTGAACTGTCGGGCAAAACGGTGCTTGCGGGGTCTGCGATATGCACCCACAGGTATTCACCGTCAAAGGCAATCGCATCATCAGGGTCATGCGACCACTGGCTGTCTATTGCGTAGGAAACGCCCTGCACTTCCACGCGTTCTTCGTCCGGCGGAGAGGCAAGTCCTTCCGTCGCGCTCTTCATGCTGAGTCCATGGCGCATGGGATAGGGATTTCTTGTTATAGGCCACATCCCCGTGTCCAAAAGCAGTTTGTGGGCGCGTTCCGGCGTTTCCTTCAAGTGCGCCTCGTGCATCGTGCGGCTCTTGTCGGTCTGTCCCAGCGCGAATGCCTCCACGTCACCCATATACTTTGCGTCTTCGGGAAGATTCAGTTTGCCATCCCTGAGCCGCTGAATGAAAGCCGCCCGCAATTCTTCCGCATGGTCTTTTTCATACTGTCTGCTTTTGAGCGCGTCTATCGCTTCCTGCGTCCTCGGCACAAAACTGATTGCGCCATCGGCAATTTTTTCTTCAAACGCAAGGCTTTCTTTTACAGCCGCATAGATTCCCCACGCCTCGTCTGCCTTGAGTTCCCCACGGACAAGAGAAGCAAGGTCAGAAAAAGAAATCGGAGCGGAAGCAGTCTCATCATCACTCAAAAGAAGTTCGTGGGTTTCCGCAATCTGTGTGCGCATTTCGCTTCCGTCCCGAATCGCGCCATCGGCAAACGAAAGCACCGCGTCCAAAGAAGCCGCAGGCTCTTCCGAAAGCACAATAACGTCTTTTTCGCGCACTTTCTGCTCTGCATAGACCGCTTTTTTTCCACTTTCTGTCGCCGCCTTCGCACACCAGGAGACGACAAATTTTTCACCGTCAACAATCTCAGTCACCAGTGCGGGAAGATTCTTATAGAGAACCACGGATTTTTTTTTCATACACCCCACCATGCTTTATTGTAACCGAAAAAAACAGATTCTTCAATAAAAAAGCACCCGCCATAACGACGGATGTCTGCAAAAGAAAACGTGGACTTAGGAATTTTGAGAGTCTTTACGCCGCGACTTGTCATCCATAAAACTAGCGGCAGCGATTCCCCCGAAAAACCCACCTGCAGTACCAGCGAGTCCTCCCCCAAACTACTGCGTTGGCAATCTTTGCACCTACAGGGGCAAAAGCTGCCGAAAGACCAGCAGCTACTCCAACGCATACCAGTGCACAAGCAACACCAATCAAAATTGCTTTCCAGTTTATTGAAGACGAGCCAGTTCCGCCCGCCACATGTTCCAATTCGTCTTCGGTAAGTTCCATCGCCTCTGCGTCAACCTTGCCCTCAATCTTTGCAATGTCTTCCGCCTTTACACCTGTCTTCAACAAGTTTTCCTTCAGTTCTGCATTCGTCATAGAATTCTCCTTACCCCCTCCCTTTTTTATGGGAACGAAGAATTTTGCGATGTTTTGCACTTGTTCCAAGAACTCTATATTATACGATAGATTTTAAAAAAGGCAAAAAAAAGCACCGGTCGTCTGTTGCGACCAGTGCTTTCGGTCAGCAGGTTTTAATACCTACCATTTCTTCTCGATGTTTTCGCAGAGGTTCGGCTCATCGCCGTCTTTACCGAAGAACTTCGCACGTTCCATATCGGGAGCAAAGTTCACCGCATCGCCCAGCTGGAAATCATACTCCGGCGGAACGCGGGCAACAATCGTCTGACCCTTTGACTGCAAGAACACGTGTGTATCCGCACCCAGAGGTTCTTTGTTGGTGACCTTCATCTGCATATTGTTTTCTGCGGCAGGAGCCTTCAGATACTTCAAATCTTCGGGGCGAACGCCGAAAGAAACTTCCTTGCCGACATGAGCCTTGAGAGCCTTCTGCTGCTCAGCAGTCGGTGTCAGCACGAACGAACCTTCGTCCGCAAGAATCTTTCCGTCTTTTTCGATGATTTTTACGTTCATAAAGTTCATCGGCGGAGTTCCGATAAAGCCCGCAACGAATTTGTTAATCGGATGGTTGTAGAGGTACAACGGCGCGCCAATCTGCTGGATGCGTCCTGCCATCTCTTCGCCAGCGTCAGTACCGCGCATAACGACAATCTTTGTACCCATCGTCATAGCCTCAATCTGGTCGTGGGTAACGTAAATCATCGTTGACTGCAAGCGGTGATGCAAGTCGGAAATTTCTGCGCGCATCGTAACACGAAGTTTTGCGTCAAGGTTAGAAAGCGGCTCGTCAAACAAGAATACTTTGGGGTTGCGGACGATAGCACGACCAACAGCAACACGCTGACGCTGACCACCAGAAAGAGCCTTCGGCTTGCGCTCCAGATACTGGGTCAAGTCAAGAATACGGGCAGCCTCGTCTACGCGGCGCTGGATTTCTGCCTTGTCAATTTTGCGGATTTTAAGACCGAATGCCATGTTGTCGAAAACAGACATGTGCGGATACAGAGCATAGTTCTGGAAAACCATAGCGATATTGCGGTCTTTCGGCGGCACATCGTTCATCAGTTCGCCATCAATCCAAAGTTCACCTTCGGTGATGTCTTCCAAACCAGCAATCATGCGGAGTGTCGTTGACTTACCGCATCCAGACGGACCGACGAAAACACAGAATTCGCGGTCTTCAATAGTGATGTTAGAATCTTTTACAGCGTGAACATTGCCGTCATAGATTTTTCCAACATGCTTCAGTTCTACCTTTGCCATCTTAGGCCTCCAAGGGATTATAGTATGAATTCATTATACGACAGATTTCCACAGAAGTCAAACAGAAAGAACGATTTTTTACAGATTTTTTTACAGGCAGACACACGCGACTGATTTTCCCCACGAAAAGTAATTGAATCAGAAACCTCTGACATCATGCGGCACAGTAAAAAGAATCCCGACACAGCAACAACATCTATCTTGACAAGAAATCCCGCGCTGTCTGTCTGGAACGCAGGGAAGCGTCTGCCGTGTGCGATGACTCAGATAACACCACTCACTTGCATTATTACCACAGTTCAGCGATAATATGTGTATGTTGGACAAAGGAGAACTTGCCAAACAGATATTTCCTCATGAAACATGGAAAGAAATTTCACAAAATCTTTTTACAACCACAAGCCGTATTCCCAAAAATGAAAAAGAAAAAGAACGATTAGAAAAAGAAATACGACAAGCACAAATTTTGACCGAGAATAATTACACCGTTTATCTCGTTCCAGAGCCGAGCGACGGTGGCAAGAAATTTGACGCCTTTGTTGATAACAGAAAAACTGAACTAAAACGAGTTACAGGAAACATCAAAGCGGTTGGAAAGAATTTTCGGAATGCCTTGCACCAAGGAGACGATATTTTTCTCAGCATAAAAGACGCTTCCTTGCACGGAGTCTATAAAAAAATTGTCAGCGAAACAAAAGATGTCATCACAAAGGCAAAAAATAAGAATCTTTCCATTGATTTTTCTGACCGGCAAGTTTTTATCTCGATAGACAACGACAGAAAACTTCATATATGGCAACTAAAAAACATAGAAGAAACTGCCCGAAAACTGGCAGACAAAAAACAACCCCGCAAAAATGCGGGGCCATAGCCGCGCGTGGCTTTCGCCAAGCACATAATTATTATTATGCCAAATCCCTGTTTTGTCAATACATAAAACCACGCCCCGGCAGATTGCTCTGTCGGGGCGTTTGCTTGCCGCACACTAGCGTTTTGACGGTGGCAAAAGCCACCGTCGCTCCCTACCCGTGCGGCGAGGGGAAATTGTTACACTACAGCGAAAACACAGTTTTCCGCTGCAGAGATGCTTTTAGTAAGCAACCTCAATCTTATACAAGTAGAGACATTTTGTCGCATTGCTTGCGGTCAAGTCAACATAACCTGCATCGCCTGTGTATGTATACGTACCGACAGCCTTTCCTGTTGATGTATCATACGCCAACTCTGCTCCCGCAACTCGCACAAACTCGGAGTCGTAAGTATGTGACGTTACCGTAATCTTGCAGTCGCCTGTTACAGGAATCTTGATTGTCGGGTTGTATGTCGTCAAGCAGACATTGCTGCTATCATACTTGAAGTTTCCGCCTTCTCCCGCTGTAAGGACAAGCGTTCCATACTTTCTCGTATCTCCGGCATTCATATTTCCGCCAGTTGAAGTCAGCCATGTGCTGTACTTCTCGCCAAGATTCCATGAAGTATCAACAGGGTCTACGACAATTGAATACAAGTAGAGGCATTGGTTCGTCTCGCTTGCGGTCAAGTTAACATAACCTGCATCGCCTGTGTATGTATACGTACCGACAGCCTTTCCGCTTGATGTATCATACGCCAACTCTGTTCCCGCAACACGCACATACTGTGAGTTATAGGTATGTGCCGTTACCGTAATCTTGCAGTCGCCCGTTACAGGAATCTTGATTGTCGGGTTGTATGTCGTCAAGCAGGCATTGCCGCTATCATACTTGAAGTTTCCGCCTTCTCCCGCTGTAAGGACAAGCGTTCCATACTTTCTCGTATCTCCGGCATTCATCTGTCCGCCAGTTGAAGTCAGCCATGTGCTGTACTTCTCGCCAAGGTCATGCTTTACAGCAGAAACATTGCCGACAACGATTTCCTTTTCAGCAGACTTGCCACCGCAAGATGCCTTAATAACTACCGTTCCGTCCTTAACACCAGTAACAACACCGTCAGCGACAGTTGCGACAGCCGTATCTTTTGATTCCCATACTGCCGTTGTGTCAATCGTGTTGGCATCGGTATTGATGTATGCCGGTGTTACAGCCGCATTTAAAGTGATAGTTGCACCAACAGCAACAGCCTCGTCACCTGAGAGAGTAACCGAAGAAATGCTGTTTGCCAAACCTTTTGCATACGCAACATCCAACGTACCGAGGTACATCATGCCAGAGAAAGCAAATGTCAATGTTGTCTTTGCTGAACCTGTATAGATAAATGAGTAAGTGTTAAGAGATGTCGTCGCTGCATCAACAAGTTTGTTTCCAGCAGCATCTGTCACCGTCAGCGTTTTTTTATTCGTACCGGCATAGGTATCTTTCATTGTAATTGCACATGCACCATCTACAACAACAGACAATGTTGAAGATGCACTTGTATACGAATACTCATTTCCGTTTGATGTCAGACCAGTCCAAGAGACATAGCCATCCGCACTTGAACCATCTGCAATCGCAGTACCTTTTGCGACTGATGTATCATAAAGATTGTATGCACCTTCTGCACCAGCAGCCGCAGTATACGAATACTTGTCGCTTGCTTCAGGAGTAATCGCAATCTCTGTAATATATACGTCACTAGAGCCGAACGGACCAATCTGACACCATTTTGCTTCCGTCAGAGTATTGAGGTCTTTTGTATCGATACCCGTCTGTTGCGTTGTCAGAGAAGACACGTCTGTAAGAGAAGCAGTCTGCGCCTGTGTCTCAAAGTCAAAGCCAATTGTGTAATACGGCTTGTCCTTGACAATGTACTTCCCTTGATCAGCCTCGGAAAGAGCCTTATATTCCGCCTCGGTAATAGAGGTTGTGCCGTCACCGTCTTTATCGGTATATGTTGCCCCAGTGTAGACAATCTTTTCTCCATCGGCATACAGACCATTGTATTCTAACGTCGATGCCGTTGCCGCAGAAGCAACCTTAACAGGAGCAGTTTCAAGCGTCACTTTAATAGTGGCATCACTTGTTACCGGCACGTTCAAGATAACATAACGGGTCTGCATACGGGCGTTACCCTGCTTTAAGCCCATCTTTGCACGGGTACTACCGTTTTTCTTGTCTGCTGTAACAGCATCAATCAATACGCCATTCCATACTCCGTATTTACCATTCTGAACATCAGTATTTACATACACACCGGCAAAAGTCGGCAGATAGTACACGGTGCTATCCGTAACGGTAAGGTCGTAGGTGGCAGTTCCGCCATCGGCAGAAGTAGCAGTAATTGTCGTTGAACCAGCCTTAATGCCGTAGATAACGGCATCACAAGTCGTTGCCTTGTATTCATCAAGCAATTTGTTGTTTGTCTTGTCGAAAATCGTAGCCACCGTTGCATCAGCGACCTTCCATGTCGTTGTCGTATCGCTCACTTCCGCATTCGCATCGCCAGAGAAAGAAATCTTACCTGTAATGGCAATCGAATTGCCCTGAGCAACAGAACCCGAAGTCGCTGCGAGCGTTACTGTATCAGCCTTAATGTATACAGGAATAACATAGATGTAGGCAGTGTCGGTAAAGTCGCCTTTCTTTACGGTAACGGTTACCGTTCCGTTCACCACGGCAGTATCCGAGGTCTTGTTCGTTTCAAGCACACCTGCAGTAAGCGATTTAACAATTGTTCCTTTGTTTTCGGTAACATTGCTCTTTTCTGTCTGTGACCACTCTACGGAAGAAGTAATATCGTTTCCGGCAATGTCATAGGCTTTGAGCGTTACAGACTCTCCGCTAACAAGTTTCTGCGCAGCCACCGGCTCAACAAAAATCTGCTCCTTAGAAGCGTCAGCAGTCGCATTGAATTCTGTTTCATACGCAGAAATATCCCAGATGCTGGAAGCGGTCTTGAATTGCTTATCTGTAAAATTCCAGCCACGATTAAGGATAACATAGCGACCAGAATACTCGCGGTTGATGTAGCGGTCGGTGAGCGCACCAGTGCCTTCAAGACGTTTGGTCGTATCGACAAGTGTCGTCTTAGCGGCATCGGTGTAGTTCTTGCCATCCATCCAGCCGATTACCATATCACCGTTTACATCGCGCACTTCGTAATTTGGTTTTGCACCGTAGATTGCTTCGGCAATTTTGCCTGTTTTTGCATCTCCGTCTGAGAGGAACACATTGTTAAAGAATGCCGCCGTTGTGTCAGCACCAGAGTTTCGGGCAAAAGTAAGAGTAACGCCGTCTGCGATATGAACAGTAGAGTTCATAATGACGATACCTTTGTTCGCCTCTACATTCTCAACCATAGCGCGAGAGGCAGAGAGTGTGTCTGTATACTTGTTGTCATCGCCAATAGCCCAAATGTCACACTCTTCATAAAGAGCAACATCAGCATAGCCCCAAATAAAGTCAACATCGCCCTTAATCTGACATTTGTAGAACCATGAGCGGTTGCCCTGAGAGCCGATATAGAGCGTGTCCTGATGACCCAAGAAAGAACAGTTGTAAGCAATCAGTTTGCCTGTAGATGAGAATACAAGTGCTTCTGCCTGCGTACCAGAGCCATCGTTTGCGGAGCGACTGTAGGTATTCTGAATAGTCAGATTCTTGAGAACAAGGTTACATGTGCCGTTAAAACGTGTTGCGCCACGGAAATAGCCACTTGTTACACCGTGTGAGTTAGCAAGATCTTTCATCGCGTCTGAGTTTCCAGAGTTGTTCGCTTTGATGATAACATCAGAACCATACGCGGCAGTTCCCGTACCTTCAAGGATAACCGTTGCAGAACCGGTGTAGAAAATCATTTCCTCATACGTTCCCGGCGCAACTTTTACCGTTGCCGTTCCTGTAACACTATCAGCCATGAGTTTGTCAAGAGCTGACTGAACCGTTGTGTAGGTTTTTCCTTCACCGACTTCGAGAGTAACGGTTTGCTCTGGCGTTGGTGTTGGTACTGGTGTCGGAGTCGGTGTCTCAGAACCATCGTCATCATCACTGCTACACGCGGTCATTCCGCCTAGCAACAACAATACAGCAGCAAGTGACCACAGCCACTTGAGCTTGCCCAATTTTTTCATAGAAATCCTCCATTTCTATTTTTCCCGCCCGATATTTCAGGCGAGACATTGTTTTTTACGGGCAGACAATCCGCCCATACTCTATATCAATGCTAATTGAGGATTTTTGTACCGTTAATAAAAGATACAATTATTTTTAATATAGAATTTTGCGGTTAAGAAAAAAAAGCGAAAAATATGTGGTGTTGAGATTCAGACTCTATAATTTCAGATGTGGCTTGCGCTCATTGGCTACAGCGACTGATGAATTGTCATGTGCGCCGCACTTTTCACCCTCGGCGATACCAGCCAAATGACCTTCTCGTCGTCCTTCCTCGCGAGCCTCGTCCCGTATGCCATCGGTGATTTCCAGCCAATTATTATAGTAGAGTTGTTCTCGTGGTGTCACTTTCAGCCCCCTTACGTGCTGTTCCAGCCGCTCCGTATAATCTGTCGTTGCCTGTTTCGTTGCGACATATCTCAGAAAAGCCCGCGTCTCTGCGTCCTCTATTTTATCACAGTTTGCACAGTTGTAAAAAACTTTCACCATCTTGTAATTGTCCGCGAGCGTGATTTTTTCCCACGGGGTAGATTGTGTTTGTGTCATTGTTTGCCTTCTTTGCAGGACATTTTTCCACACGGTTTTCCTTTCGTCCTGCATATAGTTACGCACATGCGCAGGAGCGCAAATGACAATAAATTCCTCTATGCGCCCGAAGCGCAGCGACGGATAGGCATCAAAAAAAAGCAAAAATATACAAAAAATGCAGAAAAGAATTTAAAAAATTCTTTAAAAACTGTAAATTTCCCCGCATATCTGCTATACTTTTTTCTGTTATGTCCACACCTGTTGCCAGACGGCGTGCGTTTGCAAAGAAGAACAACCTCACCATCGGGTTTACCGCCATCGCGGATTTCAGTTCGTTTATCGGGCAGGAGTATCTTGCGGGCATCATGCAGGCGACGGAAGACTACGGCATCAATTTCATCAACATAAGCAGCGCAGTCCACCACTCGATTTTTCTGGACGCGGACTTCCTGCCACAATACCTGACAAAATTGCAGTTCATGCGCACACCGCTTTTGGACGGACTGATAACATGGGCTTCCTCGCTTAGCGAATACATGGAGCATGACGAAATTCAGAAGATTTTCAATTCGCTCCAGCCGCTTCCGATGGTTGACATCGGCTACCTCGACATACAGGGAGTTCCCAGCATCAGAATCGACAACGCTCACTCTATCAGGCTGATGGTTCGGCATCTGGCAGAAATACACGGATTCAAGAAGATTGTCTTTGTCGGCTCAAAGGCTTCAAGTCCTCATCAGACGCGCATGGAATGTTTTAAGGAAGCGATGACGGAACTAGGGCTCCCCTGCTCCGAAAACGATATTTTTATGGCGGACTCACTTGACCCAAAAGACATTGCCGACCAGACAGAACTATTGCTTTCGCGCTCCGTTCCAGAGGCAATTCTCACATCCAGCGACATCATTGCCACCAATATAATAGAAGAACTTGAAAAAAGAGGCTTTTCCGTTCCCGACGACATTGCGGTGACAGGATTTAACAATCAGTTGGCGGGGCTGACAACATCAGCACCTGTCACAACGATTGACCTTGCCTACTTTCGGCGGGGATACGAGGCGGTGGAACTTTTAATCGACCGAATCAAATATCCGAATGCCGTTGTCCTCAACAGGACAGTGCAGACTTCGCTTGTAATACGGCAAAGTTGTGGTTGCTTTGAAGACTCCGTTCTGCAGGCGCAAAGGGATTCCAACATATTCCTTTCCGCTCCTTATGCGGTCTCCGATGAGGAAGCACCTGCTTATCTGAAATCTGCCATTGAAAAAGTCTTTCCATGGCTCGATGCTCCGTCAAAAAAATCGCTGAAAGAAGCCGTTTTACACGATATATACGATACAAATGTACCCCCCCCCGAAAAACCTGCTCGTTTGGTTTCGCTCGCGGCTTACGTACATCCGTTCGCACAGTCGGGATGCCGCTTCCATACAGAACCACATCTCTTCCCTGCGCCGCATAGTGCTTCCGCTCGTCCGGCATAACGGTGAACTGCTTAGCCGAACGGAAAATATTTTTCACGCGCTCAGGGCATTACATTCCGTGGGAGAAAATTATGCGATGCTCGCGCGTACCAGCGATTCCTATTCCCGCAGCAGCATGACAAATATAGCAGTCAAATTCGCTTCATCCGAAGACTTAAACCAACTGGGAAGCATCCTGCGATTTAAGTTGAGCGAACTTTCCGTTCCGGGCATTCTTCTGGTGACCAGCCCTTTTCTGACGGAAGAACTTGGTCCTGCAAGCGTCTCTTTTCTGATTCCTGAACCGCCCGCCGACATCGCAAAAATGATGCCGTTCAAAGTCCTCGAACCGGCTCTGCTTCCCAAACGATTTTTTCTTCAGCGGCAACGTTTTTCGGTCACTCTTGAACTTTTGTTCTACAACGCAAGGTACATGGGATACGCCTATTTTTTTATGGGCAGCGGAAATCTTGTCCTGTATGATGACATAAGGGAATTGCTCAGTCAAACGCTGTACAAAATCTACGTCCGCGAAGGAAAGACAAAGCCCCACGCACTCATCGTCACCGACCGCGAAAAACTGACAAAAGCAGTCAACATAGAAAAAACTGAGCCAATCCGCCGAAGCAAACTTGATGCAAAAAGCGTAACAGATTATCTGATTGACCACCTTGACGAGATGAGCGATTTGGATAAAATGGCGGCATTTTTCGGTCTGAGCAAAAGTCACCTGACACGGCGATGCAAAGAACTGACCGGTTACAGCGTGCAGACGTTGCATGAGCGGCTTAAAATTGAGCAGGCAAAAGACTTAATCAAAAGCGGCAAGATGAAGATGAACGACATTTCCGTGCGACTCGGATTCTCAAACCCGAATTATTTTTCAAACGTATTCAAAAAGGTAACAGGTCTTTCCCCTGTGGCATGGGCACAGAGAAATAATAGAAGAAACTAATAGACTTTTCCCGTTATAATAAGTATATTTATACTATGGCATTAGATAATGTATTGGCGTTCATTTTTGGCAATCAGAATGACCGCGCGGTTAAGAAACTCCGTCCGTTGCTGGCGGCGGTAAATGAAAAAGAAGCATGGGCACAAAGTCTGAGTGCCGAAGATTTTCCAAAGCAGACACAGATTTTTAAGGAACGTCTTGCCAAGGGTGAGACTCTGGACGACATTCTGCCGGAAGCATTCGCCCTCGCCCGAGAAGCGGCATACCGTGTGCTTGGGGAGCGTGCCTACGATGTGCAGATAATGGGCTCTCTTGTCCTTCATTCTGGAAGAATCACCGAAATGAAGACAGGCGAAGGAAAAACCTTGATGTGTGTCGCCGCGGCGTATTTAAATTCACTGAGCGGTAAAGGCGTGCATATCGTCACTGTGAACGACTACCTTGCCGAACGCGACGCAAACTGGATGCGCCCCGTGTACGCCTATCTTGGTCAGACAGTGGGAACGATTCTTTCCAACATGGACAACGATGAGCGCAAGAAGAATTACAACTGCGACCTCACCTACGGCACGAACAATGAATTCGGCTTTGATTATCTGCGCGACAATATGCAGATTGATTTGAAGGGCAAGGTACAACGCGGATTCAACTATTGTATCGTAGACGAAATTGACTCCATCTTGATTGACGAGGCTCGAACTCCGCTTATCATTTCAGGCGCGGCAGAGGACGACACCTACAAATTCCACGAGGTCGATAAATACGTTGGCGAACTGGAGGAAGTGGAAAAAGACCCCGCCACCGATGATTACCCTGACGAAGTGCAGATGACTCCCGAAGAGCGCAAGGCGATGAAGGGCGACTACAAGATTGACGAAAAATCAAAGCGCGTCTCTTTCACCGACTTCGGCATGAACCACATAAACGAGATTCTGCACAAGCACAATCTGATTCCCGCAGACCGCACCGTGTTTGACGAGGACTGCTTTGAGTTCGTGCATTATTTTACGCAGGCTGTTCGCGCGCATATTCTCTATAATATTGACGTTGATTACGTGGTGCGCGACGGCAAGGTTGAGATTGTCGATGAATTTACCGGTCGTGTGCTGGAAGGCCGCCGCTATTCGGACGGTCTGCATCAGGCTATCGAGGCAAAGGAACACCTGCGCATTGCCCAGCGGAACCGCACCATGGCAACGATTACCTTCCAGAACTTCTTCCGCATGTACGAAAAACTGTCGGGCATGACTGGTACGGCGCAGACGGAAGCCGTGGAATTTGCAAAAATCTACAAACTTGATGTCGTGGTAATTCCCACGCATAAGCCAGTCGCCCGCATTGACGAGCAGGACGAAGTATATCTGAACGAGCCTGACAAATGGAACGCGATTGTCAAAGAAGTCGCCGCCGCCCACGAAAAAGGGCAGCCCGTTCTGATTGGTACGGTGAGCGTTGAAAAATCAGAGCATCTTTCCGCCCTCCTCACCCGCAAGGGCATCCGCCACGAAGTGCTGAACGCGAAGAACCACGCCCGCGAAGCGTTGATTATCGCCGAGGCTGGCGCAAAGGGTGCCGTTACGGTTGCGACTAATATGGCTGGACGCGGTACGGACATCAAGTTGGGCGGAAACCCCGAATTCAGGGCGCGGAAAAAGGCGGGAACGAACGCCACACCAGAACAATTTGAAGCCGCCTACGCAAAAGAAAAAGAGCAGTGGCAAAAAGACTACGAAGAAGTGAAAAATCTTGGCGGCTTGTACGTGATTGGTACGGAACGCCATGAGAGCCGCCGTATCGACAACCAGTTGCGCGGTCGTTCTGGTCGTCAAGGTGACCCCGGACGCAGTAAGTTCTACATCTCCATGGACGATGACTTGATGCGCCTGTTTGGAGGCGAGCGCATGAAGAACATTATGAGCCGTATTGGTATGCAGCCGGGCGAGCCTATTTATCACCCGTGGCTGACCAAAGGCATTGAGAAAGCGCAGAAAAAAGTCGAGGAGCGCAACTTCGAAATCCGTAAGAACCTGATTGACTACGATGACGTTCTGAACGAACAGCGCGAATACATCTACGGTCAGCGCGATGGAATTCTTGCGGACGATAATTTGAGCGAGCGCATCATGCGGACGGCAAACGATTATCTTGACGAATGGTTTGACGAATTCAGCCATGCCCGCCGCAATTCAAACGCGCAGGCAGAACTGCTGGAGAAAATCCGCGTTCATTTTGGCGTGCAGATGCCTACCGAGCGGCTCACCAAGGAAGCGGTCATCGCCCTGCTCCAGAATGATTTGACAGAAAAAGAAACGCTGGCAGGAAAGCAGAATCTGAACATGTTTATCCGCTACCAGTACATTCAGTCAATCGACCGCAAATGGCTTGACCAACTGGAATTTTTGGACAGTCTGCGTGAGGCAGTTCACCTGCGCTCTTACGGCAGCAAGAACCCGCTCACCGAATACAAGATTGACGGCTTTAACCAGTTTGATGCCATTCTGGAGCAAATCCGCATTGAGATTGCAAGCCGTGTGTTCAAAGTACGCGTACAGGTGAATCCTCAAGCCCCACAACAACGTCGCCAAATGAATATGCAGGCTCAGCATCAGGAAGCACAGTCCATGTCTCAGGCGGCGAGCGCACAGAATACGAACGCACAGGGAAATGTCTCACGCTCATTCAACGCGGCGCAAGCCCAGCAACAGGCAAGCCGCACAATGGCGGGCGCAAGCACCGGGCAGAGCCAGATTGTACGTCGCACCATGCCCAAAGTTGGCAGAAACGACCCGTGCCCCTGTGGTTCTGGAAAGAAATACAAGATGTGCCACGGACGATAAATCGGTAAACCGATTTACTTTCCCGTGTGCCCGGGAACGCCGTAGCGGTTCAGTGGCCAGAAGCGGTAGGCGGTAGTGCCCAAGATGCGGCTCCGGTGGACATACTGGGGCTGCATATTCGTGTAATAGGTGGCGGAATAAGCATCATACGGTGTGAGCGGCGTAAGCCATTCATCGTAACTGTGGCGCATGTCAAGCGAGTTAAAGCGGTTGTCGCCCATCATAAAATAGCAGTGGGCGGGAATGTACTGCGGTTTTCCTTCGGCATCGTTTGCGGGGAAGACGGGCATATTGCGCCGATCTTGCAGCAGAATGTAGCCCGAAAGCATCTGCGCCTGAGAAAAATACTCCAACCGCTTTGTATCGCTTGCCCACAAGGACGGCTGCAGTCCGTTTGAAAGCAGTTCCAAATTGCGCACAACCAGCCGCCCGAACGTCATTTTTATCATCAGGTTCAGCCTAAAACTTGCCTCGGCATACAAGTCGCCCGAAAAATCAATTTTTTTATCTGCCCAATCGGTCATAAAATGGCGGAACCAGTCTGCGCCGTCGGTCGCCTGCAAGAGTTTGTAGGTCATGGCAGATGAAACGCGGTCAGACAGCAAACCGTAATCATAGTAGCCGCCCATCGGAGTCTGCACCAACGTAATGACCGCCAAATCATTCTGCGCAAAATTCGCCGTTCCCGTTTTCTCAACGGCGGAAAACTGACGGCTCAACGTATAAAAGCGGTCTGCAAGCGACCGACATTCCAGCGAAACTGATGTTATATCAAGCGCACGACGTTGTTCCTCACAGGTCAGCATCATATCATATTCATCTTGCGCAAGCGGAAACTGCTGAATTCCTTTTTTAAGCGAAGGCTTCACTTCGTTCAGATTCCACGAAGCCCAGAAGTCATCTTCTTTTACAACGGTAAATTCATCTTCCGCCTTGGTGCGGTGATACAGAACGCCGTCCTGCATCATCAGCTGCTCGCCCGGAACGCCCGCAAGGCGTTTTACAAGCGGGTCTGCCTTGGGATTTCCGTCAGCATCCATGTTCAGGTTCACTTTGGTCAGCGAAATCATGTAGACCAACTGGCTCACAAAAGTTTTCACCTCGGATTTTCGGTCATTCTCGTAATGCGGATTTCGGAACACCACGATGTCGCCACGGTTATATTTTTTTAGATACGGCAGACCAATGTTTGAAAGCGGAAATTTGGGACCGCTCAGCGTCTTGAAGACCACTACCCTATCCTTAATCAAAAATTCAGGCACCATGGATTCAGATGGAATCTCGTACAACTGCACGATAAAAATGTTCAGCAAAAGCACCATGAAAACTGCCTGCACAAGAGCGTCAATCCAACTGACCGTCTCTGTGACAATCAGCCGCAATCCCGTCCGCTTCTTCTTCGGCGGCACTTTGTAGTCAAAATATCGTTCCACCCGCTTGGGATTGAGGTAATGCAAGATGACGAGCGCAAGCGCAGAGGAAGCCACCCAAAACAGCACGGAAAACACGTCCAGCACCGCCGCCGTTCCGAACTGCCCCGCCCGTCGCAAAACAAATGCAATCAAAAGCACATACGGCAGATATTGCAAAAATTCACGCACCACAGGAATGTAATTCGTTTCGCCCAAGCGGAACAATTTTTGCACGCCAAAAAACGCCGTCACCGCCGTAAAAACGATTGCCAGCGGAAAAGCCAGCAGAGAAATATCACCATGAAAAGAAAGCGTCGTCAGAGAAAACAGCGCGGAAAAAGCCGAACACGCGGCAGAAAGCGCAAACAATTTTTTTGTGTTCATATAAGCAGTGTACCAAAATAGCGGCGATTGAACAATATGAGCGTGAACAAAGCGTGGTTGATTGTCGGACAATTTTCTTTCAGTGGATAGCCATTTAAGATTAACAATATAGCCATTACAACCTACAATAAGGTGTAATCCCGCAAGAGAAACGGAGGTGTGCCATGAGCGATGCAATTCCTATTTACGAGGCAAAAAACAAACTGCCGCTTTTTATTCATCAGGCAGAAACAGACGGGCCGATATTCATTTCGCGCAGGAACAAAAGTGTTGCCGTACTCATTGCGCTTGATGACTACAACGACCTTCTTCATCGTGCCGAAGAGCCCAAGAAAAAAATGAACGTCGTAGAACGAGTCGCAGCATTCAAGGAGCGCAACGGCTGGCCGATTACCGACGAGGACATTGACGAGGTTTTTGGCGATGTGCGCGACCATACCCCAATTTCATTTGAAAGCCATGTCTTTGACGGTATAATGGAGGACTTGGATGACTGAAGACGAAGAGCCACACTACCTTTTGGACACAAACATTGTCTCTGAACTCATGCGCTATCGGGCAGATTTTAACGTACTCAAAAAACTGATTGAGCATAATGGTGACTGCGCAATCTGCGCCCCTGTCTGGCACAAACTGCTATATGGCGTATATCGTCTGCCCGATGGACTTCGCAAAACGAATTTTGAAAAATTCCTGCGCGATGAAGCAGAGGATATGTTTCCCATAAAGAACTACACCAAAAAAGTAGCGGAAATTTTTGCGGACTTACGGGCAAAACTGGAAAAAATCGGTAAAACGCCGGAGAATTCCGATGCAGAGATTGCATCCGTAGCCCTCGCAAACCGCATGATTCTCGCCACGCGCAACGTCAAGCATTTTGCCGCCATACAAGAAGTGAGCGACCTGCAAGTGGAAAACTGGTTTGAGGACGAAAAAAGCACTCCAAGCGGAGCGCAGGATGTTTTTTCAAATATGCCGGGTTGAGCCTGTCGAAACCACACGCTATACTATCTCTATGAATATTTTTTCCGACCACTTTGATTTTATTCCGTTTTCTAGTGACCTTGCGCAACATGTACAGTCCGTGCGCCTTTCCGAAAATACAGGCGCGACCATTGTTCCTGAGTGCGCGCTTGAAGAGATTGCATACAACGCATTCGCACGGCTTTCGTTCACATTTACAAAATCGCATCTGGAGCATTTGATTTCCGCAGCCCTTTCTCCCGACGCAAGCGAAAACGACCGCTATGTGTGCGCCTGTATGCTCAAAAACGCACTGGTTGCAAGTGAAGGAAAATTTCCGCTGTGTCAGGACACGGGAATCGCAAACATCTTCGGTTGGAAAAAAGGCGCGTTTATTTCCGTGCATGATGATGGCGCGGCGGATTCTGCATACCGAGCGTTGAGTGACGGGGCAAAAAAACTCTACGATGAGCGAAAACTCCGTTTTTCCACCAGTTGTCCATCCTCTTTCTACGAAGAATACGACCCAAAGAACAATATGCCCGCCCAAGTGACGATTTTTGACGAAGAGGCTTGCCTTGCTCCGCCGCCACCTTTTCTTGCGGACGCTCCCGATGCCTCACTGAACCTGCTTTTCTGTGCGAAAGGCGGCGGCTCCTCAAACAAAACCGCATTCGTGCAGGGAACAAAGGCAAGCCTAAACCCAACTGCGTTTGAAAAATTCATCGCCGAGCAACTCAAAAAGTTCGGCACATCCGCATGTCCGCCGTACACGATTGCCGTTGTTGCGGGCGGTCTTAGCCCAGAGCAGAATCTTCTGACGCTGAAACTGGCAACCTGCGGCGCATACGACGGCATGACCTACAAGCCGAACCCCTACGGCTTCCGCGACAAGGCTTTGGAAAACAAGGTGCGAGAAATCGCCGCACAGACTGGTTACGGAGCGCAATTCGGCGGGAGGCAGTTCGCGCTGGAAGCAATTGTTATTCGTCTGAGCCGCCACGGAGCGAGTTGCCCTTTGAGCGCGGGCGTTTCCTGTTCCGCACATCGAAACCTCAAAGCCGCCATCACCAAAGAAGGATTTTATATAGAAAAAACATGTGCAAATCCCGCGGAACTGACTGGCTTTGAAAAAGCCGTTGCATTCGCAGATTCAGAAAGCAACATTGCGCTCAGCCCAGCCAAAAGCAAAACGAAAAGCACCGTCCGCGTCATCAGCACAGAAGGCGGCATACAAAACGTACTCCAGTCACTCAAAGGCGCACAGCCCGGCGACCGCATCATTTTGAACGGCGAAATTCTTGTTGCCCGCGATGCCGCCCATGCCCGCTGGCAGAAACTGCTTGACCAAGGAAAGCCCCTCCCCGACTACTGTACGCGCTACCCCATCTGTTACGCAGGACCTGCCCGCACACCCGACGGCGCAGTTATCGGAAGTTTTGGCCCGACCACGGCGGGCAGAATGGATGTATATGCGGACGCACTGATGTCCAGAGGCGCGGCTTTGGTGACGCTCGCAAAAGGAAACCGCTCAAAAAAATGGACGGAAGCCTGCGCAAAGTACGGCGCATTCTATCTGGGAACGCCCGGAGGAGTTGCCGCGCTGATTGCGTCGGAATACATCACCGCGCAAAAAACTGTTGACTACGAAGATTTAGGCATGGAAGCCGTCCGCCTTGTTACCGTACGCAACCTGCCCGCATTTGTGGTCACCACGGACTCTGGAAAAGATTTTTACGAGCAGTAAGCGGCGGGGAACTTTTTGCGTTTTTTTTTGTTTGAGCGCATAAAAAAGGCGGGAACTTTTGCCCCCGCCTTCGTTACCGTAGCCTAGAAATGAGGACTACGCATTATGAAAAACTATTCTTCGATAACTTCTGCTTCTGAGTAGGTATCGAGATACTTCCAAGAACCAGTAAGCGTCTTTCCACCGTAGACGTTTGCATATACAGCACCATTCTTCTGGCGTGCGGACTTTGAAGTGCCCGCTGAAAGATAACCAATATCTTCCGCTGGAATGGTAACAGAATTTGCTTTTGTTGCAGTCGCAAGATCTGCCTTTGCAACAGCCCCATTGTAGATGTCTACGACAAATGTGCCATTGTAATCACCTTTTTTATATGATGTACCATCTGCAGCATCCGCATCATAGGTACCCTCATAGACATTTACCGTTACAACGATATTGCCACTTGAATCCTTTGTCGGCGTAAACACATTCGCGCTGTTAAGTTTGATGTATTCTTTTTCAACAGCAGGATTAGAAGTAAGTTTTGTACCAAAGTTTTCTTCCATAATGTCGGTTACATTTGTATAGCGGGATACATAATAAGCAACTTTACCAGTAGCAGTGTCATTATAGTTAAAACCAACAATAAAGAAGCGGCGCGGCTCTTTTACCGCTCTGGTTGAATTTGATTCCAAGTCCCAAATGTAGCCCATTGCGCCGTCGGGAGCAGAAGAAGTGACTTTCATAGTCATCTGGCACAAAGCACCAAGATGTTTGAAAGTAGTTGTTTGGTAACCACGACTAACAGAACTTGTCTCATTTTTGTAAGCAATAGAGTAGTTGTTGTTAGAGCCAGAAATCATGTTGTTTTCATCATCGTCATCTTCTTTTTTACAGCCAGCGAAAATGACTGATGCCAACGCCAAAACAGACACTGCTACGAGTGCCTTCTTCATAAGTTTCATAAAATCCTCCATGTGACCCGATTTTGCGAGCCGAATCTTATTACTGATATGATACTGTAAAAACTGGAATCTAACAAGAGAATTCGTGTAAAAAAATAACGATTTTTTATATTTTTCAGCGGGAAATGCCATACGCCATTTTAAAGGTTTCGTGTATCTGCGCAGCGATTTCTTCTATACCAACGCCACGAATTTGAGCGGCGGTTTGGTATACGCGGGAAATTTCTTCGGGGGCGGTGCGCGCCTCGTTTCTAAGCGTCTGAAAAGGCGCGTCGGTTTCCAGCAAAAGCCGCTCCAGCGGGAGTGAGCGCACACAAGAAATCGCAGACTTTTTTCCGTTTAGGAGCGGCTTTCCAAAACTGAAAAACGCATTTATGCCACGGTGCAAAAGAGAGAGCGCGTCCTGCGGGCTTCCTGCAAATGAGTGGAAAACTACGGCGGGAACGAGTTTCAGTTTTTTCGCATCGCGAAAAAGGCGTTCCAGAGCCTTTCGTGCATGAACCACAAGCGGAAGCCCATGCAAGGCGGCAAGTTCCACCTGAAGGGCCCACACGACTTCCTGCCTGTCAATCCGCGCTGCGAATTCCGGGGTAAAAAGGTCAAAGCCCGCCTCGCCTATCGCACCGATTTTTCCGCCACGAAGCAGGTCTTCCAGAAAGCCTGCATTTTCTTCCAGCGGCATCTGAGGGTGAATGCCAAACGCGCTTACAAAATGCAAACGCGTGTCGGCACAGGAGGCAATCATTTCTTGCTGCCGCGCAAATTCGGCGCGGTCGTGGGCGCAGGTGCAGGCATAGTATTCGGTCACATCGGCGGAAAATTGCGGCGGCATTCCGCACTGCACGAGATGAAAATGAGCATCGGTGTAAGTCATTCGGCACTCCTTTTTAGTTCCTCACGGAGATACAGAGTCCACAGAGCGCGTAGTGGTACAAGAAAGTTTTTCTGCACTTCTCCGTGCCATCCTTTGCTCTGTGAGGAATCGTCGGGGGCTTGGGGCACAGCCCCAGGAGAAGGGGGTGTGGGTAAAAGCAACGCTTGAACCCCAGGGGGAAGGCTTTCCCCCTCTTTATTCTAAAATATTTTCAAAAAAAACTAAACATCTTTTTCCAAAAGCCGAAAATAAATATGTATGGCGGTAAAAGTATTTGCCGGCAATTATCCATAGCTTTATGAACCAAACTCAGTTTGGTGGGAGATTAAAAATGGGAACATACACTTTGAAAAGCATTGGTAAATCGACCGATTACATGACCGTTGTTCGGGAAATGGATGATGGATATGTCGTCCGCATTGTGCGTGACAAAGATGGCTACGAAGATGTGACGACCGATTATATCAGCAAGGCATTGTTTGAATCATGCGTTCGCACTGGCTACCTGACAAAAGTGGAAACCGTAGAAAAAATCGCTGTCAATGCGTAAACACAAAGAAAAAACTTATTCTCATACAAACTCCGTGCTGCTGGTGCGGAGTTATTTTTTCTGACTAGATTGCCCCTTGCGGTGCTTTACGACATATACATTGTTTTATTCAATCAACATAGCATCTACAGTCGATTCGCCATCATCGTCATAAATCTTATAACTTATCGTCTGTCTTATCAGGAACATAAATCGCCGTTCCTGGCAATTCAAACCACATATGACCATAACCTGGCTGAATCAAATCTTTTAAATCATAAACGATGCCATTTGCACCCAGTTCTGCCGCTTTTTCCGTAAGTTCTTCTATGAGACCTTTTGTTGAAGTGTCCGGTCCCCAATTATTAGGTTGTCTTGCATAAATAATAGCAATTTCATCATATTTTTCTGGGAATTTTGAGTATGTTCTTACTTCTGAAACAGGTATCGGAGGCCGAGCCTCTCCTGTCATAGTAACAAAATTGCTACTTGAGCAACTTACAAAAGTTAGTCCTAACAAAAGTAATCCTGCTATAATGAAGCGAATTCTCATATTATTCCTCCTTTATAATATTAAGTGAGAAACATTTAATTCTCCATAATACAAAGGATAAAGCATAATCTACTCCAAGTCAATATAAAAATTTTAAATTTTCTCCATTAAGATGAGAATATGGATTCGTTTTATGAAGATTTTAGAATGAATATAAAATACTATCGCGATTTGCGTGGGTTGAACCAATCAGAACTCGCTATTCAAGCAGACAGTTCAAACGGTATGATTGGTAATATAGAATCTGGAAAAGCTTTTCCTTCTTTTAGAAATATTCTCGCCATTGCCAGTGCCTTAAAAGTCCATCCGGCAGATTTGTTTTTACGGGGCGCATCAAAATCAAAAGAAGAAATCCGCACAATCTTAAAAGAAAAAATCGGAAAAGAGATAAATCAAATTATCGACGAACAATTATAAGCCTAAGTCTTATTCCTCAACATTGCTCAGATGGCAAAATTTGAAATTCCGCATAAAATTGCATATCTGCCGAGTTATTCTGCATTTCTGCAATTTTTTCTGGCGCAAAAGCGTGTCATTATATTGCTGCACACGAGGAAAACCTCGGATGATGCAAGGAGTTTTAAATGAAAAAATTGTTGTCTGTTTTTGCGGTATCGTTTCTGAATAGAAGAAAAGAAAAGTCGATGGAATATTCAACAACAGCAATCAATTCTTCAAAGGTACGGATTGAGCCGGTTTTTGTGACCGCTGAATTTTCAGGCGGGCAGATTGAAGAAAAGGTGGGACCGATAACAACCTATATTTTCATGCCAACCACAGCCCCGATGACTGGTAAATTGCTTCGCAATTTTTTATTTTGTCCAGCCCAGTCCGCCCCAAGCATTTTTACTTATCCACAACCTTACGCATCTCTTCCAAAAAAATCTCCGCCGCTTTCGTAAACTGCTGACCTCTCCGCCACACGACATACATTGCGGTCGTAAGTTCAGGCTTTAGCGGCTTAAAGCACAAGGGGCTTTCTGCGCTCGTGTCAACAAGCCCCTCAAAAGTCAGAAGATAGCCGGTTCCTTCGCGGGCAAGAACGGAGCCGTTGAAACTCAAATCAAGAGTAGCTACAACATTCACACGCGAAATATCATCGCCCATCCATTTCGGGAGGTCGGCCGCAAGAGCCTGCCTGGAAATCATAATCGGCTTGTCAATCAAATCTTTTGGCTCGATAAAATCGAGGTCGGAAAGTTCAGCATCGCGCCTCATTACAAGGCCCCACTTGTCAACGGCATGGACGGTAAGACAGTTGTATTTTTTAAGGTCAACATTCTCGACTATCACTGCAAAGTCAAAAAGCCCCTTGTCCAGTTTTTCAAGAACACGCTCGCTGTCTCCCGCATACAGATGATAGCGGATTTTCGGATGCGCGGTTTTAAGGGCATTTATGCTGCTCGCAAGAAAGGAAATATTCTTTGACTCCGCGCAGGCAATTGAAATGTCGCCGGTAATTTCATCTTCTTTGAGCACCTTAAAATCAAGCAAGGTCTTGTCCGCCATCGAAAGAATATCCTCTGCCCTCTCTCGCAGAAGTTCCCCCGCCGCCGTCAGACGGATTGCATAATTGGTGCGCTCAAAGAGTTTTTCGCCAAGTTCCCACTCCAAGTCCTTAATCTGCCGGCTCATCGTCGGCTGAGTGACATTGAGATTTTCGGCCGCCTTTGTGATGTTCCCCAGACGGGCGGCTTCAAGAAAATATTTCAATACGCGAAGTTCCATGTCTGAATCCTTTTTTTTATTTTTGGGCGCATTTTACCTTCGGTAAAACCGGGCTTTCCGCAGTTCCGCTATCGCTTCATTCCTACGCTCGCCACAGCTCGCTTCGGAACAGCCCTGTCGGGCTGCCACTACTATCCCTTGCGCGGATATTTATCTAAGAACAAACCTTGTATTCCGTATTGCAAATGCCTTTTTCAAAATCTTGCAAAGTCATCTTCTTACCTTGTATTTTATCTGCAACAAACAGAGCGGTCAAAATGGACATCGCGCTTCCCTTGACATCATGAACTAGTGCGATTTTTTCAAGTTTTTCTTGCATATCACCCTTAAAACTACCCGACACGAACATAAAATAGAACTTGTCTACTTCGCTTGGAAAGATATTCCACCATTCATTTGAATTCAATTCTTTCTTGCGTTCTATATTTTCACGGATATATCGTAACATTTCATCACGCTGACCAACAGGCAAAGTATATCCTTTTGAATACGCCTTCATATCAACAATAATTCCGTAGTGACTATCTTCGGTATTTGTAAACAGAACACCATCCGGCTTGCTTGTGCCACCTAAATGATTTCCGTTAAAGCCATATTCATTCAAAAATAGTTCCATTGCTTTCATCTCGAACAGGCGGTTTTGAGAATTGTCAAAGGCAAGGTCAAGTAACGAAAGATATTCGTGCGATATATATTGCAACTGTGAGCGAATTTCATCTTTCGTAGTGGACAGTTCAGATTTTTTAGTCAAATCTTTATACAAAGGAATCGGAAAATCGCAGATCGTATCTTTTAATTCAGCAGAATTTTCATCAACCGAAAGTTCAAGACCGAGATTTATAAAACCCAGTACATCATCTTTTACGGTTTCTGTTGTTTCTGCCAAATTGTAATATTTTAAGAATTCGCAAATTGACTTAAATGTGCAATTTTTCTTTTTGTCTGCAAGAAATTTTAGAATGAGAGAACGGCGCAAACGCAAATACTCACGGTCGCTTCCTTTTGTTGCAAACATTTCATAAGAAACAATCTTTTCATTTCTGCTGTGACGACTATTTCCGCTTGCATTTCGCAAATAACGCTCCCCGACAGGCGTAATTCTGAAACCACCTAATGTATCGCTTACAATATGATTCCCATACTGCAAAGAAATTTCTTTCGTATCATTTTCCAGAAGTCCAAGTTTTACAAGCCATTGTGCGATTGTCCGTGCGTACTTATCTAGAGAGCTTTCCCAATCAGAACGAATATCAGAGCGTTCCTTGGCATCAGATGTGTTTGCCAAAGCAGCAATAATACTTGCCAGCGGATATGAAACAAAACCATCCTCCCCGATAAAACCTAGTTTTCCAGCAAGTTCAAATTTGGTCAGTACATCGCTAGGATTTTTTAGCAATGAAACGATGCGAAAGGCTGGTGGATAAGATAAGGCAGCCTGTATAAGCAATTCCTTTTTGTCAGTTGCATGTACGAGATTTCTCCCCTTCTCTGTAATAGAAAAGGTATCTGTATCATAATTGTATGCAATAAAACCAAAGGCATGTCCCCAGCGAACAAAGTTATCAGCCGGCCAGTCGCCTATATAATCGCGTTTCTGTCCCTTAACTGCCGCTTGCACAATACCGTCGCAAGGTGATTCGCTGCGCGGTGTTGTGTGACTACCAATAAGAAGTTTGTAATTTATAGCGACTGGCTGAGTATTTAACGCTTTGAGCATTTCGGCTTTTCCGTTTTCTTCGGCAACAAGGATAGGAATTTTATTTTCCACCAATTCTTTGTGAAACGGACTTGTTTCATCAAAAAGCGCGACCACATCACATAATGCATCCAAATTTCCTGAATCTTGCACCCAACCAAATGCACGGGTTTTCTTTGATGTTGTTTGAATAATATTTATCATTTCCCACTCTCCAAAACATAGTTTGTTACTAAAACTTCATCGCTTCCCGAGCGTTCGGTATTGTAGCTTGAATTGGAGTAATCCTTTTGCAGATGATGAACCGAATATTTTTTCGCCCACTCAATCAGAATATCATTGCGTTCGCCTTTGTGTGTAAAGACATTTGAAAGAGCAAATCTAATTTTTTTCTCATTCAATTTATCAAGCAGAGAGTACAGGGATTTGTCGGATTCTTCCGTCCAGTTTTTGAAACCTCGGTTTCCATCATTGTATGAACCTGTCGTAATTAGATATGGCGGGTCACAGTAGACAAAATCATTTTCTGTCAAATTATCAATTGGAAAGACTGTAAAGTCATGTGACACAAAATCAGCGGAGGCAGACTGTACTTTTTGCACGAATCGGATAAGATTTACTTTCATTGTGTCAGAATAATGGCTTCGATTTCTCCCGAATGGATTGTTATAGTTGTGATTGTTGTTGAACCTAAACTGATAGTTGAACGAAAAGCACGAAAGCACATACAAATCTATCGGATTTCGAGTCTTGTTGTAATGTTCGCGGAAAGCGATAAAAGCATCTTCATTTGTCATCGAAAGATTCCATTTTTTAATTGTTTCATCAATTTGATTCAGCAAATCTTCAAGTTTCATTGAGGAAAAAGTTCTGAACATTTCCATAAGGATTGTGTTCATATCATTGAATATGAGTTTTTTGCAGTCCGCATTCACACCGACATTTCCGCCACCGCAGAATAAATCCACAAAAGAATTTATATTCTTGGGCAGAAGCGGCATAAGCTGTGGAAGCAGTTTGTATTTGCCTCCGATGTAATTAAGCGGACTTTTTATGTATTTTTGATTTCGTGTGTTTAAATCATAACTGACAGCGGGACTTGCAACAGCAAGTGTATTTTCTTCGGGCAGAACATAAATATTGTTTTGTGCTTTTTTCTGGATATAAAACAGATATTCGCATACACCGCTTTCATCATAAATCTTGCTCTTATATTTTCGGTAGGGGATTTTCTGCAAAGAGTAAGTAGAAGCAATGCCATTGTCTTTGAGCGTTTTCTCAATAAAATCTGCTTTCATAAGACCTGCGGAACTGTAACTAAGAACAATATGTGAAAAATCAGCATTGCGAATAAGCTGTTCAAAAGCATCGTTCACCTCGTGCTTTGAGCAGAACACAGATTTCTGGTCGGTATATGGACGCATTCCTGTTACGCCCGAAAGCACAGGATTGTCGTAGCGTGCGATAGTTTCCAAAACATGATAGTTCGGTGCATACTGTCTTGAATTATACGGCGGGTCAATGTAAAGAATATCGCCTGCAACATGCTTTTCCAAATCAAAAACATCTTCATTGTACGCCTTGTTGTTGCGGTTGTTGTTCTGTACATCAAATTGCGGAAGCTCGATTTTTTTGTATGCACGCTTATCCCAATTTTTAAGATACGCACCGTAAGTTCCTGTGATGTTCGATACGGACGGAACGGCTTCAATAAGACTTGCAAGAAGATAGTAATATTCCGCCTCGGTCAATTTTTTTTCGGTCTTCCATTGTTCAATAGTCGTGCGAATAAAATCAATGCGACGGGCGTTTTCGGAAGTGAAATACATTCTGCCCGCTTTCCCCGATGGAGAATAATTTTCTTCCACAAATTTGTTTGCCTCTGATAGAGTTGCGTTTTCGAGGTAGTCGAATGGATTTGACACAGTGGATTTAAGTTTTGAAAAAGTTGGAGAAAAATTATTTTCCACAAGAGATTTTTGAATGATGTATGAAAAAAACAGCGCATCATTTGAAATGATTTCATATTGTGGCTTAAAGTATCGAGCGACTACACCTGTTCCGCTGAAAATATCGCAGAAAGACTTCTGCTTTGTTTTTATATTTTGAGATATACAAGTTTCGATATTTTTGATTAAATTCGCTTTGCTTCCAATATAACGCATTTTTTTCACATCCCTTTACATCCTTGTTATATCATATACAGACTCCTTTTTCAAGAAACATAATAAAAGAAATAATTAGATAATGCTTTTTAAGCATATCTAGTCATAAAAACAAAGTATTGGTAATATCCAAGCCCATACAGTATATTAAAAATGCGCAAGGGATTGTAGTGGCGCGAAGCGTACCGCTTGCGGTATGAAGCGCGGTTAGCGCGGAACCACGAAAAGCCCGACCCGAACGCAAGTGAGGGATACGCCCAACCCCATACCAGACGGAGGTCACTATGAAACGCTCTATCAAAATGATTATCACTACACTTGCAGCATTTGCAGCAATATCATCAGCATTTGCCAAAGACGGCAAGAATGGAGTCAAAATGGAAAAACTCAAGCTCGACAAAAAATGGGACAAAACTTTCGAACTATCCGACACGGTTTCTCACAAGAAAGTAACTTTCACAAATCACTTTGGAATCACATTGGCAGCAGACATGTACACACCAAAGGCTGCTCCCAAAGACGGAAAATTTGCGGCAATTGCAGTTTCAGGGCCTTTCGGTGCAGTCAAGGAACAGGCTTCCGGACTTTACGCCCACGAAATGGCAAAACGCGGCTACCTTACGATTGCGTTCGACCCGTCTTTCACAGGCGAATCAGGCGGTCAGCCCCGCTACATGAACAGCCCGGACATCAACACGGAGGACTTTCAGGCGGCGGTGGACTTTCTCTCGAACCTGACGAATGTTGACCCTGAAAAAATCGGCATCATCGGTATCTGCGGCTGGGGCGGAATGGCTTTGAACGCAGCGGCAATCGACACAAGAATCAAGGCGACCGCCGTAATGACCATGTACGACATGAGCCGAATCGCGGCTGGCGGCTACTTTGACGAAAACGACAACGAAGAATCCCGCTACCAGGCACGACTTGAGACAAACAAAGCCCGCACCGAGTGTTTTGCAAAAGGCGAATATCCCACGACCGGCGGACTTCCGGACAAGCGGCCTGAGGGCGACACCTTTTTCAGCCAGTACTGGGATTATTACAAGACAGAACGCGGCTATCACCCGCGCTCGCTCAATTCAAACATGGGCTGGGCTTTGACGGCAAACACAAGCATGATGAACACTCGGATTTTGCGCTACACAAACGAAATCCGAAACGCAGTTCTCATCGTCCACGGTGAAAAAGCACACAGTCGTTACATGGGCGAGACCGCCTACAAGGACATGATTAACGGCTCGAAGTACACGGCAAACAAGGAACTCGTGATTATCCCGAACGCCACCCACTGCGACCTCTACGACGGCGGAAACGGCAACTTCATTCCGTGGGAAAAATTGCAGGGATTTTTTGAGAAGAATTTGAAGTAATCTTTCATGCCGAATGATTTTCTGCATCTTTCGGGCGGTCCCCCGCAGGTGTCTTCGCCACCTGCGGGGTCGGGCTTTTCGGGATTCCGCTGTCGCTTCATTCTTCCATTCGCTACGCTCATTCCAGAACGGCTACGCCGCCCCTACAATCCCTACCGCAAAGGAAAATACTCGCATCGCAAGAATTTCATGGTATAATAAGCAATGAGAGGCCGTCTATGAACAAAAAACTTCCCGACCCGAACACGCTCCATCCGATTGCAGGCTACGAAAAAGAAATCTATGTGAAGCCGGCGGTAAAAAATCCGAACATCATCGTGGGCGACTTTACCTACATCGCGGACAGCGATTTTGAAAGCCATGTGACGCATCACTACGATTTTATCGGCGACAAGCTGATTATCGGGAAGTTTTGCCAGATTGCTGCGGGCGTGGAATTCGTGATGAACGGCGCGAACCACCAGATGAACGCGGTGACGACCTTCCCGTTCTACACGCTCGAAGACTGGAATATGAAGCCGCCCGCACGGTCTGACTTGCCGCTCAAAGGCGACACGGTTATCGGAAACGATGTGTGGATTGGGCAAAATGCGGTGATTCTTCCCGGCGTTCGCATCGGCGACGGAGTGATTGTAGGCGCAAACAGCGTGGTCGGGAGCAATGTTGAGCCGTACACGATTGTCGCCGGAAATCCTGCACGCCTTATTCGCAAGCGTTTTGAAGATGAGATGATTGCCTTGCTCGAAAAGTTCGCATGGTGGGATAAACCAATAGAAGAAATCAATTCGCTCATTCCGATTCTGACGAGCGGGGATTCGGAAACGGTAAGGAACTTTTTGAAGGAGAATTAAGATGACCTTGAAAATAGCATTTGTTCAGCTTCATTCAGGAAAATCGCTTGAAGAAAATTTGGAAATCGGTTTGAACGCTTGTCGTGAGGCTAAGTTGAAAGGCGCGGACATTGCACTTTTTCCCGAGATGTGGAGCGACGGCTATTCTCTTCCGCAGAATGAAGAGGAGTTAGCTAAACTTTCTATACATACGGAGTCAAGCTTTATAACGGCTTTCCAATTGCTTTCTAAAGAACTTGAAATGGCGATTGGAATTACATTCTTGGAAAAAGGAACTGCAAAACCGCTTAATTCCGTTATCTATTTTAACAGGCGAGGCGAGAATATTCTTCATTACTCAAAAGTTCATCCCTGCGCATTTTCGGATGAAAGGGTGCTTTCCGGTGGCGAAGATTTTTATGTTGCAGATTTGGATTTTGGTCGGGGTTCGGTAAAAATCGGCTCGATGATTTGTTTTGACCGCGAGTTTCCAGAAAGTACGAGAATCCTCATGCTGAAAGGCGCGGAACTCATCCTTGCGCCTAACGCATGCCCGATGGAAATTAACCGGCTGGCAGCACTTCGGACACGGGCGTATGAAAATATGGTCGCTGTTGCAACCTGCAATTATCCAGCCGGGCACCCAGATTGCAACGGACATTCAACACTGTTCGACGGCGTTCCGTGGCTCCCGGAAGAACCAGGTACCAGAGACATGTGCGTTTTTGAGGCAAACGAAGAGCCGGGCATTTACATCGCCGAACTAGATTTAGACAGACTCCGCCGCCACCGTGAAAACGACATCATGGGTGACAAATACCGCCGTCCGGAAAAATACGGAATGCTGGTAAAATAGCGGAATGAAAGGGAGAACAATGAAAAGACTGATTTCGATTATTCTGACCGCAATACTGTTCGCAACAACAGCGTGTACAACGGACAGCAAAACATCATCTGACACAGGAGAACTTTCCGAAATGAAAATCAAGATTGAAATTATAAGCGACCAGCCTAACGGACAGACAGGCAGCGGAAGTCACACGCTTACCGCAACGCTCGCAGACAACTCTTCTTCCCGTGCCTTTTATGAGCTTTTACAAAAAGGCTGCATAACGGTCGCCATGCACGACTACGGCAATTTTGAAAAAGTCGGTTCTCTTCCAGCTACCCTTCCGCGCAATGACCTGCAAATCACAACAGAGTCAGGCGACATCATCCTCTATCAGGGAAATCAGATTACGATTTACTACGACACAAACAGCTGGAACTTCACGCGGCTAGGAAAAGTGGACGGCGTGAGTCAATCGGAACTCAAACAGATTCTTGGAAAGGGCAATGTTACGACGGTATTCTCGGTGGGGGAATGACGGTTGTTGCAACTTTAACGGAATTTTGGCTAATACTCGGCGAGTTTTTCTATTAACCGACAAAAAAGACCTTCTGCGAAAAACAGAAGGCCTTTTCATTCAAGTATAAAAAAACGCCAGCCCTAGGGAGCGGTCCTGCGGAGAAGGCCAATCGAGAAGCTGGCGTAAATCCCAAGCAACACACAGCCACACCTCCGTATAAAAACATCCGTGTCCTATCTGTGTGCATCTGCGTCTAATTACTGGTCATTAAACTCACTTACAAGCGCTGAGACCGTAGCCTTAGCATCTCCGTAAATCATAACCGTATTGTCGTTCGTAAAGAGCGGGTTCTCCACGCCAGAGAAGCCCGTACCCTTACCACGCTTCAATACGAATACAGTGCGCGCTTCGTGAGCGTTTACAATCGGCATACCATAGAGCGGCGAGCTTTCATCGTTAATCGCGTCCGGGTTTACGACATCGTTCGCACCGATAACAATCGCAACATCGACATTGCTCATCTGCGGGTTCATCTCGTCGGCAGTTTTGAGCTGCTCGTAGGGAACATTTGCCTCAGCAAGAAGAACGTTCATGTGTCCTGGCATGCGACCAGCAACCGGGTGAATCGCAAAGTTCACTTCCGCACCGTTCGCTTCCAATTTGTCACACAACTCTTTTACAGCGTGCTGTGCCTGAGCGACTGCCATACCGTATCCCGGAACGAAAACGACATTCTTTGCAGCCTCGAGAATCATGTAAGCATCCTCGACAGACATAGATTTTGGCTCTTTTGCCGGCCCTGCAGCACCCTTCTTCTTTGAGCCACCGAAGCTCTTGAAGAGGAGGGAACCGAATGTGCGGTTCATAGCCTTACACATAATCAATGTAAGGATGAGACCAGAAGCTCCTACGAGACAACCAGAAACAACCAATACTGTGTTGTTGATTGCAAATAGTTATACAAAGGGGATGTCTCCCCCTCGCTTCCACTGTTATATATTCCCCCCCCCCACACACACACATTTTCTCCTGTAAAAATCTCAAAGTCGCCTGAAAGTTGACCAAATTCAAATTATTTTATGGTAATATCGAATTATGAGTGAATCTGACGAAAAATTTTACGAGACTATCAGGATTAACGGAAAAGACTACGAGTACATGATGACCAGCAACACGGAAATTCTAAAAGCGGAGCTTGAAAAACTCGACTGCCGTCTTCCCATGTATTACGACTACAGGCTTAATCCAAACCTTTCCACAGATGTGCGGAAAAAAATGGCGGAGCGAAATACAAAATGGTCACTTACCACGAGCAACAAAACGGCAGTACTTAATTATTACAAAGAAGACGAGAATGGAAAGGGAACGCCATATATCATCCATCTGGCTGAGCTCATTGACCCTAAAAGAATCCGCTATAACTACTCAAAAAAGATTTTCGAAACATTTAGGGTAATCGGGAATCAGACTCTGGATCGCCGATATTCTGAGTGGTCAGCCCTAATGCTCGCGGTGAGCCAGCGCAAAAGCGAAATCGTCAGGTTATTTCTTGAAAGCGGTGTTGACGCAAATCTCGCCGACAAGGAAGGCTTCACTCCACTCATGCTGGCGGCTTTTTTGAACGATACGGAAATCATGAAACTCTTGATTCAGTACGGAGCGGATGTAAACGCCCAGTCAAAAAGCGGATTTTCAGCCCTCATCTACGCGATTTATATGAATTCCATTGATGCGGTCAAACTCCTTGAGCAGAACGAGTCAAATCTGAACATCTCGATTTCCCCTAAATTAATAGAAGAAAAACGCTCTTTTTTGGAAACTTTTAACTTCTACCTGAGCAATTACTCACTGAACGGACTTGCCGACATCAGCCTTGTCTACAAAAGGGGCGGAATGAGCAAGCAGACTTTCTCAAAAATCAGAAGCAACGACAAAGACGATTATCATCCCAAAAAAGTGACCGTGCTTCAGCTGGCAATCGGGCTCAGGCTCACGCTTCCCCAGACAGAAAGCCTCTTGAGCAGCGCGGGCTATGTCTTCGACGAAAAAAAGGCGGCGGACAGAATCATAAAAGAGCACATCAAAAACAGGGACTTTGACATCAACAAGATAAATGAAGAAATCTGGAAAGAAACAGGAAAATCATTTCTGCGGGAAGAAAAATAAAGGATTTTCAAAAGTCGCCTGCAAGTTGACCAAAAAGACTTTGGCTTAGGATAAAATCAAGACATCTTCGCTTCGACAAGGGCGGTGAATTCTGAAAGAGAGAGGTCAAAATATCGCGCGACTTTGTAAAGAACGGTCAGGGAGGGGATTTTCTTTCCGTTTTCGATTTCGGAAATGTAGACCTGATGAGAGTCAATCGCATC
>JAFSJX010000057.1 GCA_017449285.1 Treponema sp.
GACCTGCCAGAACACTGACAATAAAAGATGCGATCATCAGAACCGTACTATTCAATTTTAGATTGACCGGTATTCCGTGAATCTGCATGGTCCACCCTTCCTGTTAAAACGGCGCGCTAAAAAAAACAGCAGCACCGTCTTGTAAAAAAGCCGGTTCCTTGCGGTTCCGGCTATATAGTTCTCATAATTTGGTGCGGGCGACAGGACTTGAACCTGCATGGATAAACCGCCAGATCCTAAGTCTGGTGCGTCTGCCAATTCCGCCACGCCCGCAAAACATTATTTAATGTATCGTCAGCTTTTTACTCTCATTGCGATGCTCATTACCTTACGTTCTTTTGCGTCTTTGCCCTCGCTCAACACAAATTGCAAACTCAATCCATCCGCTTCATAACTAACGATACTTACAACAGTCATTACTGATTTTCTGATATTCATATAGATGCCTCCCAACAAAAAATGGACGGTTTCTAACATTTGTGATAACTAATTATACTATCCTTTTGGTTCTTCTTCAACAGTTTTCTTAACTCATATACAATTGTGCTTCTTACTCATAAAGCGAGCGCTTTACACTTCGTACTGATGAGAAAAAAATCAGCGCAACCTGTCAATCTGACAAGCTTCGTTTGTGCGTGGCAATCATTACAAAGGCAACCATTCTTTAATAAGACATCTGCATAAAAACCATTTGTGAAATATCTTTCCATTGTCTTGCTTCCGTTTCTGAATTGCGCTACAATATCACTGCGGAAGACATTGCATCAGTCGGAAAGACAGGTGTCAATTTGAAAAAACTGAAAAGAAGATTGGATATGAGGGTTTATCTGGACAACTGTTGTTATAACCGTCCTTATGACGATCAGTCACAGCTCAGAATCTCTCTTGAATCGCAGGCAAAGCTTCATGTTCAAGCCATAATCAGGGATGGAGAAATCCAGCTCGCATCCTCGTATATGCTAATTTACGAGAATTCTAAAAACCGTTCTGAAACTAAACGCAGGGCAATTGAGCAGTTTGTCGCAAACAATACCTCTGTTTATATTGACGAAACACATAGCAGTGAAGTAGAAAATCTAGCAGAAACTATCGCGGCAACCGGAGTGAAATCTGCTGATGCTATACACACCGCTTGCGCTATTTTGACAAAAAGCGATTATTTGCTAACCACAGACGACAGACTTCTCAAGTACAAAAATGATAACATCATGATAGTGAATCCTACGGAATTTATCCGGTTGATTGGAGGTACAAACGATGAATAATTCCAATACCGCTGAAATCATGGAAAAAGGCATGGCCTGCCTTTTAGAAAATTTGGGTGAAATCGAAACCGAACGCTTTATTTCTGTGATTATCAGAGAACGCTTCGATTATACTAAATGGAGAAAAACTTATTTTGGCGATATGAGCGTTAAGGAATTAAATTCCAATGCTACCGCGTACGCGCAGGAGCATCCGTTTAAACCGAAAAATGTGGATTAAATTATAAGACTGAGCATTGCTTCCGCAGCGCCTGCAAAACCGGCAGGCGCTATTTTAATTGTTGTCTTCAATTCAATACCGCATGCGTTGGCTTAACCCCCCTTACATTATCGGCCAGTTCTGCCAGATACACTTTTACTTACCTGACTATTATCGTATAGAATTTTTCCTGATTTTCAGCGTTATCCGCGCTGAACACCACCCGCACGGAAGGATTTGCACCGGTTTGAAACAGACCGGCTATGCCGCCGAACAGATTCAGATGATACGTTTCATGCGGCGGCACCGTTCCGTCATAACGCAGTGTGACCGTCCGCGCGACTCCGTTCCCTCCCCTGTCAGCAAATTTGGAAGAGATCACCATGTTATTGTAGTCGGTTACGGAAAGGTCGCTGCCCACTACGCCAAAATCGGTAAAGTGCAGCACGGCCTGCGGATTCTTCAGCGGCGTGTCCGAATGGTTCTGTATTGTAATCCGCGGCCACTGCCCCGGTGGATACACCACTTTGTCCGCATTTACCACTTTGGGGCCCAAATGCTGTTCGGTCTTTTGAAACACATTCCAGTTGCTGCCGCTGAACTGCACGTTGCCAGCCTTTGTGGAAACGCTTTCTTTGTTGGACGAAACGATGAGCGGTACTTTTTTGGTTGCATTGCCGAAAGTCTGGTTCTCAGACGGAGCTGTTTGTTTTAATGCGCCATCCTTCTTTATATTTCCGCTTCCTGCCTCTGTATCGGTTTTAGTATTTCCCTCCGCTTTCTTCTTTTCATTTTCACCAGAATCCGCTTGAACTTTTTTATCTTTCACAGCAGCGCCGGTTTCATTGGGTACTCCCTGCGTTGCCGCAACACCTTCCGGCAATTTTTGTGCAACAGGCTGTTTCGTACTCCAAAAGGAAACGCCCCCAACCAGTAATAATGCAACCAGGCCAACCGCCGCATTGCGTTTACTAGGCTTCATCAGAAAATCATACCAGCGGGATTGCAGCAACTCGCGCAGTTCCTGAGCCGAACCCACTCTGCGTTCCGGATCCAGTTCCACGCAGCGACGAATCGCTTCGGTCAGCGAACCCCGATAATCATTTCCCAACAGCGCTTTCAACGTCATGCCCACCGCATAAAAATCGCTGCGGTAATCCGTGGCCGCAAAACCGTACTGCTCAGGCGGCGCAAACCCCGGCGTACCTAAAATCCGCGTGTCCTGCTCCGCATCCTCTTTGATGACCCGCGCCGCGCCAAAATCAATCAGGCACAGTGTACCGTCCTCTTTCATAATTATGTTGGAAGGCTTGATATCCCGGTGAATGATCCCCTGCCCGTGCAAAAACTCCAGCGCCTCGCAAAGCTGCAGACCGATACGCCGCACCGTTTCCTCTGGCAATGCGCCTTCCCTGTCTAAAACATCCTGCAGGTTGCGCCCGTCCACATACTGCTCAATGACACAGGTACGCCCTTCCCCTTCCGCCGCATAATATATTTTCGGCAACAGCGGATGGGACAGCTTCATCAGCTTCCGGTACGGCAGTCCGGTGTACGGAACGGTTTTGC
>JAFSJX010000058.1 GCA_017449285.1 Treponema sp.
CGTCCCGGGCCAGTTTAACGCCCGGCCGTCCGTCGTGATTATGCTCCCGGTTCAGCATCAGCCCGCACTGAAGCAAAAACAGTTCTTCATACACCAGACGCTTTTTCGCCGCGCGAAAATGCGCTGCGCTTTCGGGGAAATGAATGTTGCTCACCGTTTCGATGCGTGATAAGAATCCGTATTGCCTGCAAATGCTGTCCGGTATGGTTTCAGGCAGCCCGTACTCCTTCGCCAGCTGCAACGCCTGTCGTACCGCCGCCCGGAGATTTTGCTGGGTCAGCGACTCCGTTAAATTATAAACAGGCAGAATCCCTACCGATTTATCCAGGCTTTCTTCATCACAAAACTGCAGCAGCACTTCGCTCACCGCTTTGGCGGTGCGCCCCGGCTTTACCCGGCCCGTCACTAAAATGCGGCTGCCTGCTTTAAAGCGCCGGGCCTGAAAACGCTGGGCGCCGAACAGGAAAATTTCCGCATACCCGGTTTCATCTTTCACGGTAATGACCGCGTAGCGACGTCCGCCCCCGGACACCCTCTCCACCGCACGCAGGGCTTCCGCTTCAAAAATCTGGCGGCTGCCGTCCGTTTTTAATTCCCGTATGGTTGCCAGATGAGAATAATCAATATAACTGTCCAGCCGGGGATAATAATTCAGCAAGTCCCCGATGGTTACAATCTCCAGACGGGCAAACGCTTCCGCACGTTTGGAACCGATTCCCTTTAAGGCCGTAATCGGTTTCTGCCACCAGTTTTCCATGCCTTCCCGTCCTTTCCAATAATTTATTAAAAAAGAAAAACACTGTGTTTCGTTGTCAGACGCCTGAAGTATTCTTCTTTTAGTCTTCCAAGCTCCCACAAAACGTCTTTCCAAAAGCTTCCAAAACAGATAAAACAATCCGTAAACGTATCTTATTATAGCACTATTTCTATATTTTTCTTTGACATTTTTGAAAAATGCTTGCTTTTCAATGCCACTTGTGGTAATATACTCATGTTAAATTTTAATGAGTAGCTATATGCTGATTCTGTGAAGGAGGTCGAACCAAATGGCACATATTTGTGAAGTATGCGGTAAGGGCATCATGTCCGGCAACAACGTCAGCCATTCCAACCGTCACACCAAAGCTGCATGGAAACCCAATGTACAGACTGTACGGGCTATCGTTGACGGCGAAGTGAAACGCGTGAATGTCTGCACCCGTTGCCTGCGTTCCGGCAAAGTTACCCGCGCATAATCAGAAATGATACAATGAGCTGTTCTCTTCGGAGAGCAGCTTTTTTGTTTTGCCCTTTTTTGTTTTTTAGCTTTTGTTTTACGACTTTTATTTTAAAGTTTTTCCATTTTGCACTTTTCGTTTTAAAGCTTTTGTGTTTCCTAAGAAACATAATAACTCCTAACAACTTAACAACGATAGAAAACAGTTGTGTAAGGAAATACTTTAAAGGCAAAAAACTACTGCAGCCGGTAAGGCATAAGCAAAACATCGTGAACGTTTGCGATATTTCATGAGGTGAAATTTGCCGTAGTGGCGAGACTGTCTGAGGGCGAAGCCCGAGTTTCGAAGCCACAGGCAAATAAGCCCATGAAATAGCAAACGCGAACGGTTTTGCGACGCCTTACCGGCTGCAGTGTTACTTGCACTTTTTAAGGTTAATCATCACTCCGGAAAATAGAATCAAAAATACTCTTCTTCTCATCCGAATTATCAATCACGTCTTCATTGAAGTTGATACGCGTTCCGCATTCCGGACAGAACTTTGTATTGGCCCTCACCTTGTGCCCGCAGCTGGTGCAACGGATGAACGCCTTCATCTCGATGAGGCGCTGCTCATACAGTTTGTAAAACGCGTCCACATCACTGTAATCCGGTTTCCATGTGTACACTTCAATATATTTTTTATGCTGGTCAAAGAACAGCTGCACCGCACCGTCCCCCATGTCCTGC